>NZ_JBIDCA010000003.1:115545-712877 GCF_043204345.1 Streptomyces sp. NPDC047917
GGTGGGGGGGCGGCGCGCTGCAACTTTCAACATCCAAAAAACCCCCGTTATGGGTTTTTGGGGGGGGGGGGGGGGCGGCCCCGGCGGGGGGGGGGGGGGGGGGGGCCCCCCCCCCCCCCCCCCCCCACGCCTGTTCACCGGGCCGGGGTGCCCAGGGAGCCCGGGTACAGGTACTTGTGGGGCGGGATCACCGTGCCGTCCACCCAGGCCGCGAAGAAGCCCTTGAGGTCCTTGCCCGAGACCTTCGCCGCCAGCGCCTCGAACTGCCGGAACGAGGCGTTGCCGTACGCGTGGTCGCGGGTCCAGGTCCGCAGCGTCCGGAAGAACGCCTCGTCGCCGACCGTGCGGCGCAGCGCGTGCAGCATCAGCGAGCCCTTGAAGTACAGGGCCCCGTCCAGTTCCTTGCCCGGTCCCGGGTCGTAGAGCCTGACGGACCAGAAGGACGGGTCGTCGGCGTACTCCGCCACCTCGGACCGGTAGTAGTCCCGGTCCAGGTCGGCACCCTTGTGCTCCTCCCACAGCTGTCCCGCGTACTGGGCGAAGCACTCGGCGACGCAGCCGTCCCGCCAGTCCTTGAACGAGACGCTGTCGCCGAACCACTGGTGGGTGTTCTCGTGGACCACCGAGGCGTCGAAGAGCATGGAGCCGTAGGTGGGGCGGCTCTGCGTCTCCAGGGCGAGAGGGCCGTCGTTGGGTTCCTTCGAGGCCCCGACGACGATGGCACCCGCGGAGGAGAACGGGTACGGGCCGAACTTCGAGGCCAGGAAGTCCAGGATCTCCGTCTGCTGGGTCTCCGCCTCGGCGTCGATGACGGCATCCGGGCTGTACGCCGTGATGACCGGTGTCCCGGCGGCGGTCCGGCCGCGGTGGACGGTGAACCGGTCGATGGCGACCGTGCTGAGGTAGGTGGCCATCGGCCTGTCCTCGTACCAGCGGAAGGTCCTTCGGCCGTCCTTGACGCTCTCGGGGCCGGGCAGGCCGTTGCCGACGGCCGTCCAGCCGTCGGGGACCGTCGCGGTGAGGGCGAAGGTGGCCTTGTCGGACGGGTGGTCGTTGGCGGGGTACCAGGAGGTCGCGGAGTGCGGTTCGCCCGCCACGTTCGCGCCGCCGGTCTCCAGGGTGTGCCAGCCCTCGGGGTCGGGCCGGCCCGCGTACTTCACCCGGACCTCGAACGTCGAGCCCTTCGTCACCGGGCGGGCCGGGGTGATGGACAGCTTATGGGCGCCGGCCCGGGAGAACGCCTTCGCCGGGGCGCCGTTCACCTTCACCGACGCGACGGTGAAGCCCTTGAGGTCCAGGCCGAACCGGTCCAGGCGGGTCAGGGCGCGGGCGGTGACGGTGGTGTCGCCGTCGAGCCGGTCGGTGTGCGCCGGGTCGTAGGCGATGCGGACGTCGTAGTGGGAGACGTCGTAGCCGGGATTGCCGTCGTCGGGGAAGTACGGGTCGCCGAGACCGGGGGAGCCGATGGCGGCCGAGGCGGGGACGGTGGCCAGCACGGAACCGCTCACGACCGCGGCCACCAGGGCGGCGACGGTCCTGCGGCGTCGGTTCAGGAGTCTGTACATGTCTCGTTCCTGGGGGTGGCGGTCAGTGCCGGGGTGTGGTGGCGGCGAGCTTCCACAGCACGCCGACGATGGCGTCGGTGCTGGTCCGTTCCGTCTTCGGGTCCACGTTGGACAGGTCGTCGCACGCCTCGTGGATGCAGTCCGAGATGCCGGTGCTGAAGCCGGACGACGGGATGCCCGCGTTGCCGAACGACTCGTGGTCCGAGCCGCCGACGCCGATGTCGAAGGTGGGGATGGACCGCTCGGCGAACCACGCCTCGAACGCCTGCTGGGCCTCGGTCTCACCGTGCTCGTCGTCGTGGATCACGAGCCACTGCCGGGTGTTCCTGCTGCCCGCCTGATCGAAGTTGAGGTAGACGTCGATCCTGCGGCGCTCGGCCGCGGAGAGCTTCCTGACGTACTGGGCCGAGCCGATCAGCCCCGGCTCCTCGGCGCCCCACCACGCGAACCGCAGATGCCGTTCGGGCTTCAGGCCGGTCTTCGCGACCTGGAGGGCGGTGGCCAGGACCGCGGCCGAACCGGAGCCGTTGTCGTTGATCCCCGGCCCCTCCTTCACGCTGTCGAGGTGAGCGCCGGTCATCAGCACATGGTCCGGGTCGCCGCCCGGCCAGTCGGCGATCAGGCTGTTGCCGGTGGCGCCGTCGTGGGTGAAGGGCACCAGCTTCGTACGGAATCCGGCGCGGTCCAGGGCGCGCTTCACGTACGCCACCGACTCCGCGTACCCCTTCGTGCCGTGCGCGCGGTTGCCGCCGTTGCGGTCCGCGATGCGCTGCAGAGCGCGCAGGTGGGGCATGACCTGTTGTTCGGAGACGGTGGGGGCGGCGGGGATCCGCGTGTCCGCGGTGGCGGCGGGGACCGCGGAGAGGGTCAGGGACACCCCCAGAACCGCGGCGGCCAGCCGGGGAAGGCTCCTGCGTGACGTCATACGCACCCTTTCGAGACGGTCCGGACGGCTCGGACGGGGCGCTCGCCCCGCCGGCCCGGACGTCGGCCAGGCTGGTCGGCCGGTGTCAGAAAGTTGTCGTGAAGTTGTCGGAAAGCGGTAGCACTTCGACAGGGGGGCGGTGCGGCACACCCGCCGCATCGGCATCCGGCCGGAAGGCGGACAGCCGTCGGCCATTGTCCAGCGCTGTGCGCATTGCACATACTGGCGGCCTATGGGGACCGAGCACGTTCACGGGGAGAGACATGAGTGAGACCACCGGCCGTACGGGCATCGACGGACAGGGCGGCACCGCGGTCGCCGAGGAGGCCGCCGGCGGTCCCATGGTCCGGGTCGAGGACCTGCACCGTTCGTACGGCTCCGGGGCCGGGGCCGTGCACGCGTTGCGCGGGGTGTCCTTCGAGGTGCCGCGCGGCGAGCTGGTCGCGCTCAAGGGCCGGTCGGGCTCCGGCAAGACGACCCTCCTCAACCTGCTCGGCGGGCTCGACAGCCCCGACGGCGGCCGGATCACCGTCGACGGCACGGACCTCGCCGAGCTGGGCGAGGACGGACTCCTGGAGCTGCGCCGGGACCGGGTCGGCTTCATCTTCCAGTCGTTCGGCCTCATCCCGATCCTGACCGCGGCGGAGAACGTCGGCGTGCCCATGCGGCTGCGCAAGACGGACCCGCGCGAGCGCGAGGACCGGGTGGCGCTGCTGCTCTCCCTGGTCGGCCTGGCGGATCACGCCGCCCAGCGCCCCGGCGAGCTGTCCGGGGGCCAGCAGCAGCGCGTCGCCATCGCCCGCGCCCTCGCCAACCGGCCCGCCCTGCTGATCGCGGACGAGCCGACCGGACAGCTCGACGCGGAGACCGGGCTCGCGGTGATGGAGCTGCTGCGCGCGGTGGTACGGAGCGAGGACGTCACCGCACTGGTGGCGACACACGATCCCCAGCTGCTGGGGCTGGCGGACCGGGTGCTCGAACTGAGCGACGGGCACATCGTCGAGCACGCGTAGGGGGTGGGGCCGCGGGCCGCCGAAGGGCGCCCGCGGCCCGTCCGCGGCGTCAGAATCCTGTCAATACGGTCCCCCGCCCCACCCGCCGGCCCATTTGTCGACAATCTGCGAGGTAGCTTCGAAGCGGCTGCCGCATCGGACGCAGCCGGGTTCAAGAGAAGACAATGGGGCCATGGCACGCGGCAAGCTTCGGATCTACCTGGGTGCGGCACCCGGCGTCGGCAAGACGTACGCGATGCTCTCCGAGGCCCATCGGCGCGTGGAGCGCGGCACCGACTGCGTCGTCGCCTTCGTGGAGCACCACGACCGGCCGCGCACCGAGGTCATGCTGCACGGCCTGGAACAGGTCCGGCGCCGCGAGATCGAGTACCGCTCCGCCCTCTTCACCGAGATGGACGTCGACGCGGTCCTGGAGCGCGCCCCCGCCGTCGCCCTGGTGGACGAACTGGCACACACCAATGTGCCGGGCTCCCGCAACGCCAAACGCTGGCAGGACGTCGAAGAACTCCTCCAGGCCGGCATCGACGTGGTGTCCACGGTCAACATCCAGCACCTGGAGTCGCTCGGTGACGTCGTCGAGGCGATAACCGGTGTGCGGCAGCGCGAGACCGTCCCCGACGAGGTCGTCCGCCGGGCCGACCAGCTCGAACTGGTCGACATGTCGCCACAGGCGCTGCGCCGCAGGATGGCCCACGGCAACATATACAAGCCGGACCGGATCGACGCCTCCCTCTCCAACTACTTCCGGCCCGGCAACCTGACCGCCCTGCGCGAGCTGGCCCTGCTCTGGGTCGCCGACCGGGTCGACGAGTACCTCCAGCAGTACCGCGGCGAGCACAACATCCGCACCACCTGGCAGGCCCGCGAACGCATCGTCGTCGGACTCACCGGCGGCCCCGAGGGCCGTACCCTCATCCGCCGCGCGTCCCGGATGGCGGCCAAGGGCTCGGGCAGCGAGATCCTCGCCGTCTACATAGCCCGCAGCGACGGGCTGACCTCCGCCTCCCCCAAGGAACTCACCGTCCAGCGCACCCTCGTGGAGGACCTCGGCGGCACGTTCCACCACGTCATCGGCGACGACATACCCTCGGCGCTCCTCGAATTCGCCCGTGGGGTGAACGCCACGCAGATCGTCCTCGGCTCCAGCCGCCGCAAGGCCTGGCAGTACATCTACGGACCCGGGGTGGGCGCCACCGTCGCCCGGGAGTCCGGGCCCGACCTCGACGTCCACATCGTCACCCACGAAGAGGTCGCCAAGGGGCGCGGCCTGCCCATCGCCCGGGGCGCCCGGCTGGGCCGGGTCCGGATCATGTGGGGCTGGCTGGTCGGGGTGGGCGGCCCGGCCCTCCTCACGCTGCTCCTGAGCGGCCTGGGCAACGGCCCCGGGCTCGCCAACGACGTCCTGCTCTTCCTCTTCATGACGGTCGCCGCGGCCCTGCTCGGCGGACTGCTGCCCGCCCTCGCGTCGGCCGCCGCCGGCTCGCTGCTGCTGAACTACTGGTTCACCCCGCCCACCCACACCCTGACGGTGCAGGACCCGGAGAACTTCGTCGCCATCGTGATCTTCTTCGCGGTGGCGGTCTCGGTCGCCTCGGTCGTCGACCTGGCGGCCCGCCGCACCCACCAGGCGGCCCGGCTGCGCGCCGAGTCGGAGATCCTCTCCTTCCTGGCCGGCAGCGTGCTGCGCGGCGAGACGACGCTGGACGCGCTCCTGGACCGGGTCCGCGAGACCTTCGGCATGGAGTCCGTCGCCCTGCTGGAACGCGTGAGCGACGTCGACCCGTGGACATGCGCCGGGAGCGTCGGACCGGGCCCGGTGGCCCGGCCGGAGGACGCCGATGTGGACATGCCCGTCGGCGACCACATGGCGCTGGCCCTCTCCGGCCGGGTGCTGCCCGCCGAGGACCGCCGGGTGCTCGGCGCGTTCGCCGCGCAGGCCGCCGTCGTACTGGAGCGGCAGCGCCTGGTCGACGAGGCGGAGGAGGCCCGGCGGCTCGCCGAGGGCAACCGGATCAGGACGGCGCTGCTCGCCGCCGTCAGCCACGACCTGCGTACCCCGCTCGCGGCCATCAAGGCCGCCGTCAGCTCGCTGCGTTCCGACGACGTCGCCTGGTCCGACGAGGACCAGGCCGAACTCCTGGAGGGCATCGAGAACGGCGCCGACCGCCTCGACCACCTGGTGGGCAACCTCCTGGACATGTCCAGGCTCCAGACCGGTACCGTCACCCCGCTGATCCGCGAGATCGACCTCGACGAGGTGGTCCCGATGGCGCTCGGCGGTGTCCCCGAGGACAGCGTCGACCTGGACATCCCCGAGACTCTGCCGATGGTCGAGGTCGACCCCGGGCTGCTGGAGCGGGCCGTCGCCAACATCGTCGAGAACGCCGTGAAGTACAGCCGCTACGCGGAACGCGTCACGGTGGCCGCCAGCGCACTCGGCGAACGCGTCGAGCTACGGGTGGCCGACCGCGGCCCCGGCGTCCCCGACGACGCCAAGGAGCGCATCTTCGAGCCCTTCCAGCGCTACGGCGACGCCCCGCGCGGCGCCGGCGTCGGACTGGGCCTCGCCGTGGCCCGCGGCTTCGTGGAGTCCATGGGCGGCACGCTGGACGCCGAGGACACCCCCGGCGGCGGCCTCACCATGGTGCTGACGCTCAAGGCGGCGTCGGGGTACGTTCCGGTCAGCCCCGACCTGCCCGCGCGGGTCACCTCATGATCCGGGCGGAACGCCCGGCCACATGGATCACCTCATGATCTCCGCCACGTCCCGGGAGATCGACGTACAGCAGAAAGGCAGGGCCCCCATGACCCGGGTGCTTGTGGTCGACGACGAGCCGCAGATCGTACGCGCCCTCGTGATCAACCTGAAGGCGCGCAAGTACGAGGTGGACGCGGCGCCCGACGGCGCCACCGCCCTCCAGCTTGCCGCCGCCCGCCACCCCGACGTGGTCGTCCTCGACCTCGGACTGCCGGACATGGACGGCGTCGAGGTGATCAAGGGGCTGCGCGGCTGGACCCGGGTGCCGATCCTCGTCCTCTCCGCCCGCCACACCTCCGACGAGAAGGTGGAGGCCCTGGACGCCGGCGCGGACGACTACGTCACCAAGCCGTTCGGCATGGACGAGCTGCTGGCCCGGCTGCGCGCCTCGGTCCGCCGCGCCGAACCCGTCGGGCAGCAGGGATCCGACGACATCGTGATCGTCGAGACCGAGGGGTTCACCGTCGACCTGGCGGCGAAGAAGGTCCACCGCGAGGGGCGCGACGTACGGCTCACCCCCACCGAGTGGCACCTGCTGGAGGTCCTGGTCCGCAACAGTGGCCGGCTGGTCAGCCAGAAACAGCTGCTCCAGGAGGTCTGGGGGCCCTCCTACGGCACCGAGACCAACTATCTGCGGGTCTACATGGCCCAGCTGCGGCGCAAGCTGGAGGCCGACCCCTCGCACCCCCGGCACTTCGTCACCGAACCCGGCATGGGGTACCGCTTCGAGCGCGGCTGAGCGGGCAGCGGGGCGGACGGACGGGAGGGGGCCGGGCCGGGGGCCGGGCCGCCCACCGTGATCGGTGAGGGTGACCGCGGCCGCCCCGCGGGGTCCATGCCCGGTCACCCGTTCGAGTGAGACCGGGGACACCCGCCCGGAGCAGCCGGGACCGGTACCCTTCGGGTATGAGTGCTGTTCCTCGATCCGACAAGTCCGGCAAGGCGGAAAAGCCGTCGGGCCGCTTCCGGCGGATGCTCGACCGGCTGTCCACCTCGCAGGAGGATCTTGAGTCCGAGGAGCTCCAGGAGGACTCGCAGGCCTCGGGCTGTACGCGGATCTCCGAATGCACCGACCGGCAGATCGTGAAGGTGACTGGTACCTTGCGGACCGTCACCCTGCGGCCGCGCGCCGGAGTGCCCGCCCTGGAGGCCGAGCTCTTCGACGGCACCGCTCCGCTGGACGTCGTCTGGCTGGGCCGGCGCTCCATCGTGGGTATAGAACCGGGGCGCAAGCTCATCGCCTCGGGCCGGATCGCCATGAGTCACGGGCGCCGGGTGCTGTTCAACCCCAAATACGAACTCCGACCGCTCGGCAAGGAGTAGCCGGTGACGTCTCTCGACAAGCCGACGTCCGACACGGACCGCACCACCCGCACCGCTCAGGAGGCGGCCGACGCGAAAGCGGTCACCGAGGCCGCGCTCTTCGAGGCGTTCGGCGGTGTCCGGGGCATGGTGGAGACAGTCGTCCCCGGGCTGCTGTTCGTCACCATCTTCACGATCAACAAGGATCTGCACAGCTCGGCCATCGCGGCCCTGGCGGTGTCCCTGATCCTTGTCGTCGTGCGACTGATCCGGAAGGACACCGTCAAACACGCCTTCAGTGGCGTCTTCGGGGTGGCCTTCGGTGTGGTCTTCGCGATGATGACGGGCAACGCCAAGGACTTCTACCTGCCGGGCATGCTCTACACGCTCGGTCTGGCCCTCGCCTACCTGATCACCACCCTCGCCGGGGTGCCGCTGATCGGTCTGATCCTGGGGCCGGTGTTCAAGGAGAACCTCTCCTGGCGCACCAGGAACCCCGGCCGCAAGAAGGCCTACGCCAAGGCCAGTTACGCCTGGGGCCTGATCCTGCTCGCCAAGTGCGCGATCCTCTTCCCGCTGTACTGGTGGGCCGACACCACCCAGTTCGGCTGGGTCCTGGTAGCCCTGAAGATCCCCCCGTTCCTCCTCGCGGTCTATCTGACCTGGGTCTTCCTCGCCAAGGCGCCGCCGCCCATCGACGTTTTCGCCGAGATGGAGGCCGAGGAGCAGGCGGAGAAGGACCGGAAGGCGGCCCAGGCCGCCGAAGCCGCCGCGGCGCGCAACCAGGAGTTCTGAGGCGCGGCGCACAGCCGCTCCGAGACCACTCGCTCCGGAACCACGGGGAGGGCCCGGAACCGTGACACACGGTTCCGGGCCCTCCCCGTACCCACGCCCTGCTCTCAGTCGTCCGAGTCGCCCCGGCGCACCGACAGCAGGTCCTCCAACTGCTCCTCGCGAGCCTGCGCGGCCACGAACAGCAGCTCGTCGCCGGCCTCCAGGGTCTCCTCGGTGCTCGGCGTCAGAACCCGCTGCCCGCGGATGATGGTGACCAGCGAGGTGTCCTCGGGCCAGGCCACCTCGCCTACCCGGGTGCCGGCCAGCGCCGACTCCGGGGGCAGGGTCAGTTCGACCAGGTTGGCGTCGCCGTGGCTGAAGCGCAGCAGCCGGACCAGATCGCCGACGCTCACCGCCTCCTCGACCAGGGCCGACATCAGACGCGGCGTCGAGACCGCCACATCGACGCCCCAGGCCTCGTTGAACAGCCACTCGTTCTTAGGGTTGTTGACCCGGGCGACGACCCTCGGCACGCCGTACTCCGTCTTGGCGAGCAGCGAGACGACCAGGTTCACCTTGTCGTCGCCGGTCGCGGCGATCACGACGTTGCAGCGCTGCAGCGCCGCCTCGTCGAGCGAGGTGATCTCGCAGGCGTCCGCCAGCAGCCACTCCGCCATCGGCACCCGCTCCACCGAGATGGCGGTCGGGGCCTTGTCGACGAGCAGCACCTCGTGCCCGTTCTCCAGCAGCTCGCCCGCGATGGAACGACCCACCGCACCGGCCCCGGCAATCGCGACACGCATCAGTGACCGCCCTCCTCAGGACCCTCGGCGAAGGCCGCCTCGACCTTCGCGATCTCGTCCGTACGCATCATCACGTGGACCAGGTCGCCCTCCTGCAGCACCGTCTGCGAGGTGGGCAGTATGGCTTCGCCCAGCCGGGTGAGGAACGCCACGCGGACGCCCGTCTCCTCCTGCAGCGTGCTGATCTTGTGGCCGATCCAGGACGGCGTGGTGTGCACTTCCGCGAGCTGCACACCACCGCTCGGATCCCGCCACAGCGGCTCGGCGCCCGAAGGCAGCAGCCGCCGCAGCATCTGGTCCGCGGTCCAGCGCACGGTGGCGACCGTGGGGATGCCGAGACGCTGGTAGACCTCGGCACGCCGGGGGTCGTAGATGCGCGCCGCGACATTCTCGATGCCGAACATCTCGCGGGCCACCCGGGCGGCGATGATGTTCGAGTTGTCGCCGCTGCTCACCGCGGCGAACGCACCGGCCTCCTCGATACCCGCCTCGCGGAGGGTGTCCTGGTCGAAGCCCACACCCGTGACGCGCCGTCCGCCGAATCCGGACCCGAGCCGACGGAACGCCGTCGGGTCCTGGTCGACGACGGCGACCGTGTGCCCCTGCTGCTCCAGGGTCTGCGCGAGAGCGGCTCCTACTCGCCCGCAGCCCATGATGACGATGTGCACCTTGCGCCTACCTCGCAGTCCTGGTCGTCCGGCTGACCTGCGAAAACACCCTGCTCACACTTCTTTCTCAGCTTGCCGGGCAAACAACGGGGCAACGGTGTGTCCCGTTGCCCAGGATGAGCTTATGCGGCCCGGAGTGCGAAGCCTCATCCGAGTGGGCTTTCGCCGTGCCCCGTGTGGAGGGCGGCGAATTCCGGACGCATGGAGCCTTGAGCGAACGGACCGTTGAGTGTGGAGCGCACGGACCCTTGAGCGTGGAGCGCACAGACATCTAACATGTCAGTTCATGGAGACCCTGCGCCCCGTCCGGCGGACCCTGCTGCGGGACACCGCGTACGAAGCGATCCGCGACGCCATCGTCCGCGGTGACATCCCGCCCGGTGCCCCCGTCCGCGATGCCGACCTCGCCGACCGCCTGGGGCTCTCCCGGGCCCCGGTCCGCGACGCGCTGTCCCGGCTCGCGGGCGAGGGCCTCGTCGAATCCAAGCCACAGAGCTACACCCGGGTGACCCGGCTGGTGCCGGGCGACGTCCGGGACGCCGCGGCCGTCGTACGGGCCATGCAGGAGCTGGCCGCCAGGACCGCCGTACCCCACCTCGTGGACGCCGACATCACGGTGATGCGCGCCGCCAACGAACGGTTCCGGAAGGCGGCCGGCCGTGGCGACGTGGCGGAGGCGCTGCGCGCCGACGACCGGCTCCACGACGTACTCGTCGCCGCCTGTGGCAACGGGGCCGTGGCCGCCACCGTCGAGCGCTACACCCCGCTGATCCGGCGCCTGGAGTGGCGGCGGTTCGGTACGGCGGGCTCCGCGCACGGCTCCGCGGAGCTGCACGAGCAGCTGATCGAGGCGTGCGCGGCACGTGACGCCGAAGCGGCGGTCCGGATCACCGCCGAGATCTGGCGGGCGCTGGAAGAGCTGGCCGACGAACTGCCCGAGCAGCCCGAACAGCCCGAGTAGCCCGCAGGTCCGAGCGGCCCGCCGACCCCAGCGGCCCCGCCGGTCCGAACAGCCCACCGGTCCCAGCGGCCCGAGCGGCCGGAACGGCCCGCCGGTCCATCTCGGCCCCGCTCCACCTCCGCCCCACCTCGCCCCCGCACCCACCTCGCCCCCGCACCCACCTCCGTCCAAGCCCCGCTCCACCCCACCCGCGACCAAGGGAGCCCCCGTGTCCATCTCCTCGTACGAGCGCTATCCCCTCCTCTTCGGCCCCTCGCCCGTGCACCGGCTCGACCGGCTCACCGAGCACCTCGGCGGAGCCGCGGTGTGGGCCAAGCGGGAGGACTGCAACTCCGGCATCGCCTACGGCGGCAACAAGACCCGCAAGCTCGAATACCTCGTCGCCGACGCCCTCGCGAAGGGCTGCGACACCCTCGTGTCCATCGGCGGAGTCCAGTCCAACCACACCCGCCAGGTCGCGGCGGTCGCCGCCCGGGCCGGCCTCAAGTGCGTACTCATCCAGGAGAGCTGGGTCGAGTGGCCCGACGCCGTCTACGACAAGGTCGGCAACATCCTGATCAGCCGGCTGGCCGGTGCCGACGTACGGCTGGTGCGCGCCGGGTTCGGCATCGGGGTCAAGGAGAGCTGGGAGCAGGCACTGCGCGAGGTGGAGGAGGGCGGCGGCAGGCCGTACGCCATCCCGGCGGGCGCGTCCGACCACCCGCTGGGCGGTCTCGGCTTCGCGAACTGGGCGTACGAGGTCGCCGAGCAGGAACGCGCGCTCGGCGTGTTCTTCGACACCGTGGTGGTCTGCTCGGTGACCGGCTCCACCCAGGCCGGCATGGTCGCGGGCTTCGCCGCGCTGGAGGAGGCGGGCGCCCGCCCGCGACGCGTACTGGGCATCGACGCCTCCGCGGAGCCCACCCGGACCCGCGGGCAGATCGCCCGGATCGCGACCGGCACCGCACGGCTCATCGGTGTGCGCCGGGAACTCACCGTGGACGACATCGAGCTCGACGAGCGCTACCACGCGGGCACCTACGGCATCCCCGACGACGCGACCCTGGACGCCATGCGGCTCGCCGCCCGTACCGAGGGCATGGTCACCGACCCCGTGTACGAGGGGAAGTCGATGGCGGGAACGATCGACCTCGTGGCGCGCGGCGAGATCGGCCGCGATTCCACCGTCCTCTACGCGCATCTCGGCGGCCAGCCCGCGCTGAACGGCTACAGCGCCCTTTTCGCGGACGCCTGAGCGCGCGGATTCCGTACCGGGGCGCAAGGATTCCGTTAAGGATTTCGTGGCTCTTTCGGCCGAGCGCAGGAGATTGCGGGGCCACGGGGGTGGTGCGTCTGCGGCTTCCATACGGAGCGCTTACGATCCTCAGCGTGTCCAAACTGACCGACGTGCCCAAACGGATCCTGATCGGACGGGCGCTGCGCAGCGACAAGCTGGGAGAAACGCTCCTCCCCAAGCGCATCGCACTTCCTGTCTTCGCATCCGACCCGCTGTCCTCGGTGGCCTACGCGCCCGGAGAAGTCCTCCTGGTGCTCTCCGTCGCGGGCGTGTCGGCGTACCACTTCAGCCCCTGGATCGCGCTCGCCGTCGTGGTCCTGATGTTCACGGTCGTCGCCTCATACCGGCAGAACGTGCACGCGTACCCGAGCGGTGGTGGTGACTACGAGGTCGCCACCACCAACCTCGGCCCCAAGGCCGGGCTGACCGTGGCGAGCGCACTGCTGGTCGACTACGTGCTGACCGTCGCCGTGTCGATCTCCTCCGGGGTGGAGAACCTGGGGTCCGCGATCCCGTTCGTCGTCGAGCACAAGACGGTGTGCGCGATCGCCGCCATCGTGCTGCTGACGCTGATGAACCTGCGCGGCGTCAAGGAGTCCGGCAAGCTCTTCGCCATTCCCACGTACCTCTTCGTGGCCGGCGTCTTCATCATGATCATCTGGGGTGCGTTCCGGGGACTGGTCCTCGGCGACACCATGCACGCCCCGACCTCGGACTACACGATCAAGGCCGAGCACGCGGGGCTGAGCGGCTTCGCGCTGGTCTTCCTGCTGCTGCGGGCCTTCTCCTCCGGCTGTGCCGCCCTCACCGGTGTCGAGGCGATCAGCAACGGCGTGCCCGCCTTCCGCAAGCCGAAGAGCAAGAACGCCGCGACGACGCTCGCGATGATGGGACTGCTCGCCGTCACCATGTTCTGCGGCATCATCGGCCTGGCCATGGCCACCGACGTGAAGATGGCCGAGAACCCGGCCAAGGACCTGATCAACCACGGCGTCCCGGTCGGCTCGTCCTTCGTCCAGGACCCGGTGATCTCACAGGTCGCGGCGGCGGTCTTCGGTGACGGCACGTTCTTCTTCGTCATCCTCGCGGCGGCCACCGCGCTCGTGCTCTTCCTGGCCGCCAACACCGCGTACAACGGCTTCCCGCTGCTCGGCTCGATCCTCGCGCAGGACCGCTACCTGCCCCGCCAGCTCCACACCCGCGGCGACCGGCTCGCCTTCTCCAACGGCATCGTGCTGCTGGCCGGCGCGGCGATCCTGCTCGTCTGGATCTACGGGGCGGACTCGACCCGACTCATCCAGCTCTACATCGTCGGCGTGTTCGTCTCCTTCACGCTCAGCCAGACCGGCATGGTCCGGCACTGGAACCGCCACCTGCGGACGGAGAAGGACCCCGCCAAGCGCCGCCACATGGTGCGCTCCCGTGCGATCAACACCTTCGGCGCCTTCTTCACCGGCCTGGTGCTCGTCGTCGTCCTGGCGACCAAGTTCACCCACGGCGCCTGGGTCGCGCTCCTCGGCATGGTGATCTTCTACGGGACGATGACCGCGATCCGCAGGCACTACGACCGGGTCGCCGAGGAGATCGCCGCCGACGAGACCCCGTCCGACGAGACGATCCGGCCCTCCCGGGTCCACTCGATCGTCCTGGTCTCCAAGCTCCACCGGCCCACCCTGCGCGCCCTCGCCTACGCCAAACTGATCCGCTCCGACCGGCTGGAGGCGCTCTCCATCAGCGTCGACGCGGCGGAGACCAAGGCGCTCAAGGACGACTGGGAGCGGCGCGGCATCGACATCCCGCTGAAGATCCTCGACTCCCCGTACCGCGAGGTGACCCGCCCGGTCATCGACTACGTGAAGAGCCTGCGCCGGGAGAGCCCGCGCGACGTGGTGAGCGTGTACATCCCCGAGTACGTGGTCGGCCACTGGTACGAGCACCTCCTGCACAACCAGAGCGCCCTGCGCCTCAAGGGGCGGCTGCTGTTCACCCCGGGCGTCATGGTGACCTCCGTGCCGTACCAGCTGGAGTCCTCCGAGGCGGCCAAGAAGCGCGCCAGGAAGCGCGCCGAATGGAACGCCCCGGGTTCGGTGCGCCGAGGACCTGTGGAGCGCAGGCCCAGGGAACCCAGCGGCAAGAGCTGACCGCAGGACCCGCTTCCGCCGGTGGTAAACGGCCGGACGACACCCACGTAGAATCGTAGGTTGTTGTCCGGCCGTGGTCGTTGTCCGGTCGTTCCCCCTTGACCCCCTTCCCTTGTTCCCCTTGATCCCTGGAGCCACCCCCTCATGCAGAACGAACCCACGTCGTCGCTGGTCGGGGAGGAGTACGAGGTCGAGGTCGGCCCCGTCGCACACGGCGGCCACTGCATCGCCCGCACCTCGGAGGGCCGGGTCCTCTTCGTACGGCACACGCTCCCCGGCGAGAAGGTGGTCGCCAGGGTCACCGACGGCGAGAGCGACTCCCGTTTCCTGCGCGCCGACGCGGTACGGATCATCGAGGCGTCCAAGGACCGCGTCGAGGCGCCCTGCCCGTACGCGGGCCCCGGCAAGTGCGGCGGCTGCGACTGGCAGCACGCCAAGCCCGGCGCCCAGCGCCGCCTCAAGGGCGAAGTGATCGCCGAACAGCTCCAGCGCCTCGCGGGCCTCACCCCCGAGGAGGCGGGCTGGGACGGCACGGTCATGCCGGCCGAGGGCGACAAGCTCCCGCCGGGCGAGGTTCCCGCCTGGCGCACCCGCGTCCAGTACGCCATCGACGAGGACGGCAAGGTCGGCCTGCGCAAGCACCGCTCGCACGACGTGGAGCCCGTCGAACGCTGCCTGATCGCCGCCCCCGGCGTCACGGAGCTCGGCATCGAGAAGCGCGACTGGCCCGGCATGGCCTCGGTGGAGGCCATCGCCGCCACGGGCTCCCACGACCGCCAGGTCATCCTCACCCCGAGGCCTGGCGGCCGGCTGCCCCTGGTCGAGCTCGACAAGCCCGTCTCGGTGATGCGCGTCGACGAGCGCGACGGCGGCGTTCACCGAGTCCACGGCCGCGCCTTCGTCCGCGAGCGCGCCGACGACCGCACCTACCGCGTCGGCTCCGGCGGCTTCTGGCAGGTCCACCCGCAGGCCGCCAACACCCTGGTCCGTGCCGTCATGCAGGGCCTGCTGCCCCGCAAGAACGACATGGCCCTCGACCTCTACTGCGGCGTCGGCCTGTTCGCCGGCGCCATCGGTCAGCGCATCGGCGAGAAGGGCGCCGTCCTCGGCATCGAGTCCGGCAAGCGCGCGGTCGAGGACGCCCGCCACAACCTCAAGGACCTCGACCGGGTCCGCATCGAGCACGGCAAGGTCGACCAGGTGCTGCCCCGCACCGGCATCACGGAGTGCGACCTGATCGTCCTGGACCCGCCGCGCGCAGGCGCCGGCAAGCAGGTCGTCAAACACCTCACGGGCCTGGGCGCCCGCCGCATCGCCTACGTCGCCTGCGACCCGGCGGCACTGGCGCGCGACCTGGCGTACTTCGCGGAGGGCGGGTACCGGGTGCGGACGCTGCGGGCGTTCGATCTGTTTCCGATGACGCATCATGTGGAGTGCGTGGCGATTCTGGAGCCGGTGAAGAAGGACGCCTGACCTGGGGTTTTGCAGATGGACGGTATGTGCTGTGTGGGCGTTACGGGCGATATCTTGACGCTGGGATGACGCTCGTGACGCTCATTCTGATGGGGTGTCAGGTGGATGTCGGGAAGGGCCGGATCGCGGTACACGCCGATGAAGAGGTGGGCTGCGGCGAAAGCGAAGGAGCGCGGCGAGCGAGGCTCGTCGGCTCCGTCTCGCTCTTGTGCGTCCGATGCGGAGGTGCCGCCGATCATTGCTTGAGAAGGCAGTGCCTATCGTCTCGGCGCGCGGCTAATATCCAGCTCTCAGGTACCGGCATGCGTCCGGCCTCTGGCCTGTGGCACGTCTGAAGGAGATCGGAAGCCCGGTGATCAGTCCTCGTTCAGGTGGGCGGGTGCTGGCTGCCCACCCCGGTGGCCCCAAGCGTGTCGGTCCCTACCGGATCATCGGGCGGCTCGGTTCCGGGGGCATGGGCACGGTGTAAGCCGGCCTCGACGCCGCCGGTCTGCGAGTCGCGGTCAAGGTCGTCCACCCTGCCCAGGCGGACGACGCGGAGTTCCGGGCTCGCTTCCGGCGAGAAGTCCAGCTCTCCGCTCGTGTCCAGGGCGCGTGCCTCATACCCCTGCTCGCGGCTGACGTCGAAGCCGCGTCGCCATGGCTGGCCACTGCCTATGCTCCAGGGCCCACCCTCGATCGGTACATTGCGACCTACGGTCCACTTGCCGGCGGAACCCTGTACGCCTTTGCCGCAGGTACGGCCCAGGCTCTCGCGGCCACTCATGCCGCGGGTGTCGTCCATAGGGACGTCAAGCCGCAGAACGTCATCCTGACTCCGGTCGGTCCCCGCGTCCTGGACTTCGGCATCGCTCATGCCGTCGACGGCACATCCGTGACACGTACCGGCATTCTGACCGGCACTCCAGGATGGATCAGCCCTGAGCATTACCGCACGGGTAGCACGGGTCCCGAGGGCGACATGTTCGTCTGGGGCGCCCTCATAGCCTTTGCGGCCACCAGTCGCGCGCCCTTCGGTGGGGGAGCCCCCGACGCGGTCGCCTACCGGGTCATGTCCGAGGAACCTGATCTGCGTGGCCTTCCTGGCGAAATCCACGCCATCGTGAGCAGGTCTCTTGCCAAGGAGCCGGGGGGCCGAGCCACCGCGTGGGACGCTGCGGAGACGTGTGCCGTCCTCCTCGCAGCACAGGTCACACAGGTCGCGCCGACGGGTGCGGAGCCGACACTGGTGGGCGATCTCGTCGCTGCCCAGTGGGACGTCCCTACTCTGGACGACCCGAACTGGAGACGTCCTGCCCGTTCCAGCAGACGACTCGTCGGCATCGCGGCGGTGGTGGGAACTGTCATCGGTGGCCTGGCGGGTGGAGCGCTGGCCCTGCAGCCCGACAAGACGGAGACGACTTCGACGAGTTCCCGTCCTCACGCCAGTGCATCCCCCACCAAGACCGCTGCCGTGTCGACTTCCGCTTCGCCCGCAGCAAACTCCCAGGCTGCGGTCGGCGCCGCATCATCCCCTTCTTCTGCGGACGCGGACGAGGCGACCATCGCCACATGGCGTGCGGCTCGTCGCGCCAAAGGAGAGGCGGAGACCGAGACCGAGGCCGCACTCGGGCACGACCTCAGCTACGGCATGGGCGACGAGTACAACTACAGCGGCCAGTACGACGTGGGCTACGCGCCATCTCGGAGGGAGCTCTACATAACCATCAGCGGCCCGACAGTGGAGCCACGCGTCGTGCAAGGAGTGGCCAAGAACGCCTGCCTCACCTTGCGCATGATGGCGGACATCTACAAGTCCCTTCCGTACGACGAGTACGTTCTGATCGACAACACAACCCCCGCGGCGCCGGCGATCGTGTGGGAGGACGACTTCCGCGCCAACACCAACTGCATCACACAGACCATCGACCGCACCGCCACCGACCCCGGGCGGGCCCCGAGCTGGCACCCCACCGAACAAGGGCTGGCCGCGGCCCAGATCCCCAGCGTCGACCAGCGTGGAATCAGAGTGGCAACCGAAGCGGTCCACCAGCTCTTTGTCGACTGGAACGCCAAATCCCGTCTGCTCGAAGACCCCCGCTACATCAGCGACGAGAACACCAGCATCGGCTTCGCTCCGCACGAAGGCGTGTTGTACGTGTGGGCCACGAAGCCCGAGTGGGACCAGAGCACGCGAGAGGAATGGGCGGAGGCCGCCGCCGGCGTGGCCTGCCGGACAGTTCTCGCGGAATCTCGCGCCGGGCAGGGATGGGGCTACGCCCAGTACGCGGTGGCGGTCCTCGACGGCGGCGGAAGCACGGATTTCCTCCGCTGGGGCACGGCCGGCAGCTGTCCGAGCTGACCTCCCCACAAGCCATCATCGTTGCGCCGAGTGGTAGTCAGCCGAAACACGGGCCTCGGGCATGCCAGCCCAGCGCATGTCTCTCCAGGCCGCGTCGGGGTCCGGTGGGGTTCCAGCCGTGGCCCCCATGCTGAATGACGTGCCGCGCACTCCGCCGCCAAGTGCTTAGAAGGCACTTGGTGTGATCCGTGAGTTGGGGTGCGTGACCTGCGTCTTTGTCGGTACACACAGGTCCCGCGCTCGATCTTCCGGCGTTTTCGGGACAGTTCGCTAACTGCGCTTCACTCGCTGACCAGGCAGTAGACGGATGGCGAGGACGGACCCGTCGGCATGTACGGAGACGGGACCACCCCACTTCTTGTCCCAGGCGAGCCGGGGACGGGTGTGCCGGGCCGCGTGTACGCGGATGCGGTAGTCCTCGGCCTTTCCTGCTGTGAGGAGGTCGAAGAGTTCCTTGTCCATGCCGGAGAAGGCTTCGACGCGGGGTCCGTTCAGCCGGAACACGTGGTCGGTGCCGGCATAGGTGCGTCCGAAGAGTCGGTGGCTGATGTCCTGGACGCTGCCGGCAGCGGCGTGCTCGATGCCGTCGAAGCGGTCGTTGCCCTGTCGCTCGGTGAGGTAGCGGGCGGTGCCCTGGCCGGAGCCGGTGAAGGCCATGAGGCTGGCCGCCGCCGTATGCCCGAGGACCTGCTGGAACCACCCGAAGTACTCGGGAGTCACGTGGCAGCCGGGCACGGGCTCGCGGACCATGTCCCCTTCCCGGGGCGGCTGGATTCCCGGAAAGGGGTTCTCCTGCACCGGATTGGAGTCCAGGTCGACCCTGCTCCCACCAGAGGGGACGGCGAGCAGGCCGTCACGGCCCGGAGCCTGCAGGGCGTGGACGGTCACAGTGCCGTCTGCGGGCAGCTCCGTGCTGAACAGCAGGCTCGGGGTCTCGTTCCACGCGCCGATGTGTACGGCCTCGGCGTGTGCGGACGCGGACGCCATTTGCCCCGCCGAGATGGCCGCGTTGCTGTGGTTTCCCTTGGTGGCGATGGGAATCACGAAGGACGGTTCCCCTGGGCGCCAGACCTCCGCGAAGTACTGCGGCCGGTACCCGTACCCGACCTTGTTGCCCTTTTCCCTGCTCGTGAGTGCCCACCCGGCACGCAGGACAGCGTCGGCGGGGACGATGCTCACAGAGTGCTCGGGGAACCTGCACCCGAGCACCTGCTTGGCGAGGGTGAGCCCGAAGGCGATGCCGAGCTCGTGCGACTGGATGTTCTTGTACCGTTCGGCGATCTTCCGCCCTTCGGTCGTCAGCCCGAGGAAGGAGTCGGGGCCGCCTGTCAGTGCCTGGCTGTACTTCAGGGCCCCCCAGTGCTCCGCAAGGCCGCGACCGGCTCCCTTCCAGGACAGGGACATCGCCCGTCCGAGCGTGTGCAGGACGTCCCACATGGAGACCCGCGTCCGGCGATCGAGTTCGGTGCTCGCGATGTCCGATAGGACCGGCTTGCGCCGGAGCGGCTCGGCCTCCTTCTTCTTGCGCGCCTTGTCGTCAGCGGCGATCGCGGACTGCACCTTGCCGAGCAGTTCATCGTTGGAACGGACGGAGATGTTCGACGAGGCGTCGAGGTCGAGAAGTACCTTCTTGGCAGGCTTCAATGCATCCCCTACGGCTTGGGCGGGCGCTTCACGAACCCGGCGAAGGTAGGGGATCGAGAGCCGGAGCACGCAAGTGCGCAGGGGCGCATGCGAGAGCCCTCTGGCGAGCGAGGCCGACCCTCATGCGGCGCATGCCCGCTCGGCTGAGCCGAGACCGCTGCGGAGCACCCCGGTATCGGGATTATTTGCTGCCACCGCCCTCGGCTGTTTCGTGTGAGTAAGCTGCGGGAGCCAGGTCCGGACTCCCGGTAGCACCGGGGGAACCAGCCAAGCGCACTAGTTTTCACCGTCCGGAGGCACGTCAGCAGCGTGCCCACCAGCGGAACTCCACTCGCTTTCACGCACGTTTCTCGTGCGCCCATTGTTCGGAGTCCTCCGCATGTCTGCTCAGTCGACACCAGCCGCGCTGCGCGGCTTCCACTGCGAGCACACCCCCAGCAAGAGCCGCATCCTCGCTCTCGTTCATCACGGAGAGGGCCCTGCCTCATTGCAGGCCGTCCTCACCTGCCGGCAGCCCGAGCTCGCGCAGCAGGCGGTGGGCATTCTCCAGCGAGCCATCGGCGCTTCTGCCGACGCGTGGAAACCCGAGCCGCTGGAGAAGCTCTGTGCCCAGCTGCCGGATGCTCCGGCTTCGTCCCTCCGCAGTGCCGCACGACACGCGCTGGCGGGAGTCTGGCCCATGACTCCAGGCAGCTTCCTGAAGTGGGAGCAGCTCGCCGACGACGTTGATGACGATGCGGAGGAGGACAGCGACACCGACGCGGCTCAGCGCGCCGTAAGGACCCCGAACGACGCACGGCTCGCTGACCTGACTGGTCCGGTCATTCGGGTAGAGGTACTCCGAGAATTCCACGTACATGACCCGCAGGCCGTGCTGAAGGCAGCCAGGGGCGCAGGCTGGGAACCCCTGCCGAGTCAGCACCCCGAGAGCGACGACCCTCAGGACATTGTCGGGGCTGTCATGTGGCTCGGGGAGTCCGACGGCGAGATCGAGGGCGCGGACACGGTCACGGACACCTCCCAGTGCCTGAGACTGCGCACGGAGAAGGGGCATGAGGTCGCCGACTGGAGCAAGGAAGCGGTAGTTGCCAACTTCGGCGTGGGCTGCCGGCACTCGGCGGTTGTCCTCCAAGGCGAGCAAGCAAAGCCGTCAGCCAAGGGGAAGAGTCCGGACTTCGCGGCTCTGTTCGCGACGGAGGCGCCGCACTGCGATGACCCGGAGTGCGAAGACGAACGATGTCAGTGGCAACTCACCCCCCGAACTGCCGACTTCCTCTACACGGAACTGTGCGTGCTCGCCGACCAGGCGTACGACGACGGTGAGGAACTTGGCGACCGGACCGTGGTGCCAGACGAGCGCGACGGCCACTGGGGAGTGTTCTCCTATCTCCCGAAGCTGACCTTCACAGCCGACCTCCAGTGGCGCCGCCGGTTTGCCCGGGCCGCCGACGACCTTGCCGGTGACCTCGAACGGGGGCATTGGCCGGAACCCACCTGCACGGCCGAAGAACTCGCCCTTCACCTCGCCGTCCGTGACGCCGCCGACCGCGAGGTCGAAGACGATGCCGCTGGTGACCACGGGAGGCTGCCCAGCCACCGTGACGACTACGACTTCGGCATGTGTTCCGAGATGTTCTTCCAGGACACCGACGTGCTGATGCTCTACAACACTCGTTTCGACGGGATTGAGGAGCCGGACGGCGAGACGAACCAACACATGGGCATCGGCGATCTACGTGCCGCAGCCTGGTTCGAACCGTTCCTGAATGTCGACGCACGAGATCCCCATCGTGGGTTCCGTCGCTGACTGCCAGGTAGCGTTCTGCAGGATCCCGACCGCGATGGTTCAGGAAGTCAGGCTCTTGCGGCGGACCCTGAGGGAGTACGTGGTCCCCTCGGGTCCGCCCCAGCGGCTCCACCCGACCGAGGTGGCCACCGCCCAGCCCTTCTGCTCCCGCATCTGCTCGGCGAACACACGGAGACTCTCGATCTTGCACCCGCAGTCCAGCACGACCTCGATGCCGATGTACGGGCTGCGAGGATTCTGCTCGTCGTCCGACTCGGTCCATCGGACCTGGTGCACATGCTCGGCCAGCCCTGTCCGCTGGACGTCGTGCTTGATGCCGCAGGCCTTGGCGTACTCGTCCAGATCGTCGATCAGGAAGAGGTGGCTGGACCACTCCCCAGGCCACACGGCATACAGCCTGGACTCGCCGGCCACCGCCCGCTCGTACGTCGCCCGATCTGCGCCGTGAGTGACGCGGCCGTCCTTGTGGATCTCGATGTAACAGGTGGTTCGTGCGGTGTAAGGGAAGGCTCGTCCCGCTGCTGCTGCACTTCTCGGCTCCATCGCATGCCCTCCCGATACGCCATACCCCAGAGCTTGGGGTACCCCACCAAGATCTCCCTGCAGGATTTTCCCAGACACTACTGGGAACGCGGGGAGGTCCTGATCCTCGCTGAATGGTCAGGCCCCTGACCTGGTCTTATTCTGTTGAGGCGTCGAGATCTGAATTCATGACCTCTTCGTCCCGAATGAGATTCGGCTCAGCCCCGCACCACCCGGTTTGCCGATTTACCTGGTCGCAGCGTTGGTGCGCAGTGGGGCCGGAAGGTCTCGCAGGGGCTTGGGAAGCAGGTCGGCTCCCAGATGGCTCCCCGACCAGGGCCGTCGGGCGCAGCAGGCGGGGGCGAAGACGAGTTTGCGCTCTGAGCTTGGGAATCACCCGGCCCTGGGGCAGTCGTTCAGTTACTGCTCCGGGAAGAGGCTGCTGTGGATCGACTACGCGCTGTACTCCGGGAGGCCCGACGGAACGGCGGATGTCTGGGCTGCCTCTCGGGTAGCTGTCGCGAGGAGGTGCAGGCCCTGGGCTGTGGGGCTGTCGGGCGGGGCGGACCAGACGACGATGTGATGGTCCGGGGTGGTCGAGCTGGTGAGGGTGTCCCAGTCGAGGACGAGGGTGCCGGCGACGGGGTGGTGGAAGACCTTGCTTCCGGTGCCTTGGACGGCGACGTCCTGAGCGTGCCACCAGCGCTCGAAGTCGGCGTGCGGGGCCATCCGGGCCAGGAGTCCCTGGAGACGGGGGTCGTCCGGGCGGCGGGCGGTGTGCATGCGCAGATAGGCCACGCAGGCGTGGGCCCCCGCCTCCCAGTCGTCGTACAGGGCCCGCAGCGCGGGGTCGTTGAACAGCAGCCAGACGTAGTTCCGGTCCGCTTCGGGGATCTGTCCGAAGTCGACCAGGAGGGCCACGGCGAGCGAGTTCCAGGCCAGGACGTCCATGGTGTCCGACAGGACTAGGGCTGGTGATGCGGTCAGCTGGTCGAGGAGCCTTCGGGTGTGCTCGGTGACGTTCCGGCCCGGATGCGCGAGTGGTTCGGACAGTGGACGGCCGGCGAGCTCGAAGAGGTAGGCGCGCTGGTCCTCGGTGAGGCGCAGGGACCGGGCGATGGCGTCGAGGACGGGGGCGGAGGCCCGCATGCGGCCCTGCTCGACCCGGGTGTAGTAGTCGGTGCTGATGGCGGCCAGCCGGGCGACCTCCTCACGGCGCAGCCCCGCCACCCTGCGTGGGGTTCCGGTCTCGGGCAGTCCGGCCCGGTGGGGGTCGAGCGCCGCCCGGCGGGCCTTGAGGAAGACCCCCAGTTCTTTCGGGTCGCCGCTGCTGCTGGTCATGTCTCCAGTGTGGCAGCCGTCTGCACCGGCCGGGGTCAGCCGAGCCGCGTGCGGCCGGTCTCGCCGTCCGCGGGGGCCGTGGAGGCACTGTCCGCCCAGGACGCGAGGATGCGCAGCGCGTCGTGGGAGGGGGTGCCGCGTTCGGCGGTCCAGATCACGAGCTGCTGGTCGGTGTCGATGGTGGGGGCGAGGGTGTCCCAGTCGAGGGTCAGTTCGCTGACGACGGGGTGGCGCAGCGTCTTGGTGCCGATGCCGCGCACGGCGACGTGGTGGGCGGCCCACCAGCGGCGGAAGTCGGCGTCCTGGACCGACAGCTCGCCGACGAGGGCGGTCAGGCGCGCGTTCTCCGGGTCGCGGGCGGCTTCCATGCGCAGCTGGGCGACGCACGTGTGGGCGACGTTTTCCCAGTCGGCGTACAGCGCTCTCATCCTGGGGTCGGTGAAGACAAGCCGGATGTAGTTCCGCCGCTTCTCCGGGATTTCTCCGAAATCGGTGACGAGGGCGGCCGCGAGCGGATTCCAGGCGAGAATGTCCATGCGGCGGCCGAGGACGATCGCGGGAATCGTTTCCAGGTCGTCGAGCAGGCGCAGCAGCCGGGGATGAACTTTCTGGGACGTGCGTCGGACCGGTCTTGCCGAGAGTTTCCCGGCCACCTCGAACAGGTAGGCGCGCTGGTCGTCGTCCAGGCACAGGACCCGGGCCAGTGTGTCGAGGACGTGCGGCGATGCCTGTATCCGGCCCTGCTCCAGGCGGGTGTAGTAGTCGGTGCTGACCGAGGCGAGGGCGGCGACCTCCTCTCGGCGCAGCCCGCTGACGCGCCGCCGTCCGGTGTCGGGCAGCCCGACCGTACTCGGGTCGATCTCGGCCCGGCGGGCCTTCAGGAAGGCCCCCAGCTCGTCGGGGCGTGCGTTGCTGCTCATGCACTCATTCATACCCGGAACGCAACTTCTGTGGGAGGGAGAGTTTTATCCCCGGATGCTTTCCTCCCGGGATGGAATTCTCCTCTACAGCGGGCGTGCGGCACGTGCGAGTGTTTTCAGTGCCCGAGGAAGTCACGGGTTCCGGAGATCCCGGAAAATACCCCGCCCGTTTTCAGGAGAAGAAGCCATGGAGTTCGTCGAACGTCGGCCCACCACGAAGGCTCCGGCCGAATGGTTCACCGGGGACGTCTGGTTCGACGTCATCCACGCGGGCCAGGAGCCGTCGCGGATGCGGGCCAACCTGGTCCGCTTCTCGCCCGGTGCCCGCACCCACTGGCACTCCCACGTTCTCGGCCAGACCCTGCACGTCGTCTCCGGCATCGCCCTCGTGGGCACCCGCGACGGCAGGGTCCTGGAGGCCCGGTCCGGCGAGACCGTCACCTGTCCACCCGGTGAGGAGCACTGGCACGGCGCCACTCCGGAGTCGTTCATGGAGCACCTCGCCCTGTGGGAGGGCGTCTGGGACCACACCCCGGAAACCGACTGGCACGAGGCCATCACCGCCGAGCAGTACGGACGCCCGCGCACCACCAGCGGCTGAAACCCCACCGTCTCCGACCTCCCCGTCGTACCGGGAAAGGAAGAAGGAACCCCATGCCCGCCATCGACCGCGTCCTTGTCGTAGGGGCCACTGGCCGCACCGGCCGCCACGTCGTCGCCGCGGCGGCTGCCCGGGGTCTGACCCCCGTGGCGCTTGCCCGCGACGAGTCCCGTGCCCGAAAGGTCCTGCCGGACGGCACCGAGATCGTGACCGGTGATCTCACCGCCCCGGAAACGCTCGTCAAGGCGGTCGCCGACACCGACGCGGTGATCTTCGTCCACGGGTCGGACGACGACGCCCGCCCCGAGTCCTTCGAGCGGGTCGACTACGGCGGCGTCGCGAACGTGCTGACCGCGCTCGGCGACCGACGCCCGCGGATCGTCCTCATGACGACGATCTTCGTCACCCGCCGGGACCACTACTTCAACGACAGCGGCCATGCCCTGGACTGGAAGCGCCGCTCCGAACGCCTCGTCCGCCTCAGCGGCGCCCCGTACACGATCGTCCGCCCGGGCTGGCTGGACGCCGGCGAGGGCGGCGCCCATCTGCGGATCGAGCAGGGCGACACCGGCGAGGCCGGCATCGGCCGCGACGTCCTGGGCGCCCTCCTGATCGAGGCCCTCCTCGACGACACCGCGCTGGGCCGGACCTTCGAGGTCTTCTCCGGACCCGGCCCCGCCACCACCGACTTCACCGCCCTGTTCACCCAGGCCAAGCCGGACGCCCCAGGCGCGCTCGACGCGGTCGAGGACAGCCTCAACATGCCGCTGGACGACGAACCGGCCCGCGTCCGCGACGACCTCGCGCACCTGCGCACCCCCTGAAACCACACCCCCGCACGGCACGACTCACCAGGAGCATCACGATGGAAGCCATCACCTTCCCCAACGGCCAGATCACCATGGCGGGCAACCTCTACCTGCCCGAGGGCCTCGACCGCACCACCCGCCACGCCGCGATCGTCGTCGTTCACCCCGGCGGCGGCGTGAAGGAGCAGGCCGCCGGCCTGTACGCGAGCAAGCTCGCCGAGCAGGGCTTCGTCGCCCTCGCCTTCGACGCCTCCTTCCAGGGTGACAGCGGTGGCGAGCCGCACCACCTGGAGGACCCCTACGCCCGCGTGGACGACGTCCGCGCCGCCGTCGACCACATGCAGACACTCGACTTCGTCGACCCCGAGCGGATCGGCACCCTCGGCATCTGCGCCGGTGCCGGCTACAGCGTCAACGCCGCCATGACCGACTACCGCATCAAGGCCCTGACCACCGTCAGCGCCGTCAACATCGGCACGAACTTCCGCCGCGGCTGGTACGGCACCGACTCCGACGCCGCCGCCGTCCCCACCCTCAAGGCCGTCGCCCAGCAGCGCACCGCCGAAGCCTCCCAGGGTGCCGAGCCCACCTACCTGCCCTACGTCCCGGCCGAGCCGGACGAGAACACCCCGCGCGACCTGGCCGAGGCCGGCGAGTACTACCTCACCCCGCGCGCCCAGCACCCCAACGCCAAGAACAAGTTCCTCTTCACCAAGAGCGTCTCGCGGATCTTCACCTTCGACGCCTTCCACATGGTCGAGGACCTCCTCACCCAGCCCCTCCTCGTCGTCGCCGGCAGCGAGGCCGGGTCCCTGTGGATGTCCACCGAGCTCCACGGACGCGCCCGCAGCACCAAGAAGCTGCGGGTGGTCGAGGGCGGTACGCACATGGACTTCTACGACGTCCCCAAGTACGTCGACCAGGCCATCGCCGAGGCCGTCCCGTTCTACAACGAGCACCTGGCGGCCGCCCCCGCCGACCAGGGCTGACCCGACACACGACGGTGACGGCCGGGCACCCATGCCCCGGCCGTCACCGTCCCCCACGGAGGAACCCCGCACATGAGCACCGTGCCCGAGTCGATGAGACTGCGGCGGGAAGTGTCCCCGCTGGAACTCTTCTACGACCTCGTATTCGTCTTCGCGGTCTCCCAGCTCTCCCACCACCTCCTCGAACACCTCACCTGGCGCGGCGCCGCCGAGACGGGCGTCCTGCTCGTGGCCGTCTTCGGCACCTGGACCTACACCAGCTACGAGGCCACACTCCTCGACGTCCACCGCGATGTCACCCGCTGGATGATCGTCATCGTCATGGGCCTCGGGCTTTTCATGAACGCGGCGATCCCCGGCGCCTTCGACGACCGGGCCTGGGCGTTCGTGATCCCGCTCCTCGCGATCCTGTTCCTCGCGGGCGCGGTGACGGCGCTGGCCGGCCGCACCGCCCTGCTGCGCGAGCACTTCCGCCGCACCCTGGTCTGGATGGCGGCCTCCGCCCCGCTGTGGATCGTCGGTGCCGCCGTCGGTTCCGGGCCGCGGCTGTGGTGGTGGGCGGCGGCCGCCCTGATCGACCTCACCGGCACCTGGCTGGCCCACCCGCTGCCCGGCCGGACCCTCAGCAGCCGAGAACTCGCCTTCGACGCCGACCACATGCTCGAACGGCTGAGGCTGTTCTTCATCATCCTGCTCGGCGAGACCGTCCTCACCGCCGGCCGCGCCATGGCCGACGCCCCCGTCGACGCCCCCAGCATCCTCGCGACCGCCGGCGTCTTCATCGCCCTGGCCTGCCTGTGGGGCGCCTACTTCGGCGGTGGTGAGGACGTCATCACCGACTCCGTGACCCACAGCCCCGACCCGGTCCGCGCGGTCCGCCTCGGCACCAACAGCGCCTACCTCGTCCTGGCGGCCCTGGTCGCCCTCGCCGTCGGCAGCGAACTCACCATCGCCCACCCCACCGGCCACGGCTCAGCCACCCTCGCCCTCCTCCTCTTCGGCGGCCCCGCCCTCTACCTCGCCACCACCGCCTGGTTCTTCGGCACCACGGCCGGCGGCGCCTGGAAGGAACGCCTCCTCGCCGCCGCCGTCCTCGCCGCCACCGGCGTGGCCGCCGTCCGGCTCCCTCCGCTGGCCTCCCTGGCCCTCCTCGACCTCATCCTCATCGCCACCGCCGCCGTCCTCACCCGGGCGCACCGACGGCTGGCCGGCCCACCGAAAGCCGCCACCGAAGCGGACGACCGCCTTCCCTCGTAAGGACGCAGTACCCATGCCCGAGAACATCAGGAGCACCACCGTCAAGGCCCTCGCCTGGGACCTGGCCGCCGACATCCATCTCCCGCCGGACTTCGACGAGAACCGGACCTACCCCGCGATCGTCAGCGTCCACCCCATCGGCTCCTGCAAGGAGCAGACGTCCGGCAACATCTACGGAAAGGCACTCGCGAAGGAGGGCTACGTCGTCGTCGCCTACGACGCCAGCTTCCAGGGCGCCAGCGGCGGGACGCCCCGCTCGATCGAGGACCCGTACTTCCGTGTGTCGGACATCAGCCACGTCATCGACCACCTCGTGATGCTGCCGTACGTCGACGCCGACCGCATCGGGGTCATCGGCGTGTGCGGCGGCGGTGCCTACGCGATCAACGCCTCCATGACCGACCGCCGCATCAAGGCCGTCGGCAGCGTCACCGGAGTCAACTTCGGACGCCTCATGCACGAGGCGTTCAGCGGCTACGACCCCCTCGCCACCCTCGACGCCATCGCCGAGCAGCGCACCGCCGAGGCCCGCGGCGCGGAACCCCGCATCGACCAGCTCCTGCCGGCTGACCCCGCCACGGCCAAGGAGCAGGGCATCATCGAGATCGACGTGGTCGAGGCCACCGACTACTACCGCACCGAACGCGGCCAGAAGCCCGGCGGCCGCACCGAAGCACTCTTCGCCCGCCAGGCCACCTCGATCGGCTGGGACGCCTTCCACCGCGCCGAAGTCCTCCTCACCCGCCCCCTGTGCGTCATCGTCGGCGACAAGCCCGGAGCATTCGGCGCCTACCGCGACGGCCTGGAGATCTACCGCCGCGCCGCCTCGAAGGACAAGGAACTCGTCGTCGCCGAGGGCTTCTCCCACTACGACCTCTACGACCGGCCCGAACCGGTCAAGATCGCCCTCGACCACCTGATCCCGTTCTACAAGAAGCACCTCTGACCGGCGTGGCCCGGACAACGATGAAGCCCCAGGTCGCTGGCCTGGGGCTTCGTGGGAGAGCGGAAGCCAACCCGCGCAATGAGCTTGGAATCACCCAGCGGTTGAGGGTTCGGATGGCCTCTGATCTGTGGAAAGGGCATCAAAGTCGGGGCTCTCGGCCATCTTCCCGTGCCTGTGGTTGACCGCCCCTACTGGCACGTCGTGGCAGGAGGTTCCGTCAGCCGTCCCTGTCGGCTGCCGGTGCTCGCCCCACGAAGTCGGACAGGGAACCGCGGTGGTAGTACCGAGCTTGGTGGCCGTACCCACTGTGGGGCCCGGGCCATCCTTGAGCTTGCTCAACCAGTTTTCGGGCAGCAGCACGCGGTCACCGACTTCGGGGTCCATCCGATGACCTTGTGGAAATGGATGCGTCGGGCGGACACCGACGACGGGACCAAGCCCGGCATGACCAGCCAGGAGAGCGTGGAACTGCGGGAAGCACGTCGGCGGATCAAGCTGCTGGAGCAGGAGAACGGGGTCCTGCGCCGGTCCGCGACCTACTTGTCGCAGGCTCATCTGCCGGGAAAAGGATCTACCCGCTCGTGAAAGAGCCGGCCGTGGTCGCCCTGGACAACGCCGTGGCCCGGCGCGGGCACATCGACGGGTGCATCCTGCACAACGACCGATTGAATCCGCCGTGAGTCGACCGGGGTGTGCCGGGCAACGGCGTGCCGGGGGCCGCTGGGGCGGGACGCGAGGACGCGGATGAACGGCCCGTGGCTGCCATCGGGCATTTCCGAGCACAGGCGTTCCGTCAGGGCAGCACGCCAGGTGCTCGCGCGAATCGGTGAGAGAGGCTTCGCCCGTCCGCACGGTCAGTGCGCGGTAGCGTCGCTGAGAGAAGCCATCAGGGAAGGAACGATCACCGGATGCCGCACAGGACTGATATCGCCGACAGGCGCGGCCTGATCCTCGACTTTGCCGGGGTGCTTACTGCCAGCCCGATCGACGTCCACCGCGCCTGGTGCGTGTCAGAAGGGCTGGCTCCGGGTGCGTGGCGCAGCACTCTCAACGATCACCCTGAAGGCCGGCGTCTGTACGCGGCTCTGGAGATCGGGGAGATCGGGCAGGCCGAGTGGAACGAGGGCACGGCCGCGCTGTTGGGTGCGCATGTGGATCCGGTGAACCTGATGGGCCGGGCCTGGGCCGGGGTGCCTGTGGCCCGCAGGATGGTCGCGCTCGCGCGTGCCGCGCGTGCCGCCGGTCACCGGCTTGGCCTGCTGTCCAACAGCTTCGGCCTCAATCCGTTCAACCCGTACGAGCACGTGGGCATCTGGGACCTCTTCGACGTTCACGTCGTGTCCGAGCTGGAGGGGCTGGCGAAGCCGGATCCGGCGATCTACCGGCTCGTACTGGAGCGCATCGGGTTGCCCGCCGAGCGGTGCGTCTTCGTGGACGATCACGCGGTGAACCTTCCGCCGGCCGCCGCGCTGGGGATCTCCACTGTCCATGTCACGGACGAGGACGCGGCCGTGGCCGAGCTTGAAGCACTGCTCGGGGTCACAGCGGTTCACGCCGCCTGAGGTCAACCTCCTTGCCAGGAAAGGGCGTCCGTGTTCCCTCTCCGGCCAGTACTGTCCGTGTGGGGCTCACCACGCGGAGGTTCTGGACCATGGAGTGGTCGGAGTACACCACCTCGGAGTGTTTGAAGGCGCTGCGGGGCGGGATGACGCAGGAGCGGTTGGCGGAGGCCGCCGGGGTGTCTGTCGGGGTGGTTCGGAAGCTCGAACGCGGAGGGACGGCATCGCTGCCGTCCCTGCTCTCGATCGCCCACTCGCTCGGTACCGACATCGCCGTGCTGCTCGGGCAACAGGCGCCTCGCCGTTCCATGGACCGGGACGAGCGGGCCGCGCTGCGCATGGTCTCCGCCGCCACCCATGACGCCGCGATCGGCATTCCCTCCGAAGTCGAGCTGGGAAGTGTCGAAGAGCTCCGTGCTGTCCTGCGCCGCGCGGACGCCGCTTACTGGGGCGGTCGGTACGCCGAGCTGGGAACGCTCCTCGGGCAGCTTCTCCCCGAGGCGCGGGCCCGCTTCGACGCCGCTGGCCTCGAGGAGAAGGAGGCCGCCGGGGGAGTGCTGATCGACACCTTTCAGACCGCCGGCATGGCCGCGAACATGCTCGGCTCGCGAGATCTGGCGTACGCGGCCCTCACGTATGGCCGCCAGGTCGCCGTGCGGACCGGGGACGACCTTCGTGACGCCCATCTCGCCGCCACGACCGCGTGGGTCAATCTCCGTGATGGGCGCACCAAGCAGGGATTCCTCCTCGCAGCGGCCCAGGCCGACAGGATCGAGCCCAAGATGAGCGAGCACGGCTCGGACCGGCTCAGCGTCTACGGCCAGCTCGTCACGAATGCCGCCGTCGCCGCCTCCCGGGGCGGGGCGAGCGCGGACAACGCCCGCGAGTACCTCTCCCAGGCGCACGCCGTCGCCGCCCGCATCGGGGACGAACATGCCCGCGGTTCTCACGCCCAGCCGTACGGGCCGATGTACGCCGCCACACAGGCGATGAGCATCGCGGTGGCGCTCGGGCGACACGGGCGGGGCTCTGCGCCTCATGGATACCGTCCGCCTGGACGCCAGCGTGCCCCTGGCCACCCGAGCCCGTTACGGCTTGGACGTCGCCCTCACCCAGGTGGAATGCCGACGGTGGGAGGCCGCTGCCGACACCCTCCAAGCCGTGTGCGAGATGGCTCCTGGCTGGGTGCGCCACCAGATGCTTCCCGGCGTCATCATCAGCAGGCTTGCCGGCGTGTCCGTCAACCGACTGCGAGGGCTGGCCAACTCCGCCGGCGTACCGCTCGGGGTGCGCTGACGCACGGGTCGAAGTACCACGGGCCCGTAGTAGCTCCGCGGACGTCATCAGCGCGACTGCCACGGGCCGTGGTACCCCCTCGGAGGAGTCCGTCTCCGCTGCCACGGGACGTGACAGTCGAGCCGGGTACGGAATCCCTCCGCTGCGACGGGCCGTGCCTGGGCCCGAGCATCGCAGGGCAGCAGGCTTGAGGCATGCCGAACAACCCGCCCGGCGGCCTCGGGCACGTACCCGTTGCCGTCTACTCCTGCGCCACGACCTCCACCACCCTCGACGAGAGCGAGGAGCGTGGCCGCTACTACGCCGACGCCCGCCACTGGCACGTCGCCGGCGTCTGGTCCGACCCCGACCCGGCGCAGCCGCTGAGGGAGCGCCCGGGCTGGCAGGCCGTCACGGTCGCCCTGTCCGCCGGGATGATCCGGGGCGTTGTCGTCAGCAGCACGGCACATGTTGCCTCCGGCGCTGTCCAGTTCGCGGCTCTCGGTGTTCTCCTCCGCGACCGGGGGAGGGTTCCTCGCGGACGCGTCGAACGGCACCCCGGCCCGTCGTACCCCCGGCCAGGCCCGGCGCCGTCGCGACCTTGCGGATGCGGCCTCCAGATGGTTCGCGCAGAGCGACACGCACGATGAGAGCCCGTCGTGAGCGCCAAGCGCGCGTGGTCGGCGACCTCGTCAGGGACGGCAGCGGGCAGCGGGCGATCGTCACTGACGTCCGAGCCGACGGCACCGTGTGGGTACTGCGACCGCCGACCGGGGGCGGCCCCCACTGGGAGACCGACGACCCCGACAGCCTCGAAGTCCTTGCTCCGTCCGGTACTTGGGACACCTGTTGAGCCGCCGCGCTTGCTGTCCATTCCTCCACCCCGCCCGTGCACCACGCCCGAAAGGCGATGTCCTCGTTGCCGGCCTCAGCAAGGGCGGGCAGTACATCAAGATTGCGGCGCAACCTGTCGAGCGGCACATCCGTGACCCGCTTGAGAGCGAAGTTCCCCGCCAGAGTGTCGATCCGCCAGTTCACGTTCATCAGGCCGTCGGTCAGATGGCGCCAGGCGACGACGTCGCCGAGGTCGAACTCCTTGATCAGCTCGGCAAGATCATCGGAGGAGATACGGTGCCTGCTCGCCACACGCGCGTTGGTCACCTTGGCGACGATACGTGAGCTGGGCGCCCGGGCGCACAAGGATCACCCGCACCGCGCCAGGGCTCCGCGGCCGCGCGTACCCGCACTGTTCTCGTCGCCCTGATGGCAGCCGGTTTCCCAGGCGTGCCTCCAGAGTCGGAGCGTGACCACTAAGGCTGCCGCCACGACGCCGACGCCAGTCCGATCAAGAGCCAGTCAGTCGCCAGCTCCCAGAGGTGGTGGGCTTCAGGCGTGCCTGGAGGGCGTGTAGGCGGGCGACCACGGCGACCAGGATCCTCCGGGCACGCCCCCTGCGCGGGAATCGAAATCGGCTGACCTTCAACCGTTTCTGAAGGCCGGCGACGGCGGTATGCCGGCTGCCCTGAGTTCAGAGGTCGTCGTCAGTGGCGGCCTGGCGGGGCCTCCGGGATGTCCGAACGGCCGATGGTCGCGGCGGGAAGTCGCCCGATTGCTGGTGGCGACTGCCGCCTCGTGGCCCTGACGCTGCCCCAACTCGGTCCCGAGGCGGCCCGGTACGGATGATTCAGGAGCCTACCTGAGCCGTGTTGGAGTTCTGGTCGGGCACACGGGCCTGGCGTGCAGTGCGACGTGGTGACAAGGGCATCTTGTTACTGTCCGGGTCGGCTGATTCGTGCTGCACCTCGGTGAATCTGCGTGCCGAGCCAGCGCGGACGACTTCGGGCATACGCTCGTTGGGGCGGAAGTACGCCATCTCCCAGACCCCGTCAGAGATCCATAGATTCCAGGTCTTGAGCAGCAGTCCCAGCTGAAGTGAGCTGACGGTGTTGCCGCGTCGTGGCCGGGCCGGATTCTGAAAGTATCGGCGGACAACCCATCTGGGGTCGGCTGTGTCCAGGTGGGCTCCGGAGATCAGGCCCTGGAAGAAGTCGTCCGCGTGCGAGGTACTCCCGCCGTCCCGGTGGACCAGGTACGCGCATGCCAGTGACGCTGCGGGGGCGGAGTACACGCCGCTCTTCAGGGCGGTCATCTGTGGCAGGAAGTCCGGCAGGTCGAGGTACTCCGACTGGAAGAATCTTACGATCTCGGCATTGGTGTAGACGACCGACCGCCATGCGGGCCACGCAACCTTCTTGCGTTCGGCGTCGTAGAGTCGCAGCAGCCGGACGGTCGAAGAGATGTCCTTGCGATGCCGCTCAACGCCCACCAGTGACAGCGCGGTGGCGGCGGAGCGCGCCTTGCCGCAGTCCATAGTGGTGGCTGTCTGGTGTGGCAGGTCCCGGGCGACAAGGAAGCTGCGGGGCGTCTTGCTGATGATTACCGCTTCGAGGCGGTGCTGTCCCTGGATTGCGGCTCCATGGCCGCACAGAGACAGGACGTCGGGGTTGTAGTCGTCCCAGCTACCGTTGCACATGTCACGAGCGAGCCGCCGGGCGTGAGAAGAATCCAGCTTGCGCGGGTTGCAACCGTGCAAGCGGGTCTTCTCAAGGATTTCGGCTGCCGCAGCAGGGGTGACGATCTCACGCACCGGCAAGGGGAGCGGTGCAGAGGAAGACATGCTCTCGTCGTTCATGTCAGACTCCGATGGATCCGAGACAGGGGCGATTGGGTGGCGTTTTCCGTAGCGACGGTTCGTGTCTGCGCAGTCAGGAGCGGGCTCACATCGCCGGAGCGGGTGACCTTGCTTTGTGGGAAGTGAGCCCAGCGCGGTGAGTAATGCCCGCCTCTGCCGACGGCTCGGCTTCCTTTCCTGGTTCGAGAATGGGGCACGGTTGACGGAGAGGCGGGCGGTGCACCGTCAGCTCGGCAGGGACAGGTACTCAGTGACCGGTGGTGTCAGTCCGTATGTTCATGGAAGAACCCGATGGTTCCAGCGAACGCGCAGACTCCTGCGGCCAGCCCGGCCCGTGGACCGCCGCCTGCGGACGCCGCGATGTAGCCGACGCTGTTGGCAAGGGTGACCGCGGCGCACAACACGAGGAGGGTGCGCTGTTTGAACAATGAATTGTGCCGGGCCGCTCTGAGGGGGGCGCTCTCGGGAGGCTGCAGGTGCGAAGGGACATTGCAGAGCGGTGAAATTACGTCCGATTGATGGACAGCATCACCCGGGGCCCTGCGCCAGCGTGAAGTGGCTCCGGCTCTGGAAGAGTGACTCATGACCGTGTTTTTCCTTTCAGCGGATACACGGAAGGTGGTGGGAGCCCTCTATCGAAGGGCTCCCACCTTCATATGATCAGTCACACCACCGAGGATCAATTTCTGTCGCGCGAATCGATGTCGTGGCGTGACCACGTGAAACCGGGTGGCGCAACGAGGTGCGGCGGGTGCGATTATTCGCTCGATGGTTAGGCGCTACGTCAGGGATGGTCGACCGCGGCTTGCCGGCAGCCCTGTCAAAAGGCGTTCTGCTTGCGCGAGCGTGTTCTTGCCCGGCTCGATGAACGTCGGGCTCCACCGACGCCCCGCGGTCCTCGGCATGGAGAGGCATCACCGCGAAATCACTCCTTGCCGCGCCGCTCGCGGCTCGCTGCACCGGTAACGCCGTGACAGCAGTCCATTCCGGCTACTGGTCGTAGCGACACTCCGCGGTGGCCTCGCCGCAGCAGGCGACCAGGCATGCCGACCGGCCCTCGGTCGGGGGCAGAGCTGAAGGCTCCTGACGCACGCCCACGTCGATGTCCGAGCCGGTAACCACGTCCGAAGGTCGGCGGGGCATGGCGTTGCGTGTCCGCTTGCCAAAGCCTTGGTGTCCAGCAGTGCTTCTTGAACAGTTCGTGCAAGGCGAGCGGCCAAACGCCATCGCCGTGTCCGGGATGCGCCTCTCATACGGGGAAGCCCTCTTCCATGGGCAGGTGCATCACGCCCATCGTCTGTCCAGGAACGGCGGCTCGGTCTGCAGCTCGGCGGCGTGGAATGACGGGTCCGTCCTTGCTCGGATTCCTGGAGGCTTGCTGCGCTTGTGCAGGACATGGCGCGTTGATGATGTCGGGCATGCGCTGTGTCGCGCGAAAGTTGGCGATCTCCCAGGTCTGACCGGTGACCCAGAGGTTCCACGTCTTCAGGAGCAGTCCCAGGTGGAGGGCGCTGGTGATGTTGCCGCGTCGTGGCCGGGCCGGGCTGTGGAAGTACCGGCGAGTGATCCACCTGGGGTCGGCTGTGTCCAGGTGGGCTCCGGAGATCAGGCCCTGGAAGAAGTCGTCCGCGTGCGAGGTGCTCCCGCCGTCCCGGTGGACCAGATACGCGCATGCCAGTGACGCTGCGGGGGCGGAGTACACGCCGCTCTTCAGAGCGGTCATCAGCGGCAGGAAGTCCGGCAGGTCGGAATACTTGGACTGGAAGAACCGTACGATCTCGGCATTGGTGTAGACGACCGACCGCCATGCGGGCCAGGCAACCTTCTTGCGTTCGACGTCGTAGTTCTGCAGCAGACGAATGGTCGAAGAGATGTCCTTGCGATGCCCGTCGACGCCCACCAGTGACAGCGCGGTCGCAGCCGATCGAGCCTTGCCGCAGTCCATCGTCGTTGCCGCACCATGTGGCACGTCCCGGGCGACAAGGAAGCTGCGGGGCGTCTTGCTGATGATTACCGCTTCGAGGCGGTGCTGTCCCTGGATTGCGGCTCCATGGCCGCACAGAGACAGGACGTCGGGGTTGTAGTCGTCCCAGCTACCGTTGCACATGTCACGAGCGAGCCGCCGGGCGTGAGAAGAATCCAGCTTGCGCGGGTTGCAACCGTGCAAGCGGGTCTTCTCAAGGATTTCGGCTGCCGCAGCAACGGTGACGACCTCGCGTACGAGATCAGGCAGCGTTACGGTAGCAGGCGCGGCGTCTTCGATCACGGTTAACTCCGGTTACGTGCTGAATGCGGGGCAAGCGGGAGTGGTTCACCGTGCGGACTTCTACGAGCGATTGGGTGACCGTTCTCCGAATTGGCGTCACTTGGCGCGGTGACCTGAAGCGCGGGCAGTGACGCGGCGGCGATTTATCACATCGGGCAGCTTCATCGCCCGCAAATGCCTAGTTCATCGAGCATGCGAGACGTTGTCGCAATAGTGACGGATGGTGCACTGTCAGTCGGTGATGACACGCATAGCAGCGGCAGGCGACGTCCACGTACCGAAGGAATAACGCGAGTGTGTCGTCCTGGACTGCTCGAGGAGCCCGTCACGCCACCGCCGCTGGATCCGATTCCATGGCGGCTTCCGTCGGCCCACGTTCGACTTCGACACCGAAGGCGGGGAGCGGGTCCGCCGATCAACCGACCTGTTCATCGACCAGGAGGGGCACCAGAAGCGGACCACGTGCCAGAACCGCAGGGCGACGCGGCGACGGCGGAGGTCGTAGCGCACTCTGGTGCGCTGCTTCGCGGCTCTGCCAGAGCTGTTGTACCAGGTTGTCGACCGGACCAGGGGCTACGCGGGCAATCTCTTCAGCGGAACCCCGTGGCTGGTGCGCCGTGCCACTGGCCGAACCCGTCCGGTGCCAGCGGGGCCCACAAGGCTGCTGGATCTACCACTGCACCCGCTGGGCACGTGGTCCCGGATCGAGTCACGTCGACCTGTCGGTCGAGAGGACCAGGCCGTCCCCAGGGGGCCGGTTCGGCCTGCTTGCCAGATGCCAGAAGCCCGACGAGACCCCCGTAAAAAACGGCGCCCGTCCGCCGATTGGTGATGTCCGTGGCATCCAAGGTCCCGGCGCCGCCCTGGGGTGCCGGTTGCTCGACCACGCCTGACGGCTTATGTCCGACGAAGCTGGAGGGCGCCACCGAATTGTGCTGTCGCCAGTTCAATGTGCGCCGGCTGGAGCGGGGGCACGGAGCATGTCGGTGTACTGCGTTGGCTCGCAAAGGCGTTGGCGATCCCGCCGAAGGCCTCGATCTCGTTGCGTCCTCGGACGCCAGCCCTGAAGATCGCGAAACGCGATCTCGTGTCGGCTTCGGTGCCCGGGTCTCACTCTCTGGGCGGTGCGGCAGACTCGCGTGACGCTCATTTGACGCTCCATCCCCGGAATTTCACTGCGGAGAAGCCAGAAGCGTGGTTTGACCTGCGACTTCTTTGGCAGCATGGAGCCGTACACGCTTCCGATGACGCATCATGTGGAGTGCGTGGCGATTCTGGAGCCGGCCGCGAAGGGTGTCTGACCTGTGGTTTTGAGGCCTGGGTGGTTCGCTCGACCTGTTTCCCTCCGTGTAGCGGTTCGAGCGGACAGACTGACCTCTGGAGGCGGCTGGACCTGCGATTTCATGGCGGAAGCAACCACAGCGGCGACTATTTCAGGGCCTCGTTCGGAGATTCTTGACGCTCGGACGACGCTTGCTCCGAGGCTCTGGGCCAGCCACATGTCTGTGGCCACTGGGGCGATCATGAGGCGATTTGGGTGTCTCGGAGCACGGCAGGCAGGTCAGTTCCGCAGCCCTTGCGGGACCGACCCACGCCTGCCGCACGTGGCACTGCCGGTACCTGGAGAGCCCGCCCGCGCCTTTCGCGCAGAGCCACTCCCGGCAGGCTCCGACCCGTCGTGCCGTGTCGATGGTGTCGGGGCAGACGGCGCCGGTACGGATGCCGCGCGGGGCGTACCAGAGGGCGGCGCTGGTGGTCAGGACGGTCACACCGTGCTCGAAGGAGTGGCAGGGAGGCACTGCCGCGGAGCCCGATGAGACCGCCGAGGAAAAGGCGGTTGACGATGGCGCCGTTGCCCTGGGCGCGCATGTGGTGTAGCTCGTGCTTCGTGCCCGGGCAGATGCCGCGCAGGTTGATGCGGAGTCCGCCACCGTGGTTGGGAGCGTCGACACCGTCACCGCGGCCGGGTCTTCGCCCTGCTCGCCGGGCACCAGCTGCTCACTGGTGCGGACGACGATGCGGTCACCAGCGCCAGGCCTGTCTGGAATGGTGCCGACCTCTCGGCGACGAGGGTGGCAATCTGGATGGCCCGGACGATGATTGGGCGCTGGGTCGATGCGTTCCCCGTGTCACCCGCAGGCGGCGGCTGCGATCCGGTGCCCGTGACGCTCATTTGACGCTCAAGCTTGGATTGTCATCCGCCAGAGCGGGAAAAGTGGCTCTGACCTGGTATTTACCCCGTTGTCGTCTTGGCTGACATACTTCCGATGACCTCGTACGCGGAGTGCGTCGCGATCTTTGAACCGGTGTGGGAAGACGCCTGACCTACAGTTTTATCGGTGTGCATCGTGTGCGCTGTGGGTGTTACGGGCGATATCTTGACGCTGAAACGACGCTCGTGGCGCTCATGTGACGCTCGTTCTGATGGAGCGTCATCTGATTGACGGTGCAGGTCATGCGGGGCGTACGGTGCGCGGGGCTCTCTCCGTTCCCGGCGTTCTCCTCTCGGGACCGGGCGGCGGGCTCTCTGCCGTAGCGGCGGAACCGAGCATGGCACCCTCACCGCGCTCAGGCCTCTCGGCATGTTGCACAAACTCCGAGCCCGCTGCTTGCCGCGATTGCGCAGAGACGGGTCTCGAACAGTGCTTCAGGATGTGCGATCAGACAAGGTGTGAGCCGGATGAAACATCCAGTTCACCGTGACGACATCGGGAGTCCGCTGTGCTCTGGAGAAAACTGCTCGTCCCCCTGACCGCGCTCCTGCTCCTGCTGACGGCTTCTGCCGGCGCGGGAACGGCAGCGGCGTCCACCGGTTCCCCCGCCGGTTCCAGTGGCGAGGCGGCCGCGACCGACTACGGCGCTCCCGGACCCTACGCCACCGCGGTGGAGGTCGGGGTGGTGACCACCCTGTACTACCCGCGTGACATCGCGACCAGCGACCGCCGCCACCCCGTGATCGTGTGGGGAAACGGCACCTTCGCCTTCCCGGTCGTCTACCGCGAACTGTTGCTCCACTGGGCCAGTCAGGGCTTCATCGTCGCCGCCGCCAACACCCCGCAGTCCAACCTTGGCATCTCCATGCGCGCCGGGATCGACCTGCTCACCCGTCGCAACGCCGACCCGGCCAGCCCCTTCCACGACCGTGTCGACCTTGAGCACATCGGCGCGTCCGGTCACTCGCAGGGCGGCGCCGCCGCCATCGTCGTCGGCGCGGACCCGCGCATCGACGCCATCCTGCCCATCCAGCCCGGGCCGCTCGCCAACATCGACAACGTCCACGTACCCGCGCTCCTCCTGGCCGGGCAGAAGGACAGCATCGTCTTCCCCTTCCTGGTCAAGGCCTTCTACAACGACGCCGACCACATCCCGGCCATCTACGGGGAACTGCGCGGCGCCGATCACTTCACGGTCGTGGGCGACCCCGGCCCGTTCGCCGCGCCCACCACTGCCTGGTTCAAGGCACAGCTGATGGGGGACCAGACGGCGAGGGCACAGTTCTTCGGGGCCGACTGCGGGATCTGCACCGACAGCGGCACCTGGTCCGACGTCCGCCGCAACGGTCTCGCAAGCCAGTGACCCGTTCCCGGAGATTCCTTCTGCCGTGACCGGCGGCTGTCCCGATCCACGCCGCCCGCCCCTGACGCTCCCGCGACCAGGGGCGGCCGGCCCCCGTTCGTACATGGAAGGACCGCCATGGACCTCATCGCGACCACCGGGCAGGGCAAGGTCCGAGGCCGTTTCCACAACGGGATCGCCACCTTCCGCGGCATCCCCTACGCCGCCCCGCCCTTCGGCGCCCACCGCTTCCGCGCTCCCGCCCCGGTCGAGCCCTGGGAAGGGGTACGAGACGCTCTGGAGTACGGGCCGACCGCCCCCAAACGTCCCTACCGCCCGCCCCTCGACCGGCTGATACCCGATCCGAGCATCCCCGGGGACGACTGCCTCAACCTGAACGTCTGGACCCCGTCGGTCGGCGAGGGCCGACTGCCTGTCATGGTCTGGATCCACGGGGGTTCCCTGCGCAACGGCTCGGCGAGCCTGCCGCTCTATGACGGGGGCGCCTTCGCGCGCGACGGGGTGGTCCTCGTCTCCGTCAACTACCGGCTCGGCGTCGAGGGGTTCGGGGTCTTCCCCGACGCCCCCGTCAACCGGGGCCTCCTCGACCAGATCGCAGCCCTGATCTGGGTCCGCGACAACATCTCCGCCTTCGGCGGAGATCCGGCGAACGTCACCGTGTTCGGGGAGTCCGCCGGCGCCATCAGCATCGCGGCCCTCATGACCAGCCCCGGCGCGGCCGGGCTGTTCCACCGGGCGATCCTGCAGAGCGGCCCACCGCACACGGTGTCGCGCCGCGAGGGCGCGAAGACCGTACGGTCGATGGCGAAGAGACTGCGGATCCCGGCCACCGCCGAGGCGTTCGCGGCGGTGGACCGAGACCTGCTGCTGGACGCGCAGGCCGCCGTCGTCGACCGGTCCGACCCCATCGGCGGCGGTCCCGGCTTCCACATCGTGGTCGACGGCGACGTGGTGCCCGCCGCCCCGCCCCTTCCCGAGGCCGACCTGCTGCTGGGCTGCAACCGGGAGGAGTACCGGCTGTGGTTCGTACCCGGCGGAACCGTGGACCGGATCAGCCGGCTCACCCTGCGGCTGGCACTGCTGAAGATCCGTGTCCCGCAACGCGTGGCACGCCTGTACCGAGCCACCCGGCCGGACGCCAAACCCGGTGAGATCCTGGGAGAGATGGCCACCGACCTGCTGTTGCGGGGGCCGCTCAACCGCCTCGCCGACTCCCGGCCCGCCCGCACCTTCGTCTACGAATTCCGCTGGCGATCGCCCGTGATGGAACTCGGCGCGTGCCATGCGCTGGAACTCGGCTTCGTCTTCGACAACCTGCGCGCCGCCGAGGACCTGACCGGGCCCGGCGCGCCCCAGCCACTGGCCGACGCCATGCACCGGGCCTGGGTCGCCTTCGCCACCACCGGACAGCCGGGCTGGTCCGGCTGGAACGCGGAGCGGCCCGTCATGGTCTTCGACCACCCCGGCGCCGACCTGGTACTCGCACCCCGGCACGAGGAACTCGGCGCCTGGCTCTGACAGATGACCGGCCGAGCGCTCGCCGACGCCGGCCGGCCGTGGCTCAGCTGCTTTCCGCTGCTCCTGCGGATCCCTGCGGTCCGGTGACCCCGCGGTGATCCGCGGGCCCGGCCAGGTCCCTGGCGACGAGCGCCGCCTGGATCAGCCGCGCCTGCGCGGGAACCGCGAGGTCGAGGCCCGTCAGCGCGCTCACTCGCTGCAACCGGTAGTCCAGGGTGTTGCGGTGGACACACAGCTCCGACGCCGTCCGGCGGCGGTTGAGCCCCCGCTCCACGAACACGCGCAGCGTTTCGAGCAGGTACGGATGCTCCGCCAAGGGGTCGAGTTTGGCCGCCAGCCGCACCAGGCCGTCCCCGGGGCGCGCGAGCTGGTACTCCAGCAGCACGTCGTCGAGGCGGTAGCACCCGGGCGGGCGCCCCAGCCGCCGGACGAGATCCAGCACGCGGCCGGCCTCCTGCGCCGCCGAGGAGATGGCCGCCGGTACGGAGGAGCGGGCGGCGGCGGCGCGCACGGGCTGCCCCACGTCCTTCTCCAGCCGGGCCACCAGGCCCGGCACGTCGGGCCTGCCCGGCAACAGGGCGATCCGAGCGACGTGGTCCATCAGCACGGGGATCCCGGTGAAGGCGTCGAGCGAGGACTGCACCAATCTGCTCGGCGGGTCGGACTCGAACGCGAAGGCAACCACCTCGTGCTCACCCACCACGGCCACCCGCGCCACACCCGCCAGCTCCTCGTACGGCCGTCCTTCCAGCAGGGCGCCGAGCAGGGCCCGCCGTACGCGCTTGTCCTCGCTGTGGAGGTCTTCCCGGGCGTTCTGATGGGCAAGGACGACCGCGGGCAGCGCGGTGTGCAGGCAGGCGAGCAGCTTGCCGCCCGCCCCGGCCAGCTCACCGGGCTCCGCGACCTCGGTCAGCGTCTGCCACCACACCTCGGCGCCGATCAGGTACGCGGCGATCACCGCCTCCAGGGGGACGCGCTCCTCGGCCCGGCGCGCCGACCACTCGATGAGCCGGGTCAGATCGCCCGGCCCCATCGGACCCCCGCCGCCGTCGCGCAGTGCCCTGAGCAACAGCGCGTGCACAGCCGCGATGGACCGCGCCACCTCGCCCTGGAGGGTGGCGCGGGGCAGCGCCCCGTAGAACGGTGCCTCCGCCGCGCAGCGCGCGACCACGACGGCCGTGAGGTCACCGACCCGGGCAGCCATCCGGGCGTGCAGGTCCGACATCGGCGCATCGTCACACCGCCCCGGCCGTGCCGTCAATCGGAGCCCCGGGTCCGGCGGCGCGGGCAGTGCGTCGGGCGTGTTCCCGAACCGCTCGCGGCCGCCGACTCGTCGACGAAGGAGACGACGTCATGTGGCACATCCGTAGCATGCCAACCTGCGTATGACGGGTGTCATCAGTCCCCAGGGCCCGGAGTGGCACTACGAGCACGATCCGGCCGGATGACCTCAAGGACGAACAGCCTCGGCCGGACTTTCGGTTCGAGCACGACAGCCTTGGCAAGGTAGTCGTCAAAGACATCGACGGTGAAGTGACCACCCTCGAATACGACATCGTTGGCGAACTCGCTGCAGCAACAGGCACGACCGCGATGCGGTCCCGGGGTCCGACCTGCGATTCCGCCTGGGAGTCGCGCGCCTCGGCAGTGCCCGGGCGGGGCAGCGGAAAGACGTGGTGCCTTTCGGCGGCACGTCGTGCGAGAAGAGGGCGCACCGGCGACCCGTCCGTCCCGGCAGGGGTTCGCGTTCACGATCCAGCGCGGCAGGAGACCCGGGCCGTACTGTGTGGCTGCGGGGCCACCCGCAACGCACCGTTCTGCGACCACATCGGGCCCTGTCGGCCGTCCCGGTCCGCGCCCGCAGACAGCAGGAGCTGAGCATGACCACACCGCGTGACCTGATGTTCGTAGCCCTGGACCCGGCATCCGGCCGGCCGCCGGGCCAGGGCGAGCTGTCGCTCGGGCTCGCGGGAGCCGAACTGATCGACCTGGTCGACGCCGGGGCCGCAGAACTGGACGGCGACCACATCGTGCCGGCCGGCGTGGACGCGCCCGACGACGCGCTGTTGCGGGCCGCCGCCTCGGTGCTGGTACGGGAGGAGCCGTACGAGTCCGTGGACGACTGGCTGTGGCGGCGGGGACGCGACTTGTTCTCGGCCTACCAGGCCGCTCTGGAGGAGGAGGGGCTGCTCACCCGGCAGCGAGGCCGCAGGCTGCCGTTCCGGGCGGGCAGTGAGCCCACACTCGTCGATTCGCCCGAGCGTCGTCGTGCGGCCGGCCGGCTGACGGCGGAGGAGCCCGTGCTCACCGCTCTGGTGGCAGCCGTACTGATTCATGACGAATCCGCCGACGGCTCCGACGGCTCCGACGGCTTCGGTGGCTCTGATGGCTCCGCTGAGTCCGTGGACCTGCCGGACGGCGTGGAGGCGGTGCTGGCCGCGGTCGGCGACGCGGAGTTGGAGCTTGCGGCCGTACGGCAGCGGCGGGATGTGGAACAGGCGGCCTTCGACAACATCTGGCGAGGTGTCTGACGGGCCGTGTGCCCGGCCCATACGGAGATCCGGCCGCGTTGGCCACCTTCCCGGTGTCATGAACCGACCGCTGATGCCGATGGCCGACGGTGTGAGGGGCCGGGCGATCCGGGGGCGTGAGCGGTGATTGCGGATCCCTGGCTGCTCGGCCGGACTCGTCGATCGACGCACCGAGAGCGCACGGCTCGCATGTGCCTCGACTGCGAGTCCGGCACTGGAGCCGAACGCCAGGAGGTGCACCGGGTCTTGCCAGGGCACCGGACCCGCGGTCGGTCCCGGCCGAAGACGATCGGTCTCGGCGGTCCCGCCGAGACCTGTTCCGGCCGGGCCCGCATCGTGGAAGCGGCTGCTCCGCGGGGCGGGGGTCAGTCGACCGGCTTGCCCGGTTCGTCATGTGTGGAGCAGTGGATGCCGCCGCCTCCGGAGGCGATGGTGTCGATGTTGATCTGGACGATGTCACGCCCGGGAAAGTGCTCCCGCAGGATGCTCTTGGCCCGCTTGTCGGACTTCCGGTCGCCGAACCCGGGGATGAAGACCGAATCGTTGGCCACGTAGAAGTTGGCGTAGGTCGACACGAAGTCGTCGCCCTCGCCGGTGATCTCGTACAGGTCGGGCTGGGGGAGGTCGATGATCTCGAAGGGGCGGCCCTTGGCGTCCGTCGCCCTGCTCAGTACGGACTTCGCCTGGTCGGCCGCGCGTGACCAGGAGTCGGCGGGGGTGTCGGGGTGGGCCCTGTCCAGGAGCACCACGCCGGGGGCGGTGAAGCGTACGAGGCTGTCCACGTGGGCGTCGGTGATGTCCTGGCCGCGTACGCCGGCCAGCCAGATGACCTTCTTGATGCCCAGGGTCTGCTTGAGTTCCGCCTCGATCCGGTCCCGGCTCTTGCCGGGGTTGCGGTTGTCGTTGACGATCGAGCTCTCGGTGATGAGGAGGGTGCCCTCGCCGTCGGTCTCGAAGGAGCCGCCCTCGGCGATCAGTGGGGCCTTGCTGCGGGGGATGTCGTACGCGGTCAGGAGGGTGCGGCCCACCCGGGCGTCGTTGGTGTGCTGCTGCTTGTTGCCCCAGCCGTTGAAGTTGAAGTCGATGCCGGTGACCTTGCCGTCGTCCTCCACGAACACGGGCACCGTGTCGCGGGCCCACAGGTCGTCGACGGCGAGCGGAACGACCTCGACGTCGCGGCCGCACGCCTTCTGGGCGGCCTTCTGCTGGTCGGGCCTGGCCAGCATCACGACGTACTCGTACTCCGCGACGGCGCGGGCGATGCGGGCGATGTCCTCGCGCACGTACCGGAGATCCTCACCCCACACCGACTCCAGGGCGGGCCACGACATGAAGGTGCGTGCGTGGCTCTCCCACTCGGCGCCCATTCGCCGTCCCTTCGTCATCGCGTCCTCGTTGCCGGTGCCGCTCGGCCCGGTCGCCGACTCGCCGGGGCCGCAGGACGAGGCGCCCAGGACCGCGGCACCGATCCCGGCGATCGAGCGGAGGGCCGAACGGCGGGAGGGGAGATGGTGGGGCACGGTGAGCTCCGATGAGTGTGATGGGGCCAAGCTAGCTGCCGGGGTGCGGGGGCGCTCGGTGAGTGGGGGCTTCCCCGTTCGTTCGTCCACTGTGGCACTAACTGAAAAGTCAGTCAAAGAGAAGATGGTGGTGTGGGGCTGGTCGACCGGGGAGTTCCATGGCTATGGCGTCCCGCATCAGTTCGCGGGCGTGGCCCGTGGACAGCAGTCCGCTCAGCCAGCGTGTACTGAGGCCCTCCAGGGCGGCGGTGAGCCGTTCGGCGGACTCGGTGAGTGCGGGGGCGGGAGCGGCCGGCCGGATGCGGGCGAGGGTGCTGGTCAGTTCGCCGATCCAGATCAGGCGGGCCCCGGCCAGTGCGGCGCGAAGCTCGGGGTCGAAGACCGCTGTGGCCTGCAACTCGCCCCAGGCGATGCTGTTCTCGCGCACTTCGGGCCGGTCCTGGAACTCCAGCAGGAGGGAGCGTTCGAGGTCGTGGTGGGGGTCGTTGTCGTACTCCCGGGCCGGTCGGTCCACGGTGCAGCGCTCGGCCCGGTCGCTGATGAACTCCAGCGTCCGGTGCAGGATGCCTGCGCGGTCCTTGAAGTGGTAGTAGGCGAGCGCGGTGGAGACGCCGGCTTCGGCGGCGACCTCGGGCACCCGCAGGCCCCGGACCCCACGTCGGGCGATGACTCTGGCCGCCGCTTCCAGGATGGCCGTCCTGCGCTTCCACAGCGGCGGGACGATGACCGCCGACGACGTGGTGTTCAGCCTGGACCGGCAGCGGGACCCGGACAACGCCGCCGCGTGGGCGCAGACCTTCCAGAACGTCGCCTCCGTCAGGAAGACGGGTCCGCTCCAGGTCACCGTCGAGCTGAGGAAACCCGACTCGCAGTTCCCCCAGTACATGGCGACCGCCGCCGGAGCGGTGGCCTCCAGGGACGGCGTCGAGGCGGCCGGAAAGGACTACGGGACCTCGGGCGGCCTCGCCTGCACCGGACCGTTCGAACTCGGCACCTGGCGCAAGGGCCAGTCCATCGAGCTCGACCGCTTCGACGGCTACTGGGGACGCCGGGCCAGGTCGGGCAAGGCGGTGTTCCGCTTCCTGCCCGACGTCTCGGCCAGGACCAACGCCCTGCTGAGCGGGGAGGCCGACGGCAGCTATCTCATCCCCACCGAGAGCTACACCCGGCTACGCGGCAGCGGCGTCGGCGAGCTGTACTTCGGCGAGGGCCTCAGCACGGTCAATGTCGCCATCACGAACATGCGGGGCCCGCTCGCCGATCTCCGCGTACGGCGTGCCCTCTCGCCGGCCCTCGACCGCTCCGGCTTCGTCCAGGTCGGCCTCGGCGGCGCCGGCACCCCCACCGGCACGCTCACCACCCGTGCCGCCTGGGCTGACGCGCCGGAGCGGACCAGGAAGCGGGCCTTCGAGGGCATGCGCCCCGCGGCCCCGGACATCGCGCGGGCCGAGGCGCTGGTCAAGGAGGCGGGCGCCACCGGCAAGACCCTGACCGTCGCCACCAGTTCCATCGGCCAGGACGTCTCGCTCCTCGCCACCGCCGTCCAGGCGGCCGGAACCCGGATCGGCCTGGACATCCGGCTCAAGTCCATCGCGCCCAACGCGTTCACCGCGCTGTTCACCGACCCCGGAGCCCGTAAGGGCATCGACATGTTCCCGCTCACGTACTACGACTCGATCACCGATCCGCTGGACGTCCTGACGAACTTCAGGACCGGCTCCTACCTGAACTTCGCCGGGCACAGCGACAAGACGTACGACGAACTCGTCGACCGGGCCGGTGCCGTGGACGATCCGAAGCGGCGGCTGGCGATCTAGGCGGAGGCCCACCGGCGCGCCGCGCGGAGCCTGTTGTGGATCCCGGTGGCCGAATGGCCCACCGCCCTCTTCCTCAACAAGAGGATCACCGGCGCCCCCACGACCATCTCGTACATGTACCAGCCGTGGGCCGCCGAAGTGGGGGCCGTCGAATGAGCTTCGTCGTATTCGCGGTGCGGCGGACGGCCGAGATGGCCGCCACCCTGTTCGCGGCCTCGTTCGTGGTCTTCGGTGCGATGTACCTGGCGCCCGGCAGCCCGGCGAGTTTCCTGCTCTCCGGCCGCTCGGCCTCGCCCGAAGCCCTCGCCGCCATCAACTCCCAGTACCACCTGGACGATCCGTTCGCCGTACGGTACTTCGCCTGGCTCGGGAACGTCCTGCAGGGCGACTTCGGGCGGTCCATCACCTACCGCACCGATGTGTCCCGCCTGCTGGCCGACCGGCTCCCCACCACCTTGCTGCTGATCGCGATGTCGCTGACCGTGGTGGTGCTCGTCGGGCTGTTCCTGGGCGGACTGGCCGCCGTACGTGGTGGGGCGACCGACTCCGCAGTCCTGGTGGCCACGACGTTCGCCGTCGCGACCCCCTCCTTCGTCGCGGCCGTGCTGCTGCAAGGTCTGTTCGCCGTGCGCCTGGGCTGGTTCCCCAGCGGCGGCTCGGGCGACGGTCCCGTCGACATGCTCCGGCACCTGACGCTGCCCGCCGTCGCACTCGCCCTCTACCTGATCGGCATGCTCACCCGGGTCACCCGCTCGGCCATGCTCGAAGCACTCGACAGCGAACACGTCACCGTGGCCCGCAGCAGGGGCGTCCCCGAACGCCAGGTGATCCGCCGTCATGCGTTCCGCAACTCGCTCGGCATCATCCTGACCACCGGCGGCCTGGTCGTCTCCACGCTCCTGGTCTGCACGATCCTCGTCGAGACCGCCTTCAGCGTCGGCGGCATAGGCCAGCTTCTCGAACTCTCCACCACCACCAAGGACTTCCCGACCGTCCAGGCCATCGCGCTGATCGTCGTCGCCCTGTTCATGGCCGTGAACCTCGTCGTCGACCTGCTGCTGCCGCTGGCCGACCCGCGGCTCACGCTCGGTACCAGGGGGCCGCCGCACGACCGCCGTACCCACCCGCCGGCCCGGCCTGTCCGGGATCCGCGCCGCCGGCTCACCGCTCCACCTGATCTGCCTGGCCCTGGTGGTCCTCGTCGTCACCGCCGCGGTGCTCGCACCCTGGCTGGTGCCGCACGATCCCAACGTCGTCGATCTGGGCAGTGCGCTGGCAGGCACCTCCGCCGACCATCCGCTCGGCGTGGACGCCGCCGGCCGTGACACCCTCTCCCGGCTGCTGCTCGGCGCGAGGACCTCGCTGCTCGGGCCGCTGGAGGTGGTCGCGTTCTCCACCCTGGCCGGGGTCGCCGTCGGCACCGCCGCGGCCTGGCGCGGAGGCCGGCTGGACTCCCTGCTCTCCCGCAGCACCGAACTGGTCTTCGCCTTCCCCGGCATGCTGCTCGCGATCCTCATCATCTCGGTGTACGGAGAGGGCCTGCTCGCCCCGGTGATCGCCCTCGCCATCGCCTACCTGCCCAGCGCGTCCGAGGTCATCTGGTTCGACGGCGTGTACGGGCAGGACATCACCGACGACCACGTCGACGCCACCTCACGCTTCCTCGCCGAGGGCGAGGCACTCGTCCAGATGCCGCTCGCGTCGGACAACGACGCGTACGCCAAGGACGCGCGCCAACAGCACCGCGTCCTCACCGCGTCGACGACCGCCACCGGCCGGCCGATGGACGTGATGAAACTCCAGGGCCCGGACTACGACAGGATCCGGTCCACCGACCCGGACTTCCTGGCCTCCTACGCCAGCTACTACCTGTGCAACGGCGCCGTCGTCTGCGGCCAGTTCGGTGATGCCGCGGCGGACGCGGCGGCGAAGGGCGTACTGGCCCGGCTCCATCCCGGCCGCACCGTCGAGCAGCTGAACATCGACCGGCTGGGCGCGGGAGGCGGCGGCATCCACTGCGTCACCCAGCAACAGCCCGTGCCGTAGGCGCGAACGGAGCGCGGAATCCCTGCCTCTGGAACAGTGCCCTGCCCCCGGGGGCAGGGCACTGCCCGGGCTGCGGGAAGAAGGTGCGCTGTGCGCCGGGCCCGGAGCGGGCGGCAGCGCGTACCGCGACCGGTTGCACCGCGACCGTTCGCACCGTGGTGTCAGGACGCCTTCGCGCGCTTGTTGCGCATCAGGAAGAGACCCACGGCCGAGGCGATGGCGACGGTACCGGTGCTGACGCTGATGGCGACCTGCTTGCCGCCGTCGAAGGCGAAGCTGGTGGAGACATTTGCGGCGACGGTTGCCACGAGCAGGATCCAGAGCAGGGCCTTCATGACCGTTCCTTCCATCGAGCGGTGGGGGGCCGATGCCCCTTGCGGAAACCACGATGCCAGTTCGCGGGGCGGCAGATCGAGGGGGCGTCCTACCGGACCCGTGGTGTAGTCCGCTACACCACGGCTCCGGGTGGCGCACACACCTTCGCATGTCCTGCTGGTCACCTAATCTGATGGCCATGAGAGAGAGGCTCTGGCTCGCATGGCGGGCGACGCGGCACCTGCTGAGATCGGCCGGCCTGGCCCTGGCCTCGTTCCTGTTCCTGCCCTTGCTGGGGTTCACCGTGACCGTCACCGTGCTGGTGATCGGCGCGGGCGTCCTGCCCGAAACGGTCCTGCTGCTGCGCCGGCTCGCCGGAGCCAAACGGCGCGAGGTCGCGAACTGGACGGGGGAGGAGGTCCCCGAGGCGTACGTACCGCTCGTCGGTGACCTCCCCGTTCGGGTGCGTACGGCGGTCAAGGACCCCGGGACGTACCGCGATCTGAGGTGGCTGGCGGCCCACTTGCTCTACGGCTGGCTGCTGGCGTACGCCTCGCTGCTCGTGTGGATCTTCGCCATTCTGGTGGACGGCGTCTGGTGCTGGGTGCTGGGGCACCGGGCCGTGGTGCTGCCGCTTCTCGGCCGGCTCGCCGACTTGGACGCCGCCTGGACCCGCTCCCTGCTGGACCTCTCGCCCGACGCCCGGCGCAGTGCCGAACTCGCGGACCGTGTAGAGGAGTTGACGGCCACCCGAGCGGATGCCATGGCGGCCCACGGCGCCGAACTGCGGCGGATCGAACGCGACTTGCACGACGGTACGCAGGCCCGCCTGGTGGCGCTGTCGATGCGGGTGGGGCTGGCGCGCAGGGCGTACGACAACAGTCCCGACACAGCCCGCAAGCTGCTCGACGATGCGCAGGACCAGGTGGAGGAGGCCCTCACCGAACTGCGGCACGTGGTGCGCGGCATCCATCCGCCGATCCTGACCGACCGCGGGCTCGTCGGTGCGGTACGGGCGCTCGCCGCCGGCAGCGGTCTGGAGGTCGAGGTGACCGACGACGGTGTGGAGGGCGGCGCGCGCGCACCGGCCGCGGTCGAAGCGGCGGCGTACTTCTCGGTCGCGGAGGCGCTGACCAACGCCGCCAAGCACAGTGGATCCCGCCGGGCCAGGGTGGAACTACTGCGTACCCCCGGCTCGTTGAGGATCTCGGTGTGCGACGAGGGCTGCGGCGGAGCCGATGAGAGCGGCGGCAGTGGGCTGCTCGGCATGCGGCGGCGGATCGCCGCGCTCGACGGCATCGTGCAGGTGTCGAGCCCCGTCGGGGGGCCGACCGCGATCGAAGTGGAGCTTCCGTGCGTGTGGTGATCGCAGAGGACAACGCTCTGTTGCGTGAGGGGCTCGTACTGCTCCTCACCTCCGCCGGGCACGAGGTGGCGGCGGTCGCGTCCAGTGGCCCGGAAGTGCTGCCCGCCCTGCTGGAGCACCGACCGGACGTGGCCGTACTGGACGTGCGGATGCCGCCGGGGTTCCGGGACGAGGGGCTGCGCGCGGCGCTCGCCGCGCGCGCGGAGATCCCGGGACTGCCCGTGCTCGTGCTCTCGCAGTACGTCGAGGAGACCTACGCCACCGAACTGCTGGGCGGCGGGGCGAGTGGCGTGGGATATCTGCTCAAGGACCGGGTCGGCCGGGTGGACGAGTTCCTCGACGCCCTGGAGCGGGTCTCCTCGGGCGGCACCGCGCTGGACCCGGAGGTGGTGGCGGAGCTCCTCGCGAAACGCAGGGACGACCCGATCGACTCACTGACCCGGCGCGAGCGCGAGGTGCTCCAGCTGATGGCGGAGGGCAGGGACAACGCCACGATCGCGGCCCAACTGGTGGTCACGGAACGGTCGGTGAGCAAGCACATCGGCAATGTGTTCAACAAGCTCGGCCTGCCACCGAGCGACAGCGGACACCGCCGGGTCCTGGCGGTCCTCGCCTACCTGAACAAGCGATTCCACACGTGAAAGATTCATGCCAGACATATGAGCCGCGAGGTACCGTCGGCTGAAGCCCGGCCCCATACTCGTACTCGGACCTGACGAGTGTCCGTTGCAGCGACGGCGGCAACTGCGCTACAGCAACCAGTCGGCGTCACGCGCGATCTTGATGGCGTCCACCCGGTTCCGGGCGTTGAGCTTGGTCACCGCGGTGGTGAGGTAACTGCGGACGGTGCCGAGGGAGAGTTGGAGATGTCCGGCTATTTCGACAGGCTCCAGGCCGTCCGCCGCCAGTCGCAGGACCTCGGTCTCGCGGGTGGTCAGCGGGCTCTCCGTACTGTTCCACGCGGAGAGGGCGAGCTGGGAGTCGATCACCCGCTTCCCGGCGGCCACGTTCCTCACGGCGGCGGCCAGTTCCTGGGGAGGCGCGTCCTTGAGCAGGAAGCCGGACACCTGCGCGGCGAGTGCCCTGCGCAGTGCCCCGGGACGGCCGAGGCTGGTGAGGATCAGCGCGCGGCACTCCGGGAGCTGCTTGCGCAGCCGCTCGGCGGCGGTCAGCCCGTCGATGCCGGGGAGGTCGACGTCGATGACGGCGACGTCCGGCTTGTGCAGGAGGGCGCCGTCGAGGATCTCGTCGCCGCGCTCGACCTCGCAGACGACCTCAAGGTCGTCCTCCAGGTTCAGCAGGGCGACCAGGGCGCCGCGCACCATGTTCATGTCTTCGGCCAGCAGGATGCGGATCGTCATGATGAAGGTTCTCCCGGGTCAGGCGGCGTGGTCCTGGGCGCCGAACTCGGCGTCGTCGGGGTCGGCGAATCTGCGTGGTGGTCGCGCCGGTGCTTCCGCGACCAGTTCAAAGGTGCCGCCCGGGCCGCGGGTGATCGTCAGCACGCCGGAGGCGGACTGCAACCGCTCCCGCAGATTGCCCAGACCACTGCCGCTGTGGGGTGACACATCTCGGTACGAGGGATCCACACCGTCGTTGGACACGGACAGCCGCACCCGGTCGCCGTCCTGGGCCGCCGCCATGGCGTAGGTACCGGCCCGCGAATGCCGCAGCAGATTGGTCACGGCCTCGTGCAGTACGGCGGCCAGTACGGAGTCGACCCGCTGGTCGAGCGTGCCCAGCCGGATGTCCACCCGTACCTTGACGTCCGCGGCCTCCAGCAGGGACTGGGCCGAACGCATCTCCTGCTCCAGGGACATGCTGCGCAGGCCGCTGGAGACCACGCGCACATCGGCCAGCGACTGGCGGGAGATGATGAGTACGTCGCTGACCTCCTCAAGGGCGCGCCGCGGATTGGAGGGGATCAGGCGGTGGATCAGCTCGCCCTTCAGCGTGATGGCCGAAAGGCTGTAGCCCAGCAGGTCGTGGAGGTCGCGGGCGAAGCGCAGCCGTTCCTTGGCCACCGCCAGGCCCGCGAGCTGGCTGCGGGTGTCGTGCAGTGCCTGGATGAGCGCCGCCATGCGGGACAGTCCGTAGACCACCAGGCCGGTCAGCAGGGTCGACTGCGCCAGGTAGACGGTCTCCTGGACGGAGAGGTTGTCCAGGGTCGGCGGGATCAGCATGCTCAGTCCGACCAGGCCGTACGCCGGCCAGGCCCACCGGCTCGGCAACAGGAGCAGCAGCGAGCCCGCCAGGAAACCGGCCATGGCGCCCCACTGCGAGTGGAAGGCCGCGATCGGCAGATAGGTCAACAGCGTCTGGGCTCCGAGCGTCAGGCTCCGCTGAAGGACGGGAGCCCTGCGCACGGCGGCGCTCGAATGCCTCAGCTGGAGAACGAAGATTGACCCATTTCGGGCACCGGGCCGGACGGTGGGCGGCCGTGGCCATGCTGTACAGGAAGGCTGCGGCCATGACAGCGATCCCGAACAAGACGCCGCCGGGGCACCGGGGGTCCGGCAGCGCGAAGATCGACGGTGCGTCCCAGACGGCCGGGGCCCTGCTGATGCTCAGCGGGCCGCTCAGCATTCTCGTGGGCGCGTCCGGTATCGCAGAGGACAACCTGTTCGCCGTCTCGACCCGGTACGCCTACCGGTTCGATCTCACGGCCTGGGGCGTGATCCACCTCGTGGTCGGTGTGGCGCTCGTCGTCGCCGGCCTGGCGATCCTGTCGAACAGGAGCTGGGGCCGTGGGGCCGGCGTGGCTGCGGCGGGGATCAGTCTGATCACACAGTTCATGTTCGTTCCGTACTACCCGGCGTGGGCCATCCCCGTCATGGCGCTCGACCTGGTGATCCTCTTTGCACTGACGAGGTTCCATGTCGGAGCCGACGACAGCCGGTGACCTCCAGTGGGTCACGATCTCGATCCGGGCCGCGTCGGCACGAGGTACCGGACGGGCCATCAGGGCATGGGAACGGTCACGGGGGCAGTTCGACCGGGACACTGCCTCGTGCCCCGTTCGTCCCCCGTGGGAGACTCGGTGCTGCGCTGCGCAGGGGCGCCCCTCACGCCCGGGAAGGTGTGATTCCACAGACCTGTCACCTCGAAGGGGAGCTCTCCGGATGCGCATCGGGATCGTCGGCACGGACAACAGCCATGTCGACCAGATCGTGCGCCACCTCAACGGCGACGGGGCGACCGGCGACGCGCGCGTCGTGGCGCTCAGCGGTGGGCGCGGTCGGCGAAATGTCGCGCTGGCGGCCACCGGCGGGATCGCGGAGATCGTCGACGAGCCCGCCGCCCTGATCGGGCTGGTCGACGCGGTCGTCGTCGCGGACCGGGACGGTGCACGCCACCGGGACCAGGCGATCCCCTTTCTGACCGAGGGTCTTCCGGTGTTCGTCGACAAGCCACTCGCCCGCACCGTCGCGGACGCCCGGGCCATGATCGACACCGCACGCGCCCACAACGCACCGCTCACCTCCTCCTCGGCACTCCGGTGGCTACCCGGCACCGAAGCGCTGGCGGCCCGTTCGACCGCAGGAGAGAAGCCGGAGCTGGTCGTCGTCTCCGGGCCCGCCGATCCGGCCGGCGACCACGGCGGGATCTTCTTCTACGGCATCCACGCGGTGGACATCGCACTCAGGCTCGCCCCCGGCGAGATCTCCGGCGTACGCACCGACATCACCGGCACCACGGTCGTCGCCTCGTTCACCGCCGGTGACACCCGCGTCGTCGTGAACCTCGTCAGGCCGGGCAGCACGGACCAGATCCCCTTCCACGCGATGACGTTCACCCGGCAGAGCATGGTGCAGCAGACCCTCACCCCGGGTGCGGACTACTGCGTACCCGGCCTCGAAGCGTTCCTGGAGATGGCGCGCACGGGCACGCCGCCGATCGGCTACGGGGACCTGCTGCGCCCCATCGAGGTGCTGGAGTCCGTCGCCACCGCCCTGCGCGAGGCGCCCGCCGACGCCCGCTGAGCCGGGTCCACCGCACCGTAGGGCCCCGGTGGTGCGGGTGTGCCGTGATGCCCGCGCGGGTTGCCGGCAGGCGAAGGGATTCGGTCCGGCAGGCGTACCCCGTACGGCAATTGGCCTGGCGGGATCACGATACGCGCGCGTCGGTTTGCCATGAGTGATACCGGTGTGACCTGGGGCACAAGATCCTTGACAGTCGCCGGACGGTTGCCGAAAGCTCATTCATCATTGGTCTGGACCACAATGAATGGGCGGGGTTCATGCTCGAACCGTCACGTGCTTCTGCCGTGGAGAACTGATGGACCGTCAATTATCTGATGTACGGCTTGCGTTGTGTGATTTGTGGCAGGCGTTCGGGGCCGCCGCGCTGCTGGTCCGGTTCGGCCCCGACGTTCCCTGGCCCCACTCCTCCTGGGCCCGCGAGGCGCACGGTGCGCTGACGCCGCGGCTGAGGTCGGTGGTCGCCCTGGCCCGGACGCGCGGGCGCATTCCCTCGTTCCTGACCGGGGGTGTCACCTCCCGGAGGGCGAACGTCGCGGACGAGCTGGACGGCCTGGCGCGCACCCCTGCCGGGCTCGTCCGTGACGAGCTGGCCCGCGAATACCCGCAGGCCTTCGACGATCCCCTGATCGCCGCTCTGATCCGCGAACCGGAAACGCAACTGAGCTACTTGGCCGTGGAGCTGGCGAACTTCTGGCGAACCGCGATCGAGCCCCGCGGGGGCGGACTGGCCCGCTGTCTGGAGGAGGAGATCCTCTTCCGCTCGCGCACCCTGGCGATGGGCGGGGGCGCGGCACTGCTCCGTGATCTCGGGCTCCCGGTCGAGCACACGGACGGCACGGACCGGGTGACCGCGGTGCCGATGCTCTTCGCGGACGGCACCCACTGGTGGTCGGCCGCCGCGGGGCGGACCGTGGTCGCCTTCGCCGCGCGGGGAGCGGGACTCCTGCACACCGGTGGCGAACGGGACGGTGCCACGCAGCCCCCGCGCGAGGACCGGCTGGCGATCCTGCTGGGCCGGGGGCGTGCGTCCGTGGTCCGCGAGCTGGCCGTACCGATCACCACCTCCGCACTCGCCGACCAACTGGGACTGGCCGCGAGCACCGTCTCGCAGCACCTCTCGGCCCTCGTCTCCGCAGGCGTTGTGCAACGCCACCGGGCCGGCACCCGCGTCCTGTACGAGCTGAACCGTTCGGGTGTCACGCTCACCCAGTGCCTGATGAACCAGTGAGGCCGGCGGCGGTGCCGCGCAGGAGTGACGGTCGGTCAATTGGCCGGTGCGGAGCCCTCTCCGAGGTGATTCGGCATACACCGAAAGGCTTGTCCGCCCCACTGCTGTCGACAAGGGTCGAGGTGGGGAAGTGCTCGGGCCCGGCCCGTGGCCCGGCCCGACGCCCGCCGGTCACGGCGGCCGCGCCGAGGCCGTTCCCCGGCACCCACCGCGGTGACGTGCCCGGACCGGATGCGCTGGGGGAGCGGCCGGTCCGCTCAGTCACCGAGAACTTCGAACCTGGAGCGACCGCATGCCGACGCCCACCCCGTATCTGCATCGAGCCCCCTCGGACCTCCCCTACTTCAGCTCGGACGGCGAGGCGTATCTGACGCAGACGCCACTGAGGGACATCCGCAAGTCGCAGGAGCTCCGGGTGCTGTCCCAGGAGGATTTCGACTTCTGGCAGACCTATGGGTACGTCATCGTCAGGGAGGCCATTCCCGCCGCGGCGGCACGGCGCCTGCTGGAGTTCACCTGGGACTTCCAGGGGCTCGACCCGGCACGGCCCGAGAGCTGGTACGAGGACCGGACGTTCCGGAACGACCTGGACCGGGAGCTGCATGTCTACGGCTTCGTCGAGGCGTACCACCACCAGCTCCTCTGGGACAGCCGGCAGGCCCGGCGCGTGTACGACGCGTTCGTCGACGTCTGGGACTGCGAAGAGCTGTGGGTGACGCTGGACCGGCTCAACCTCAATCCCCCCAACATCAAGAACCGTGACCGCGCGCTCATCGCGCCCACGGACAAGGGCTTCGACATCGAGCTGCACTGGGATGTCGACACCACGCTCGGCGTTCTGCCGCAACGGGTCCAGGGGATCATCGCGCTCAACGACACCCGGCCCGAGCTGGGCGGTTTCCAGTGCTCGCCCGAGCTGTTCCGCCGGTTCGAGGAGTGGAAGATCGCTCAGCCGGCGGATCGCGACCCGATCAGGCCGGACGCCGACCGGAGCGAATTCCCCGTGGTGCGGCCCGAGTTGAGGGCCGGGGATCTGCTCATCTGGAACGGGCTGCTCGCGCACGGGGTGGCACGCAACACCTCGGAGAACGGGGTGCGCGCGGTGCAGTACCTCTCCATGATGCCCGCGCTCGAATCGCACGAAGACCTGAGGCGGTCCCGGATCGATTCGTGGCGCCGGCTCAGCACACCGGACTGGAACAGGACGCTGGTCGGCGACGCCACCCGGCACGAATCCCTCAGGTACGGCACCGCCGCGCTGAACGGCCTCGGCGAGCGGCTGCTGGGGCTGACTTCCTGGAACGAGCGGGAACCCGAAGAGTCGGAGGAGGAGCCGGCATGCGCCGTATCTGCCTGACACTTCCGACCAACCGGCCCTGCGCCGCCGCGATTTCGGATATCGGCGAGGAGGCGGACCACGCGGCCGGCCACTTCGGTGTCGAGGTGCATCTGCTGATCCTGGACTCCTCCGGAAAGGACGCGTTCACCGAGCATGCCGAGGTGGTCGCCAAGGCACGCCGGGCCCCGAACGTGATCACGCACCACCTCGACGAAACACAACAGCGGGACTTCCTGCGCCGGGCCATCCGGCGCTCCGGTGCCGCCGAGCCGGATCTGCTGCTCGACCTCATGCTCCCGTCCGGCGTCTCCTACGGCGCCTGCACCAACCGTGCGTTCCTGATCGCCGCCGCGCTCGGCTGCCGTTCGGTGCACCGCAGGGACTCCGACAGCACGTATCAGGTTCTGAACGGCGAGACGGTCTTTCCGATCCACCATGAGCTGACCTCGCTCGGGAAGAGAGCGGCCGACGCGGCGGGCGGTGTGTCCGAGACGGTGCTCGACCCGGCACACACGGCCAAGCCGGTGGCGATGGTGGGCAGCTCCTTCGTGGGCGAACTCTCGGTGGACATCGGTGAGATAGCCCGGCTGGACAACGACACCTACCACGACGTCGTCAGCCTGTGGGCTCCTCGCCACTGGCCGGACGAGCAGAAGCGGGAACTGGTGGAGGAGTCCTTCCGGGGAGCGGGCACCGACCCGTTCGACCGCGACCACTCGACCCTGACCCATGTCGATCCCATGCGGGTGGACATGTGCAACATCAGCTTCCTGGACGAGGTGTACGAGCGGGTGCCACTGCCACCCGCGACCGACACCATCGGCAGCGACTACTTCCTGATGCACCTGGTGCACGACGGCACACTCCCCGGCGTACTGCACAACCGCAACATCGTGAACCACTACACGGCCGAGCGGCGCACCGACGCCGGATTCATGGCCTATCAGCTGCGGTTCACGAAGTTCTTCCTGTCGATGCTCTACTTCAACTTCATCTACGAGCGGATGGCGGCGGCCGGTGCCGCACTGCTCGACGACGACTTCCACGTACGCCCGGAAACGGTGGCCGGGCTGGCGAGGCAGAGCGCCGGGGCGGACCGCGAGGAGAACGTGCACCGGCTGGACGTCATCGAGCGCTCCTACCGCCGACTGGGCGGCAGATACGCCGAGTTCGCCGAGACTCTGGCGGCGCGAGGCCCACAGCTGCTCGAAGAGGCCCAGGCGGACATCGAGAACTTCGCGCTGCTGACCGAGGTCTGGCACTCCCTGGTCCGGGCGAGCAGATCCACCGCCGTGCATGGACCAGCCGCATCCGCCGCCGTGCACGGACCGGCCGCATCCACTGCCGTCCACGGACCGGCCACGTCCGGCGCCCTCCACCGGCCGGTCACATCCACCGCCGTCCACCGGTCGAGCCACTAGACGGGCCCGGATCACCATGCGTCTGAACGCCCATACACGCGCCGCGCTGGAAGCCGCCGACGAGGACCGGATCGTCTTCGATCTCGCGGGCATCGAAGCGCAATACGACTCACTGTTACGGGAGTTGCCCGGCATCTCCGTCCGGTTCGCCATGAAGTCCTGCCCCGTGGACGAGGTCCTTTCCCGGCTCGCGGAGAAGGGGTCCGGATTCGACGCGGCGAGCCCCAACGAAATCGCGCAGGCCCTGCGGACCGGTGTGCCGGCCGACCGGATCCATTACGGCAACACCATCAAGTCCGACGAGAACATCGCCGAAGCCCACCGCCTCGGCGTGCGGACCTTCGCGACCGACAGCCTGGAGGACGTGGCGGCGACAGCGGCCCACGCCGCCGGATCCCGGGTCTTCTGCAGACTGGCCACCACCGGCGACGGCGCACTCTGGGGCCTCAGCCGGAAGTTCGGCTGCTCCGGGACCGACGCGGTAGTCGTCATGGAGGCCGCCCGGTCGGCCGGACTGACACCGGCCGGACTGTCCGTCCACGTCGGCTCGCAGCAGATGACATCGGAGGCCTGGCAGGACGCCTTCGAGCGCATCGCCGATGTGCTCACGGACCTGAACCTCCGGGGCATCTTCCCGGACCACATCAATCTCGGCGGCGGCCTGCCCGCCGCCGGCTATCTCGACAGCCGGGGAGTCCCGCTGGACCCTCCGCTGGACAAGATGTTCGCGGTGATCCGGGAAGGACTCCAGCACCTCGGGTCGGTTTCGGAAAGCCCGCTGGACTTCGTCATGGAACCGGGCCGTCATCTGGTCGCCGACCACGGCGCGATCAGGGCACATGTGTCCCGGCTCTCCTCCCGGAGACAGATCGACGGCGCACGCGAACACTGGCTCTATCTGAGCTGCGGAAAATTCAACGGCCTTTATGAAATGGATCAGTTGCAGTACCGGCTGCTGTTCCCCTCGAACCCCGGCACGGATCACGTCCGGGCCGTTGTCGCGGGCCCCACCTGCGACAGCGACGACGCCTACGACCACCGGCACAATCGTGTTTCCGTGCCCCGGTCCGCCGCCTCGGGAGACCCGGTCTGGATTCTCTCCAGCGGTGCCTATGCCACCGGTTACATGACCCAGGGATTCAACGGCTTCGATCCCCTTCCGTACACCTGCGTCGAGGGCGGATAGATGGGTCGTGACGTGTGCATACGCCGTATCTCGGAGCGTGACTGGGACGCCGTCGCGGCGCTGGAGGCCGGTGCGTACACCGCCGCCGGACTCTCGGAAGGCCGGGCGGCCCTGAAGTCCCGGGCCGATGCCTCGCCCGCCACCTGCTTCGTACTGGACCACGGGGACCGGACCGTGGGCTATCTGCTGGCACTGCCCTATCCGATGTTCGAGTATCCGGACCTGAACCGGACGGAGGACGTGGTCTTCCACTCGCGCAATCTGCATCTGCACGATCTCGTCATCGCCGAGGAATTCCGCGGCAGGGGCCTGGCGAAAGGCCTGTTGCGGCATTTCACCGGAACAGCGGGGGCGAAGGGGTACGAGGGAATCTCCCTGGTCGCCGTCCTCGGCAGCGACACCTTCTGGGCGGCGAACGGATACCGGGCCCATCGGGAGGTCACACCCCCGACGGGTTATGGCGCGGACGCGGTGTACATGTCCCGGGCGGTGCCCGGCGCCCATAGCAGGAGAACGAATCCCGCCCGTGCGTCCTCGCATCGGGCAGCTCTGGAAGACGAAGTGGGCTGATTGCCGATGTCTGGCGTTACCGATCAATTCCGCCGAGCGCAGCTCGCGATCGCAGCATTGTTCTGTTCTCTCGGATTCCAGTACGCGACCTGGGCATCACGGCTCCCCGCCATCAAGACCCGGCTGGACCTGACGGAGGCGGAACTGGGCCTGCTGCTGATGGCCTGCGGCGCGGGCGCGGCCGCGTCGTTCCCCCTCGTGGCGATACTGATGAAGCGCATGGGTTCACGACGGCTCGCGGTCCTGTCGGCCGTGGCCCTGAGCCTGCTCCTGCTCGCACTGTCGGCAGCACCCAACTATCCGGTCGCCCTCGTCGTCATCTGCTGCGACGGGATCGCCGTCGGCGCCCTGAACGTCGCGATGAACGCTCAGGGCGCCGCGCTCGAAGTCACCTATCAGCGCACCGCCATGGCCAGACTGCACGCGACCTTCAGCGCCGGTTCGCTGTTCGCCGCGCTCCTCGCCTCCGGTGTGAACCTGCTGACCACGGACGTCACGGTGCACTTCGGTGTGGCCGCGGCCCTGTTGCTCCTGCTGGTCGGACTGACCAGGTCGGGGCTGCTGACCGAGGACGAGCAGCCCCAGGCCGGGTTCACGGCCGAGAGCCAGGCCGGTACGCCCACCGAGGATCCCGTCCCGGAGAAGAGCCGCCGCAGGCTGAGCATGCCGTCCCGCGTGACGATATGGATGGGCTTCGCGATGGTGTTCGGCACGGTCACCGAAGGCGCCATGAACGACTGGTCCGCCCTCTACATGAAGGATGTGGTCGACGCGGCGGCGGAACTGGCGCCCCTGGGCATCGCGGTGGTCTCGGTCATGATGGTGCTGGCCCGCGTCTTCGCCGACGGCTGGCGCAGCCGCTGGGGCGACGGGCGCATCGTCCGCGTCGGCGGTGTGGTGGCCGGGACCGGGCTGGCGCTCGCCCTGCTGGCCGGCGGGGTGGTGCCGACCCTGATCGGGTTCGCCTGCGTCGGCCTGGGCGTCGCGGCCGTGACGCCCTGCATCTATGTGGCGGCGGCAGCACAGGGCACGGACGCGCTGGCCCTGGTGGCCGCCATGGGAACGACGGGCCTGCTGGCCGGGCCCGCGCTGATCGGCTTCATAGCGAGCGCGGGCAGCCTGGTCTGGGGAATGGGTGCCGTCGCCGCCTCGGCGATCCTGGTGTCCCTGTGCGCCACACGGATCCGCTGGCCGGGACTTGCCGAGTCGGAACCCCGGGTCCTGAGCCCAGAGAGCTGAGCCCCGGTTACCGAGCCCCGAGAGCTGAGCCCCGGACGTGAGCACGGGCACTTCGGGGCTCGGTGACCCCGGCCGGTTGGGTGTGCTCCCGGCACCAGGCAGGATGGTGCTGTCCAGCCGGTAAGGGGAGATCATGATCGAGAAAATTCTACCGTCCCGGGTAGCGGTGGCAGAGGCGTTCTCCGACCTGCCCGATGCCGTGCTCCTGCCCGCCGAGGAGGAGCTGACCCGCGGCTTCGTGCCCAAGCGCCGCGGGGAGTTCGCCACGACGCGTCACTGCGCCCGCCTCGCCCTCGGATCGCTGGGCATATCTCCCGTCCCCATCCTCAAGGGCGCGCGCGGTGCCCCGCTCTGGCCGGAGAACACGGTCGGGAGCCTGACCCACTGCACCGGCTACCGCGCCGCCGTCGTGGCCCACCGGGCGGACGTGCGCTCCGTCGGCATCGACGCCGAGTGCGACGCGCCGCTACCCGACGACGTGCACGGCAGCATCGCGCTGGCGACGGAGCAGCGGCGCGAGCGCGAACTGTGCCTGGAACAACCGGGGATCAACTGGGACCGGTTGCTGTTCAGCGCGAAGGAGGCCGTGTACAAGACCTGGTTCCCGCTCACCCACCGCTGGCTGGGCTTCGAGGAGGCCGACATCGAGCTCCGCATGGACGGCAGCTTCAGTGCCGAGATCCTGAACTCCGACCTGGAGCCGGCGGCCGGTACGGGAGCGCCGGCGGTCCCCGGGGTCTTCAGCGGCCGCTGGCTGTCCGAGGGCGGTCTGCTGCTGACCGCGATCGTTGTCGAGAACACCCCCGCACCGTAATCTCTGTCCGCATGACTGAAGACCACCCGGGCGAAGAGCGCGGGCGCGCACGCGAGTTGGGCATCTCCCTGAACGGCGAGCCCGGGCGGTGGAACGCGATCACCGACGTTCCCGGCGTCGAGGTCGGATACGTCACCCTCGTCGACGGCGACGACGTACGCACCGGAGTGACCGCGCTGCTGCCGCGTGGCCGGGACGGTGTGGGCACCCCCTGCGCGGCCGGCTGGCACTCGTTCAACGGCAACGGCGAGATGACCGGCACCGCGTGGATCGAGGAGACCGGCTCGCTCGCCGTTCCGGTGGTCATCACCAATACGTACGCGGTCGGCCCGGTGCACCGGGGCGTGGTCGAGTGGGTCCGCGCCAACTGCGGGGGCATGGCCCCGGAGTGGCTGCTGCCGGTCGTCACGGAGACCTGGGACGGTCACCTCAACGACATCCACGGCCCGGCCGTGGAGCCCCGCCACGCGGCGGAGGCGATCGAGGCGGCGGCCTCCGGCCCGGTCGAGGAAGGATGCGTCGGCGGCGGGACGGGCATGCGCTGCTACGGCTTCAAGGGCGGCTCCGGCACCGCCTCGCGCGTCGTGGAGTACGGCGAGGACCGGTACACCGTCGGAGCCTTCGTCCAGGCCAACTTCGGCGCACTGCGCGAACTGGTGGTGGCCGGTGTGCCGGTGGGCCGGGAGCTCGCCGGCCCGGCCGGGTCGACGGCCCCTCGGGCAACTCCCCGGGCGGCGGCCGACGAGGAGCGCTCGGTGCCGCCCGGCGCGGGCTCGGTGATCGTGGTGGTGGCGACCGACGCACCGCTGCTGCCGGGTCAGTGCAAGGCGCTGGCCCGCCGGGTGACGCTCGGCCTGGCCCGTACCGGCACCACCGGCAGCCACTTCTCCGGAGACCTGTTCCTGGCCTTTTCCACGGCCAACCCGTCCGCGCTGACCAGTACGTTCCCTGAGAACGACGGCAGTGCTCCGTACGAGTCGATGCGCTTTGTGCCCTGGGGCCGGATGGACCCCTTCTACGGCGCGGTGGTCGAGTCGGTGGAGGAGGCGGTGCTCAATGTGCTCACCGGCGCGCAGCCGATGACCGGCCGGGCCGGCCACCACGTCCCGGCGCTCCCGCTGGACCGGGTGGCCGAACTCCTGACGGCGCGCGGAGCCGTCTCGTAGCCCCACCCGACCGGGGCACTCACAGCCGCTTCGCGGCGGGCTCGTTGGCCGGGTACAGGTTCGTCGGCCATACTGCCCGCCGTGGAGCAGCGCATAGATCCGAACACTCAGCCCGGATACGCCGCAGGGACAGACCCGGCGTTCATCCCCGGTCTCACGGCCCCCGTCACGGCCAGGAAACCGGACACGAGCCTGGAGCAGCCAGACCTGGAGGACACAGAACCCGAACAGGCGGAGCAGGAAGAGCTGGAGCACGACCACCCGGAGCAGGACCGGCCGGAGCCGGAAGCGGCGCAGGAGCGATCGGCCGACGACGCCGCTCCCGACGATGCCGCTCCCGACGGTGACGCCTCCGACGAAGACGGAGACAGCAAGGCGGCGGCGGACGGCAAGGACGCGGCGGACGGTCCCTCGTTCGAGGTGAGCGACCGCCGGGGTTCGATCGCCGCGGACCGTGCGGGGGTCCGGTTCCGGCTGGACGACCAGGAAGCCGACTTCCGGTGGGACGAGATCGGTGCCGTCGAGGTGAAGTTGCCCCGGTTCGGCCGCCGGTTCACCGTCACTGTCCATATGTCGACCCGGCGGTGGTTCAACGCCGAGGTCGAGGCGCCGGCCAGGAGCAGCCTCAAGGGGTGGGCGGCGGAGCTCGACACGGTGCTGGACGCCTACTTCGAGGAGTCCTGACCCCGGCCGAGCGGTCCGGTGGGCGGGGCCGACGGCCGTCCCGTCCACCGGTCTCCGCCCGGCCCCTCGGCCGGGCCGTACGGGCCGCGGAGCGCATCGAGGATGTGCGGCCAGGCAGCGGCCCCGAGCGCCGCGTCCGCCGCGGCTGAACCCCCGTGGCGGAACTGCGCGGAGGCGGGCGCCGGGCCCTCGCCGGGCAGGCGTGGACGGTGGCCCGCGCCTGGGGCGCCGACGACCCGTACGGGCAGCCCGGCCGCCCTGCGTCGGGCGGCAAGCTCCTCGGCGCAGGGCAGCGAGGGCCACATCTCGTCGTCGCCGCCCGCGACCAGGACGAGATCTGCGCCCGACCTCTCCACCGGAATCCTCGCCGCGTCGACGCGACCGGCGAACGTGCGCCGACTCTGCTCGTACCAGCCGCGGATCGCGACCGGACCGCCTTCGGGGCGTGCGGGCGCGGGCGTCCAGGAGTCGTCGTACGGGACGAACGGCAGCGGCTCACCGCGCCAGGTCCACGAGGACCGGTGGGGCCGGTCGCGGACGTCCTTCCCCGGTCCGACGTTCGCCCAGGTGAGCGACGTGGGCGAGAGGGCCACCACGGCATCGACACCGGGCAGGAGCACCGACAGGTGCAGGGCGGCCTCCGCGCCCTTGGACGTACCGAGCACGCCGATCCGCCGGGCGCCGCCCGTGCGCAGCAGTGCGATCGCGGGCTCGAAGGTCTCCAGCGGAACCTCGCAGATGCCCGGCGGCTGCCCGGAGCCGCCGAACCAGCGGATCGAAAGGGCGGTCATGCCCTCCCGGGCCAGGATCCGGCACCGCTCTTCCTCGATCCGGCCGCTGGACCCGGAGAGCACGAGCACCCCGACCTCCGGGTCGCCGGCCGGACCGTGCGGGGGCCTGGCGAGAAACCCCTCGCGAACGCCCCGGTGCGGGGGTTCGAGAGGGGTTCCGCGAGCAGCCCCGCGAGCGCTTTCACGGCGTACGCCTTCACCGCGTACGCCTTCACCCGGATCGACCTCGCCGCGTACGCCTTCACCCGGACCGACGCCATCCGGTTCGACCCGGCCGGGATCGCGGAAGACGCGCTCGACGATGTGCATCGGACGGACCGTCAGGCGTCCGTGAGGACGACGGAACGGGTCAGGTGGCGCGGGCTGTCCGGGTCCAGGCCGCGGGCGACGGCGCGGGCGATCGCCAGCCGCTGCACGCGCACCAGGTCGGCCAGCGGGTCCAGGTCGCTGTCCACCCAGCGGGCGCCGGTCGCCAGCACCTGCTCCGCGAGCCCCTCGGGGGCGGTGCCGAACATCCAGGTCGCGGTGCCGGCGGTGGCGATGCTGATCGGGCCGTGGCGGTACTCCATCGCGGGGTACGACTCGGTCCAGGACAGCGACGCCTCCTTCATCTTCAGCGCCGCCTCGTTGGCGAGCCCCGCCGTCCAGCCGCGGCCGAGGAAGGAGAACTGGGTGCACTCCACCAGGCCCTCGGGCAGCGGCTCGGCCAGTGCGGTCTCCGCGTCGCGCACCGCTTCCTCGGTGTGCAGACCGAGGTGGGCACGGAGCAGGGTGAACGCGGTGGTGGCGAACCGGGTCTGCACGACGGACTGCTCGTCGGCGAACTCCAGGACGACGACGTCGTCGGCCGCCGTCATGACCGGAGTGTTCGGGTCGGCGGTGATGGCGACGGTACGGGTGACACCCCGGAGCCGTTCGAGCAGCTCCAGCACCTCGGTCGTGGTCCCCGAACGGGTGAGGGCGACGACCCGGTCGTAACCGCGGCCGAAGGGGAACTCCGAGGCGGCGAAGGCGTCGGACTCGCCCTGACCGGACCCCTCACGGAGCGCGGCGTACGCCTGGGCCATGTAGAACGAGGTGCCGCAGCCGACGACCGCGATGCGCTCGCCGGTGGCGGGCAGCGCGGCCGACTGCGTCTCGGCCAGCTCGGCGGCGCGACGCCAGCACTCCGGCTGACTGGCTGTCTCGATCTCGACAAATGACACTTTTGCACTCCGTACTCGTAGTGAGATGCTCGTTTACGCAAGATATACGTGCTCTACGAGCATTATCAAGCATCCTGCGTGCAGGAGGCTTGACTGGGCGGTGCCTTGTGCGACGCTTGCGCGTGTCCGGTGACCGTACCCAAGGGGATGGGTGCCCGAAGCCCGGGCTCGTAAGGAGAGTTGCCTTGTCCAGGGATGCCCGGTGGAACGCGCTGCTGGAACTCGTCGGTAAGAACGGCCGGGTGGACGTCGAGGACGCCGCCACGGCGCTGGACGTCTCGGCCGCGACCATCCGCCGCGACCTGGACCAGCTCGCCGAGCAGCAGCTGCTCACCCGTACCCGCGGCGGCGCGGTGGCGCACGGAGTCAGCTACGAACTGGCCCTGCGCTACAAGACCGGCCGCCACGCCCCGGAGAAGCAGGCCATCGGCCGCGCGGTCTCCGAGCTGGTGGCGGTGGGCGAGGTGGTGGGACTGACCGGCGGTACGACGCTGACCGAGGTGGCCCGTTCGCTGGCGGTGCGCTCCGACGTCGTCGGTGAGGGTGCGACCGGGATGGGCGGGCAGCCGACCCTGACCGTGGTCACCAATGCCCTCAACATCGCCAACGAGCTGGTGATCCGCCCGCAGATCAAGATCGTGGTGACCGGCGGAGTGGCCAGGCCCCAGTCGTACGAGCTGACGGGCCCGCTGGCCAGCGGGGTGCTGGGCGAGATCACGCTCGACGTCGCCGTGCTGGGTGTCAACGCGATCGACACCGAGCGCGGTGCCTACGTCCACCACGAGGGCGAGGCCAGTATCAACCGCCTGCTCGCCCAGCAGGCCCAGCGCGTGGTCGTGGCCGCCGACTCCTCGAAGATCGGCAAGCGGGCCTTCGCCCGGGTCTGCGACCTGGCTCAGGTCGACTTCCTGGTCACCGACGAGGGGATCACCCCCGAGGCGACCGCCCGTTTCACCGAGGCCGGGGTCACGGTCATCGCGGTGTGAGCGCCGGCCGCCCGACGGCGGGGAGTCGTCCCGGACGCGGGGCGGCACCCCGCCGTTTTCGCTGTGCGTGCCGCTTCTTTGCTTGTACCGAGGCAGTTCGATGTCGAATGATGCTCACTAGGTCCACGAAACGAGCAACTCTTGCCACGTGCGTGCGCTGTCGTGAACTATGTGTGTGTCGCCGTGCAGGAGCACCGGCCGCACCCCCCATCCCCGTACGAACCGCCCGCACCACCAGTACAGCCAGAGAAGGGACCCCCGTGTCAGACCTGCGACTCGGCGTCATCGGGCTCGGCCTGCGCCGTTCCATCGCGACCTCCGCCCACCACCCCGGACAGGGTTCGGCGATCACCGCCGTCTGCGACCTCGACCCCGAGGTCCGGCGGCGCGAGGCCGAACGGTTCGGTGCCGATGTCGCGGTCGAGGACTACAAGCAGCTCCTCGGCCGGGACGACCTCGACGCGATCGTGGTCGCCACTCCCGACGACACCCACGAGACCATCGCCATCGACGCGCTGCGGGCCGGCAAGGCGGTCTTCGTCGAGAAGCCGCTCGGGATCACCGTCGAGAGCTGCGACAACATCCTGCGCGCCGCGTACGAGACCGGGACCCGGCTGTACGTCGGGCACAACATGCGCCACATGGGCGTCGTACGGCTGATGCGCGACATCATCGCCCGCGGCGACATCGGTGAGCCCAAGGCCGTGTGGGTGCGGCACTTCGTCGGGTACGGCGGTGACTACTACTTCAAGGACTGGCACGCCGACCGGTCCCGCACCACCGGTCTGCTGCTCCAGAAGGCCGCGCACGACATCGACGTACTGCACTGGCTGGCCGGTGGCTACACCCGCCGCGTCAACGCGCTCGGCGACCTCCTCGTCTACGGCGACCTGCCCCGCCGGGAGGCGGACACCCCGCGCCCGGCGAACTGGCTGCGGGAGTTCGACTGGCCGCCGACGGCCCGCAAGGACCTGCACCACATCGTGGACGTCGAGGACGTCTCGGTGATGAACATGCAGCTCGACAACGGCGTCGTGGCCGCCTACCAGCAGTGCCACTTCACCCCCGACTACTGGCGGAACTACACCGTCATCGGTACCGAGGGCCGCCTGGAGAACTTCGGTGACGGGCCCGGCGACGAGGTCAAGGTCTGGAACACCGGGCCCAGCGGATACCGCGCCGAGGCGGACATCACCTACCGGGTGCCGGAGGCCGACGGTACCCACGGCGGCGGGGACGGCCGGATCATGGAGGAGTTCTGCCGGTTCGTGCGCGACGGGGGCGTCACCGACACCTCGCCGGTCGCCGCCCGGATGAGCGTCGCCGCCGGTGTGCTCGCGACCCGGTCCCTGCGCGAGGGCGGTGCGCCGTTCGAGGTGCCGGCCCTCGATCCCGAGCTGGTCGCCTACTTCGAGGGCGGCCAGGTCCGGTAGCGCGCACGAGCGGCGCGACCGGATCGCAGCTGCGGAGACCTTCGGGGACGGTGCCTTCCGGCGCCGTCCCCGAAGGTCTCCGTACGACTGTTTTCGGTCATGCTCGGTGGGTAATCGGCTCATTCCGGTTTGGCGGCCGCCCGGTGGGCGTTCGGTCAGATGTGTGACGCGGCCGGGTGAATCGGGTGGGATTGCGAGAAAGGTGACGGGTGGGGGTGGGCTGTGCCGGTCTCGCAGGGTCACCGGGGATGCGTCATCGTCGGGTCATGGGGGCGATTTCAAGCCAACGAGATCCCGTGATGGCCGGGTTCGAACGCGTGGCCGGATTCCGGTCGGCATAATCGCGTCCATGTCGATCACGGGTGGAGACGTCGTTGACCTGGGGCGGGGCCTTTACGCATGGCTCCCGCCGAAACGGGGCTGGGGGCTGGCCAACTGCGGTCTGCTCGTCTCGCCCCGCGGTGCGCTGTGGATCGACACCCCGTACGACGCCGTGCTGGCCGGTCAGTTCCTGGCCGAGTCCACGAAGCGGCTGCCGGACGGCGTCCAGGTCGACCGGGTGATCGTCACCCATGCCAACGGGGACCACTTCTGGGGCGCGGGCGTACTCCCGGACGCGGAGATCATCGCGACCCGCGAGGCCCGCGAGCACATCCACTACGAACCCACCCCCAAGCAGCAGCACGCCCTGGTCGCCTCGGGCGATCCGGCCACCCCGCTCGGCAGCTACCTCGCGCGCCACTTCGGCCCCTTCGACTGGTCGCGGACCGAGCCGGTGATGCCGACCACCTACTTCACGGGCGAGCTCGAACTGACCCTGGGGGAGTACCCGGTCCAGATCTCCGCGCTGCCGTCCGCGCACACCACCGGCGACCTGATGGTCCATCTGCCCGCCCAGGGCGCCGTGTTCACGGGGGACATCATCTTCTCCTCCACCCCGGAGCAGCCGGGTGACCACCCGGTGCACTGGGCGGGCCCGCTGAGCAACCTGATCTCGGCCTGCGAACGGGTACTGGGCACCGGCGCCGAGACCGTCGTCCCGGGGCACGGCCCGCTCCTCGACCGGGCCGGGGTGCGCGAACACATCGTGTACCTGGAGTACGTGCGCGAGCGCGCCCACGCCTTCCACGCGGCCGGGATCCCCGCCGTCGAGGCGGCCCGCCGGGTCATCGGCGAGGGCCGCTACCCGGAACTGGGGCTTCCGGAGCGGCTGGTGGTGACCATCGGCAGCGAGTACCGGCAGCTCGACGGCTCCGAACTGCCGGGCGTGCTCCAGGTGATGACCGAGGTCGCCGTGGTCGCTCAGGAACTGGAACAGCCGGACGGGCCGGGCGGTCCCGCGGGGCACCAGGGCCTGTCCGGATGAGCCGGCCGGACCCGCGGAACTCCTGCCACCGATTCGGCCGGAAGACCGGTCCGACAACAGAAACGCGGTGACGGCATGGGCTGGATAGTGGCGGTGATCGCCGCCGCCGCTGCCGTGGCGGCAGCGGTCCGCGCACAGAACTCGGCGCGCGCCGAACGCATTGCCGCGGCCCGCGCCGAGCTGGCCGAACGGCAGGCGAAGGCCGCCGAGGCCCGGACCGCGGCCCTCACCGACGAGATCCGCCAGCTGGCCCGCGAGCGGATACCCGCCGCCGCGCTCGCCCTCTCCCATCCCACCGCCAAGGTCCCCGGACTGCGGGAGGCGGCCGAGGTCGACGGCGGCTCCGCGCGGCTGCTCACCGAGGCGGTGCAGGCCGCCCGCACCGCCGTCGTCGAGGAGCGGGGCCGGGTCGACGCGGCCGCCCGCGCGGCGATGCGCGGCACCTCCGCCAAGATCCAGTCCCTGCTCAACCAGTCCCAGCAGCTGCTGCACGAGCTCCAGCACGAGTACGACGACCCGCGCATCCTGCAACTGGACTTCCGCAACGAACTGGCGCTGCGACGCACCCAGGCCACCGCGGTGCTCTGCGACGCCTGGCCCGGCCTCGCCCGCCAGAACTCACCGCTCGTCGAGATCGTGCTCGGCGCCCAGTCCCGCGTCGCCGGCTACGAACGCATCAAGGTCGCCAACCACCTGCGCGACGAACGGCTGGCCCTCGTCGCCCGCGCCGCCGAACCCCTCGCCATCGCCCTGGCCGAAGTCCTGGCCAACGCCACCGCCTACTCGCACCCCGACACCGATGTCCAGGTCACCCTCCAGCAGAGCGGCGGCCGGGGCGCGTTCCTGGTGGTCGACGACGCGGGCATCGGCATGGACGGCGACGCGCTCCACCGTGCACGGGCGCTGCTCGCGGGCCCGCCCGAGGTCCTGCTGACCGAGCTGGGCGATCCCCCGCAGACCGGCTTCGCCGTCGTCGGACGACTGGTGCTGCAGTACGGCTTCAACTGTCACATCGAGGAATCGCCGTTCGGCGGCATGCGTACGATCCTGCGCGTCCCCGCCCATCTGCTGACCGTGCTGGAGGACGACCGCAGCCTCTCCGCCCTCGCCCCGAAACCGGTGCGGACGCAGGCCACGCCCGCCGCCCCCGCCCCGACCGAGCAGGAGACCGCCCCCGTGCCGCAACCCGCCGGCGGCGAGGCACCCGCGCTGCCCAGCCGACGCCGACGCGCACCACGCCCGGCCCCGGCCCGCGCCGCCTCCGCCCCGGACCTCGAACAGGTGCCCCGTACACCCGAGCAGGCCGGGGCTTCCTGGGCGGCACTCCAGCAGGGCACCCTCAACGGCAGGAGCGTCGCCGGACCGCCGCCCGCGCCCGCACCGGACGACCACGACCACCCGGACGACCGGGACGACCAAGGAGACGACCAGACGTGAGCGCCCCCACTTCCACCACTGGCGACCTCGCATGGGTGCTGACCCCGCTGCTGGAGCTGCCCGGAGTCCAGCACGCCGTGGTCGCCACCGGCGACGGCCTCGTCGAGGGCGCCTCGCCCGGCCTGGACCGGGCCTCCGGCGAACGGGTCGCCGCCATGACCGCCACCCTGCACGCCGCGGCACGCGCGTTCACCACGGCCTTCACCGACGTCGAGGCGCCGCGCCTGGCCCAGACCGTCGTCGAGTCGGACCAGGGCTTCGCCATCGTCGTACCGGCCGGGAACAACACCACGCTCGCCCTGTTCGCGGAACCCGGGGCCAAGCTCGGCGACATCGCGTACCAGATGCAGGTGCAGGTCACCGCCCTGACCCGGGCGATGAACGCACCTGCCCGCCGGCCGGACACCGACGCCCGGCCATGACCTCCGGCCCGGGTCGCCGTCTGATACCCCCCTACCTGGTCACCGGCGGCCGGACCCGGCCCGCCGGTCCCGCACTCGACCGGCTCGACATCCTCGTGCGCGCCGACACCGAGCTGCCCCAGGACACCGGCTCGGAACAGCGCAGACTCTGCGAGCTGCTCGAACCGGGGGCGCTCACCGTCGTCGAATGCGCGGCCCACCTGGACCTGCCGGTCAGCGCCACCGTCTTCCTGGCCACGGACCTCGCGGCCGCCGGACATCTGCACACCCGACCGCCCGTCCCCAGCGCCGGGGAGATCGACCGGTCGCTCGTCGAGAGGCTGCTCGTTGGACTCCGCTCCCTCCACTGAACGCACCGGCGTCGGCTATCTGCCGCCCGCCGCCCGGACCCTGATGAAGATCGTCGTCACGGGTCCGTTCGGTGTCGGCAAGACCACCCTGATCCGTACGCTGTCGGAGATCGCCACGCTCCACACCGAAGAGGCGATGACCCAGTCCAGCACCCGGTTCGACGACACCGCCGGACTGCCGGACAAGACCACGACCACCGTCGCCGTCGACTTCGGCCGGCTCACCGTCCTGGACGACCTGGTGCTCTACATGTTCGGCACCCCCGGCCAGCAGCGGTTCCTGCCGCTCTGGGAGGACATCGCGCGCGGGGCGCTCGGCGCACTCGTACTGGTCGACACCCGCAGGCTGGCCGACTCCTTCGCGGTCATGGACATGGTCGAGGAGCAGGGCCTGCCGTACGCGATCGCGGTCAACCGTTTCCCCGACGCCCCCGCCCACACCGACGAGGTCCTGCGCAAACACCTCGACCTCGCCCCCGAGACGCCGCTGGTGCAGTGCGACGCCCGCGAACGCCGCGGCAGCATCGACGCGCTGATCGCACTGGCCGAACACGTACTGACCCGGATGCCCCGGCCCGAGGACCCGTCATGACGCCGTACGTACAACCGCCGGAACCCCTCGCCCTGTACGGTCCGGAATTCGCCGCCGACCCGCACGACCACTACCGGCGGCTGCGCGAACACGGCCCCCTCGCGCCCGTCCGGATCGCCCCCGGCATCGACGCCCTGCTGGTCACCGACTACCAGGCCGCCGTCGATCTGCTCCGCGACACCCACACCTTCACCAAGGACCCGCGCGCCTGGCAGGCCACCGTCCCCGAGGACTCGCCGATCCTGCCCGTGCTCGGCCACCGGCCCACCGCGCTCTTCAGCGACGGCGACGTGCACGCCCGCTACCGCGACGCCATCAACGACAGCCTCGCCCTGATCGAACCGCACGTCCTGCGTGCCGAGGTCACCCGGGTCGCGGGGCGCCTGATCGGCGAATTCGCCGCCGACGGCAACGCCGATCTCATCGCCCAGTACGCCCGGCGGCTCCCGCTGCACGTCTTCGTCACCTGGTTCGGCGTGCAGCCGGGCGACGGCGAACGCATCGTCAACGGCATCGCCGGCATGTTCAACTCCGCCGAGAACGCCACCACCGCGTACGCCGACCTCGTCGACGTCGTCACCGAACTGGTCGCCGCCCGGCGCGTCCGGCCACGCCGCGACCTCACCTCGTACCTTCTCGGCCATCCGGCCGGTCTCGACAACGATGAGACTGTGCGTCAGATCACCCTGATCATGAGCGCGGGTCACGATCCGACGACCAATCTGATCGGCAACGCGCTGCTGCACATGCTCACCGACGCCCGCTACGCCGGTTCGCTGCACGGCGGCGCGATGACGGCCCACGAGGCGATCGACGAGGTCCTCTGGCAGGACCCGCCGCTGGCCAATCTCGCGGCCCACTACCCGCGGCACGACACGGAGTTCCACGGCGTGCGGCTGCGCGCGGGACAACTCCTCCTGGTCTCCTACGCCGCGGCCAACACCCGCTCGGCGCCCGGCCCTTCGGACTCCGCGGTACGCTCCGGGGCCAGCGCCCACCTCGCCTGGTCCGCCGGTCCGCACCGGTGCCCGGCGAAGCAGCCGGCGCTGCTCATCGCCATGACCGCGATCGAGCAGCTCACCAGCCAGCTGTGCGATGCGGAACTGGCTGTTCCGGCCGATGGGCTGAAGTGGCGTCCGGGCCCCTTCCACCGCGCGCTGATCCGGCTTCCGGTACGGTTCACCCCCGTCGACATGAGCGCGGAGGCCCACCGGCACAGGACCGCCGGGGAAGCGGCGGACGGGCCGCCGGCGGTGTCGATCGGCCCTTGAACCGTGTCGGTGGTACGCCGAACGGGTGAGTGGCGAGAGAATTGCCCGATGAACAGCGAGCGCAGCCGGCGCAACGCCGACCGAAGCACAGACGGGGTGGTCCGGTGAGCAGGTACGACAGGTACGACGTCACGGACGAGCAGTGGGAGGGGCTTGCCCAGGTCGTACCTCTGCGCAGCCGCAACGAGTGGCCGTCCAGAGTGGACCACCGCACGGTCGAGGAGGCCGAAGCGGCCGAGCAACGACGGCTCGTCGTGCTGCGGGTGCAGGTCTTCGCGGACGCACGGGAGGTGGCCGAATATCTGGTCGCGCAGATTCCGGTGCTGCTCGATCTGACCAGCGCCGAGACGGATGTGGCCAAACGCATCCTGGACTTCACCAGCGGGGTGGTCTTCGGCCTCGGCAGCGGAATGCACCGGGTCGACCGGAACGTCTTCCTGCTGTCCCCGGTCGGCATGGAGGTCGAGGGAGTCACGGCGGCGGGCCTTCCGGGTTCGTAGGAGGGCCGCGGGGCGGGCGCTGGCGGGGGCGGGCGAGGTGCTCGACGTACTCCGATCGTAGGAAGGTCGTTCAGGCGGAACGGTTCGCCTGAAGGCGGCCCGCATACCGTCCGCCCATGACTGCACTCCGCCCCGAGGCCTTCCCGACGCCGTCCGCCGCCCCGACCGTGCCCGGCGGCACGTCCCTCGCCGCACGCACGCCGGTCCGCTCCGCCGGACCCGTCGTCACCGAGCTGCGGCTGTCCGCCTTCGCCTCGCACCGGGGCGCCGCCTTCCCCATCGGACCCGTCACGCTCTTCGGCGGGCCCGGCGGCAGCGGCAAATCGAGCGCGTTACGGGCGTACGAGGCCCTGGCGCGGCTGGGCGGCGGCGACCCGCTGGACGAGGTGTTCCCGGATCCGGCGGCCTGTGTGCCGGAGGGGGCCGCGGCCGATGCGCAGGGCCGCCGCGGCTTCCGGATCGGCTGTACGGCGGACGGTCCGGCCGGACCGGTGCGGCTGGACGTCGCCATCCAGGCGGAGCCCACCCTGCGCATCGTCGGCGAACGGCTCACCGGCAGCGGCGAGACCCTGCTCACCACCGCGTTGCGCGACCCGGGGCGCGCCACCGTCCAGGCGGCCTGGCACACGGCGGGCGCGGTCCCCGTGACACGGGCACCGCTGCCGGACGACCGGCTGGGCACGGCCCTGCTGCCGCTGCGGGTCGCGGGCCGGACCGAGGGGCAGTTACGGGTCCTGGCCGCCGCCGAGCAGATGGTGGTGGCCCTGCGGTCGGTCTTCGCGTGCGAACCGCAGCCGCAGTGGATGCGGGCCCCCGCGCATGTCGGTGACGACAGGCTGCGACGCGGCTGCGACAACCTCGCCGCGGTGCTGGAGCGTACCCGCGCGCAGTGCGTCCAGCGCCATGCCCGGCTCGTCGCCGCGGCGCACGCCGGGTGCGCGGGGACGGTTGACTCGCTGGGCGTCGAACGGCTCGGGGGCGGATCGCTGCGGGCGATGCTCGGGCGGGGCGGGGGGCGGGCCACCCCGATCGAGCGGCTCGGGGACGGCGAACTGCGCTATCTCGCCCTCGCCCTGGTGATGCTCACCGGTCCGGAGGCGGTGGCGGTGGACGCCGCGGGGGAGGTGCCGTCGGCCATGCAGACCCTCGCTGTGCTGGCCGACGGACTCGACCGGGACCTGGACGGCGGGCAGATGCGCGAACTGCTCGCCCTGGCCGTGTCGGTCGGGGCGACCGGGCACCTCCGGCTGATCGGGACCGTCACGGAGCCGAACGCCGAACGGGCCCGGGAGACTCCCGGGGTGACGGTGGTAGACCTGGAGCCGTGACAGAACTCGATGTACAGACCCTGCAGCGACGGCTGGCCGCGTTCGCGGCCGCACGTGACTGGGAGCAGTACCACACCCCGAAGAACCTGGCGGCGGCGCTGAGCGTCGAGGCGTCCGAACTGGTCGAGATCTTCCAGTGGTTGACGCCGGAGCAGTCGGCGCGCGTGATGGAGCGGCCCGAGACGGCGCACCGGGTCGCGGACGAGGTCGCGGATGTCCTCGCGTATCTGCTCCAGTTCTGCGAGGTACTGGGCATCGACGCGCTCTCCGCGCTGTCGGAGAAGATCGAGCGGAACGAGTCCCGATTCCCCGTGCCGGAGGGCCAGGAGTCCACGGAAACGGGTGACCGTCACTCTTCGGAGTGATCAACTTGTCCACAATCGATTTTGTGTCCACAGATTTCCGAATTCCCCTGGCTTTTCGGTACCGGTGACCTCACTGTGGGTAATGGATGAGGTGAGCGGCTTTTCGTACGGACGGGGGAACGCATGGAAGCGGAACGGCTTGTGGGAGTCAGCCGGCGTGCTCTGGCGCAGAGCAGGGGTACGCCGGACATCATCGCGGAGGCATGGCAGGCCCAGGCGCTGGCCCAGGCGATCGGCAGCCGCCTGGCGGCCGACGGGCCCAAGGAGTTACGGGGAGAGGCGCGTGGGCTGAGCGAGATCGGCGGGCGGAGCAGCGGTTCGCTGGACCATCCGGCGGCGCGGGCCGGGGTGGCGCGGGCCGCGCAGCTCTCGGGGCTGGCCGACCCCCGGGCGACGCTGACCGGGCTGGTCGCACTGCTCGGCGAGGTGGGGATGGCGCTGGTCGGGGTCGCCTGCGAGACCGATGAGCAAGGGCTCTACTGGCAGTGCATGGAGGCGATCGACGCGGCCGACGAGTCGATGGACCGGGTGCACGGAATGCTTCGTCGCCTCGATGAGCACGAAAGGGAGCGGCAGCAGGATCTGGAGCGCGGCCGGGGACGGGACGGCCCGTACGGCGTGCACGGGGCGACCGGCTCGTACGGCGCGGCCGGCGATGGCGGCGGGGTCGGCGGGACGGCGGGTACGACCGCGGCCGGCCGGGGTCGCGCAAGGCTCCGGGAGTGACGTGCGGCTTCGGGGACGGTGCCCGGGCGGGAGGGGGCGGATGACTGTACCGGAGTCCGGCGGTGGCGGCGCGGGGGAGACGGGAGGAGCGGAGCGACCGGCGGCCGGAGGTGCAGGATGGACGCATGGATCTTCGAATCTTCACCGAGCCCCAGCAAGGGGCCGACTACGACACCCTGCTCACCGTCGCCAAGGCGACCGAGGACCTCGGCTTCGACGCCTTCTACCGCTCCGACCACTACCTCCGCATGGGACCGGGGGACGGGCTGCCCGGTCCGACCGACGCCTGGATCACCCTGGCCGGGCTGGCGCGTGAGACCAAGCGGATCCGGCTCGGCACGCTGATGACCGCGGGGACCTTCCGGCTCCCCGGTGTGCTCGCCATCCAGGTCGCACAGGTCGACCGGATGTCCGGCGGGCGCGTCGAACTGGGTCTTGGCGCGGGCTGGTTCGAGGAGGAGCACAAGGCCTACGGCATTCCGTTCCCCAAGGAGAAGTTCGGCAGGCTGGAGGAGCAGCTGGAGATCATCACCGGGCTCTGGGCGACCGAGGTGGGCAAGACGTTCGATTTCGACGGCACCTACTACCAGCTCACGGATTCGCCCGCGCTGCCCAAGCCGGCGCAGGCCAAGGTGCCGGTGCTGATCGGTGGCCACGGCGCGACGCGTACACCGCGACTGGCCGCCCGCTATGCGGACGAGTTCAACATCCCCTTCGCGTCGCTGGAGGACAGCGAGAAGCAGTTCGGCCGGGTCAGGGACGCGGCAACGGCGGCCGGCCGCGCACCGGACGACCTGGTGTACTCCAACGCCCTGGTGGTCTGCGTCGGCAGAAACGACGCCGAGGTGGCACGCCGCGCCTCCGTCATCGGGCGCGAGGTGGCGGAGCTGAAGGCGAACGGGCTCGCGGGCTCGCCCGCCGAGGTGGTCGACAAGATCGGCAGGTACGGCGCGATCGGCTCGTCCCGGATCTACCTCCAGGTGCTGGACCTCGACGACCTGGACCATCTGGAGCTGATCTCCGAGCAGGTCCTGTCCCAGCTCGGCTGAGGCGCCGGGACCGAGGACAGCGCGAGGATCAGGACAGACGGACCGGCAGACGGACCGGCAGACGGACCGGCAGTCGGACGAGCAGTCGGACAGACGGACAGACGGACCGACAGGCCGGCGTACCGAGAGACAGACGGACCGACAGGCTGGCGCACCGAGAGATAGACGGACCGACGGAGGGAGTCACCTGTGCACCCTGCCCACCGGGCTGAGGGCCCACCGCCCCGACGCCCGCCCGTCGGTACGCCGGGGGTTGCGCCTGTCGGTACGCCGGCCGGTACGCCCGGTGGCGCACTCGGCGGCCCGCCCGTCCGTACGCTCGGGCAGGCTCTCGCGGCGGGGCCGGTCGTGCTGGACGGGGGACTGTCGAACCAACTGGAGGCGCAGGGCTGCGATCTGTCCGACGCCCTGTGGTCGGCCCGGCTGCTGACCGACGGGCCCGGACAGATCGAGGCGGCGCACACCGCCTATGTGCGTGCGGGTGCACAGGTGCTCATCACCTCCGGCTACCAGGCGACCTTCGAGGGGTTCGCGCGGCGGGGGATCGGACGGGCGGAGGCGGCCGAGCTGTTCGCCCGCAGTGTCCGGCTGGCGCGAAGGGCGGCCGGTGCGGTGGAGCGGGACGTCTGGGTCGCCGCCTCGGTCGGCCCGTACGGGGCGATGCTGGCGGACGGCAGCGAGTACCGGGGCCGGTACGGGCTCACCGGCCGGGAACTGGAGCGCTTCCACCGGCCCCGGATCGAGGCGCTGGCCGCCGCCGGGCCCGATGTGCTGGCGCTGGAGACGGTGCCGGACACCGACGAGGCCGAGGCCTTGCTGCGGGCGGTCGAGGGGTGCGGGCTGCCGGTCTGGCTCTCGTACAGCGTGGCGGGTGACCGTACCCGGGCGGGCCAGCCGCTGGAGACGGCCTTCGGGCTGGTCCGGGGGCACGACGAGGTGGTGGCCGTGGGGGTGAACTGCTGCGATCCGGTGGATGCCGGCCGGGCGGTGCGGGTGGCCGCCGAGGTGACCGGGAAGCCGGTCGTCGTCTACCCGAACAGCGGCGAGCGGTGGGACGCGGGCGGCCGTGGATGGGTCGGTGCCCCCACGTTCGAGCCGGGCAGGGCAAGAGCCTGGCAGGGCGCCGGGGCCCGGCTGATCGGCGGCTGCTGCCGGGTCGGTCCGGACACCGTCGCGGAACTGGCCGGGCTGTTCGGCGCGACGGCGGGCGGCGGGCCCATGTAGGGCGCGACGGGCGTGCCAGCGCGTCGCGGCGTTTGTCGGGACGATGGCCCGAACACTCGAAAATACCTGGTGGGGGCGTGTGGAGCAGACCATACTCAGACATGTGTTCCTGACAATCAGCACGACCGGCGACCTGGAACGCCCGGCGACCGACCTCGGTTTTCTGCTGCACAAGCACCCCGAGAAGGCGCAGGCGTTCTCCACCTCACACGGCACCGCGCATGTCTTCTACCCCGAGGCATCCGCCGAGCGCTGCACCGCGGCGCTCCTGCTGGAGGTGGACCCCGTGGCGCTGGTGCGCCGCGGCAAGGGCAGGGGCAGGGGAGGCGCTCCCGACGCGGCGCTCGCGCAGTACGTCAACGACCGCCCGTACGCGGCCTCCTCGCTGCTGTCCGTCGCCATGAGCGCGGTCTTCAAGTCCGCGCTGAACGGGGTGTGCCGTGCGCTGCCCGAGCGCGTGCGGACGCCGATGCCGTTGCGGATCGAGGTGCCGGCGCTTCCGGCCCGAGGCGGTGCGGAGCTGGTGCGCAAGCTCTTCGGTCCGCTCGGCTGGACGAGCGTGGACGCCGTGGCGGTACCGCTGGACGAGCAGTTCCCGGAGTGGGGGGACTCCCGGTACGTACGGCTGGTCCTCGAAGGCGAGCTGAGGCTGGCGGACGCCCTGCGCCAGCTCTACGTGCTGCTGCCGGTGCTGGACGACGCCAAGCACTACTGGGTCGCGCCGGACGAGGTGGACAAGCTGCTGCGCGCGGGCGAGGGCTGGCTCGCCACCCACCCCGAGCAGAAGCTGATCACCAGCCGCTATCTGTCCCGGCGCTGGGGGCTGACCCGCCAGGCGATGCAGCAGCTCGAACTGGTGCGGCTCGCCGAGTCGGACGACCTCGACGTCGAGAGCATCGACAACGCGGTCGACGAGACGACCGACACCGAGGAGAAGCCGGTCCCGCTCGCCGAGCAGCGCCGCGCCGCCGTTCTCGAAGCGCTGCGGGCCGCCGGCGCGAGCCGGGTCCTCGACCTGGGCTGCGGCCAGGGCCAGTTGGTGCAGGCGCTCCTCAAGGACGTGGCCTTCACCGAGATCGTCGGCGTCGACGTCTCCATGCGTGCCCTCACCCTCGCGTCACGACGGCTCAAGCTGGACCGGATGGGCGAGCGGCAGGCGGCCAGGGTCACCCTCCGGCAGGGCTCCCTCACCTACACCGACAAGCGGCTCAAGGGGTACGACGCGGCCGTGCTCAGCGAGGTGATCGAGCACCTCGATCTGCCCCGACTGCCCGCGCTGGAGTACGCGGTGTTCGGCTCGGCCCGTCCGCGGACCGTGCTCGTGACCACACCGAACGTCGAGTACAACGTCCGCTGGGAGACCCTGCCCGCCGGGCACGCGCGCCACGGCGACCACCGGTTCGAATGGACCAGGGACGAATTCCGCGGCTGGGCCCGGGAAGTGGCGCAGCGGCACGGGTACGCGGTCGACTTCGTACCCGTGGGGACGGACGACCCCGAGGTGGGACCGCCCACACAGATGGCCGTGTTCACCCAGACCACGGCCGGCGAGACCGCGAAGCAGAGCGGGACCCGGACCGAGAAGGAGGCGAATGCCGCATGACCAGTACCGCACGCACGCTGCCGGTGACCGACCTCTCCCTCGTGGTCCTCATCGGGGCCAGCGGCTCCGGGAAGTCCACCTTCGCCCGCAAGCACTTCAAGCCCACCGAGATCGTCTCCTCGGACTTCTGCCGCGGCCTGGTCGCCGACGACGAGAACGACCAGAGCGCCAGCCGGGACGCCTTCGACGTACTGCACTACATCGTGGGCAAGCGGCTGGCGGCCGGGCGGCTGACCGTCGTGGACGCCACCAGCGTCCAGTCCGAGAGCCGCAGGCAGCTCGTCCAGCTGGCCAGAAGCCATGACGTGCTGCCCATCGCGATCGTCCTCGACCTGCCCGAGGAGGTCTGCATCGCGCGCAACGCGGCCCGCCCCGACCGTGCCGACATGCCGCGCCACGTCATCCAGCGCCACCGCCGCGAACTGCGCCGTTCGCTGCGGGGCCTGGAGCGCGAGGGCTTCCGCAAGGTGCACATCCTGCGCACCGAGGAGGAGGCGGACCGGGCCGAAGTGGTGCTGGAGCGCCGCTACAACGACCTGCGCCACCTCACCGGCCCCTTCGACATCATCGGCGACATCCACGGCTGCAGCTCCGAGCTGGAGTCCCTGCTCGGCAAGCTCGGCTACATCGACGGCACGCACCCCGAAGGGCGTACGGCCGTCTTCGTCGGCGACCTCGTGGACCGCGGTCCCGACAGCCCCGGAGTGCTGCGCCGCGTGATGGCCATGGTGGCGGCGGGCGACGCCCTGTGCGTACCGGGCAACCACGAGAACAAGCTGGGCCGTTACCTCAAGGGCCGCAACGTCCAGCACACCCACGGACTCGCCGAGACCATCGAGCAGCTGGAGCGGGAGGACGAGAAGGACCCGGCCTTCCGCGAGCAGGTGCGCGAGTTCATCGACGGGCTCGTCAGCCACTACGTGCTCGACGACGGCAGGCTCGTCGTCTGCCACGCCGGGCTGCCCGAGAAGTACCACGGCCGCACCTCCGGACGGGTCCGCTCGCACGCCCTGTACGGGGACACCACCGGTGAGACCGACGAGTTCGGCCTGCCCGTGCGCTACCCCTGGGCCGAGGAGTACCGGGGCAGCGCCACCGTGGTCTACGGCCACACCCCGGTGCCCAGCACCTCCTGGATCAACAACACCATCTGCCTGGACACCGGAGCGGTCTTCGGCGGGAAGATGACCGCGCTGCGCTGGCCCGAGCGCGAGCTCGTCGACGTACCGGCCGAGCGGGTCTGGTACGAGCCGGCCAAGCCGCTGGCCACCGAGGCGCCCGGCGGCCGGGAGGGACGCCCGCTGGACCTCGCCGATGTGCAGGGCCGGCGGATCGTCGAGACCCGGCACATGGGCCGCGTCGCGGTCCGCGAGGAGAACGCCGCCGCAGCCCTCGAAGTCATGAGCCGGTTCGCCGTCGACCCCCAGCTGCTCGGCTACCTCCCGCCGACCATGGCGCCGACCGCCACTTCGCGCGAGGACGGCTATCTGGAGCACCCGGCCGAGGCCTTCGCGCAGTACCGGGCCGACGGTGTCACCGAGGTCGTGTGCGAGGAGAAGCACATGGGATCGCGTGCGGTGGTGCTGGTCTGCCGGGACGCGGCCGCCGCCCGTGAGCGGTTCGGCGTCGGCGGCACCCCCGGCGCCGCGGGCGGTCCGACCGGGGCGCTGTACACCCGTACCGGACGGCCGTTCCTCGACGACGCCGCGCTCACCGAGGCGATCCTCGGCAGGCTGCGTACCGCCGTCACCGCCGCCGGACTGTGGGAGGAGTGGGGCACCGACTGGGTGCTGCTCGACGCCGAGCTGATGCCCTGGTCGCTCAAGGCGGCCGGGCTGCTGCGCTCGCAGTACGCCGCGGTCGGTGCCGCGTCCGGCGCCGTCCTCCCGGAGGCCAACGCGGCCCTCGCGGCGGCGGCCGCCCGCGGTGTGGACGTCGGTCCGCTCGCGGAGCGCCAGCGGGGCCGGGCCGAGGACGCCACCGCGTTCACCGAGGCGTACCGCCGGTACTGCTGGTCCACCCAGGGCCTGGACGGGGTGCGGCTCGCGCCGTTCCAGATCCTCGCCGTGCAGGGCCGCTCGCTGGCCTCCGTACCGCACGACGAGCAGCTGGCCTGGCTCGACCGGCTGGTCGAGCACGACCCGACGGGGCTCCTCCAGGTCACCCGCCGGCTCGTCGTCGACACCGGGGACGAGGCATCGGTGCGCGCCGGGGTCGACTGGTGGCTGGAGATGACCGGCCGCGGCGGCGAAGGCATGGTCGTCAAGCCGCTCGCCGCGCTCGTACGGGACGGCAAGGGACGGCTGGTCCAGCCGGGCATCAAGGTGCGCGGCCGGGAGTACCTCCGGATCATCTACGGCCCCGAGTACACCCGCCCGGAGAACCTGGAGCGGCTGCGCGACAGGTTCCTCGGCCACAAGCGCTCGCTGGCGCTGAGGGAGTACGCGCTGGGGCTCGAAGCGCTGGACCGGCTGGCCGACGGGGAGCCGCTGTGGCGGGTCCACGAGGCGGTGTTCGCGGTGCTGGCCCTGGAGTCGGAGCCGGTCGACCCGCGCCTGTGAGGCGGGTCGCGGCAGGCGGCGGAGCGTCGCCGGCGGGTTTCGCGGAGGCGTCGGTGGGTTTTCCCGGGCGATCCGGAGCGATCCGGAGTGATCAACGGAAAACCCGCTGGCGATTCGCAGGGTTCACCGGCCCGCGCACGGTGAGGATGGAGACATGGGATTCCACGTCGACTCCGAGGCCGGGCGGCTGCGCCGCGTCATTCTGCACCGCCCGGATCTGGAACTGAAGCGGCTCACCCCCAGCAACAAGGACGCGCTCCTCTTCGACGATGTGCTCTGGGTCCGCCGGGCCCGCCAGGAGCACGACGGCTTCGCGGACGTGCTGCGTGACCGCGGGGTGGAGGTGCACCTCTTCGGCGATCTGCTCCGTGAGTCGCTGGACATCCCGGTGGCCAGACGGCTCGTCCTGGACCGGGTCTTCGAGGAGAAGGAGTACGGACCGCTCGCCACCGAGCACCTGCGGGCCGCCTTCGAGGAGTTGCCCAGCGCGGAGCTGGCCGACGCGCTGGTCGGCGGCATGACCAAGCGGGAGTTCCTGGCGGGCAACAGCGAGCCGACCTCCGTCCGCTTCCACGTCATGGACCTGGACGACTTCCTGCTGGACCCGCTGCCGAACCACCTCTTCACCCGGGACACCTCGGCCTGGATATACGACGGGGTGTCCATCAACGCCATGCGCTGGCCGGCCCGGCAGCGCGAGACCGTGCACTTCGAGGCGATCTACCGCCACCACCCCCTCTTCACCGGCCCCGAGGCGGGCGCCTTCCACCACTGGTCCCAGGGGCAGGACGACTACCCGTCCACCATCGAGGGCGGCGACGTCCTGGTCATCGGGCACGGTGCCGTCCTCATCGGGATGAGCGAGCGCACCACTCCGCAGGCGGTGGAGATGCTGGCCCGCGGCCTGTTCGACGCCGGCTCGGCCCATACGATCGTGGCGCTCGACATGCCCAAGCGCCGGGCGTTCATGCACCTCGACACGGTGATGACGATGGTCGACGGCGACACCTTCACCAAGTACGCCGGGCTGGGCATGCTCCGCTCGTACACCATCGAGCCCGGCGCGGGGCCCAGGGACCTCAAGGTCACCGACCATCCGCCCGAGCACATGCACCAGGCGATCGCGCACGCCCTGGGGCTGGACTCGATCCGGGTCCTCACCGCCACCCAGGACGTGCACGCCGCCGAGCGCGAGCAGTGGGACGACGGCTGCAACGTGCTGGCCGTCGAGCCGGGCGTCGTCGTCGCGTACGAGCGCAACGCCACCACCAACACCTTCCTGCGCAAGGAAGGCATCGAGGTCATCGAGATCCGCGGCAGTGAACTGGGCCGGGGCAGGGGCGGCCCCCGTTGCATGAGCTGCCCGGTGGTGCGCGACCCGGTGTAGGCACGGCCGGGCCGCACAGAGGTACGCGGGGGCGCGAACGGGTTCACGGGAGTGGAGCGGGTCGCGGCGGGGTGCGCGGCCGCGCCTCGGCGCACCCGTCTCCGTATAGCGATGCATGGTGTCGTATAGACTTCCAGAATTACCGTACGTGCGATCCCCGCCCGACCCAGGAGCTGTCCCATGGCCATAGACCTCGCAGGCCGCCACTTCCTCAAGGAGCTGGACTTCACGGCCGAGGAGTTCCGCGGCCTGATCGAGCTCGCGGCCGAGCTCAAGAGCGCCAAGAAGTCGGGGACCGAGGCGCAGCGGCTGCGCGGCAGGAACATCGCGCTGATCTTCGAGAAGACCTCGACCCGGACCCGTTGCGCCTTCGAGGTGGCCGCCGCCGACCAGGGCGCCTCGACGACCTATCTGGACCCCTCCGGCTCCCAGCTGGGGCACAAGGAGTCGGTGAAGGACACGGCCCGCGTCCTCGGCCGGATGTTCGACGGTATCGAGTACCGCGGTGACAGCCAGGCGGCCGTGGAGGAGCTGGCCGCCCACGGCGGCGTGCCGGTGTTCAACGGGCTCACCGACAACTGGCACCCGACCCAGATGCTCGCCGACGTCCTCACCATGACCGAGCACAGCGTCAAGCCGCTGGAGCGGATCGCCTTCGCCTACCTCGGCGACGCCCGCTTCAACATGGGCAACTCCTACCTGATCACCGGCGCCCTGCTCGGCATGGACGTACGGATCGTCGCGCCGAAGGCGTACTGGCCCGCCGAGGGGATCGTCGCCGAGGCCCGCCGGCTGGCCGTCGGGAGCGGCGCGACCGTCACCCTCACCGAGGACGTCACCGAGGGCGTCGGGGGCGCCGACTTCGTCGCCACCGACGTCTGGGTCTCGATGGGTGAGCCCAAGGAGGTCTGGGCCGAGCGCATCGAGGCCCTGGCGCCGTACCGCGTGACCATGGACGTGCTCCGCGCCACCGGCAACGCCGACGTGAAGTTCCTGCACTGCCTCCCCGCCTACCACGACCTCGGCACCGGGGTCGGGCGGCAGATCGAGGCCGATTACGGACTGACGGAGCTGGAGGTCACCGACGAGGTCTTCGAGTCCGCGCACTCGGTCGTCTTCGACGAGGCGGAGAACCGGATGCACACGATCAAGGCCGTTCTGGTGGCGACCCTGGCGGCCGGCGGCCGGTCGGCTGCATGACCATGCGCCCGATTGGGTGAACATGCGTAAAGGTGACTAATATGTTGCCTCTTGGTGGGGTTCGAGCTCGCACGCTCGAACCCCATTTCTCTGTGTGTCGCCGGAGCCCCCACAGCCCAGACGCACGCCCCCCCCACATGCTCCACCAGAGAAGAGACCATCCCCCGTGAGTCCGCTGCGCCCACCGAGCCCCCCGCACCCGTCCGGGCCGCGCATCAAGAACCCCCACCAGCTGATCGCCGAGTCCGGCGCCGACCTGGAGGGGCACGGCCTCAAGCGCACCATGGGGCTCTTCCAGCTGGTGTGCTTCGGTGTCGGCGCCGTCGTCGGGACGGGTATCTTCGTCGGCCTGTCCGACTCCGTCGCCGAGGCGGGCCCCGCGGTGGTGCTCTCCTTCGTGCTGGCCGCCATCACCTGCATCTTCACCGCCTTCTCCTTCGCCGAGCTGGGCAGTGCCATCCCGGTCTCCGGCAGCTCCTACTCCTTCGCCTACGCCACCCTCGGCGAACGCGTCGCGTTCCTCGTCGGCTGGTGTCTGCTGCTGGAGTACGGCGTCTCGGTCTCCGCGGTCGCCGTCGGCTGGAGCCAGTACGTCAACGAGCTGCTGGACAGCCTGTTCGGCGCGCAGCTGCCGGCCGCGCTCTCGGCGGGGCCCGGCGACGGCGGGGTGATCAATCTGCCCGCCGTGCTGGTGGTCATGATGGCCGCGACCCTGCTGGTGCGCGGCGTCCGGGAGAGCGCCGGGGCCACCGCCGCGATGGCGGTCCTCAAGATCACCATCCTGGTCCTTTTCTGCGTCATCGCCTTCACCGCCTTCGAGCGCGGAAACCTCGCGCCGTTCTTCGCCCACGGCGCGGGCGGGGTCACGGCCGGCGCGTCGCTGGCCTTCTTCTCGTACATCGGCTTCGACGCCATCACCACGGCGGGCGAAGAGGTCAAGAACCCGCGACGGAACATCCCTGTCGCGATCATGGTCTGCATCGGTCTGGTCACCCTGCTCTACTGCGCGGTCGCGCTCGCCGCCATCGGCGCACTGGGGCCGAAGGCCGTCGCCGACCGGCCGGCGGCGCTCTCGATCGTCGTCGACCAGGTCACCGGCTCGACCGCGGGCGGCGGAGTCATCGCCTTCGGCGCGGTCGTCGCGATCGCCTCGGTCGTGCTCGCGGTGATGTACGGGCAGACCCGCATCCTGATGTCGATGTCCCGGGACGGACTGATCCCACGGGTCTTCGAGCGGGTCTCGCCGCGCACGTCGACGCCGGTCGCCAACACCTGGATCGTGGCGGTCGTCTTCGCTGTCCCGGCGGCCTTCGCCTCGCTCGACGTGGTGGTGAACCTGACGACCATCGGCACCCTGGCCACCATGGTCGCGGTGAACATCGCGGTGATCGTGCTGCGGCGCCGCAATCCGGAGGTGCGGGGCTCGTTCCGGGTTCCGCTCTATCCGCTGAGCCCGCTCCTGGGCGTCGGCTTCTGCGTGTACCTGATGTACGGGACGGGCCTGCGGACCTGGATCCAGTTCGCCGTCTTCCTGCTGGCCGGCGCGGCGGTATACGCCTTCTACGGCCGCAGCCGCTCCCGGCTGGCGGGCGTCGGCGCGACCGGCTGAGGCCGGGGCCGCCGGCGTCGGGTCTGCTCCGGGGTGGCGCTCAGCTCTGAGGCGTGAGGGACGGCAGCGTGAACCACACCGCCTTGCCGTGCTCCGTCGTGCGGTGTCCGCAGGACGAACTGAGCGTACGGATCAGCAGCAGGCCCCGGCCGTGTTCCTGCCAGGGGTCCGGTTCGGCGCCGGGCCGGGGGAAGGACAGGCCGCCCGGCGGGGCGGGATCGCGGTCGTGCACCTCGACCTGGCAGCCGGTCGGCAGGAGCTCCACCACCAGCTCGATGGGCTCGTCGCTCCGGGTGTGCTCGACCGCGTTGGCGACCAGCTCCGCGGTGAGGAGCTCGGCGGTGTCGGTGTCGGCCGGCGCGTCGATGTCCGCGAGTGCGGTACGGATCAGGGCGCGGGCGATCGGTACGGCCGCGGTCGAATGCGGCAGCGCGATCCGCCAGGAGGCGGGGAAGGGGACATCGGTGGGCACGGCATGGTTTCCGTTCCGGGGCTCGGGGTCGGGTGCGGTCGCCCGCGTGGGGTGCGGGACTCTCTGGCGGTCAAGACTTCTCGGTTTCAACCTTACGAACCGCAACGACACAGACAAGGGACTGTCGACCGGTATCAAAGGGACGTTGGCCACTGAGTTCTCACGCTCCGCATATCGCGTGCTCGTGACGGAAGTCACGTACGAGTGATAAGTTCGGGGGCAGGTAGCAGCCCGACGGCTGAAGGGGAGCCCCCTCCATGAGCCCGTTTCCCAGCTCCGCCCCGCACACGGACGACTGGCGCCATCTGCGGCTGACGACGGACGACGGGGTTGCCACCGTCACGCTCGCCCGGCCCGAGAAACTCAACGCGCTCACCTTCGGCGCCTATGCCGACCTGCGCGATCTGCTCGCCGAACTCTCCCGCGAACGCAGCGTGCGAGCGCTGGTGCTCGCGGGGGAGGGCCGCGGATTCTGCTCCGGCGGAGACGTCGACGACATCATCGGCGCGACGCTCGCCATGGACACCGCCCAGCTCCTCGATTTCAACCGCATGACCGGGCAGGTGGTGCGGGCCCTCCGTGAGACCCCCTTCCCCGTCATCGCCGCCGTACACGGGGTGGCCGCGGGCGCGGGGGCGGTTCTCGCGCTGGCCGCCGACTTCCGGATCGCCGACCCGTCGGCCCGTTTCGCCTTCCTCTTCACCAGGGTCGGCCTCTCCGGCGGCGACATGGGCGCCGCCTACCTGCTGCCACGCGTCGTCGGCCTCGGCCATGCCACCCGGCTGCTGATGCTCGGCGAACCGGTCCGGGCACCCGAAGCGGAACGCATCGGTCTGATCAGCGAGCTGACCGAAGAGGGCCAGGCGGACGTACGGGCGGCGGCGCTCGCCCGCCGCCTCGCCGACGGACCCGCCCTCGCACTCGCCCAGACCAAGGCACTGCTCACCGCCGAACTCGACATGCCGCTCGCCGCCGCGGTCGAGATGGACGCCGCCACCCAGGCCCTGCTGATGCACGGCGACGACTACGCGGAATTCCACGCCGCCTTCACCGAGAAGCGGCCCCCGAAGTGGCGGGGCAGGTAGCACGATGCCCTCCGAAGCGGCGACGGCCCGCGCGGCCCGCACCGGCGTGACCCGTACCGGAGCGGCAGCCGGTGCGCCCCGGCCCGGTGTGCGGCGCATCGCGGTCGTCGGCGGCGGCCCCGGCGGGCTCTACGCCGCGGCCCTGCTCAAGCGGCTCGACCCGGAGCGCGAGATCACCGTCTGGGAGCGCAACGCCCCCGAGGACACCTTCGGCTTCGGCGTCGTCCTCTCCGACGAGACCCTCGGCGGCATCGAACACGCCGACCCCGTCGTGTACCGGGCCCTCAGGGAAGAATTCGTCCGGTGGGACGACATCGACATCGTCCACCGGGGCACCACCCAGACGTCCGGCGGCCACGGTTTCGCAGCCCTGGGCCGGCGCAGGCTGCTGCGGATACTGCAGGAGCGCTGCGAATCCCTCGGCGTGCGCCTCCGCTTCCGCACCGAGGCCCCGCCCGCCGCCGAACTGGCCGCCACCCACGACCTGGTGATCGCCGCCGACGGCGTGCACAGCCTCACCCGCGCCGCCCACGCCGACATCTTCGGCCCCCGCCTCACCACCCACCGCTGCCGCTACATCTGGCTCGCCGCCGACTTCGCTCTCGACGCCTTCCGCTTCGAGACCGCCGAGACCGCCCACGGAGTGATGCAGCTCCACGGATACCCCTTCTCCGCCGACGCCTCCACCGTCATCGTCGAGATGCGCGAGGAGGTCTGGCGGGCCGCCGGATTCGACACCTGCGAGGTCGAGCACTCCACGCTGCGCTGCGCCAAGATCTTCACCGAGGCGCTCGGCGGCCGGCCGCTGCGTTCCAACAACTCCTCCTGGCTCACCTTCCGCACCGTCGTCAACGCCCACTGGTCGCACGGCAACACGGTCCTCATCGGCGACGCCGCCCACACCGCGCACTTCTCCATCGGCTCCGGCACCAAACTCGCCGTGGAGGACGCCCTGGCCCTCGCCGCCTGCGTCGAGGAACAGCCCGACCTGCCGCAGGCCCTGTCCGCGTACGAGGCAGAGCGCCGCCCGGTCGTCGAATCGACCCAGCGGGCCGCCGCGGCCAGCCTGCGCTGGTTCGAGGAGCTCGGCACCTACGTCGACCAGCCGCCCCGCCAGTTCGCCTTCAACCTCCTCACCCGCAGCCGCCGCGTCACCCACGACAATCTGCGGCTGCGCGACGCCTCCTTCACCGCCGCCGTCGAGACGGAGTTCGGCTGCCCGCCGGGCATCCCGCCGATGTTCACCCCGCTGCGGCTGCGCGGCCTCGAACTCCGCAATCGCGTCGTCGTCTCACCCATGGACATGTACTCGGCCGTCGACGGCGTCCCCGGCGACTTCCACCTCGTCCACCTGGGCGCCCGCGCGCTCGGCGGCGCCGGACTCGTCATGACGGAGATGGTGTGCGTCAGCGCCGAGGGCCGCATCACCCCAGGCTGCACCGGGCTCTACACCTCCGAACAGGCCGCCGCCTGGACCCGGATCACCGACTTCGTCCACGTGGGAGCGCCCGGCACCGCCATCGGCGTACAACTCGGCCACTCCGGACGCAAGGGCTCCACCAAACTCATGTGGGAGGGCATCGACCAACCCCTCGACCACGGCAACTGGCCGCTCGCCGCCGCCTCCCCGATTCCGTACGCGGACGGCGTCAACCAGGTCCCGCACGCCCTGGACCGGCCCGGACTCGACGCCGTGCGCGAGCAGTTCGCGGCAGCGGCCCGACGCGCCGACCACTGCGGCTTCGACCTGCTCGAACTGCACTGCGCCCACGGCTACCTGCTCTCCGGCTTCCTCTCGCCGCTCACCAACCACCGCACCGACGAGTACGGCGGACCGCTGAGCAACCGGCTCCGCTTCCCCCTCGAAGTCTTCGACGCGGTCCGCGCCGTCTGGCCCGACGACCGGCCCATGACCGTCCGGATCTCCGCCACCGACTGGGCCGACGGCGGCACCACGGCCGAGGACGCCGTCGAGATCGCCCGCGCCTTCGTCGCCCACGGGGCCGACGCCATCGACGTCTCCACCGGCCAGGTCGTCCCCGACGAACACCCCGAGTACGGCCGCTCCTACCAGACCCCGTACGCCGACCTGATCCGCAACACCCTGTGCGTGCCCGTCATCGCGGTCGGCGCGATCTCCTCCTGGGACGACGTCAACTCCCTGCTGCTCGCGGGCCGGGCCGACCTCTGCGCCCTGGCCCGCCCCCACCTCTACGACCCGCAGTGGACGCTGCACGCTGCGGCCGAGCAGGGCTACGAGGGGCCGGGCGCGCCCTGGCCGCTGCCGTACCGCGCGGGCAGCCGCACCCCGCCGACGGGCCGCACGGACGCCCCGAAGCCGCGGCTCACCCTGGAGTGACGGGCAGACACTCGTGGCACAGGCACCCCTGCGGATGCGGCGCCGCGTGGTGCGCGTGCCGCTCCTCGCGGGCGATCCGCTCCAGCAGCGCGGCCAGCTCCGCGGCCTCCTCCCGCGTGCCGGGGCCCCGGCCGTCGCACCGCTTCAGCACCGCCGGGGCGTACACCAACCGCGCCCGGAAGGTGTGCAGATGACGGACACCGGTGTCGATGGTGATCCAGTGTCCGGTGTGCCGCCCGTGCCCCACCGTGGTCAGCTGCTGGTGCCCCACCCCCGGCCAGGTGCCCACGACGTACACCTTCGCGCCGCCCCGGTACGCCTTCGTGCCCGGCCGCTGCTCCTGGCCGAGATCCCCGTACCGCCGCCACAGCACCACGTTCGCGGCGACCAGCCAGACCGGCTCGGGCTTCCCGCTCACCGCTCCGCCACGCTGATCAGCAGCCGGTCCGAGACCGGCCGGTAGCCGATGCGGCGGTACACGCCGTTGCTGGTGGGGTTCGCGAGGTCGGTGAAGAGCAGCACCTCCTGCGCGCCGGCCTCCCTCGCCGCCCGGCTGATCTCCGCCGTCACCGCTGCCGCGTAGCCCCGGCCGCGGCGCTCCGGCGGGGTGTAGACCGTGGAGACCCGGACCATCCCGGCGATCCGTGGCGAGACCCCGGCCATCGACACCGGGACGCCGTCGTCCTCCCAGAGCGCCAGCCCGCCGGACGCGATGCGCTCGTCGACCAGCCGCTCGGCGTGGGCACCGGACTGGCCGGTCCCTCCGGCGAAGTCGCGGACCCAGCGCACCAGCAGCTCCCGGTCGGCGGCGGCCGCGGCCCTGGACCGTCCCGGCGGGACCGGGGAGGGCGGGATCAGCGTCGCCAGCCGGTAGAGCCGCTGCTCCTGCTCGACCCGGTGACCGGGCCGGCCGGCGGCGATCCGCTCGGCGGTGGTCCGGTCCGCGTTGATCCGGGTCAGCGGGAGCGCGGCGGTCAGCGGGCCGACCGCCTCCGGGGCGACGTATCCCAGCAGGGTCGGGTACGGCGGGGTCCGCACCAGCGTCCCCGCGACCTCGCCGGCCGCCCCGCGCCACCAGCCGAGCAGCGGGGCGGCGTCGCCGTAGGCGTGCGGGCCGTGGAGCCGCAGGGTTTCCGTGACGGTCAGGATCTGGGTGTTCTCGGCGGGCCGGGCGGCCAGTGAGGCGCCGGCCGTGTCGAGGAAGGCGTCGACGTCATCGGTGAAGGTCCAGGGCATGGTTCATCCTGCCGGGTGCGCGGGGAGCGCGGCACGCGCTTTTTCCGGGCCGGTGGATTCGGCGCCCGGTTCAGCCCTCCCGCAGCCGGAAGCGCTGGAGCTTGCCGGTGGCGGTGCGGGGGAGGGCGGGCAGGAACTCGATGACGCGGGGGCACTTGTGCGGGGCCAGTTCGGTCTTCATGTACGCGCGCAGCTCGTCGGCAGCCGTCCCGGCGCCCTCGCGCAGCACCACGTACGCCACCACGATCTGGCCGCGCAGCTCGTCCGCCCGGCCCACCACCGCGGCCTCGGCCACCGAGGGGTGGTGCAGCAGGGCGTCCTCGACCTCGGGGCCCGCGATGTTGTAGCCGGAGGAGATGATCATGTCGTCGGCGCGGGCCACGTAGCGGAAGTAGCCGTCCGGATCGCGCACGTAGGTGTCCCCGGTGAGGTTCCAGCCGTGTGCCACGTAGTCCCGCTGGCGTTCGTCGGCGAGATAGCGGCAGCCGACCGGGCCGCGCACCGCGAGCAGACCGGGCTCCCCGTCCGGCACCGGGCGGCCGTCCCGGTCCAGCACCCGGGCCTGCCAGCCGGGGACGGGGACTCCGGTGGTGCCGGGCCGGATCGCGTCGTCGGCGGCCGAGATGAAGATGTGCAGCAGCTCGGTGGCACCGATGCCGTTGATGATGCGCAATCCGGTCCGCTCGTGCCACGAACGCCAGGTGGCGACCGGGAGGTTCTCCCCGGCCGAGACGCAGCGCCGCAGGGCGCTGACGTCGTGGTGGTCCATGTGGTCGAGCATCACGCGGTAGGCGGTCGGCGCGGTGAACAGCACCGAGACGTGGTGGGCGGCCAGCGCGGGCAGCAACTGCGCCGGGCCGGACTGTTCGAGCAGCAGGGCACTGGCGCCGGCCCGCAGCGGGAAGACCACCAGACCACCGAGGCCGAACGTGAACCCGAGCGGCGGGCTGCCCGCGAACACATCGTCGGGGGTGGGCCGCAGGACATGGGCCGAGAAGGTGTCGGCGATGGCGAGCACATCCCGGTGGAAGTGCATGCAGCCCTTCGGGCGTCCGGTGGTGCCCGAGGTGAACGCGATCAGCGCGACGTCGTCCGCCGCCGTACGCACGGCCTCGTACGGCCCGGTCCTGGCCTCGGCCAGACGCAGCAGATCGTCCGGTCCGTCACCTCCGTACGGTGTGATCCGCAGCCCCGGCACCCCGGCCTTCACCAGGTCGTCGACCGCCCGGGAGTCGCACAGCGCGTGACTCACCCGGGCGATGGAACAGATGGTGGAGAGTTCCGCGGACCGCTGCCGGTCCAGCACGGTGACGGCGATCGCGCCGGCCTTCAGCACCGCGAGCCAGCAGGCGGCCAGCAGCGGGGTGGTGGGGCCGCGCAGCAGGACCCGGTTGCCGGGCACGACCCCCAGGTCGGAGGTGAGGACATGGGCGATCCGGTCCACCCGTTCCCGCAGCTCCCGGTAGCTCCAGACCGTGCCGTCCGAGGTGCGGAAGGCGGGGCGGTCGGGGCCGAAGCGCTCGGCCGTACGGTCCAGCAGTTCCGCCGCGCAGTTGAGGTGGTCCGGGTACTGCAGCTCGGGAAGGCCGAAGAGCAGTTCCGGCCACTGGTCCTTCGGTGGCAGGTGCTCCCTGGCGAAGGTGTCGACGTGCGCTGAGGTCTTCGGGTCCATGACGGCTCGCCCCCTTGTCGCCTCTGGAGCGTATCGTTTGGGTGACGGTAGTCAACGGTCCGCGATAGAGCGGGTGGGCAGGAATTCGGGCGGACGGGATACGGGACATCGAACGGACGGGAGAACGGGCAGGAACACGGACGGGAAAAACGGGAACGAGAGACCGGGAAGACGAGACGCGACCAGAGAGGCGCCCGTATGACGGCATTCTCACTCGATCCGGCACAGACCGCCTGGTGTGAAGAGCTAAGAACCCTTGCCGAAGAACAACTGCGCCCCCTCGCCGAGAAGGGCGCCCCCGGACACGTCAACCGCCCCCTGGTCGCCGCACTGGGCGGGGCGGGGCTGCTCGACCGGATGCTGAGCTCGGGCGCCCTCGACCTCTGTCTGCTCCGCGAGTCCCTGGCCCGCGGCTGCACCGAGGCCGAGACCGCACTCGCCCTCCAGGGCCTCGGCACCCACCCGCTGCTCCGGGCGGGCACCCCCGCCCACCGCGAACGCTGGCTCCCCGAGGTGCGGGCCGGCCGCGCCGTCGCCGCCTTCGCGCTCAGTGAACCGGGTGCGGGCTCCGACGCGGCGGCCCTCGCCCTGAGCGCCGGCCCCGCCCCCGGCGGCTGGCGGCTGACCGGCGAGAAGTGCTGGATCTCCAACGCCCCCGAGGCCGACTTCTACACCGTGTTCGCCCGCACGACCCCGGGCGCCGGCGCCCGGGGCGTCACCGCGTTCCTGGTCCCCGCCGACCGCCCCGGACTGACCGGCACCGCCCTCGACATGCTCTCGCCGCACCCCATCGGGGCCCTGGCCTTCGACGGAGTCCCGGTCACCCGGGACGACGTGCTCGGCGAACCCGACCGGGGCTTCCGGGTCGCCATGGACACCCTCAACCTGTTCCGCCCCAGTGTCGGCGCGTTCGCCGTCGGCATGGCCCGCGCCGCCCTCGACGCCACCGTGGAGCACACCGCCCACCGCACCGCGTTCGGCGGCCCGCTGAAGGACCTTCAGGCCGTCTCGCACCAGGTCGCCGAGATGGCCACCCGGACCGAGGCCGCCCGGCTCCTGGTGTTCGCGGCGGCCGCCGGATACGACGCGGGGGAATCCGGCGTGCCGCGCCGGGCCGCCATGGCGAAGCTGTACGCCACCGAGACCGCGCAGTACGTCGTCGACACCGCCGTCCAGCTGCACGGCGCCCGCGCCCTGCACCGAGGTCACCTCCTGGAACACCTCTACCGGGAGGTCCGCGCGCCACGGATCTACGAGGGCGCCAGCGAGGTCCAGCGCACGATCATCGCCAAGGAGCTGTACGCGACCCGGGAGGCGTCCGCATGAGTCCGGTCCACCGGATCAACCCCGTAGACCTGTCACCGCCCACGGGTTTCTCGCACGCCGTCACGGCCACCGGCAGCCAGCTCGTCTTCCTGGCCGGGCAGACCGCCCTCGACGAGGGCGGCAAGATCGTCGGTGACGGCCTGCCCGAGCAGTTCGCCACCGCGCTCACCAATCTGCTCACCGCCCTGCGCGCGGCGGGCGGCGCCCCGGCGGACCTCGCCAGGGTCACCGTGTACGCCACCGATGTGGCCGACTACCGCGAACGGTCCGCCGAACTGGGCCGGATCTGGCGGCGGCTGGCGGGCCGCGACTACCCGGCGATGGCGGTCATCGGCGTGGCCAGGCTCTGGGACGAACAGGCCCTGGTCGAGATCGACGGGGTGGCGGTACTGCCCTGAACGCACCGTACGGGCCCGGCGATCCGGGCCCGTACGGGTTCAACGGCGTGTGTCGGCGCCGGTCAGTACGGCTTCACCAGCACGTGCGCCGCGCCCGGGATGCCGACCTTCAGCAGCTCGTCCTCCTCGGGCGTCGTCCCGTTGCCCGTCTCCTGCTTGAGCACCGCACGCGACATGGCCTGCACCCACATGGCCCGGGGGCGGCGGCGCGCCTCCCACGCTTCGAGCGCCGCGGCCACGTCGGACCCGGCGTCCAGCGACTCGGCGAGCACCAGCGCGTCCTCGACGGCCATCGCCGCGCCCTGCGCGATGTGCGGGGTGGAGGCGTGCGCGGCGTCACCGGCCAGGACCACCCGGCCGACGTGCCACGGCTCCTCGACCGTCACCTGGGAGATCCGCGAGTACACCACCGAGGCCGGGTCGGTGACGGTGCCGAGCGCCTCGGCGACCGGCCCGGAGAACATCGCGAGGCGCTCCGTCAACTGCTCGTGGGCCCGCTCCGGGTCCGGCCGGAAGTCCTCGGACTCCGCGAACACCGCGCCCAGGTACATCAGTTCCTCGGTGATCGGGGTGAGCAGCGCCTTCGCGTCCTTGCCCGCGGTGCCCATCACCACGCCCCGCACCTGCGGCTGCCGGGGGACCGTCACCCGCCAGTTGGCGAAGCCGGTGTACTCGGGGGTGTAGTGGTCCCCGTAGAGCCGGGTGCGCAGCGGCGAACCGATGCCGTCGAAGCCGGCCACCAGGTCCCAGCGGCCCGAGGAACCGTCGGACAGGGTGACGTCCACGCCGGAGCCGTCGTCGGTCAGCTCGGTGATGGTGGTGCCGAAGCGGATCTTCGCACCCGCTGCGACGGCGGCGGAGTTCAGCACCCGGGCCAGGGCGGGGCGCGGGATGCCGTTGTTGGAGGGGGCGTCGCCCATCCGGGGCTGGGGTATCTCGGCGAGCGTGTTGCCGGCCGGGTCGGCGATGGTCAGGACCTCCCACTCGAAGCCCGCCGCCAGGCAGTCGTCCAGGACCCCGATCTCCCGCATGACATGGAGGGCGTTGGACGGCTGGATGATGCCGACGCCGAGCGCGTCCACCTCGTCGCGGAGCTCGGCGATCTCGACGGTGTGGCCGCGCCGGGCCAGCGCGGTGGCGAGCGTGAGCCCGCCGATGCCGCCGCCGTGAATCAGGACGCGCAGGGGTGTTGCCATCAGGTGTCTCCAGAGCGGGAAAGGTGCGGGGAGTTACGGGGCGCGGGCGGTCAGCCGGCGGCGACGGGCAGGCTCATCAGGTGGTCGACCAGGGCCAGCAGCACGTCCCGGCCGAACGGCCGGTCGCGGACGTCACCGATCAGCAGCGGCACGTGCGGGTCGAGGTCGAGGGCGGCCCTGATCTCGTCCGGGGTGCGGGTGTTGTGGCCGTGGAAGCAGTTGATCGCGACGACGAACGGGATGTCCCGGCTCTCGTAGAAGTCGATCGAGGCGAAGCTCGTCTCCAGCCTGCGGGTGTCGGCGATCACCACACCGCCGAGCGCCCCGTTGACCAGGTCGTTCCACATGAACCAGAAGCGTTCCTGGCCCGGGGTGCCGAAGAGGTAGACCACCAGCTCGGGACTGACCGTGATGCGGCCGAAGTCCAGCGCCACGGTGGTGGTGTCCTTCTGGCCGACACCGGCCAGGTCGTCGACCCCGATGCTGGCCTTGGTGAGGTACTCCTCGGTGCGCAGCGGCGCGACCTCGCTGACCGCGCCCACCAGGGTGGTCTTGCCGACGCCGAAGCCTCCGGCGATGAGTATCTTGACGGCGGCGGGGGCCGCCTGACTGCTTGTCATCTTGGTTCAGAGTCTCCGGAGTCCGTCTCGAACGGCGGCCAGCAGGCCCATGTCGCGGCCGCCCGCCACCCGCGCCACCGAGAGCGGGGCGCGGGCGAGCAGCAGGCCCTGGGCGACGAGGTCGGCCAGCAGGATCTTGGTCACCGACACCGGGAGGCCGAGGTCGGAGGCGACCTCGGCGACCGCGGCCGGGCGGCGGCAGCGCTCCAGGATCATCCGGTGCTCCGGCTGGAGCCGCCCGGGCCGCACCGGCGCACCGTGCTCGTCCCGGGGGTCCTGCGCGGTCGTGAGCACGGTGATCAGGCTGAAGTCGTCCCGCTCGGGAGCGGTCCGGCCCCGGGTGATGGTGTACGGGCGCACCATCGTGCCCGCACCGTCCTCCTCGGCCTCCTCCTCCCAGTGCGGGGTCACGCGCGCTGCCCGTCCCCGGTACCGAAGGCGTCGAACTCGCCGCGGGCCGGCGTGGTGAGCTTCTGGCCGACCTGCTGCACCAGGTTGTGCATGGCGAGCGACATGATCTCGGCGTCCACCTCCTGGGAGGCGATCACGGCCAGGTGGGTGCCCTGGGCGGCCGCGATGATGAAGAGCCAGAGGTCGTTCAGCTCGACGATGACCTGGTGCACGCCGCCGCCGTTGAAGAGCTGGCCGACGCCGCGGGCCAGGCTCTGCTGACCGGTGCAGATGGCGGCCAGCCGCTCGGCGTCGGCGCGGTCGATGGTGCGCGAGTGGCTCACCACGAGGCCGTCGTCGGACAGCAGGACGGCGTTCTGGGTCTCGGCCACCGAGTCCACCAGGCCGTCGAGCAGCCAGTCGAGGTCCTGGTGGGTGGCGGTTGTGCGTGTCATGGCCGTTCTTCTCTCGTGGGGAGCGGGATGGCTGGCGGTGCAGGCTGCTCCGGCGTCTCGTCGGTCGCGCGGGCGGCGCGGGAACGGCGCTGGAACGCCCCGATCGCGGCGCCTGCCCGGCGCGGCGCCGGCCGCGGCTGCGGGTTCTCGGACGGGCTCGTCGGCTGCGGTGCGGCGGGCCGGGAGGCCGCCGGGTCGAGTCGCAGCTCATCGGCCAGGCTGGCCTGCCGTACCCGGCGCGGCAGCGGGGGTTCCGCACCGGGCGCGGGAAGGGCGGGCCGGTCGGGCCCGGGCCCCGCGTCCTGGGCGGCGCGGACGGCCGCGACGTCCGGCGGGGCCGGGTGGTCGGGCTCCGGGACCGGCAACCGGGCGGGCCGGCCGCTCTCCGGCTCCAACTGCCGGGGCGCGGGAACCGGGAGGGAGACGTGGTCCGTTCCGGGGGCTGCCGAGTACGGGGCCGCGTACGGCTGCGGGGCCGCGTACGGTTCGGCGGGCGCCGCGTAAGGCGGCCGGTCACCGGGGAACTCGTCCCGGGGCGCCTCGTAGGACGGCTGGTCGCCCGGGAACCCGCCCTCGGACGCCGGGTACGTGGGCTGGTCGCCCGGGAACCCGCCCTCGGGTGCCGAGTAGGGCGGCCGGTCCACCGGGTACTGGCCGGCGGCCGTCATGTACGGCCGTTCGGCCTGGCCGTACGGGCTCTCCTGAGCGGCGTACGGCGCGGCGGGCGCGGCGTACGGCGCGGCGGGCGCGGCGTACGGCGTCTCCGGCTCCTGTTCCGGCCGGTAGGGCTCCTGCTCCGGGGCCGGGTAGGGCTGTTCGGCGACCGGGTACGGCTGCTCGGTGGTGGTGTACGGGGCGCCCGACGTGTGCAGCGCGGTGACCCCGGCCAGTGCCTGGCCCTGGACCCGGGTGGGCAGCGCGCCGTCGGTCGCTGGGGCCGCAGGGGCCACGGGTGCGGCGGCGGGGGCGTCGGCCGCGGGGGCCGGCACGCCGACCGGACCGGTCCGCGGTTCGGGGACGGTGAGCTCGTCGGGGACGAGCAGGACCACGCGGGTACCGCCGTACGCGGAGGAGCGGAACTCCACCCGCAGGCCGTGCTGGTCCGCGAGGCGCGCGATCACGTACAGACCGAGACGGATGTCGTCGGAGTGGGCGAGCACGTCCATCCGGGGCGGCCGGACCATCAGTTCGTTGGCCGCCGCCAACTGCTCCTCCTCCATCCCCAGTCCGCGGTCCTCGACCTCGATGGCCAGACCCCGGCTCACCTTCGCGGCCCTGACCTCGACCGGGCTGGGCGGCCGGGAGAAGCTGAGCGCGTTCTCGATCAGCTCGGCGAGCACGTGGGAGACCGGGCCGACGGCCCGCTCCGACAACCAGGGGCTGCCGTCCAGGTCCAGTACCACGCGCCGGTAGTCCTGCACCTCGCCCTGGGCGGAACGCATCACGTCCAGCAGCGGAACCGGCTTGCGCCAGCGCCGGTGCGGGGAACCGCCCGCGAGGATCACCAGGTTCTCCTCGTACCGCCGCAGTCGGGCGGTGAGGTGGTCCAGGTCGAAGAGCCCGTCGAGCACCTCGGGATCCTCGTGCTTGCGCTCCAGCTCGTCCAGCTTCTTCAGCTGCTGGCCGATCAACTGCTGGGTACGGCGGGCGATGCGCTGGAGCAGCCGCTCGAAGCCGCGGTGCTGGTCGGCCTGTTTGACGGCCGCCGCCAGCGCGCTGGTGCGCGCCAGGTTGAGCGCGTCGCCGAGCTGGGTCAGCTCGTCGCTCCGGCCGCCCTTGCTGTCGTGCTCGATGGCCCGCGCCTCGGCCTCGACATCGATCCGCTCGCCCCGGCCGAGCCGCTCGACGACGTCGGGCAGGGCCTTCTCCAGCTCCTCGGCCCGCTCCTGGAGGCTGCCGATCCGGCGGCGGAGGTTGCGGGTGAGGCGCCAGGTGGTCCAGATGACCGCGATCACGGCCACCAGGCCGACGACGGTGGTCAGCACCATCTTGAACAGCAGCGACATGACGCTGCCCTTGCCCTCCTCGACCACACTGGCGGTGCGGTGCTCAAGGAGCTTCTCGATCTGCGGGGTGACTTCGTCCATCGCTCCGCGCCAGGTCTTCTCCTGGGCGTCGAGGGCGACGAACCCCTTCGCGTCGGCGCCGGCCGGGCGCAGCACCTCGTTCTCCACCCGCGTCTTGGTCTTCCAGGCCGAACTGCGGGTGATCTTCTCCCACATGGCCTTCTCGTCCGCGGGCAGTTGGGGAACGACCTTGGTGGAGTACTGGAGTTCCTGGCCGGAAACAGCCTCCCGGACCTGCCTCAGGTCCTCGGTGCTCAGCTTCCCCTTGGACCAGCCGCGCGCCAGCAGGGCGTCCGAGCGGGAGATCATCTCCTTGGTCCAGAACAGGTCGACCAGCGGCTGCGAGAGCGTGGTGATCCGGCCGTTGTCGACATGGCTGAGCGCCGCGAAGAGCTGGAGGTCGACCGCGATCAGGTCCGTGTAGTAGCCGTACACGGCCTTCTGCTGGTCGTTGCCGCCGTCGTCGACGAGGGCACGCTGGGCCGGCAACTGGTTGATGGCCGCGCGGGCCCTGCCGACCGCGTCACGGACCTCGGCGGGCGCGTCGTCGGTCGCCACGTCGGAGAGCGACTGGAAGCTCTCGACGGCTTCGTCGGTCAGCTTGCGCTGCTGCTGGAGCTCCTCGGTGGCGCCCTTGTGCCGGGCTAGCGCCTCGGCGCTGAGCCGGCGCTCCGCCTGGAGGTTGTAGTACACGATGTTGGACGGCTGGCCGGCCTTCTGCGCCAGCTGCCCCTGAGCGGCCTGGCGTTGGAAGTCGAGCAGGGTCTGACCACTGGTGACGGCCCAGAGGGCGGCCAGTGCGACGCCGGGAACGATGGCCAGAACGAGCAGGGCTGTCCGCAGCGACATGGTGGTCGATTCGGTCCGCCGTGAGGCGCGCGTGCGCAGGGCGTGCTCCTTGATGATGCCAGCCTCGGGACTGGTCAAATCCGTTGAGAACTTCGACAGATAGATATTAGTCACAGTGAAAAAATGAAAAGAAAGCGGGCTCACAGGTACAACACCGGTCACGCACATCTCCGCCACCGTGACCGGCCGGGCCGATTCGCCCCGGTCCGGGCAGCGGGCCGGGACGCCCGGGTGAACCCACCGCGAGGCGACGGGCGCGGCGCGCCGTAGGGGTGAAGCGCGGTCGGGGATATATCTGTATTGGGTGCTATTTGCCCGTTACGTATCGCCCAGGCCCGGGACACCCGTCCACGGCGGGCGCGGAACGTCCCCCGGGGCCGTATGACCGCGCTCATCGTCTGCCACTTCGTTCTGGCTGCCTTCGCGCGACCGCTGGTACGGGCGCTGGGCAGACGCGCCTTCGTCGTCCTCGCCCTGCCACCGGCCGCCGCCACCGTGTGGGCGGCCACGCAGTGGAACACCGCTGCGTCCGGCTCCGCGGTCACCTGGTCGTGGCGGTGGATGCCGGCGTACGACGTCACCGTCGCGCTGCGGTTCGACGCTCTCGCCGAGCTGATGGTGCTGCTCGCGGCCGGAATCGGCACGCTCGTCCTGCTCTACTGCGCCTCGTACTTCACCGACGGAACCCCGCAACTGGCCGGATTCGCCGGTAATCTCCTGGCGTTCGCGGGCGCCATGCTCGCGCTCGTCCTCGCCGACGACCTGATCTCGCTCTATGTGTTCTGGGAGCTGACCACGGTCTTCTCGTTCCTGCTGATCGGGTACGACAGCGAGCAGAGACACAGCCGCCGCTCCGCGCTCCAGGCACTCACCGTGACCACCCTCGGCGGCCTCGCGATGTTCGTCGGCTTCCTGATGATCGGTCAGGCGGCGGGCACGTACCGCATCTCCGCGATCCTCGCCGACCCGCCCCGGGCGGACCTCGCCGTCTCCGTCGCGGTGGTGCTGATCCTGTGCGGGGCCCTGTCGAAGTCGGCGATCTGGCCGTTCAGCCTCTGGCTGCCGAACGCCATGGCCGCACCCACCCCCGTCAGCGCCTATCTGCACGCCGCCGCGATGGTGAAGGCCGGGGTCTACCTGGTCGCGCGGCTCGCGCCCGGCTTCGCCGACGTGCCCGTCTGGCGGCCGGTCGTGATCGTCCTCGGCGCCACGACCATGCTGCTGGGCGGCTGGCGGGCGCTGCGCCTGAACGACCTCAAACTCGTCCTCGCCTACGGCACCGTCAGCCAGCTCGGCTTCCTCACCCTGCTCGCCGGGACCGGCAACCGGGACACCGCGCTGGCCGCCGCCGTCATGATCCTGGGTCACGCACTGTTCAAGGCACCGTTGTTCCTCGTCACCGGCATCGTCGACCACGCGGCGGGCACCCGTGATCTGCGCAGGCTCTCCGGCGTCGGCCGGGCGCTGCCGCACGTCTGCGCGGTCGCGGTGCTCGCCGCCGCGTCCATGGCGGCCCTGCCCCCGCTGCTCGGGTTCGCCGCCAAGGAGGCCGCGTTCGACGCGCTGCTGCACGGATCGACCGCCGACCGCTGGGCGCTCGGCATCACGGTCGCGGGCTCGGCGCTGACCGTCGCGTACACCCTGCGGTTCGTCTGGGGCGCCTTCTTCCGCAAGCCGGGAGCCGAGGACACCCCGGTGCACCCGGTCGGCCGGGCCTTCCTCGCACCGCCCGCCCTGCTCGCGCTCTGCGGGCTGGTACTGGGCCCGGGTGTCGGCTGGACCGACCGGCTGTTCAGCGCGTACGCCGACACCTTCCCGCCGTCCGCGCACCCGTACCACCTCGCCCTCTGGCACGGCTTCGGGACCGCTCTGCTGCTCTCGGCGGCCGCCACCGCGGGCGGTGTGCTGCTCTTCACGGGGCGCACCACCGTGACCCGGTTCTCCCGGCGGATCGCCTGGCCGACCGCCGACAGCGTCTTCGGACACCTGCTGCTCGGCCTGGAACGGCTCTCCCTCCAGCTCACCGGCTTCGTCCAGCGAGGCTCGCTCTCCGGCTACCTGGCCACCACTCTGCTGGTGATGCTGGCCGGCCAGCTCACCGTCCTCGGCGTGGACCGGCCCTGGCGCGGAGCGGTGGCCCCGCGCGTCTGGGACGTCCCGCTCCAGGGCGCCGTCGCCCTGCTGACCTGTGCGGCGGCGCTCTGCTGCCTCACCGTCCGCCGCCGGATGAAGGCGGTGGTCCTGGCCGGGCTGACCGGATACGGCGCGGCGCTGCTCTTCGTCGTCCAGGGCGGCCCGGACCTGGCGCTCACCCAGTTCTGCGTCGAGACCGTGTCGATGATCGTGTTTGTGCTGGTGCTGCGGCGGATGCCGGTGCACTTCCAGGAGTCGGTCAGCACCTGGCGGCGCGCGGTGCGCATCCCGGTGGCGCTGGCCGCGGCGGCCACGCTCGGCGTGGTCGTGTGGGTCGCCTCGGCCGCCCGCACGGGCGCCCCGGCGGGCGCGGCCATGGTCGAGGAGGTATCCCACCACGGGCTCAAGGACGTCGTGGCGACCATCCTCGTCGACCTGCGGTCCTGGGACACGATGGGGGAGTCCGCGGTACTCGCCGCGGCGGCGGTCGGCGTCACGAGCCTGATCTATCTGCACCGCCGGACCGAGGGATCGTCGCCGCGCGAAGAGGCACGGGGGCGTACCGCCTGGTCGCTGACGGCACCCGGGATGACGGGGCTGCCGCACGGCGACGAAGGGGCGCCGGAGCGAAGCTGGCTCGCGGCCGGCTCGACGCTGGCGCCCGAGCACCGCTCGATCGTCTTCGAGGTCGTGGCCCGGCTGCTCTTCCACCCGGTCCTGGTGCTCTCGGTGTACCTGCTGTTCTGTGCCGAGAACATGCCGGGCGGCGGCTTCGTCGCCGGGCTCGTCGCCGGACTCGCCCTGATCACCCGCTACCTGGCGGGCGGACGGTTCGAACTGGCCGAGGCCGCCCCGCTCCAGCCCGGACTCTTCACCGGCCTGGGGCTGTTCCTCTCCACGGGCGTCGCCCTGCTCGGCCTCGCCGACGGAACGGTCCTGCACGCCTGGACCCACCACGGCCGGCTGCCGCTGATCGGCGACTACCACATCGGCACGCCCATGCTCTTCGACTTCGGGGTCTATCTGCTGGTCCTGGGCGTGGTGCTGGACATCGTGCGCGCGCTCGGCGCCAAGATCGACCGCCAGATCGAGCGCGCGGCGGCCGAGCAGGCCGCCGCGGGCTCCGCCGCGCCCCCGCGCCCGGCACCCGGCACGGGAGGCACCCCCGGATGACCGTCAGCGTCTCCCTCCTGGCCACCGCCGCGGTGCTCTGCGCGGTCGGCGGCATCCTCATGCTCACCCGCCCGCTCACCCGGATCCTGCTCGGCGCCGTCATCGCCGGAAACGGCATCAACCTGCTCGTCCTCGCCGCAGGCGGCCGGGCCGGCGCGGAACCCCTCCTCTACGGCGTCCCGCTGGGACGGGTCACCGACCCGCTGCCGCAGGCGATCGCCCTCACCGCGATCGTCATCACCCTCGCCACCACCGCGTTCCTCCTCGCCATGGCCTACCGCAGCCACCAGCTGACCGGAACCGACGAGGTCCACGACGATCTGGAGGACCGCAGGATCGTGCTGCGCTCCGAGGTACGGGGCGAGCGGGACGAACTGCGCGAGCGGTACCGGGCAGCCGACGACGTCACCGACGAGGAACGCGCCCGGTACCGCGAGGAGCGCCGCAGACTGCGCGCCCGGCTGCGCGCCGACCGAGCCCTGCAGGCCCGCGGCCGGGACGCCACCGGCGACCTCTGGCACGACGTGCTGGGCGCCGACCCCGAGGACTACGCGGCCCAGCAGGACCGCACCGACGCCGACCCGGGAGCCACCGGATGAACGCACTCGTCCCCCTGCCGGTGCTGCTGCCGCTCTGCGCCACCGGCCTGAGCCTCGCCTTCGGCACCCGCCTCAAACAGGTCCAACGCCTCATCAGCGTCGCCGTGCTCACCGCCGTACTGGGGCTCTCCGTCACTCTGATGACCGTCGCCGACATGCGCGGCCCGCTCACCGTCCACCTCGGCGACTTCGCCCCGCCGCTCGGCATCACCCTGGTCGCCGACCGGCTGTCCGGACTGATGCTGACCGTCTCATCGGCCGTCACCCTCTGCGTGCTGGTCTACTCCCTCGGACAGGGCATGGCCGACCGGGAGGAGGAGACCCCCGTCGCAGTCTTCCACCCGGCCTATCTGATCCTGGTGGCCGGAGTCTCCTGCACCTTCCTCGCCGGCGACCTCGTCAACCTCTACGTCGGCTTCGAGATCATGCTGGTCGCCAGTTTCGTCCTGCTCACCCTCGGCGGCACCGGACCCCGCATCCGCGCGGGCTCCACCTACGTGGTCATCTCGCTGTTCTCGTCGATGCTGTTCCTCACCGCCATCGCCATGACGTACGCGGCGACCGGCACCGCGAACTTCGCCCAACTGGCCGGCCGCCTCGCCGCACTCCCGCTCGGCGTCCAGACCCTGATCCAGGCCATGCTGCTCACCGTCTTCGCCATCAAGGCCGCCGTCTTCCCGCTCGCCGCCTGGCTCCCCGACTCCTACCCGACCGCACCCGCCCCGGTCACCGCCGTCTTCGCCGGTCTGCTCACCAAGGTCGGCGTCTACTGCATGCTGCGCACCGAGACCCTGCTCTTCCCCGGCAACCGGCTCGGCGATCTGCTGATGGCCGCCGCGCTCGCCTCCATGGTCGTCGGGATCCTCGGAGCGGTGGCCCAGACCGACCTGAAACGGCTGCTCTCCTTCACCCTCATCAGCCACATCGGCTACATGGTCTTCGGGATCGGCCTCGCCACCCGGGACGCGTACGGCGGCGCGATCGTCTACGTCGCCCACCACATCACCGTCCAGACCACGCTGTTCCTGGTGGCCGGGCTGATCGAACGCCGGAGCGGCACCACCGAACTCACCCGCATCGGCGGCCTCGCCAAGGCCGCCCCGCTGCTCGCCGCCCTCTTCTTCGTACCCGCCATGAACCTGGCCGGCATCCCGCCGCTGTCCGGGTTCATCGGCAAGCTCGGGCTGATGCGGGCCGGCGTCGCCGACGGCAGCGTCTGGGCGTGGATCCTCGTGACCGGGTCGGCGGTGACCAGCCTCCTCACCCTGTACGTGATGGCCAAGGTCTGGAACCTGGCGTTCTGGCGGGCCGCGCCGCCCGGACAGGCCGCCACCGGCACCGTCCTGGAGTCCGACTCCGACGAGGACGACGACGGGGACGAGGGCCCCGACCGGATCCCCGGCACCGGCGACGAACCGGTCCGTCCCCGCCACCAGCCCGCCGGGCGGGCGGTCGCGGCCACCCTCCACGGGCACGCCGTCACCACCACGACGAAACTGCCCCTGCCGATGACCTGGGCCACCGCGGCGACCGTCGCACTCGGCCTCGCCTTCACCGTCTTCGCGGGCCCCCTGACCTCCTACACCGACCGCGCGGCCGCCGAACTCATCGCGCGGGCGCCCTACGTACAGGCGGTGCTCGGCCGGTGAAACGCCTGCTCAGGCTGTCCTTCCGGAACAAGGACCTGCCACCCTTCAGCTGCGAGTTCGTCGGACGCCGACGACGCGTGCTCGACCTCCCGCTCATCGCCTGGCTCACCGTCATCTGGGTGCTGCTCTGGTCCAGCCCGAACCCGGCCAACCTGCTCACCGGCGCGATCGTCGCCGTGGCCGTCTGCCTGGCCTTCCCGCTGCCCCGTGTCGACCTCGGACTCCGCCTGCACCCCTGGGGCATCCTGATGCTCGCCGGATATCTGCTCTACGACATGTACACCTCGGGCGTACGCGTCACCCGGCAGATCTTCGTCGACCACCCGCACCGGGCCGCCGTCATCGCCGTACCGCTGCGCTGCCGCTCCGACCTGATGCTCGCGGCCACCGCCGTGGCCGTCTCCAACGTGCCCGGCGGATCGGTCGTCGAGGTACGCCGCGCCACGGCCACCGTCTTCCTGCACGTCCTCGACGCGGACCGGCCCGCCGTGCTCGACGCGGCGCGCCGCTCCGTCTGGCGCCTGGAACGGCTCACCGTACGGGCCTTCGGCACCGCGGACGAGATCGCCCGCGTCGCCGCACCGCCCCCACCGACCGCACCCGACCGGGAGGGCGACGCATGAGCGCACTGGAGACCGTCGACCGGGCACTGCTCACCGCGGCCGTCGTGGTCATCGTCGTCGCCGGAGCGGCACTGCTCGAACGCATCCGCCGAGGCCCCTCCATGCTCGACCGGGCCATCTCGCTCGATGTGTGCGCGGCCCTGATCATCGCGGGCCTCGGCGCCAAGTCCGCCTTCGCACGGGACTCGTTCTACTTCCCGATCATGCTGGTGCTGGCGTTCCTGGGATTCACCGGGTCGGTCGGCATCGCCCGCTTCATCGCCGTACGCGACAGGCCGCCGCGAAACGGAACGAACGGGAACGGCCCCGACACCTCCGAGAGGAGGAAGCAGTGAACGTCTGGTTCCAGATCCTCGACCTGGCCGGCGCGGCCCTGGTCTTCATCGGCGCGGCGATCTGCCTGCTCGGCGTGATCGGGATGCTGCGGCTGCCGGACGTGCTCTCCCGCAGCCACGCCGCGACCAAACCGCAGACCCTCGGCATGCTCCTGGTCCTCGCCGGGGTAGCCCTGCGGCTGCGCAGCGGCATGGACCTCGCCACCCTCGCGCTGATCGGCTTCTTCCAGCTGATGACCGGCCCCGTCGCCGCCCATCTGGTGGCGCGATCCGCCTACCGGACCGGCCAGATCGACCACGGCGAGCTGCTCTTCGACGAACTGGACGAGCAGCTGACCGAGGAGAAGTGAAAAGCGAGAGGCGAGAGGCGAGAGGCGAGAAGTGAGAAGCGAGAAGTGACGCGGCGAGAAGCGACGGGGCGGGGCACCTCCGGCATCCGTGCATGAATGCCAGGGGGACGGGGGCCCCGCCTCTTCATCGCCCGGACGTATCGCGTCAGACGTTCGGGTTCAGCACCGGGTTGTGCCGCCCCAGGATCATGTCCGTGCGCGCCGGCAGCGCCGCGTCCACCATCTCCGGCTGCGGGAACACCCAGTAGCGCCCCTCCGCGATCTGCTCGAAGCACCGTCGCGCGTGCTCCAGCGGCGTGATCCCGACAGAGTCGGCCCGCGCCTGGAGCTGCTCGTTGAACGCGGCGACCTCCGGCTGAGCCTCCTGGCCGGGAGCGTCGACCTTGAAGATCTCGCTCTGGACGGAGTCCGGGAAGACGACCGACACCTGGATGTCCGACTGCTTCATCTGCAACTCGTAGGCGAGCGACTCGGTCAGCGCCAGGGTGCCGAACTTCGTCACGCTGTACGGCGCCATGAGCGGGCTCGGCAGGAACCCGCCGACGGACGACACGTTCACCACCCACGCCTTCCCGCCCTGGGCGAGCAGCCGTGGCACGAAGGCCCGGATGCCGTTGACGTACCCGCCGATGTTGATCCGCAGCATGGCGTCCCAGCGCTCGGCGGGGATCTCCCAGGAGTAGCCCATCGCCATGATCCCGGCGTTGTTGAGCAGCAGATCGACCGTGCCGAAGCGCTCGTACGCCCGCTCGGCGAGCGCCTCCACGGACGCCGGGTCGGCGACATCGGTGACGACGCCCTCGACCTCGGCGCCCTTGTCGGCCAGCGCCCGCACCATGGCAGCCAGCCGGTCCTCGGCGATGTCGGCGAGGACCAGCTTCATCCCGAGCGAGGCGGCGTGCTCGGCGAAGCCGGCGCCGATGCCCGCGGAGGCCCCGGTGATGACGGCGACCTTGCCCTGGAAGGTGTCCTGTGAAGTGGTCATGAAAGGTCCTGTTTCTCGATCGTGGGTGTGCGGCGGTTCAGCGCAGGATGTCCTGCACGGCCGCGAGCTCCTCGGCATCCAGCTCCCAGCCGATCGCCGCGGCGTTGGCGGCGACCTGCTCGGGGGTGGTGGCGCCGGCGATGACGGAGGCGACACCGTCCTGGGCGAGGAGCCAGCCGAAGGCGAGCTCGATGATGCTCCGCCCGCGGTCGGCCGCGAACCGGGTCAGCTGATCGACCTTGCGGAAGTTCTCCTCGGTCGCCACCTGGGCGAAGTACGGGATGAGCGCGAAGCGCGACCCTTCGGGGTAGGGCTGCCCGGCGGCGTACTTGCCGGTGAGCAGGCCGGAGGCGAGCGGGAAGTAGGGCACGACGCCCATGCCCGCCGCCCGCGCCGCCGGAACGACACCGGCCTCCACATCGCGCGCAAGCAGGTTCCACTCGGCCTGCACCCCGGTGAAGCGGGCGAGCCCGAGCTTCTCGGCGACCTGGCGGGAGTCGGTGATCTGCCCCGCGTCCACGTTCGAGGTGGCCACGTGCAGCACCTTGCCGGCCCGCACCAGCTCGTCGAGCGTCTCCACGACCTCCTCGACCGGCGCCTCGGGGTCCGGGTAGTGCTGGTAGTAGACGTCGATCCGGTCGGTACCCAGACGGCGCAGGCTCGACTCGCACGCCTCGCGGATGCGCGTCGCGAGAGCGCCCGGCGTGCAGGGCTCGTCCTGCGGCCGCGGAAGGTACTTGGTGGCGATGACGGCCTCGTCGCGGCGGTCCGCGAGGGCGGCGCCGAGGTACTCCTCGGACTTGCCGTCGCCGTACATCTCAGCGGTGTCGAAGTGGGTGATACCCGCGTCCAGGGCGGCGGCCACCACCGCCCGGCTCGCCTCGGCGTCCAGCTTCATCCCGAAGTTGTTGCACCCTAGGCCCACCACCGACAGCTGCGGACCACCGTCGCCGAACTCACGCGTTTCCATTGTTCAAGACCTCCACTTGCCTTCTCTCCTTCACCGGCCGGGCAGCGCTGCCCCGACCCGGATCGCTTCACTTTAGACGAGTGACTAAAGTCGAGAACATGTCCTCCGACAAGCACGACAAGCACGACGAGCCCGCGAACCGTCCCGGCCGCCGACCGCGGCTGGGCCGGGAACAGACGGTGGCCGCACTGGTCACCTCCGCACGGGCCCTCTTCGCCGAACGCGGCCCCGACTCGGTGTCGCTCCGCGATGTCGCCCAGCACGCCGGCGTCAATCACGGCCTCATCCACCACTACATCGGCGGCCGCGAGGACCTCATCCGTGCCGTGCTGGACGTGTCGGAGCGCGAGACCCTGGAGGCGGTACGCACGGCCTCCGACCCGCTGGAGGCACTCGCCCGGCTCCGCAGCGAGGAACAGCGCAGCATGGACTACGTGCGCCTGGTGTCCTGGCTGGCGCTGAGCAACCGGGCCCCTTCCTCCTTCCAGGAACGCTCGTCGGCGCTTGACGCCGCGGTGTCCCTCGGGGCGCAGGACAGCGCGGAGGTACGTGAGGCCTTCGCCCTGGCCGTCGCTCAGCTGCTGGGCTGGGAGCTGTTCGGCGCCTTTGCCCTCCGCGCCGCCGGCCTCGACGGCGACCCGGCCGACCACCGCGGCGCGGTCCACCGGATCATCGACGACTACATGCGCTCGGCCACGGAGCTCCCCGACGCCCCCTCCTGAAGCGCGCGAGGCGTGGCAACAGGACCGGCCCCCGGACACGGCCTAGCCTCCGCATCATGCTGCGTATCACCGACACCCGCACCGGCCACCTCGTGGAAGTCCCCGCCGCCCCACGCCACCTGCTGCGCAGCCGCGTCCAGCTGCCGGACATCGGCACGGGGGCGGACACCGGCATCGGGCTGGGCCCCGTGCACCTGCGCGTCCCGCTGATCGGCGACGTACTGGCACGCACCGCCGAGCTGAACGGCCTCCAGGTCATCACGGTCCTCACCACCCCGGAGCTGACACCCGACCGGGCCCGCGCCCTGGACCGGGTCATGGCGGTACTCGGCATCCATCCCCCCGCAGTCGTCGGAGCCCACCGCCCGGACGCGGCGCTGGGCGGCCCCGCCGACGTCCACGTGGTCTCCGAGGGCACCCACCCGGCCGGCGCCGAGGGCGGCGCCCTGATCGAGGTGGGCCGAGTCACCACGGCCCCACCGACCCCAGACCTCCCGGTCCCGGGCACACCCGATCCGGCGGACACCGCCGACCCGCTGGCCGTGCGCCTGCTGCTGCTGACCAGCCCCTACAGAACACCCGTCACGGTCACCGGCGCCGCGCTCGCCGAGGCCAGGCGGACACTGCGCGACTGGCGCCGGTCGGTCGCCGACTGGGCGCAGGAGCCGTCCCGGCCGATCCCCGCCGACCTGCTGCGGCAGTCGTACGCGGCGCTCGCCGAGGATCTCGACGTCGCCGCCGTCCTGGCCCTGCTGGCCGAGCTGGCGGACCGGTCCGATGTACCGCCGGGCGCCAAGTTCGAGACCTTCGCCCACCTCGACCGGGTCCTCGGCCTGGACCTGGCCCGGGACGTGGGCCACCAGCGCCCCTCGTGACGGCCGGGGAGTCCGGGCAGTCTCGGTGCCTGGACCGGAGGCCATCGGGTCACACTGACTTCGCCTGGACGTACGCGACCGTCATCCCAATGAACCGGCGTCCGGAACGCTCAGCCAGGGATCCCGGCACTGATCCCTACATGACGCGAAGGTAGAGGCAGCGTGTCGGCCTCGCCTTCGGGGATCCCGATGACCTCGACAGCCACTCCACGTGCGGCCAGGGCCTTCGCGGTCTGGGCAATGGTGATCTGGGAGAAGCCGAAGATGGAATCCGGGGTCAGGCTCTCGCGGTTCTTGAGCAGCATGGCAAGGACGATCCGCCTGGGCGTGAAGTCGTCGGGAAGCACATGGTTGCCTCCGCTGATCCGGGTGACCTTCGCAGCGAATTCTGCACGGACCTGGGCGGACTCCTGGAGGAGTTCCACGGCCACCCTGGCCTGGCCGAACAGGTGGCTCAGCGGGCCGGAACCACTTGCGCGCTTGACGAGGACCAGGGTGTCGTCGGGCATGAGTAGATCGCAGATCTCGACCTGGTCCCTCGGCCGGAGGGGATTGATCACGTTCTTGGTGTCGAGACAGAACCAGCCCGGCCGCTCGTCGGCCACCCTGTTGTTGTAGGCGTTCTCGGACTCACCCTCGAGCCAGGCGGGGAGCGAGACGGAGGGCACGGGAGAGAACAGGGCCGCCACGGAGGCTCGGCACTCGGCCACATAGGCGGCCCCGGCTTCGTACCACTCGCCCTCCAGGAGGAAGTACCGCTTGGAGCCCAGAGAGGAGCCGGCCTCCAACCAGGCCAGCGCACTGGTCGCAGCGAGGGTGTCGGCAGCACCCGCCCAGCGGTCTCTGGCAAGGGTCACCGTCCCCTCACGCAGCACCTCGACACGCCGCCCGGGCGGTGCGAGCCGGGCTCGAGCGAGTACGTAGCCGAGGTCGAAGTCGTCGGAGCGCCGAGCATCGCTGCTGTTGATCCGGGTCATGTACGCGGTGGCCTCCGTGTACGCCACATGATGATCGGAAGGAACGACGGCAGAGATCCGTCCATCGACGGGCCGACCGAGACAGTCGTCCAGATCCCGCTCAAGGGCGTCGAGGACCGTCGGGTCGCCCACCGGAACGATGTGGTCGACGAACGCCAGTTCCTGGTGCGGGATGTCCTCGTGGCAGATTCTGGCGATGGTCCGCAAGTCGGAGAGCAGAGCCTCGGGTTCGATCCCGAGGGCGATCCTCAATCCGCATCCGCCCTGGGCGCTGACAGCCTTTCCACGCGTGTACCGCGAGCGGGTGAGTGGAAGGTCGTCGAGGTATCCGCCCAGGCTGCGAACGACACGCGAGTGGTCACGGATGCCGAGCATCGGGACCGGGGCGCCGCTCGGAACCAGGGAGATGTCGGTGCGTGCCTGTCCGAGGGACCTTGAGACCGCCCCACGGATCATGTTCGGATCCATCTGCCGGATGGCGAAGGAGAGACCGAAGCGCTTGTCCTTGAGGTGGTCGGGGATCAGCCGGTACCCCTGGTCGCAGCCTATGGCGTACGCCGCGCCGTCGACGGCGAGCAGAAGGACGGCGGCGGTGCGGCGGACGCTTTCGGTAACTGTGACACCGGTGGTGCGTGCCATGGGGTCGCACCACGGGGCCTCGGTGAGTTCCATCCCGCAGGTGATGTACACGGCCGGAACTCCGAGTGCTTCGGGGAAGTGCAGATCGGCACCGAGCCTGTCCAGAAGCTCCGGGTCAAGGACGTCCAACATGGCCTCAGGGGTGGGTGCGACACCAGTCAGCCGGTAGACGGTGCGTACCGCGGTGTTCGATGCCAAGGCGAGCCTCCGTGGAACAGCGAGCGAGAAGTCTGAAGCGAGGGCGGGATGCACCGGAGTGCTTCGCCTCGTGGCCGGACGGGACGAGGGCAGGTGCAGCAGGCAGGTTCGGGCAGCCCCACGTCGCGGGACACAACACGACGAGAGCGGCTGCGCCGAGGGCGCCCCACACCTCGCACCTGCCAGGACGGATCAGGTACACGGAGGACATTGACACTAGTCTGTGCGCACTGTCAACAGAGTGTCTTCTGGATGGAGTCCTGGCGATCCGTGTACGCTGGACGCATGACGGATAAAGCGGCTTCACCGGTCGGCCCCCTTGTCACTGGTGCCGAGATCGCTCGGCTGGCCGGTGTCACCCGGGCTGCTGTCTCCAACTGGCGTCGGCGCTATGACGACTTCCCGGCGCCGGCGGGAGGCGCCGCGAACAGTCCGCTCTTCGCGCTCGCCGAGGTTCAGGGCTGGCTGGACAAGCAGCGCAAGGGTCAGGAAATGTCACCCGAGGTCGAGTTGTGGCAGGCCCTGCGAGCTGCGTACGGGGAACAGATGGTTGCGGGCCTGACCGAGGTGGCCGCGGCGCTGGCCGGAAAGCCTGCGCCGGAGCTGCCGGACGACGTCGCTCCTCGAGTACGGAAGCTCGCTCGCACCGCGGCACCCGCCGACCTCGTGCACGGGCTGACCGAACGGTTCATGGACTCCGCTCGGCGGACGGGATCGGATCAGGTGACTCCCGAGCGCGTGGTGCGTGCCGTGTGCCATTTCGCTCCCGCACTTCCTTCCGGAGCCGTGGTCTTCGACCCCGCCTGCGGAATCGGGGTGCTGCTGCTGTCCGTCGCCTCCCAGCCGGGCATGCGTTGTTGCGGTCAGGAGGTGGACGCCGACAGCGCCCGTTTCGCACAGCTCCGTGCCGACCTCCTGGGGCGATCGGGAGTCCGCATCGTGGCGGGGGATTCCCTGCGTGCGGACGAATGGGCGGATCTCAAGGCGGACCTCGTCGTCTGCGACCCGCCGGCCGGTGTGACCGAGTGGGGGCGGGAGGAGCTGCTGCTCGACTCGCGCTGGGAGCTCGGTACCCCGTCCAAGGCCGAGGGCGAGCTTGCCTGGCTCCAGCATGCGTATGCGCACGCCGAGCCCGGCGGCCAGGTCCTCATGGTCATGCCTGCCTCGGTCGCCTACCGTAAGGCGGGACGCCGCATCCGGGCAGAACTCGTACGCCGGGGCATCCTGCGTCAAGTGGTCGCCCTGCCGCCGGGGACGGCGACATCTCACTCCCTGCCCGTCCACCTGTGGTGTCTGCAGCGTCCTGAGAACACGGGGAGCGCGGACACGAACCGCACCGTGCGCATGGTGGACCTGACCGGCAACAGCCCCGACGACGGTCTGGATCCACGCTCCGACCAGGTCGCCGACGTGCCGCTGATCAAACTCCTCGACGACACCGTCGATCTCACCCCCGGCAGTCACCTCCGCTCCCGGCACCGCGACTATCCCGGTGAGTACACGGCCCTGCGCCAGGAGATGGAGGACTGGATCCGCCGACTCGCCGCCCTCCTGCCCGAGCTGACGGTCGGGGGCGGACCGGGCTCACTGGACGGCGCGACGACCAGCGTCGCGGATCTCGCCCGCGCCGGACTCGTCGCATACGAGGACTCGGAGCCGGTTTCGGCCAGCGAGCAACTCGACACCGACTATCTCCAGGGTTTCCTGCGGAGCTCCGTCAACACCCGCCGGTCCACGAGCGCCAGTGGGACCTATCGCCTCGACACCCGGGGGTCACGCATCCCCCGCATGGGCATCGACGAGCAGCGACGCTATGGATCCGCCTTCCGGGCCCTGTCCGAGTTCGAGGAAGGCATGCGCCGGGTCGACGAGCTGAGCAGGCAGCTTGCCGAAGTTGCCCGTGACGGCCTTGCCACGGGCGCCCTGACACCGGAGGAATGAGTTCGGTGCGGGACACCCCGCCGAGGGGTGACTTGCACCGGTCCGCGCCCGGGCCGGTCAGGCCGGGCGCGGCAGAAACGGGCTCGGGGTTCCGCTCCATGTCACGCTCAGTGACTCGCGTGCACGAGTGCAGGCGACGAAGAGCAGGCAGCGTTCCCGGAGCAGGTCGGCGTCGTGCTGGAGAGGGTCCGCCTCACGTGGGGTGACTTCGCGGGCGAACGGTACGGCGCCCTCATTGACGCCGAGGACGGACACCGCGCGGAACTCCAGCCCTTTCATCGCGTGCATGGTCGCCAGCCGTACGCCCGGCGACCCCGGTGCGGACTGCCCCTTGACCCGGAGAACCGGGATACGGGAAGCCTTGAGCTTGTCCTCGGCCGCGTCGAGGGCGAGATTGAAGCGTGCGCACACGCCGATCTCGTGTGGCGCAAGGCCATTGGCGAGCAGAGCCTGAACGCGTTCCATCAGGGCGTCGGTCTCCTCCTGCCGGGTTCCGTACCCCTGGACCTGCGGGCGGCGTCCATGGAGCAGGGAACGGTAGCCGGCCAACGAGTCCGATCCCTCGCCCTCCAGCGCGTCGACGGTGACGGGCGCGAGGAGCCGCGCCGACCAGGTGAGAATCTCCTCGGTGGAGCGGTAGTTGACGCGCAGCCGGAAGCTGCGGCCGGCTGTGGCGATACCAAGGGAACCGAGCGACACCCGGGAGTCATAGATCCGCTGGTGCGGATCGCCGGCGATGAACAGGTCATCAGGCCCGGGAGTCACAGCGGCACGCAGCACCCGCCACTGCGCGGGGTGCAGGTCCTGCGCTTCGTCGACGACGACGTGGGCGTACGGAGCCGGCTCGCCGGCCAGGAATTCCGCTGCTCGGGTGCAGACCCGCAGGTGTGTGGTCTCGCCCCGGTCATGCAAGAACTGCTCGAACCGTTCGACGCCGCTCCACACTTCTCGGCGGCGTGCGGGACCCATGCCGGTGCCGCGGCCGCGGCGGCTCGCGCCGAGGTAGGAGTCGAGATCGCGAAGGTCCTGGCCGAGTACGACATGCCGGTACTCCTGGGCCAGAAACTGCGTGGTGAACGGCAGTTCAAGCTGCTTGACGGTCTTCTCCCACAACTGCCGCTGCTCTCTGTCCCCGATCGGCTGCGGCATCGCCCCGGACTTCGCACGCACGACTCCGTTGGCGTAGGCGTCGACCGTCGTCACATCGACCCGGGCCAACAGCCTCTCGTCCTCGTCGAGGAGAAGGCCGAGCATCTCGCGCAGCCCGGCGGCGAGCGCGTTCGTGTACGTGGTCAGCAGGACCCGGCGGTCTTCGCTGCGCCCCAGCAGATGCTTGACCCGGTGCAGGGCGGCGACCGTCTTGCCCGTGCCCGGCCCGCCCGTGACCTGGACCGGACCCCCGTACGAGGTGCGGTAGGCGGCACGTCGCTGGGATGGGTGGAGAAAGACCCGCCAGGCTGCGAACGGCTTCTGCAACACCTCCTCCAGCTCCTGGGGCCCGGTGACCAGCCGGATGCGCGTCGCAGTGTTGGCGATCACCGTGGCGAGGTCCTCGACCGGCTCGGCGGGTGCGTCGGCGGGCCGGCGGACGGCGACGACGTCGCGGTAGACCACTTCCGGGCTGAAGTCCTCGGCAAGGTACTGCAGCACCTCCAGCTGGTCCTCCGGCAGAAGAGTGGAGAACGCTTCCAGCTGGGCCTTGTCGACCATGGAACGCGCGGCGCGCAACACCTGGTCGTCGAGACCGAGTTCGCGCAGAGCACCGTCGGAGACATCTGCGAACAGCAGCCTGGGGGCGTCCGCCGCAGCCGTCTCGTACAGCGGCGTCAGCTCGTCCAGGGCGACGGCGTCGCGTACCTCCAGGGCCCTGGTCGCCGTGTTCGCGCTGTACAGACGCTTCGCGGCCCACCTGTAGGCGTCGTCGTGCGGCAGGACGTTGACCAGCAGGAACACATCACTGCCGTCGTCGGGTGCGAGAACGACGCCCCGCCAGAAGTCGGTGATGCGGATGGTTCGCATCCTTGGGTCACGGGCGTTGTTCACCGACTCCAGATGCAGGCCCTTGTCCGCGTTGAGTTCGGCGGCGGTCAGGGCATGGAACTTGCCCATGGCCTTGCGCACACCGGCTCGCACCGGCTTCTCCAGCATGTCGTAGCCGTCCCAGAAGCTCTGGGCGAAGGCAAGCCGGGGCATGATGTCCCTTTCTTACAGCGTGGCGGTGTCTGAGGACCGAGGACGTGGTGCTGCCGCGGTCAGCTTTCCGGCGAGTTCCCGAATCCTCGACAGGAGCTGTTCAGGCGTACGGGAGAGGTCGAGGGTGTGCTGGTACAGGCGCACTCCTCGACGCTCCTGTCCGGCAGCCGTTCCGAGGACCTCGTGGAAACGCTCCGGTTGCCGTCCGGCCGCGTACACGAGGTGGGCCTCGCGCAGACCGAGCACCGTGGCGTACGCGAGGGCCTGGTACAGGTCGGCGTTGAGGAGCCCGTCGGCCTTCTCGATCTTGTACTTGGCGTCGACCACGGCGACCGGAGCGCGACCGTCCCCGGTGCGGACGACGAGGTCGGGACGCATCCCCACCAGACCGGCGGTGTCGAGGTGGTGGGGGTCCTGGAGCCGCGCGGTCAGGCCGTGCTCACGAAGAGCCTCGCGCAGCGCGACCGTGACGAAGTCCTCGAACAGCTTGTTCATGTCGAACAGGAAGCCGTCCACGGCAAGCGGTTCGGCCTCGGCCGGCCGGTGCTCCGGCGAGGCACCACGCAGGACGGCCTCGGCGAGTCGCAGCGCGGGCTGATAGCGGGAGTTGAGACGCGACGGCTGCCAGCGCGGCAGTTCCTGCCCTCGTATCAGAGGCCGGGCATCGGCGAGACGCACACGCTGATGAGCGAGGCGCCGACGAACCGGCCCGGGAACTCCGGGCAGCCGCAACAGCCGCTCGACGGCGGCGCGCAGTATCCGGTTCTCGGCGGTGTCGGCCGTGAACGCGTCGTACACGATCTCCACGGGCGGTGTCCGGCCGAAGTGCCGCCTGATCTGCTCGGCCTCGCGCAGCCGCCCGCGCACGACCAGCGCGGATTCCTCGACCTCGCGGTAGCCCTGGAGAACCCCCTGGCGCAGAGCCGCGTCGATCTGCCGCTCCACGGCATGCGCGAGCGCGGGGACGATGTCGTCGTGAGCCCCGGTGTCGACGGTGCCCTCCCGGCTGTCGCGCCAGGCACGCGCCGGGTCGAGACTGAAGCCCAGAAGGAAGAACAGCCGGCTCACAGGGGTCTTGGGCATGATCCGAACGACAGGACCGCCGGGAGTGCGCACGGCGCCGACCCTGCTGCCCGCCCGCAGCAGCCAGTGCCCCTCCCGGCGGGGATCCGGGGTCGCGCTCTGCAGGATTCCGGCGGCGGCCAGCGCTCGGCCGGCTTCGGCGGCGAGTGGGACGGAGAGCGCGGGCCCGTACTCGCGCAGCGTCACATCCGGCATGGACGCGGCTGCGGAAACGGTCACGGGTGCTGCTCGCGCAGCGAGTCGAGGCCGTAGCGGGCGGCGACATCGAGGCCCTCGCCGTAGTGGTGCTCCTCCAGCAGCGGCAGGATCTTCGTGCGCCAGGTGCGGTCGAGGCCGCCCTTGCGGTACACGCCCGGCTTCATGAGGTAGGAGGGCCCGATGGCGAAGTCCGTGTCGTCGATGCGGGCGTTGAGCGCGTCGAGAAGACGAGCGGGTTCCCCGTCCTTGCCCTGGCTCTCCAGCCACCGTGCGAGCAGCCCGGCGGTCGGTTCGGTACGGGGGGACAGCTCCACGAACGCGAATCGGCGCCGCATCGCCGCGTCCACCAAAGCGATCGAGCGGTCGGCGGTGTTCATGGTGCCGATCACGAACAGGTTGGGAGGCAGCGCGAAATCGTCCCCGGAGTAGGTGAGACGGACGGACCGCTGCCGGTACTCCAGCAGGAAGTACAGCTCGCCGAAGACCTTCGCGAGATTGGCCCGGTTGATCTCGTCGATGATCAGGAAGTGCGGGATGTTCCGATTGCCCTCTCGGGAGGCGAGATCGGCGAGTTCCCGCAGCGGCCCCGCAGTCAGCCGGAAGGCGACCTCCCGGGTCTCGTCGTCCTCCACGGGCCGGAACCCCTCGAAGAAGTCCTCGTAGGCGTATGACGGGTGGAACTGCACGATCTTGACCTGCTCGGGACCGCCGCCGAAGTGCTCGGCCAGCTTCATCGCCAGATAGGTCTTGCCTGTGCCGGGCGGACCGTAGAAGACCATCTGCCGCTCGTCGACGAGCAGTTCACGTACGTCCTCCAGCCATTCCTTCTCGTGGACGAGGAGGTCTGCGGCGAGCGCACCGGTGATGTCCGGCAGGAAGTCGGACGCGGTGGGATCGGTGGGCGCGACAGGGCCGGCCGGTGCGGCGAGCCCGTCCAGCGCCTCCAGCACACCGGTCAGGTCGACGACGTCATGCTGCACGGAGAGCTTCTGCTGCACCTCTTCCGGCAGTTCCTCGTACGGGTGGCTGTCGGGCTGCCAGGAGACGGACCGCCGCAGATTGGACAGGCCGCCGGGGGACGCGGTCTGCGCGGCCTCCCCGGTGATCCGGCCGAGGTGAAGCCGGCCGTCGCCTATGGTGACCACCGTGTCGCCGACGCGCATCTGCGTCAGGAATCCGTGCAACTCGTCGACAAGACCGCGCTTCTGGTTGTACGAGGCCGACCCCTCGTACCCACCCTCGACGAAGCGACGAAGCGCGCTCTTGGTCGGATCGGCCTCCTCCAGGGGCGGCAGATGCGCACCGGCGAGCGAGACGAACCCCTCCTTCAACCACAGCTGCCGTACCAGGTTGTGCCCCGAGACGTTGTTGCCGCGCACCAGCCATGCCTTGCGCGGAGCGCGCCAGGCGGTGGACAGGTAGTCGGCGAGCGGATGGCCCTCGGCGGTTCGCCAGGACTCCGGGCCAGAAGCGTCATAGCCGTACACCAGTGCGGCGGCAGCGGAGGAGGAGTTGCACGGGATGTCGCGCGTGGCCACCCATCGCGGCAGCGTCCCGGGCCGGTCGAGGTCCACCGGGGCGTCGGCCAGTGCGCCGCTCGCCCTCAGATCCGCACGGAGCCGGCGTCCGTGGTCACCGAGCCCGGGCCACGCCTCCGCCGCCACCGTCGACCCCTCGTGCAGGAGGAACTTGTGCGTGCCGTTCCCGCCGAACTCGGTGAGCAGATGCCCGCGTGCCTCGCCACCGTCCTTGGGGAGCTTGATACGGAACTCGGGCGCGCCGGGAAGGCGGTCGGGCTGCGGCATGGGTGACCTTCCGTGCGAGGGGAGGCTTGCGCGAACGCGCTCACCCTACCTGTTGACGCCGTCAATTGACCCTTCTCGAACATGTAAACGGATCGGCTTAATGTGTTGACGATGTAAACATGTCCGTTCTAGGGTGTTGCTTGCGCCCGGCAGACCGTTCGCCGGAAGTCCGGGTGCTCAAACGCTCAACTGGGGGGCGCTATGGGTGGGGAGCCGACGGCCGAGGCCAGACGGCGCACGATCGAGGCGGAGTTGCCGTCGGTCATCGAGAGGCTGAGGCAATCCGCGCCTCATTCGGGCCTCGTGAGTCATCGGGCCTTTGCCCTGGAAGCGGACCGGCTCGGGCTCACGAGTGACGAGCAGCAACGAAGGCTGCGCAACGGGCTTGCCGCTGTCGGTCTTCACGTGAAATCCGCGCGCCGGAAACGGTGCCGGACCTCCGCCGCGGAACCTGTCGTAGTGTCAGTTCCGCAACCCGGCGCCCCCGTGCTTCGGCCAGGGGCGCAGTGGAATGCCGCCCCCGAACCTGCGCCGGTCCCCAGTGAAGCGGCCGGACGCCTGGCCCAGGCCCGGCGCATGCTGGCCCGTTACGCCGATGCCGACGGCAAGGTCGGCAAGCTGGCCCACGACGGCGTCGTGCGGCTCCATGGGCTCAGTCCCGCCGAAGCGCGAGAGCTGACCGTGGACTTCCCGATCACCCGCCCGGGTCTGTCCCGCTCGGTCGCCCAGGCTCTGACGGGTGGCCAGGTGACCCGCTCGGCGAGGCCGGCGTTCCTTGCCGTGTCGGGAGCCGCGTCGCCGAAGCCGCCGACCGGCAAGAAGCGCGTAGCCCGCTTCACTGCTTCCGCCACGGACGACAGACTGTCCGACGCCGTCCGCGCGGCCCGGGCCGTGCTGGAAGAGGACCGGTGGCGGCGGAGCCTGGGCAAGGTGCTGCTCAAGGCGGAAGAGGAAGTGGGCCTCGCCGTTCTCCTTCGCGGTGGCCTTGACCACCTCAGCCGCGATGTTCCGGCGGACGAGATCAAGGCGCTGCCTCGCGGCAGCGAGCAGTGGCATGCCTACGAATGCCTTGTCCTGCACAATCAGCGGCTCGTGTGGAAGATCGCACACGGCCACCAGGGGCACGGACTCGACATCGAGGACCTCGTTCAGCACGGAACCCTCGGACTGATGCGCGCGGTCCGCAAGTTCGACGCCACCAAGGGCTTCAAGCTGTCGACCTATGCGACGTGGTGGATCAAGCAGGCCATGACTCGGGCCATCGCTGACGAGGGCACCATGATCCGGCTGCCGGTATATATGCACGAAAGGGTCAGCAAGGTCGCCGTCGCCGAGCGCAAGCTGCTGAGCGAGGGCCGCCCTCGGACCGTCGACAACGTGGCCTACGCGACCGGCCTCACCTTCGCCGAGGTGGAGGAGGTGCGCCGGGTCAGCCGGCCCACCGACTCCCTGGACCGGATCATCGGCGACGACACGGTCCTCGGTGACCTGATCATCGGGCCGAGCCGACTGCCCGGGCCCCAGGTCGTGCTGCTCCGCAAGGAGCTTCAGGAACGCCTGCGGCACGTCCTGGGTCATCTCTCCGAGCGTGAGCGGCACGTCCTCATCCGGCGCACCGGTCTCGACGGCGACGAGCCGGACACGCTCGAGGAGATCGGAGTCGTCTTCGGCGTCACTCGCGAGCGCATCCGCCAGATCGAGTCGAAGTCCAAGTCCAAGTTCCGTGGCCAGCTGATCCGCCACGGGCTGATCCCGTCGCACTTGTGAACCGGCCGCATCCCATCAGATCCGAAGGAACCCGCACATGGACCCGCGCCAGGAGCTGGTCGACTACCTCGCCCGACAGCTCGTCGGCCCCGTCGGCGAAGACGACGAGGTGCTCGACGCGCCGCCGGACCGGCAGTACTTGATGGGCACGCTCTACCCGCAACAGGCGGACCGCCAGCGTCGGCTCGCCCACGCGGCCGAAGACCCCGAGGCACCCGGTGCCGAGCAGGACGCCCCTGACGTGGACCCGGCCCCCGACCCCGTGCCCGAGACCAACAGCTGGCTGCCCGCGTCCCTCGGCATCAGCTTCTACACCGATGCCGTAGACGTCGAAGTGAGCTGTGCCGCCGCCCGCTACGAGACGCAGCGGAACGAATCCGGGCGCGGGCGGCGCTGGCGGCGCGTCCCCCTCACGCCCGAGACACACACGGCCGGCCCCGACCGGGAGGAGATCCCTGTCCTCGATGACCGCGCGAAGATTCAGCTGACCCGCCGGACCTACGGCGCGGGCACCCTCATCACCGTGGCCCTGGTCAACGAAAGACACCACGACGGTGCCGACGACAAGGCGCCGGACTGGGACGACATGCTGTTCCAGTGCCGGCTCAGCGTCCGCCCCTCTGACGGCGCCGTGCTGCCGTATCCCAGCGTCCGGCTCGCCAGCCGCGATCCCGAGGAACGCGAACTGCGTCTTCAGTACCGGCACGTCGTCACCCATGCCATCGGCCACGGCTGCGCCGTTCGTGAGGACCGCGGCGAGGACGGCGGTGTCGAACTCCTCGTCTGCGAAGCCCTGCCACGCGCTGAGGTGCCCGCCATCCGGGCCGGCGGCCCGCTCGACGCCCCCGCGCTCACCATCTCCCACCTGGCCGACCCGGCCGTCAGCAGGGGCCAACTCCGCGAGGAGCTCGCTGAGTTCGCTGCCTCGTACCACGCTTGGTACGTGGGCCAGCGATCCGTCGAGGTGCCGCCCTGGGGCCGGGAGGCCGCGGAGCGGATCCTCGACCGAGTCCACAAGACGGTCACCCGCATTGAAGCGGGCGTACGCACACTCTGCGACCCCGAACGTCCCGAACTCCTGGACGCCTTCCGCATCGCCCAACGCGCCATGCTGCTGCAGATGCGGCACTCCGCCCCCGACCAGGCCGGTCAACGGCGCCACCGCGCGGACCCCGTGGCCCTCGACCCACCCGTCGACCCCAAGGCAACCTGGCGTCCCTTCCAGCTCGCCTTCTTCCTCCTCGCCATCGACGGCGTCGCCGACCCCGGACACCGCGACCGCGAGACCACCGACCTGATCTGGTTCCCCACCGGTGGCGGCAAGACCGAGGCGTATCTGCTCCTTGCCGCCTTCACCATCGCCCTGCGCCGGATCCGCGGCGAAGGCGGCGGGACCACTGTGCTCAGCCGCTACACCCTCAGTCTGCTCACCACCCAGCAGTTCCAGCGCGCCGCCACCACGATCTGCGCCATAGAGCACCTTCGCCGCACCGAACCCGGACTTGGCCTCGGTGGCGAGCCCATCACCATCGGCCTGTGGGTCGGCGACACCACCACCCCGAACAAGTTCCAGGCGGCCAAGGACGCCTTCGACGAGCAGCGCGAGGCCAGCCACCCCGAGGACGTCTTCATCCTCGACCGCTGTCCGTGGTGTGGCACCCGCATCCTGCCGCCGACCCGGTCCAGCGTCCGCTCCGACTACGGAGTTCGCGCCGAGACTGACGAGTTCGCCTTCTACTGCACCCGCGACGAGTGCGCCTTCCACGACGTCCTTCCCGTCGCCGTCGTCGACCAGCACCTCTACGAGGATCCGCCCACCTTCGTCCTGGGCACCGTCGACAAGTTCGCCCGGCTCGCCTGGGAGCCCGACTCCGGCAGTCTCTTCGGCGCGGGCACCGGCAACCTGCCCCCGTCCCTGATCATCCAGGACGAGCTGCACCTGCTCACCGGACCGCTCGGCACCACGGTCGGCCTCTACGAGGCGGCCATCCTTGAGCTGTGCACCGACCCGGACGGCCGCACGCCCAAGATCGTCGCAGCCACGGCCACCATCCGGCGCTCCGCCGAACAGGTCCGCGCCCTGCACCACCAGGACGTTCAGCTCTTCCCGCCGCCCGGACTCGACGCCCGCGACAGCTTCTTCGCCGTCCCCGACACCGGCCGCCCCGGCCGCCTCTACCTCGGTGTCATGGCGCAGGGCCACACCGCGGGCCGCGGCGCCGTCGCCACCACGGCGGCCATGCTCCAGGGCGTCCACCAGCTCCCCGAGGAACACCGCGACGACTACTGGACGCTCGTCGCCTACCACCACAGCCTGCGCGAACTCGGCCGTACCGTCACCGCGGCCGGCGACGACATCCCCGCCCAGCTCCGCGGCCTCGACGAGGGCGCGGGCACGCGCGAGCTGGTCGGCGAGCAGGTACAACAACTCGACAGCAGCGTGAAGCGCGCTGATCAGCCCATCCTCCTCGACCGTCTCGAAAAGCCCTGGACGGACCCCCGGTCGGTGTCGTTTCTGCCGTGCACCAACATGCTCTCCGTCGGCGTCGACGTGAAGCGGCTCGCGTACCTGCTCATGCAGGGCCAGCCCAAGACCACCGCTGAGTACATCCAGGCCACCAGCCGCGTCGGCCGCCACCACGTGCCCGGACTCGTCGTCACCTACCTCAACGCCACGCGCCCGCGCGACCGGTCCCACTACGAGACCTTCATGGACTACCACCGGGCGCTCTACCGCTACGTCGAACCCGCCAGCGTCACCCCCTGGTCCCTGCCCGCGCGCCGCCGTGCCCTGCACGCCGCACTCGTCATCCTGGTCCGGCACCGGCTCGGCCTGGCCGCCGAGAACCGGGCCGGACGGATCACCAACCACAAGGAAGAGGCAGGGCGGATCGCCGACGCCCTCGCCGAGCGTGCCGCGACCGCCGAGCGCGGCGCCACGGGAGCCGACGCCGACGCCGTACGCGCCGACGTACGAGCGGAGCTCGGCTACCTCCTGGACGACTGGTACCGGCAGGCCGACACCGCCGCCGCCGAGGGCAAGGAGCTCTACTACCGCAGCCAGGGCAAGGGCCAGCACAACTTGCTCAAGACTTTCGAACAGCGTTACGGCCTGTGGGAGACCCTGAACTCCATGCGCAGCGTCGACCGTGAGTGCCAGATCACCGTGACGGGAGCGGGAAAGTGAAGCGCAAACTCCGGGTCCGCCAGGCGCAGACCGTGCTGCCGTTCGGCGTGGGCGCGGTACTCGACGTACAGGGCGAGTCCTTCGTCGCCGCCGGCATCGAGAGGTGGCCGGACCTCAAGGCCCCCATCCCCGCCGAACGGCTCGCCACCCGCCTCGGCGTCAAGGGATTCTTCGCCGCGCCCCACACCCTCAACGACCGCTATGACAAGTCCGACCGGCCCGGCGTCCCCTATGTGCGCTTCCCCGGCTGGCTGTTCTGCGGTTCCTGCCGGGCCATGGCCCGCTTTCTGCGCGAGAACGAGAAGCCGGGCGAGCCGCCCGTCTGCACGTCCTGCGCCGCCGCACCCCGTCTCACCCCGATGCGGTTCGTCCGCATCTGCCCGGACGGACACCTCGACGACGTCGACTGGTGGTACTGGGCACACTCCAAGCTGGCGCCCGAGCGGCGGGAGTCCTGCTCCGAGTCGAAGCACGCCTGGAAGGCACGCCGGCTCAGCTTCCGCGTCGCAGACCGCGCCTCCGGACTCGAAGCGCTCTCGGTGCGCTGCGGAGCGACCAGGGAGAGCGGCAAGCCCTGCGGCGCCGAACGCGACCTGCTCGACGTCCTCGGTCCCCAGGGCGGACGCTGCTCGGGCCGCAACCCCTGGCAGCACTGGGACGCGAGGGCCTCCTGCGGCCAGCAGGTGCATATCGTGCAGCGCACCGCCGGCAACGTCTACTACCCGGTCGTCTACTCGGCCCTCGACATCCCTCAGACCGCCGAAGCCCCGCGTGCGGAGCGGAACATGGCGGAGGCCGTCCTGGGCCATGGCTACTGGCCGATCCTGCTCGACGCGCTCGGCACATCCAGAGCCGACACCTTCCGAGGCATGATCAAGGAGGACACCGACGCCCCCGACAGCCTCATCGACGAGCTCGTCGCGGAGGCCACAGGCGCCTCTGTACAACCGCTTGCCGACCGGCCGGAGCCAGGTAGGTCCGGAAAGGTCGACCTGAGCCGCGACGAGTGGTACGCCTTCGATGTCAGCCAACTCCCCGAAGCCACATCGGAGTTCGCGATCCGTCGCGGCGGACTCGGCCTGGACGGCGAGAAGGAGGAGCCCTGGGCCGCCCTCGACGCGCACGTCGACGGCGTCGTCCTCGTCGACCGCCTCCGTGAGGTGCGGGCGCTGACCGGCTTCCGCCGCCACTCGCCGGGCGGCACCCTCGTGCCCGCGGACACCAGCGGCCGCCTGCGCTGGCTCCCCGCGACCGAGGTCTACGGCGAGGGCATCGTCCTCACCCTCGACGAACAGCGCCTCACCGCCTGGGAGAACGACCCCCGTGTGCAGGCCCACGTCCACGAAATCCGTACGGACCTCGACGCGTCGTTCCGCGACGAACAGCTCGCCGAGACCACCGGCAGTGAACTCTCGGCCCGCTTCCTGCTCCTGCACACCGTCGCCCACCTGCTCATCCGCCAGCTCTCCTTCGACTCCGGCTACACCACCGCCAGCCTGTGCGAACGTGTCTACGGCCGCCCCGAGTACGGCCAGTGCGGGCTGCTGATCTACACGGCCGCCGGCGACGCGGAGGGCACCCTCGGCGGCCTGGTCCGGCAGGGCGAGGCACCGCACTTGGCCGAGACGCTCATCCGGATGCTGGAGGCGGCCGCCTGGTGCTCCGCCGACCCGCTGTGTGCCGAACACACCGGCCAGGGCTTCGGTAACCTCAACCGGGCCGCCTGCCACGCCTGCACCCTGCTGCCCGAGACCAGCTGCCAGACCGGCAACACTCTTCTCGACCGTGCCCTGGTCGTCGGCTCCGCCCGGGTTCCCGGCTATTTCACCGATGTCCTCACTGCGAGCCGCGAGTACGCCGCCGCCATCGCCCGGGGATGACGCCCATGACCACCGCGAACGCCGCCATCCTCCACCCCGACCTCACCCCCGCCCAGCGCGACTGCCTGGACGCCCTGCCACTGACCGGCAACCACGTCGTCAGCGGCCCGCCCGGCAGCGGCAAGAGCCTGCTCGCCGCACACCGCGCCGTCCACCTCGCCCTCACCGGCCGCCCCACCCTGCTGCTGTCGCGCTCCAACTTGCTGCGCCAGCTCCTGGGCGACACCCTCGCGGGTCTCGCGGTCCCCCGCGCACCTGTCGAGGCATCCACCGCCCACCTCTGGATCTACAGCCGCTTCGGCCGTGACGCACCGCGGACGGAGGACAGCTGGTTCGACTGGCCGGCTCTCGCTCACCAGGCCGCCGACGCTGTCGGTGAGCACGATGCCGCCACGCCCCGTCTCGTCGTCGACGAGGGCCAGGACCTGCCGCCGGGCTTCTACCGATTGGCCCGCCTTGCCGCCGCCTCCGTGACGGTCTTCGCCGACGAGTGTCAGCGCCTCACTGAGACGAACTCCACCCTCACCGAGATCACTGACGCTCTCGGCCGCTCCACGGGGCGAGTCGAGATCGCCGGGAACCACCGCAACAGCCGCGAGATCGCCTCCCTCGCGGAGCACTTCCGTACGGGCGGTAGCAGCCCCGAAATCCCTTTCCGCAGCGGGACGTTGCCCATGGTCCGCCAGTATTCCGGCACCAAGGATCTCGCCGACGACATTGTCGGCCTGGCGGCCCGGAACCCGCGGGACCGCATCGGCGTCATCACCAACTCCCTGCGCACTGCAGCTGACCTGATGCGCCGTCTGGAGCGTGCCGGTCTCGCCCACGAGCCCCAGCTCTACAGCTCTGCGGCCTCCTCCGGCCGCTACCGCGACCTCGACCTGGCCCGCCCCGGCGTCGTCCTCGTCCACCGTGCCAGCGCCAAGGGCCTCGACTTCGACACCGTCGTCATCGCAGACGCGGAGTCCGACTCCGCCACCGACCCCACGTCGGCGACCCTGCGCATGGCGTACTACGTCATGATCACTCGCGCCCGGGAGCGGCTGGTGCTGGGCTGGCAGGGCAGCCGACTGCCACGGCATCTGGAGGGGCTGCACGGGTGGGTGCGGATGCGGTGATGGCGCGACTGAGGCTACGAGCATGTTGGAAAACAAGGGGAGACGATGACTGACGACCGCAAGGCGACCGTGCCTGTGTGGACGCTGGCGACCGCTGATGTCCGATTGCCAGGGTTGACCGCAGGCGAGTCGATGACGGCTGAGCGCCTGGCTGAACTGCGCGGAGTGCTGGCCGTCCTGGCCGACGAGCCGATCGTCACCCTTGAGGTGCATCCGGTGCCCGACAAGATCGACCGCGGCCGTGGCATCCCGCTCGACGCCGCGAGTCCCCTAGCACAGCACCTGTCCCAGTTCATCACGCAATCGGCGCGAAGTTCCCTTACGGCGGCCAGAGCGACCGCTTCCGGCGAGAATCTGTATCGCATGGTGATCCCGGCGAAGGTCGCCGCCCAGTTCGGGCAGGGCATCGTTCGCCCGATGGTGCCCAAGGGGGCAGCCGGTGGCATCTACGGTGAGCTCGTGAACTCGACGGGCAGGATCGCCTCCAAAGCGAGGTTCGTGCCGGTCGGAGGAGCGGCAGCGGCGGGCACGGTCGGCGGGGCCGGTGCGACCGCGGGTGCCGCGGCCGCCGGCGGCACGGTGCTCACCGTGGCCGCTCCGCTCGTGCTCATGGCCGTGGCGGTGGGGGTGAGCGCGCACGCCGACCACAAGCGCCAGCAGGCCATCGAACACATCACGGTACTGCTGGAGCAAATTCAGGAGGAGAAGCTCGACGACGAGCACAGCGAACTCGACGGCTGTCGCGACTCCATCGACAAAGCCACTGCCCTTCTGCTCGACCAGGGCAAGCTCGGTGTCTCGCTGGGACTCGATTCGGCGGTGCATGCCATCAACACGGCGCTGGGCAGAGCCGACCGCCGCCTTGCCCGATGGCAGAGCGCGCTCGCCAGACTGCCCGAGGGTGAGGCCGTCGAACTCGGCACGTTGACCAAGTCTTTCCCTGGCGTCGACGACCATGGCGGCACGTTCCGCACCCACCTCGAACTCGCTTCCCTGGCTATCGCGCTGAAGCGGCGGGTGGTCGTCCTCCAGGCCGTCGAGCACGCCCAGAGCGACCCCGGTAATCCTTTCGAGAGCTTCACCCGCGCACTCAAGCGCGATCAGCAGCGCCTCGACGAACTGGAGTCGAGCATCGCCGGTGTCCTGGTACGCCTGTCGGTACTGGAGCTGGCACGCCCGAACGGTTTGCGACCCGTTTTCACGACCGGTGAAGTCGATCGCCTTATGAGTGCGGCACACCGGATTCACAAGCTGGGCGACGGCGTCACGGTCAACAGCCGCACGACAGACGTGGCGATTGAGATTGCCCGCGACAAGGACGGCTCGGTGGTCGTGTTCCCTGCGCTGCCCGCTTAGGGGGGGGCGGCTTCGGAAATCCTTCGAGGGTTGACATCCGGGCCCGATTCCACCGGTGCTGCGAGGACTGGTCGAGTCCAGGACTGGCGCCCTGATCACTTTTTGGGTTTCTGGAGCTTGGTAGCAGGGAGGCGCTTTTTGCCCATCTCGATGATCAGGCCCGCCGCCTTGAACGTGAGGTTGAGGGCGACGCTTTCGGGAACCTGCTGGTCGAGGCCGAGGTGTCCGGTGATGTAGTCGCCCATCTGGACATCTGGGTCCAGCCGCTTGAGGACCATGTAGGCGATGGACTCGGCCTCGACCTCATTGCGGGCATGGGCTGTGACGCGTTGCTCATCCGAGCGGGGCCGCAACTGTCGGTCTGGCCAGGTCTGCCCGGGGCCTGCACCGAGGTGCCCGCAGAACAAGTGGCCGAGCTCGTGGGCAAGCGTGGCGTACTGGTCCAGCAGAGGCAGGTTCCGGTTGACCTCGATCTCGAACAACGTCGGGTATGTCTCCGGCCGGTCCCCGGGCCTGCTGCCGGAACGCTCGACGGGAACACCGGACCTGCTGGGGTACGTACGCCCGCAGGAGGAGGCCCCGTAATTGACCAGGGTGAGCCGGATCCCCAGGGGTGCGAGGTTGCTCTCGGTGTGGTGCCAGACCTCGACGAGTTCCTTCTCGCCGGCTCGAGAGGACACCGACGCAGGGGCGGTGATTGCTTTGGGCAAAGGCCGAGCCCCGGGCAGGGCTTCGGTGTCCCCGACGTCGTACACGAGCATGTAGGGCCCACGCGGCTGAAAGATCAGCAGCGGCTGGGCACCGGGCTTGAGCACGCGCTGGTACTTCGACATCCACTCGGAGGAGGAAAGGACGTAGCGAGCCCCGGGCTTCTGGATGTGGACCACCATCGCGTTGAACGGGGCATACCGCTTGAACCGGCCTACGAACTCGAGCATCTGCAAGTAGTCCGAGGACGAGCGGTAGCGCTGGGCGCCGCGGATGAGGTCGTCGATCGAGGCCTTGGCCAGGTCTGCCTGCGAGATCTCGACCTCCTCGTCCCAGAACAGATCGAGTCCATGCTCCGCGATCACCGGTTCTTCGTACGCAAGGGGAATCCCGCGCAGCCGCTTCCAGTCTGCGAGTTGCTTCTCGGCCCAGCCGGGCTCGACCATGTGCGCGAACGACAGCAGCCCGGTCACGTGGGCGTCCAGCTCGGCCAGACCCTTGAACTCCTGGTGACGGCGGTGCTGCTCGATACCGAACGACGCAGCCCCTCGCACATGCTTGGTGATGCGGCGCTTGTACTCGCGCGTCAGGCGAGGAGTGGGGCCGTCGACGAGGATGCCCAGCACACTGCGGCGTGCACCGGGACGCGCCACGTAGGTCTTCTTCGTGTTGAGTTTCATGCCCAGCGAGGTCAATGCCTTCTTCACACCGACCACGAGACGGTCGACCTTCTCGTGGCGAACGAGCCGACGACTGGAGAAGTACATGTCGTCGCTGTAGCGCGTGTAGCGCAGACCCAAGGACTCTGCCAAGTGGGTGACCACAGCGTCGGCATCGTGCATGACGAGGTTCGACAGGTATCCGCTTGTAGGAGCGCCCTGCGGCAGGAACCCCTCGCGGGTGTGCTTGTAGAGCAAGTCGGGCCGGCTGACGGAGAAGCTCTGTCCGGTGGCCTCCAGGTACACGCTGCGACGCCCGGTGCCGCGGTTCGACCAGGTCTGGTTCGGCCCGGGCGGAGAGACGGTGACCAGCCGAGCGGTGGTGTATGCGCTCAGGGTGCGGCCGATACGACGCAGGCCGATCTCCTGGTGGCCGTCGCCGTTCTCCACAAGATCGATCTGGTACTCGCGCTCCGCCGGGCGAGCCCAGGCGCCCTTCAGCGCGGTGTGGATGTGTCGTTCCCGGATGCTCCCGAAGAAGTCGGCGATGTCCAGGCGGATCACGGTGTGGGCTCGTAGATGGATGGCGGCACAGTCCACGACCGAGCGGCCACCTCGGTAGGCGAACGCTGCCGGGTGGGGCTGGAACCTGGCTGGAAGAGTCTCCAGACGGGTCAGGATTCCCTGCTGCATCTCGGACAACTGTGGGACCGGGGCATGTAAGGTCCGCAGCCCGCCGCTGTGTTTGGGGATCCGGTGCTCGGTGTACGGGAAGATCGAGCCGCTGACCACCGCCTCGAGGAACTGCGCAGGGGTGAGGTCTACGAAGTTGTCTGCCATCGTCACCGAACCGCCTCGTCCCTCACCTGTGAGACGCAGCCGGCGAGCCTCACCTTGAGTAGTTCCACCGCCCCGCCACGGGCGGTCCGCTGTGTCCCTCCGCCACCCTGTGCAAGCACAGGGCCCGATCCCCAGCACCCGATGTGATCAGCACCGAGGTGCCCCGGACCGGAGGGCCCATCGCAAGGGATGGGTTCCTGAGACCCGCCGACTGCGTTGAGTCGGATCGTAGCCTCCCTATGAGCCGAACTCGCCATGCGGGGTCACCTGATGGCACACCGAAGCACGGTGCTCCCTCACAGCGTCCGGCAGCACGACGACAGCCGCAGCGTCGACCTGCTCGTGATGGTCCTGAACGTCGAGGGCGGCGGCGCGTACGGTGACGAACACCTGCTGGTCAAGGAGTCGACAGCTCGGCCCGGACGGTCTTGCCGCTGGGCGGGTGGGGGACCGTCTCCCAGCGGTCGGAGAGCGCGGCGATCAGCGCGAGGCCGCGCCCGCCGGTGTGGAGCGCGCCGAACTCGGCGTCCTCATGGGGAAACTCGCGGGGGAGGCGGGGCAGCCGCTCCCCGCGTGCGTCGGTGACGTCGACGCGGAGGCGGCCGGACGAGGCATCGAACGTGAGCGTCAGCCGAAAGCTCCGGCCGGGCACGAAGCCGTGCAGGACGGCGTTGGCGGCAAGCTCCGCGACGACAAGCTCAGCACGCTCCGTGAGGTCCTGCGGGGCGCCCCAGGATTGCAGCTGGGCCACGCCGAGCAGCCGCGCGAGCCGGGCGCCGCGCCGTGTGGACGACAGTAGCTGCGTGAAGGTGCGCTGTGATACGGCCAGTTGGGGGGTGGGTTGGTTCATGGCGCCATCGTGGCGGCCGGATATGGCCGGATGCGAGCGCCGCACCCCGTACGCGGAGTCAGCGTACGGGCACATTCAGTAGGTGGTACGTGAGGTTGGCTGTCACGCTGGGTGGTGAACGTGACGGTGGCGAGGAGCTGCCGCGGGTGCGGGTGCGACGAGAGGAGCGGCGGATGGACATCGTCGAAGAGGAGGCGGCCGGGGGCGCCGAAGCCCGGACAGCCCAGGCGGGGGAGGGGGAGCGAGAGCCCCATCCGTCGGACAGTCTGCGCACGTTCGGCGCGGTCGTCCAGGCCCTGCGCGAGCACGCGGGACTCAGCCGGACCGAGCTCGGCGACCTCGTCCAGTACTCCAAACTCACCGTGGAGTCTGTTGAGTTGGGCCGCCGCATGCCGGACGAGGAGTTCGTCGAGCGCGCGGAGGGGGCGCTTGGCAACACGGGCGCCCTGCGGAAGGCGGCCGGCCACCTCAGCCGTGGCGAGGTCGGCCTCGCGGCGTGGTTCAGGCGCTGGGCGCGACTGGAGCGGAAGGCGGTGAGCCTGTGCACGTACGAGTGTCGGCTGGTGCCGGGGCTGTTGCAGTCGGAGGCGTATGCGCGGGCGGTGTTCGACAACAGCATCCCGCTGCTGACCGACGAGAAGATCGAGGATCAGCTCAACGCGCGGATGGAGCGGCAGCGGATGATGAGGGAGCGGCCGACCGTGCCGTTCAGCTTCATCGTGGAGGAACATGTGTTCCGGCGCAGGCTGGGTGGGGCGGAGGTGCACGCGAGCATGCTGGATCATGTCCTTGAGCTCACCGCCCCGCGCAACGTGACGCTTCAGGTGGTACCGATGGATCTGGAGTTCCACGGGTGCCTGGACGGGCCGGTTCAGCTGTTGGAGACTCCGGACGGCAAGCGACTCGGATACTCCGAGGGGCAGCAGAACGGGCGGCTCATCTCCGGCCCGAAAGAGGTGAGTCTGCTCTGCCGCCGCTGTGAAACACTGCGCTCGCAGGCCCTGAACCCCAAGGAATCCCGGGACCTGCTGGAGCGACTGCGAGGAGAGCTATGAGCAGCGGTACGACGGAACTCGCCTGGTTCAAGTCCAGCTACAGCGGCACCCAGGGCGACAGCTGCGTGGAGATCGCAGTCGCCGAAGAGGCTGTTCACGTACGGGACTCTAAGGACTTGGCGCGCCCGGCCTTCGCCGTGGGGCGCGAGGAGTGGGCGCCCTTCGTGAGGTTCGTGTCGGGGAGCTGAGCGGCCGGTGTGCCGCCGGTGGAACGACCGGCGGCACACCGGGGTGGCCCGGGCTCCCTCGGTCGGCGTTTTACGGGGTGCCGTCCTCGGGGTTGTCGTCCGGGTCGGTCGCCAGTGCGGCCGGCAGCGGCAGCCCGTACTTGTCGCACAGGAAGCGGGTCTGGCAGTACCGCTGGGCCTCGGAGGCCACGCGGCCGAGGACCGCGGAGTTCAAGCCTGCGCTGACGAGGACGCCGACGAACGGCACGACCTTGGCGACGCTCTTGACCGACACCCTGGAGCCCGCCGGGCTCAGGTGCTGCATCAACTTCTCCAGAGCGGCGGCGAGTTGGTGGTCGTTGCGGAGCTTGGCCGACCAGTTCACGCGCCCCTTGAGCGCCTGTGCCGCCTGGGCGGTCTTGTGCAGCGGCTCGGCTTTGGCCGCCTGCGCCATGAAGGACCGGTGTACCAGGCGCTGGATGAAGAGCTGCTCGTCGGGGTCCTTGGCGTCGTAGCCGTAGGAGTAAGCGATGCGTGTGGCTATCGACGCGCTCAGGACCTGGATGACGAGGATGTCCGCCGTCATCGCGGCGGGGATACCGGCGACGGGGACCATGGCCAGTGCGCCCATGGCACCCCCTTCGAACGCGCCGGCGGTCCGCCACTTCATGGTGTTGCGGGTCAGCAGCCGGTCGCAGACCTTGAGGTCCTGCTCCCGCAGTTCGGTGAAGCTGTCGATTTCGAGCCCTCGCTTGCGGGCGATTTTCTCGACGCTCTTCGGGTCGTTGAGCTCCAGGGCCGCGTCGTTGACCAGGTCGAGCAGCGCTGTCGCGCCCGCGACCGCCGGTCGCAGGGCCGCGTCGGCGAGCGCGCCGCCCGCGCGACGTATCGGCTCCTTGACCCCTTCTGGCACGGCCTCCTTGACCCGGCGCCCGGCGCCCGGCGTTCCCTGCGACCTCCCCGGTGCGGCCGAGGGCGTTGCTCGCCCAGTTCGGAAGGCCGCGACGGTTGTTGCGGCGCTCCCAGTGCTCGTTGAGCGCTTTCCAGACCTGCTCCTCGTACGCGCTCATGGAGGGCGGGACAGCGGGGGACGAGGCCGCGTATGTACTCAAAGAAGTTCTCCGTTTCGGCTGTGGCCGCCGGGCCCAGGGGGCCTGTCTGCGGGCAGGGGAAGGCGAAGCCGTGACGAGCGGAACTCCCCGGGGCGACCGCAGACGCGGCCACCCCGGAGGACGATCAGTGGTGGCGCGGACCCTGGCCGGGGGGCGGAGTGAGGGTGGAACGGTAGGTGCCGGACTCGTCCTCGGTGAGCGGGGTTTCCAGGGTGAGGCCGGCGGAGGCCATCCGGTCGTACTCGGCGAGGATCAGGTTCTTGGTGCGGTACTCGCCATACTTTTCCTCGTCCTTGCGCTTGACAATCGGGAAAGTGTCGAGGATGTACGACACGTCGTCGCGGTTGGTGTCGTAGAGGTGGAAGAACAGAGCGTCCAATTCGGCGCGGATTACGGCGCGGCGCTCCTCGTTCCAGCGGAAGGGGGTGTCGGTGTCGCCGAGGTCGCGGGCGAAGGGGGCCATCTCATGCGCGGTGTAGGTGAGCTCCAAAACGCGAGCGGAGATGAACGCTTCATACGGGGCGAGTGCTTCCGGGGGCGGGACTGGAAGTTGCTCGAGAAGGTAATCGGATACATGAAGACCTCCTAGGCGCAGTCGAAGCAAGTAGTCCATTTTGAAGGTATTGAAAGCTGCAAGGAGTAGAGGTGCATGCACTTTTTCAGCCGGGAATCCCAAGCGCAGCGTAAAGTCAGATGCTGCGCGAGGTGCGATCAGGGCAATCAGTGTGCGCACATCATTATTTCGAGCGACGTCTGACCATGCGAGAATCCAGTCGGCTTTCCATAGAGTATCGAGCTTCTTTGAAAGCTCGGCGTTAGCAATGGAACGTCGGCCTCTGATATTCCAGGTCGGGTCATCAAGTTCGGAAACGGTGCTATACCGACGCGCTCCTTTTTCTGCATCTGAGTAGGTTGCGAATCGATGGTTGTATGCGTGGGTAAGTTTGGACTCCAGCATCATCGTGTTTCCGGGGCTCGGAGTGGTCTCGTGAGGGCAAATGGAGTCGACCTCTGGGAGTCCCATGTTGAATACTCTGCGAATAGTCAACTTGTATGGGCCTTGCGAGGTTTTTGAGCGCAGGGGAGGGAACTGCTGCGAGGCCCGAAGTGCGATCCTGACGTCCCTGCGGCTGCGAAATACTGGGCACGTGCCGGTGTTCGGATTGAGGAGAACGATCTCCCCGGGGGTGAGTGGGAACGTGTTGTCAGGGCAGGCGAGCTCGGAAGGGTCAGACAGGAAGAAGCCGAAGCGCGCTGCTGGCGTGGGCGCATCGCTGCCTGTCAGGGAGAGGACGCAAAACTTGAACGAGCGGTGAACGCCAGGGAATAGCGGGGACGAATTTTCGAAGTCGAACAGCGCTGCCAAGGACTTGTGTGCGACTAGGTCCTTGAAGAAGAACTGCGTTGTCGCGTCCGTAGCGATGCCTGTGGGCACGATGATGCCGACACGCCCACTCGGTGACCCCAGGCGGCGGCACTGCTCGGCGAAGACAGGGTCCGTCTTGATGCGGCCGCGGCCACACAGTGGGTAAAGGCCGGAGAAGTTAGCGAAGTGTCGGGTGCCGTCGATTGCGCGCTTCGATCTCTGATAGGCCTCGTAGAGGTTTGGATTTGTTTCTTGGATTTGATCGATGAGTTTTTTGCGCTTGCCGCTGGAGGCGTCAGCGATTTCCGGGAAAGAGGAGAAGAACTCCGTTTCCTTCAGCTCAAGGTGTTCCCACGGCGGGTTCCCCACCACCGCGTCAAACCCGCCGGCCCACCCCGTCCCCGACTGGACCCCCGCCCCCGACCCCGGGACGGCGAACACCTCCGGGAACTCCAGGTGCCAGTGGAAGAACCGGTACTGGTCCCGCAGCCGCAGGATCTCCTCGTGCGTCGCGTCCGACACCGACGACTGATCCCGGCCACGCAGCGCCCGGAACACCTGGTCGGTCGGGGCCTCCGGCGCCCCCGCGTGCTTGGGCCAGACGAACGCGGCGCACCAGGCGTCGGCGGCGTGGAGGTCCTGGACGTACGCCGACGACTCCACGTACACCCGGTACGCGGTCTCCTGAGCGTGCACGTCCTCCAGCGAATCGGCAGGGGCGGCGGTGATCCGGGCGAGCTCCACGGCGTACCGCTCGTTCCCCGGCAGGGTCTCCGTGTCGAACAGCAGCTCGTCCTGGCCGCCGCGCTGGGCCTTGTTGCGCTTGACCAGGCCGGACGCGTGCTTCTTGTCGTCGCCCTCGATCGGCTTGAAGGCGTCGTTGGGGACGCCGTCCCCCAGCAGCTTCGGCGTCGCACCGATCAGCCCGTTGCCGTGCTTGATGTGGGCGTCGAGGAAACCAAGCGCCTTGCCCGGTTCCATGGCCTCCAGCCACAGGGAGACCTTCGCCAGCTCCACGGCCATCGGGTTGAGGTCGACACCGTAGACGCAGCGCGCGACGACCTCGTGCAGGGCGTGGCGCATGGCGTCGACCGTCGGCTCCGGGTTGCGCTCACGCACGGACGCCACACGTTTGGCGATGCGGCGAGCCGAGGCGACGAGGAAGTGGCCGGAGCCACAGGCCGGGTCGCAGACCGTCAGGGACAGGAGCTCGGCGACGATGTCGTCGGCCGGGTCGGGGCGGCCGGCGGCAGTGGCCCGCTGCTCGCCCCGCTTGACGGCGTCGTCGAGCACCGGGTCGAGCGTCGTGTCGAGCAGGCACTCGATGAGCGAGGACGGGGTGTAGTAACTGCCGGTCGTCTTACGGCTGTTGCCCGCCACTTCCACCAGCTCGAAGGAGCGGTCCGTCGCGGAGTGCTTCGGTTCCAGTTCCAGCAGGGACTCGTAGACCGAACCGAGTTCCTCGGCGTCCAGGTGGCGGTAGTCGACGGAGCGCCAGCGGCGCGCGCCCGGGTCGCGGACCTGGGCTAGGTGGCGGACGGCGGCGAGCAGGGACTCGTTGGACAGCTTCAGGCCGTCGAGCGGCGCGTCGGCCTCGATGGAGGAGAACAGGCCGCCGAGGCCGGGCAGGGCCAGTTCGGGGCGGCCGCCCTCCGTGCCGAGAGCGGCGAGGACGATGCGCAGGGCCTCGTACTGGTCACCGTGGGCGGTGCCCTGACGGCGGCGGGCGCGTTCACGCAGCCGGACGGAGGAGAAGTACCGCTCGTACGCCTCCCGTTGACGCTTGTCGGCGTCCGGGTCGAGCAGGGCGTCGCGGTCCTCGGCGACGAAGACGAACAGCAGGCGGTAGACCAGGCGCAGCAGGGCGTCCCGGAGGGCCTTCGGGTCGGTGTTCTCCCGCAGCTTTCCGTTGTCCGGGTGGCGCAGGAAGCCGGTGCCGAGGACGGTGAGAGCGTTCTGCACGCCCAGGCGCAGCTGGTCCAGGGCGCGGGCGCCTGAGGTGACGGCCTCGGCGCGCCACCTCTCCAGCCAGCACCCCGTAGCCGCCGCCCCGTCCGCCACCGTGAACCGGGATGCGTGCAGCAGGCTGTACAGCAGCACGAACTCGCTGAACAGTTCGCCGTCGAACAGGGCTTCCAGGTCGAAATCGACGTAGGCCGCCGTCGAGAAGGACGACGAGTCACGCAGCAGACGCAGCCGGCGGCCGTTGGTGAGGACGGCCCACTGATGGGCCTCGGTGCGGTTGAGGCAGTCCTGGAGCATGGACTGCGGCGGGACCAGCCCGGGGGCCGGGCGCTTGTCGAGATCCTGGTTCCAGGGGATCTGGTGGATGAGCGCCGGGCCGTGGCGGTGGGAGACGGGGAAGCGCTTCTCCGGGTCGGAGTCCGCCGGAATCCCCGCCGCGCCGACCTCCGTCAGCGCGCCGAAGTCCAGCTTGCGGAAGAGCTGGGCGAGCCAGTCGGTGCCGGCGCGGCCCGTCGGGTCGGCGGCGGGTGCGCCGGTAGCCGGGTCCGAGGGGAGCGCGGTGCGAAGGTCGCGCCAGAGGGGCTTCAGGTACTCCCAGGCGCGCTCGGCCTCGTCGCGTACGGGCACCGAGGCGGGCAGGCCGTAGTCGGCGGGCTTGGTGCCCGGCAGGTTCCGTGCTTCGGCGATGCGCAGCAGTATGTCGGTGGGGAGCAGGCCGCCGACCGTGGTGACGGCGGTGAAGGCCAGGGCGGTGCGGGTGGCGGCGGACATCAGGCTTCGGCTCCGGACACGGTAGAGGCGGGCGCGGCGGGGACGGTGGCGGGCTGCTGCGGCAGGTAGACGTAGACGCCGAGGACGTCGGCGGGCTCCTGCGGGACGACCTTCAGGCCGCGGACGATCTCCTCGTTGGCCTTGCGGACCCGGCGATGCGAGGCGTCGAGCTCGGCGGCCAGGCGGGTGCCGTACTCGGTGAGGTGCGCGGCGAGGTCCGGCAGACCGTTCAGGTCCTTGGCGATCTGGTTGCGGACCAACTGCTCGTGGGTGTTGGAGCTGGCGCGGGCCGCAAGGAGGGCGGCGGTCGCGTCGTCGTCCAGCCAGCGGGCGCGCGACGGCATCCCCTCGTAGGCGAGCAGCCGGGCGTCCTCGGCCACCAGCTGCCGCTCGCCGGTGCGGGACGGCAGCGTGAGGTGGAAGCGGTAGCGGACCAGCAGGAGCGTGGTGCGGATGGTGACCGCGTCCGTGGTGACCACACCGCAGCGGCGGGCCGGGCGGGGGCCGGGGGTGTTCGCGTCGAGCGCCGAGTCCAGGACGTACGAGGCGATGGCGCCGATCGCCGGGTCGGTGCGGACCAAAGCGGCCTCGCCGCGACCGATCGCGGGTGTGGTGCGGAAGGGGATCTGGCGGTCCTCCTCGACGAGCCGTCCGCCGAGCGTGGCGGCGAGCGCGTCGCGCAGGCCGGCCGGGGCGCCGCCGGGCTGGGCCGTGAAGTCGCCGGTACCGTCACGCGGGTCACGGACCAGCAGGTCCAGGTCGCGCAGCGCCTCCAGGGCGAAACCGCGGACCTCCTCGGCACCGCCGAGCGCGGCCCGTACGGCGGCGACCTCGCGCGCCACCTCCTCCGGGTGGATCGCACGCTGGGCGTACTTGGAGCGGGACGTCTTCTCGCGCTCGGCGGCCGAGTTCCACTCGCGCTCGATGCGGTCGAACGACTCCTGATGGGTGTCCAGCTCGAACAGGCTCTCCTGACTGCCCTGTCGCCCGTGCAGCAGCAGCCACTCCACCACCGCGTCGGTGACGCCGGAGGCGGTCTCGTCGGGGACGGAGACGGAGATGCCCAGGTCCTTCATGATCTGGCGGTGCTTCATGAACAGCACCTCCAGGACCTTGCCGTCGATGCCGTTGTCCTCGCCGAACATGGTGATGACACGGACCTGGTCGTGCTTTTGCCCGTAACGGTCGACACGGCCCTCGCGCTGGTCGTGGCGAGTGGGGTTCCAGGCCAGGTCGTAGTGGACGACGGCATCGAAGTGGTGCTGGAGGTTCACTCCTTCGGAGAGACAGTCGGTGGCGATCAGGACGCGACGGACGGCCGGGTCACCGGCTTCCCCGGACGCCTCGGCGGTCTCGGTGGCGAGTTGCTCGATCCGCTCCAGGCGCTGCTGAGGGGAGAGGGTGCCGGTCACCGCGGCGATCTTCGTCTTCTTGCCGAGCTTTCCCTCCAGCTGGGTGGCGAGGTACTCGGCGGTGGGGATGTAGCGGCAGAAGACGATCGGGTGGTAGCCGTCGGCGACCAGACTCTTCAGGTGCCGGGTCAGCGCCTTCAGTTTCGCGTCCTCGGCCGGGCCGACGAGCTCGGCGGCCCGCTGGGAGAGTTCGAGCAGCCGGGCACCCGCCTCCTCCGACTCGGCGGCACCCGGCGCGACGTCCATGCCTTCGAGCCGGTCGTTGTCGGCGGAATCGGCGGCGACCGGGGAACCCAGGGCGTCCGCTTCCTGCGCGGTGCGGGCGGTGGCAGACTCGGAGCGGGTCTTCAGGGTCTGCGCGGCGGCCGCGGGCGAGGACACCATCGAGCGCAGCAGCGCGATCACCGACCACCAGGCGATCCGGGCCTCACGACGGCCCTGCTCCCCGGCGGCTGCGACGCGGTCGCGTGCGTACGCGATGGCGTCGTCGAGCAGCGCCCGGTAGGCGGGCGTCAGCTTGTACGGCTCGTCCTTCGTCCAGCGGTCGGACGGGAAGGCCGTCCGCTCGGCCAGGGAGTCGTCGGCGAGACCGTCCTCCTTGGTGAGGTAGTCGCGGACGTCGGCGCGCTTGCGGGCCACGAAATGCTCGGCGAGCTTCGCCCGTCCCGCGGGCGACTCCAGGTCCAGCGTCGCGAGTTCGGGCCGCACCAGGCCGAGCAGGTTGCGGAACGCGGACTCCTTGCCGGAGTGCGGGGTCGCGGTCAGCAGCAGCAGATGCCGGTCCGCTTCGGCGGAGACCTTGCGCAGCAGCTCGTAACGGAGCTGGTTGGTATGGGATGCGGAGCCCGTCGACGCGTCGTCGGCGGCCACGCAGGAGTGGGCCTCGTCGACGATCACCAGGTCGGGGCAGTGCCGTACGAAGTCCTCGCGGTGCCGGGTCGACTTGATGAAGTCCGTCGAGATGATCGTGTATGGGTGCTTGTCGAACAGGGACTGGCCCAGCTCCAGGCCGCGCTCCAGGCGTGACACCGTGGAGGCCAGGACCAGTTCGGCGTCGATGGCGAACTTCTCCCGCAGCTCGGACTGCCACTGCTCGGCCAGCGCCGGGGAGCACAACACCGTCAGCCGGGTCGCCTCGCCCTGCGCGAGCAGCTCCTTGGCGATCAGACCGGCTTCGACGGTTTTGCCGATGCCGACGTCGTCCGAGATCAGCAGCCGCACGGTGCGCTGCCGCAGCGCCATCAGCAGCGGGACCAGCTGGTAGGCCCGGGGCTCCACGGCGATCGAAGCCAGCGAACGGAACGGGCCCGCTCCCGAACGGAAGCCGATTCGCAGCGCGGTGCGCAGCAGACCGGCGGACCGCTGGTCACCCAGGTCGGCCGGGCTCGGTGCCGTGAATTCGGCCGGCCGCACTTCTTCGAAGGTGGGGAAGACGGCCGCGATGTCGTCCTCGCTCCCACCCAGGGGGCGCAGTACCAGCATGTCGGGGGCGCTCTCGGGCAGTACCACCCATTCCCGGCCACGGGCAGCGACCAGGGAGCCGGCTGTGTACGTGAGGCTCATGAGATTTCTCAGTTCCTTGGATCGAGAAGAGGCGGGGTGGCGGTCAACGCAGGTGGAGGTAGGAGGCGTTGCGCTCGGTGATGGCGTCCCAGTCCGCGTCCGTCGGGAAGCGCACGACGTCCCAGCCGGCTTCCTCCAGGCGGTAGCTGGCCTCGATGTCACGGGTCGAGCCGGCCGCCTGGCCGGGGGCGTCGACGAACACGGCGAGGTTGACACCGTCCAGGCGGAAGACGAGGTCGGGGCAGGCCGCCGCCTCCGGGACGAGGACCTCGACCTCGTCCGGCAGCCGGAAGCCCTTCGCCTTGAGCCAGCCGAGCAGGTCGCCGCTCGCTACGAGGGCCCCCAGATCCGTCTCCAGCGGGGTCGGCGCGGGCGTCACGGTCCTGGCGGGCGTGTCACCGGCGACGTCGACCGCCGGGGCCAGCCTGCGGAAGCGTTCACTGCGGGACTCGCCCCGGTCCTCCCGTTCGGTACGGGCGGCGGCCAGCCGCGCGAGCAACGGCCTGGCGCTGTGCCGGCTCAGGTTGCGGTGGTGCGTCTGGTTTCCATAGGTCAGCAGGCAGGCGTAGCAGCCACGGGCGCACTTCTCGCCCTCCGCGGGCCCGCCCTCGTCCTCGCCCGTCTCCGGGTCGAAGTGGCAGATCTCCAGGGCGGTCCGGGCGGCCTTGGCGAGGGCACCCCTGTCGTGCTGGATCCGCCGCAGCACGCCGGCGCCGCCCTCGGCCGCCTCCGTGAACAGGATGTGACGCCGCGGTCCTTCGTCCGGAGGCAGCAGCTCCGCGGTCAGTTCGGAGTCCTCCAGCTCGAACGCGGCCTCGATACCCCGCTCCAGCGCGTACAGGAACGACAGGGCCACCGGTTCGGGCTGCGGTTCGTCCAAGGTCACCACGAGGATGTTGCGACGGTCCTCGACATAGGGCAGGACGCGCTTCTTGCGACGCTTCTCGTTGCCGTCCTCGTCGACCACCGGCATACCGGTGCCCTCGATGGCGTCCGCGGCGGCCCGGTCGTTGAGCCAGCGGCCGTCGCCGAGATCGAGCCAGTAGCCGTCCGGCTCGTTCTCCTTGTCGCGGACCCGGCCGAGGTTGGTGATGCGGACGGTCGCCGAGTCGCCGTAGTCCAGGTTGAGGACCGGCGCCCCGTCGCTGTCGGTGACGTGCGAGGTGAGGCGTCCCTTGCGGGCGCCGTGCTCCTGGAACGCGTACGACGTCTCCAGGCGGAAACCGGCCCGGCGGCGCTCCTCCTCGTCGGAGGAGATCCGCTCGCGCGGGGTGGTGTACACGGTGTGCAGGTGCAGTAGGCCGGTGCGCTTGTTTCGCAGGTCCTCGCCGCACATGTCGCACCGGTCCGTGCCGGGCTTGACGGCGTAGTGGTAACCGCAGCCGTCGCAGCGCCGCGCCTCCGCCGTCGCCAGGTCGCCCGAGGCGTCCGGCGGCAGCTGGACACGGGTGACCTGGTAGCGGGCACCCTCGTGGTAGATGAGCGCGCCGGGGCCGAACTCCCGGATCGCGAGGAACCGGGGACGCTGGAGGTAGTCGCCGTCGGCATTGCGGCGGTTGCCCGAGCGCGGGATGTACGCGGCCAGGGGAAGGCGCGGGAAGCTGTAGCCGGGCAGGAACCCCTCGGACGCCAGATAGCGGTACGGATTGAAGTCGCTCATCACCGACTTGCTGTCGGACGAGCGGTTCAACAGCAGGTTCGTCTGGGTCTCGGCCTCGCGGCGCCGGGTGCGTGCGCGGCCCTGCTCGCCCTGCGAGAGCGTGTGGTCGACGACCCGCTTGTTCTGCTCGTACTGATCGACGACGGAAGCCCGGAACAGCTGGCGCCACCGATCGAAGGACTCGTCGAACCGATGCGGTGCCCGGTCGATCCTGTCCTCGATCCACTCGTCGTACCACCAGGTGGTGGCCGCGAAGTCCGCGATCAGCGGGGCGAGGACGGTACGGGCGGCGGCGACCGCGCGCCGGCGCGCGCCCTCGTCCAGGGACAGGTCGCGGATGTGGGGGAGGAGCGGCAGCGGCATCCGCGGGTCGGGGCGGTCGCTGGCGTCCGGGTCGTAGGCCACGTCGACGACATCCGGAATCGCGATGCCCAGCTTCATCCCGGTCTCCGCCAGCCAGATGCCCTGGAGGTGGGAACGGACCAGATCCTCGTTGGCAAGGTCCAGGCGAGGTGGCGCCACCTGCCCGGACACCATGTCCTGGGAACGGCGGAAGTAGTACTGGTCGTGGCTGTTGCCCGTGGCGCAGTACGTGGTCACCAGCGCTGGCTGACCGGAACGGCCGGCCCGGCCCGAGCGCTGCGCGTAGTTCGCCGGGGTCGGTGGCACATTGCGCATCAGTACAGCGTTGAGCGAGGAGATGTCCACGCCCAGCTCCATCGTCGGCGAGCAGTACAGCAGGGGCAGTTCGGCCTTACGGAACTGCTCCTCGCGCTCCAGCCGCTCCTCCGGGGTGACCTGCGCGGTGTGCTCCCGGGCGAACAGCCCGGCCAGCTCAGCCGCTGCTGTCCGGTACAGGTCGCGGAAGAACGGGTTGACGCGCGGCCCCTCACCGCTGCTGTACGTGCGTGCCAGCGGATCGACCGCACCCCGCTCACCGCTCCCGGACCGCCAGACCAGGGCGGCGGCCGACACCCGGTAACCGGTGCGCTTCTCGGCCGCTCGGCGCCGGTAAGCAGGCCCGGAGTGCTCGGGGGCAGCCTCCACCTCGCGCACCAGCTCCGCATCGAGCAGCACCTTCAGCAGGTCCTCGATCACGCACTGCACATCGTCCAGCGGCAGAGCACGCAGTTCGGGCATGTTCCGCCGAAGGTACTTGCCGAACTTGCCGCGGGCCGACAGGAACAGCGCGGAGCGCTCCATGCCAGGCTTCGAACCGTACGGGTAGGCGGTACCGACGGCGGGCCGGTCGCTCTCGCTCAGCACCCATGGACCGGTGAGACGCTCCTCGCTGGCCCGCTGCAGAGTGTCGAAGTCGTCACGGAAGTACTGCACGTCGATGGCGAGGGCCCGCCGCATGAAGTCGAGCAGTGTACGGGCGACCTCCTCGCGCAGCGCGGGGTCGGCGTCGCGCAGCACGGCGTGCGCGGACTGCCAGCGATCCGGCCGGGCGGCGATCCAGTCCAGGTCCTCGTAGTCGATCCGCAGCAGCCCCGTCTGTTCGAGGTTCGGCATCGTGATGCGCCAACCGCGCTCCAGGTCCCGGTAGAGCCGGTATCCCACGACGTCGCGGAAGGCCTTCGTCGCACGACGCTCCATCGAGGGGGCGGGGGACACACCCCCGGCGTACTCACGCGGCGACAACCCCATCACCTCGGTCACCGCCTCGGCGAGGTCGTCGTGGTGCAGCCCCTCCTCGCTCGCCTGCACCGCGGCCTGGTAGAGGGCGCCGCGCAACTGGGTCACCTGCGCGAAGTCGTTGAAGTGGCCGGCCTGGAGCGAGGCATCCTGCCGGTTGTCGACGAAGGTCAGGAGTTTGCGCGCATCCTTGCCGAGGCTCTCCTCGGGCACCGCGCGCAGGGACTTCACGATCGACGCGGAGATCAGGGAGGTGGCCGAGGAGCGTCCCTCCTGGTCCAGGGTGGCCAGCTTGGCGAAGTCCCGGCCGCGAGTCTGCTCGTAGGAGACCTGGCAGTGCACGCAGAACAGGAACGGTGCCGGGACGAACGCCGCCACCAGCCCCTCGCCTGCCTCGCCCGACTCGTCGGCCTCGTTCCCGAAGGCGTCCACGACGACGCGCTTGGGCACCCGGGGCCGGTAGGACTTCTTGACGACGGTCACACCCTGCGCGTCCGGCTCCAGCCAGGACTCCGGCAACCGCCTGTCGTCCACGGCGTTCTGAGGATCGGCCGGCCACTCGTAGTCCTCCCCGGGCATGCCCAGGTACAGGTAGCCCTCGCCGTCACGGCCTCCGGAGGCTGAGGTGTTCCGACGCGGCTCGTACCGGAACGCGCCGCTTTCCCCGGAGCGCCAGACGGTCAGGTACTCCTGGCCGCACTCACGGCAGAACGCCAGCGGGAACAGCGGCTTGCCGTCGCTGTCCGGCTGCTCCAGCTGGTAGGTGCGGGTGAGTGGCCGGGTGAGTGGATCCTCCAGTGTCGTGTAGACGGTGTCGCCCTTGGAGAGGAACTGGTGCAGCCGGAAGGCGAACATCGGCCGCTCGGTCACCGGATGCTTCGCCTGCGCACCCGCCTCCAGCGTGGTACGGATCGCCTCGCGCACGTTCTCCTCGGCCACCCCGGACTCCGCGGCCAGCTCGGCCGCCGCATCCTCGACGGTGCCCGGTGCACGGCGGCGGAGCCGTCCCGTCGCCTCCTCGCGCTCCAGACCGAACCGGGACTCCACCCAGCGGGCCAGTGAGTCCTTCGTCAGCGCCTCGTACGAGCGGGGAGCCGCAGGCACCCGCAGCCGCTCGGCGGGCACGGTCACCGCGGCCTCCTCGGTCGCCCGGACGAGCGTCTCGCCGATGACCCGCTTCGGCAGCACTGTCGTACCGAACAGCCGGCCGGCGACCTTGGCCACTTCGCGCCGCTGGTCCTCCCAGGAGCCCTCGGTGGACATGGTCGCCGAGGTGCCGATGCACTGCAGGGTCGCCGAGGCCCGGCAGGCCTCACGGACCCGACGGATCAGGAACGCCACGTCCGCGCCCTGCCTGCCCCGGTAGGTGTGCAACTCGTCGAAGACGAGGAACTGCAGACCGTCGGCCATACGGATCAGGCTGGACCGGTCGTCCGGCCGGGTCAGCATCAGCTCCAGCATCACGTAGTTCGTCAGCAGGATGTCCGGAGGGTTCTTGCGCAGTTCCCGACGCTGCTCCTCGGACTCCTGGCCGGTGTAGCGGGCGAAGGTGACCGGCTCGCGACCTGCTCCAAAACCATGGCGCAGGTACTTCTCCAGCTCCTTCAGCTGGGAGTTGGCCAGGGCGTTCATCGGGTATACGACGATCGCGCGCACCCGGCCTCCCGCGCCTGCGCTGGCCGCCTCGCGTTCCTTCAGGACGTGGTGCACGATCGGGACGATGTACGACAGGGACTTGCCGGATCCGGTGCCCGTGGTCAGTACATAGGAGTCGCCCGCCTGCGCGGCCTCGATCGCCTCCCGCTGGTGGAGATGGAAGGTGAGTGGACGACCGTCCGGGCGCGGCGAGGTCTCCTTCTTGCCCGCCTGGAAGATCTCCGCACACCTGGGGTGCAGCACGCCGTCCCGTACGAGGTCGGTGACCTGGCCGCCGTCGGCGAAGAACGGGTTCAGCGACAGCCACGGGTCGGGCCATTGCGACTTCGCCGCCAGGTCGTCCTTGACGAAGCCCTCGATCCGGGCGTCCCGGATCACCGTCGCGCTCCTGGTGAACTCCTCGTACTCGCTGATCAACTTGCCATGGATGCCGAAGACATCCATCGTCTCGGGCAGGCGCGGCTCCCTGCGTGGCACGGGTGCGGGCGCGGCCGGGGTGCGCTCGGGAAGCAGGGAACGCAGCCGCGCCACCGGGTCCATCACCTGCCAGTGCGGAGCCGGCAGGGTGGCGGTGTCGTCCGGTGCGAGCGCGAGCGGAACCAGCGCGTCACGGACCAGAGCGGCGTTCTCCGGCCGCAGCTCGGCGTCCTTCTCCAGGAGCCGGTCCACGAGCCGGACCAGCCCGGCGGGCAGGTCCGGGCGTACCAGGGTCAGCAGCGGCGGCCGCTCGTGCTGGTGCTGCTCGGAGAGCTCGAACGGGGTTCTGGCGGAGAACGGCGGCTGCCCGATCAGCAGCTCGTACAGGATGCAGCCGAGCGCGTAGAGATCGGCGAGGGCGGAGACGCGTTCGGCACGGAACTGCTCGGGTGCCATGTAGCGGGCCGTGCCGACGCTGACGCCCGTGCTGGTCAGCCGCGTCTGGTCGGGATCGTCGACGATCGAGCCCATGCCGAAATCGAGGATCTTGACGGTGCCGTCGCGTGTAAGCATCACATTGGCGGGCTTCAGGTCGCGGTGGACGACCCCGGCCGTGTGCGCGGCGGCGAGACCGGCGGCGATCTGCGCCCCGACGGCGGCGGCCCAGGAGACCGGGAGCTGAGGCTCTTCGTCGATGAGATCCGCGAGCGGATGACCGTCCAGCAGCTCCATGGCGAGGTAAGGCAGACCGGTGCTGCCCAGCGACTCGTCGACGCCGCCGTCGATCAGCCGGGTGAGGTTCGGGTGGCCCTGGGAGAGCATGCGCATGATCCGCACTTCACGGCGGAAGCGGTCGATCTCCTTGTTGGACCCCGAGGTGTCGACGGCGATTCCGGTCCGGCCGCGCAGCACGGTCTTGATCGCGACCTCCCGGTGAGGGGAGTCCGGGGCGGCTTGAAGGTCTTCGGCCCGGTGCACTTCCCCCATGTTCCCGCGCCCCACGATTCCCGTGATCCGGAACCGCGCGTCGACCGTCTCCAGGCTCACTGGCCCTCCCCCGTTCACCTGTCGCGTACATTCCGCAGGAAGTGTACACCTCAACCCCGCTGGAGAAGGTTGCATTGCCTTGTTGACGTCGTCAACTCATTGTGATGTCGTGAACGGTGAATGCGGCTCTTCCAGTACGGCGGCATCGGATGGCGAGGACTGCAAGGTGTGGTCGATGAGCGTGGCCAGGCGGGCCGCACGTCCCCGGTCTTCCCCAGGCTCCCGATACGATCAGCCCTCCCCGCTCCGGTACGCCGTCGGCGGCCGGCCCAGGAGCTTCTTGAACGCGGCCGTGTAGGCGGCCGGGTTGTCGTAGCCGAGCAGGCCCGCGATGCGTGTGACGGGCGTACCCGCCGTGAGGTGCTGGAGGGAGTGCAGGACACAGGCGCGCTGACGCCACTGCGAGAAGGTCAGCCCGGTGCCGCGCAGGAACAGGCGGGCGAGGGTGCGTTCGCTGACGCTGAGGGCCGTGCACCAGCGCGCGGGCGGGTCGTGGATGTCCGGCTGCTGGAGGAACGCCTCGCACAGGCCGCGCAGCCGGGGATCGGAGGGCAGCGGCACATCGAGGGGGAGCGGGGTGAGGTTCCTGAGCTCGTGGAGGATGAGCGCGGCGACCGCGGCGTCGCGGCTGTGCTCGGGGTAGCGCGGCGCCATCTCGACGGCCTCCAGGATGAGTTCCCGGAGCAGGGCGGAGACGTCGACGGCCTGGCAGCGGGACGGGAACCACGGCACGGCGGCGGGCTCGATGTAGAGACTGCGGGTGCTGACGCCCGTCATCGCCACCTGGTGCCTGGTCATGGACGGGATCAGTACGGCGCGGGCGGTGGGGATCGTCCAGCTGCCGTCCGCCGTCTCGACCCGCATGATGCCGGTGGCCGCGTACAGGACCTGGGCGCGGCGGTGCTCGTGCCAGACGAGCAGGTGGTCAGGGGGGTAGTCGGTGCCGATGGCCAGCACCGCTCGATCGAGCCCGTCCACCTCCGCGACCGGAATGTTCCGCATGCCGCGAGGCTACCCGGGGCCACACATCGTGTCTGCTGCGCGTAGACGGTAGGCAATTCATCGATTGCCCGCCAGGTCCGGCCCTCCCTAGTGTCGGACCAGTGCTCACCTCCTTCCTCACTCTCCTGTCCCTCGGCTGTCTGACCGGCATCACGACCGTGCTCTTCGGCTTCGGCGGCGGCTTCATCACGGTGCCCGTGGTCTACGGCGTCCTGACCGTGACGGCTCGCCCCGGAGCGGACGCGGACGCCATGCACGTGGCCGTGGCGACCTCGGCGGCCGTCATGGTCGTCAACGCCTCGGCGGCGGCCCTGGCCCAGTGGCGCCAGGGCCGGCTGCGCCGCGAGTACGTCTGGCCGCTGGCGGCCTTCATCGCGGCGGGCGCCGTCGCCGGATCGTTCGCGACCACCCTGATCGGCGGCACGGCGCTGAGCCTGCTGTTCGCCGCCTATCTGCTGGTCACGATCGCCGACAGCCTGCTCAGGAAGGGCTTCCTCGCCGTGACGCAACGGACCCGCCCGCAGCCCCTGGAACGACGAACCGTCACCTTTGGCGGCATCGGTATCGGCCTGGTGGCCGCCGGCCTGGGGGTGGGCGGCAGCGTCATGACCGTCCCGCTCCTGCGACGCAGGGGCCTGCCGATGGCCGAGGCGACCGGGATGGCCAACCCCCTGAGCGTCCCGGTCGCCGTGGCCGGAACCCTCGTCTACGCTCTCGCCCCCACCACCGCCGGCTCGGGTCGACTCGGCTACATCGACCTCACCGCGGGCGCCGCCCTGCTCATCGGCTCGCTCCCCACCATCGCCGTGGCCCGACGCCTCGTCGGCCGGGTCCCGGACCGGGTCCATTCGATCGCGTACGTCGCGCTGCTCGTGATCGTGCTGATCGTGATGCTGGTGATGGGGCTCTGACGTTCCGTCATCGCCAAGCCCGGCCAGGACTCGGTTGGTTCACGGCTCGTCCGCCGCGCCAGGGACACCGTGGAACCTCGCTCCCGCACCGGGGAGCCGTCCGACTTTGTGGGGCGGGAGCCGGCTCACGGTCCGGACGCGACCTGCCGTGCCGACCCGGGAGCGACGGGAGCGACGGGAGCGACGGGTGCGGCGGGTGCGATGGGAGTGACGGGTGCGGCGGGAGTGACGGGTGCGGCGTAGCAGTGCAATGTCACCGTCTCCGTCTCCGTCGGGCTCCACCGGTGCTCGACGGTGGCCAGCAAGGTCCACCCCAGACGTCCGTACAGGGCCACGGCCGATGTGTCGGACGTCAGGACGTCCAGGACCGGATGGCGTCCGCGCCGCCGGGCCTCACCGGTGGCCCGCTCCATCAGCAGGGCCCCGACCCCGTGGCCACGTGCCGCGGGGGAGACGAACAAACGGCTGACCACGGCCGCCTTCTCGACAGGCACGCCCGCCCGGCGGCCCCACAGGGCCGGCGCCCGGTCTCCCGCCCCGCCCTCGGCCAGGCCGACATGACCGACGACCTGCCCGTCCACCTCCGCCACCCAGGCGGCGAACAGGGAGGGCGGGGCCAGCCAGTCACCGGGATGCTCGGGCCAGTTCTCCGGGTAGCCGTCCCGTTCGTGCACGTCGGCCAGCAGCTCCACGCAGGCGTCGAGATCGGAACCCTCACGCCACCGGACGCGGCAGCCGGGAGTCTCTTCCACCGCGGGGTCCGCCTGTCGTTCCATCGCAGCATGAAACCACGACCTGCTCGCCTCCCGCCCGGCACCACCGGACCGTGGCCGGCAACAGCCCTTCCGCTCGGGCGCGAAGTCCCGCAGACCTGAAGATCAGGCTCATCGTCAACGGCTGTGCGTGCAGCAGGAGCAGGGCGGTGACCGGCAGTGCGAAGGGAGCCACCTCGGCTGCCACGTACCGGAATCCGTTCGGCCGCCCACAGACGCCGGAAGTCAGGGACCTTGAGGACTTCGGTGGCGTCGTCGGGCGCGACGCCGGCCGGTACGGAGAGCGGCATGGGCGACACTCTTCTTCGGCCGAGGCCGGATCGGCGGCGACGCGAACGGGTTCCCTTCGGGCGTTCCCATCGAGCGTCCCCTTCGGGCACCCCGTTCAGGCGCCCGCTCTCAGGCATCCCGTTCGGCGAGGGAGCCCCGCCGAAGGTACTCCGCAACGCCCTCGCTCCGGCGCGAGGACGTCATGCGGGTGGCGGCGGCACGGCGGACGCGTCAGGCGCATCAGGCACATCAGGCACATCAGGCACATCAGGACAGTTCCGGAGGGCGAGTTCCGGAGGAGGACGCCATACGGAGGGGCCACGAGGCAGCGGAGCCGCAAGGCGGACGGCGGACGGCAGCGGTCCCGGCCTAACGCGCTCGCGCGCGGTGGGCGGATCCGGCCCCGACCACCCGCAGATACGCCTGCGCGGAGTCACGCGTCCGGATCTCGACGGGCAGCAGGATGTGCCGGACCTCGTGCGGACCGTCCGGGTTCCGGATGCGCTGCGCGAGCATCTCCATCGCCCGGCGGCCCATCTCCCGGGAGGGCAGGCGGGCGGCAGCGAGCGTCAGCGGAAGCAGGTCGAAGGGGCCGGCGTCGTCCATGCCGGCGAGTTCGATCTGGCCGGGGACCTCAAGACCGAGGACGGAGAGGTCCCGGGCCGCGTGCGCCAGGGTGTGGCCGTTGGCACAGAGCAGCACGGTGGGTGGCTCCGGGCGGTCGAGGAAGGCCGAGAGCATCGCCAGCCGACGGTCGTCGGGCAGCCTGTGATAGGTCGTGAGGGCGGTGAGTTCGGGTGAGACCGGAATGCCATGCGTCCGAAGCGCCTGGACGTGTCCGGTGAGCCGCTCCGTCACGCTGGTGACGTCGGTCTCGTCCCAGAGCGTGGCGATCCGGCGGTGACCGCGCTCGATGAGGTGCTCGGTGAGCCCGAATCCCACCGCGTAGTTGTCGAAGACGACGGCATCGCTCGGGGATTCGGGGTGGTAGCGGTCGATCATGACGACGGGCACCCCGCACCGTGCGAGCTCGGCCAGCGCCGGTGAGTCCGAGCCGCCGTCGACGGGGTAGAGCACAACACCCCCGGCGCCCGACTCCAGCGCCTGACGCAGGGAGTGCTCCTCCGCCCGCTTCGAGCCCTTGGAGTTCGACAGGAACATCCGCAGCCCCTCCTCGCCGCACACCGACTCGATGCCGTCGAGGACGTCCGACTGGTGCGCGCCGTGGCCGTGCATCACACAGGCGACCGAGCGCTCACGCGCCCCTGCCCCGTTACCGGTCGGCGGTGATCGCCGCTCCGCCACGAACGTTCCGCGTCCCCGTTGCCGAACCAGGTAGCCCTCGGTGACGAGTTCGTTGAGGGCCCGCACGGCGGTCGTGGAGCTGACACCGAATCTCTCGCAGACCTCGCGCTGGCTGATGAAGGGCTGATCGGGCTCGTAGGCGCCCCGGTCGATGTCCGCGACGAGATCCCGCTTCACCATCCGGTAGAGCGGGTTCTGGCCGGTGCCTTCGCGCTCGGCCTCGATCATGCTGCCCCCATCGTTCACCGACTCATTCCCTGACACGTTAACGCGCTAAGGATAGCTCCGAGCCCCTCCTGCACAGAAGGGGCTCACGCGCCTGCGGTCCAAGTGGTGGGCGACGACGAAAGACAGCACTCCTAATGCGTTAACTGCACGAACTTTCACTTCGAACAAGGTGAGTTGGCGCCAACGTCTATACGCGTTAACACGTTATTGCTAGCTTCTGCTCAGCCCGATCCACCTTCAGGGGAGCCATGATGACCGAACCCACGCGCAGATCAGCAGGCAGGCGGATCAGGAACCGACGGCGGGACTTCTCCGCCGTCGGTGCGGCTCTGCTCATGGTTGTCTCCCTCGCCGCCTGTGGGCGTGGCGAAGGGGGAGGGAGCGCGGACGGCAGAACGGAGATCACCGTCGCGGGCATGCCGCCGACCACACTTCCGGCAGGCCGGAAGGACTTCCTCGCGCAGGTCAAGGCATTCGAGAAGGCCAACCCGGACATCAGGATCAAGCCGACCGACGCGCTGTGGGACGCCAAGACCTTTCCCGCGCGTCTCGCCTCCGGTCAGTTGGAGACCGTCTTCCGGATACCGCTGACCTACCCGCCGAACATGATCGAACGGCACCAGATCGCCGACCTCAGCAAGGAGATCGCGGAACTGCCGCACGGCACGGAGTTCGACAAGCGGCTGCTCGCCCCGGTCACGGGTGCCGACGGCAAGGTGTACGGGATTCCCACCGAGGTGTACTCCGTCGGCCTGGTCTACAACCGCGAACTGTTTCGCAAGGCGGGTCTCGACCCCGACAAGCCGCCCGTCACCTGGGACGACTTGCGCACCGCGGCCAGGACGATCACGGACCGGACCGGTGTGCCCGGATTCGGCATGCATACCGTAGACAACACCGGCGGCTGGATGCTGACCACAATGACGTACTCCTACGGCGGCCGGATGGAGAAGAAGGCGGACGGCAAACAGACCACGGCCTTCCGGGACGGCCGGACCGGCAAGGCCCTCGACCTGCTCAAGGCCATGCGGTGGGCCGACGGGTCGATGGGCAAGCAGCACCTGCGTGGCACCGACGACCTGACCCGTGACTTCGCCAGTGGGAAGGTCGCCATGCTGCTGGGTTCTCCCAGCACCTACGGTGCCTATGTGGCCAAGTTCCACGGCAGGCCCGGCGCCTACGGACAGGCCCCGCTTCCCTCCGGCGGCGAGAAGGCCACCCTCCTCGGCGGCGGCGTCGCCGTCGTCTCGCCGAAGGCGGACGCGGCGCAGCGTCGCGCCGCGGCAAAGTGGATCGACTTCTTCTACCTCAGGACCAAGTACGACCCCGCGCTGGCCGCACAGCGCACCGAGCAGATCGCCGCCGACAGGAATCCCGCCGGAGTCCCCGGTCTTCCCTTCTACGACGCGAAGGTCTCCGGCCCGGCCGCCGAGGCCGAGCGCAAGCACTCCAACGTGCCGCTGAAGAACTTCGCCCCGTACGTGAACAGCCTCGACACCACCAAGTACGTCGTCGAACCACCCGTCGCCGCACAGGAGTTGTACGCCGCTCTGGACGGCGCCGTGCAGGCCGTACTGACCCGGGAGAACACCGATCCGGCTGCCGAGCTGGAGAAGGCGGACCGGAGGGTCGGCCCGCTCATCGACCGGGCGCAGCGGTGACACACCCCCACGGAACCGACACTCGTGTACGGAGCCGGCACCCCACACGGAACTGACACCCCCACACAGAACGGCTCGGCACCCCGCAACTCCGCGAGAAGGGCCTCACGATGTCCGGAGCACCACCGAGAAGACCGCTCACCCGGCTGCGTCGCACGCTCACGACGCTCGCCGTATCCGCCCTGGCTGCAACACTGATACAGGCCCCCGCAGCCACGCAGGCGCATGCCCGGCCCGCCCAGACCGCCCGTGCCACGGCGGTGCTCGGCGCGAAGCCCGTGTACGAGGGCATCGAACGGGCCTGGCCCGGAGACCGCGACAAGGACCCCGCCCACGCGGTGTGCGAACAGGCGGGGCGAAGCTGCTGGACGATGTCGGGCGATCCGTACAACCGGTACCTGTACGTCGATGTGGCGGCCGGTGCCGTCCCCGCCGGGGCGAAGCGGGCCGTGGTCACGGTCGACTACTTCGACGCGGCGGCGGTCGGCATGAATCTCCAGTACGACTCGCAGTCCAATGCCTTCACCGGCGTGTCCGGCCCGGCGCTGAAGGGCACCGGCACCTGGCGCAGCCAACAGTTCGAGCTCGGCGACATCAGGTTCGCCAACCGTGCCAACGGCGCCGACTTCCGGCTCGATGTGCAGGCGACGGCCGAGAACATGCCGCCGATCTGCTTCAGTCGGATATCCGTCGAGTTCACCGATGCCCCGCTGCTCGACATCACCTCACGCCGTCTGCTCTTCGCCCAGGGCGCGGATCAGGGGCCGATCACCTTCGCCTCCGCGGCAGACCGGGTCGGCTGGACCATCGGCGACCCGAACGGGGTGCCGCTGAAGTCCGGCACGGCGCAGGTCACCAACGGCAGCGCCGCCCTCGACATCAGGGATCTCGGCCCCGGCTATTACACACTCACCGCCACCGCCGACTCCGGTGCCCCGGTGACGCGGACGACCTCGTTCGGTGTCGTCACCCCACCGCCGTCCGCCAAGGACCCGTACTACGCCGTGGCCATGCACTACGGCTGGCAGCCGGGGTGGGAGGACACCCTGCTCGACTCCGCCGCCACCGTGGGCTGGAGCCAGGTCAGATCCGACGCCAACTGGGCGGTGGAGAAGCAGAAGGGCGTCTACGACTTCGGTTCCCACGCCCTCGACGCGGGGCTGAAGAGCGCGGCGGGGCGCGGCATCAGGACCATGCCGATCCTCGGCTACCGCAATCCCCTCTACGACGGGGGCAAAACCCCCAGCTCGCCCGAGGGGCTGGCGGCCTTCGCCAGGTTCGGTGCGGCGGCGGCCGCCGCCTATGCCCCGTACACCAAGGACTTCTCCGTCTACAACGAGTTCAACGGGACCGGGTTCAACGACGGGGCCTGCGGCATCACCGCGCAGTGCTACATCGACATGGTCAAGGCGGTGAAGCAGGCAATGCCGGACGCCAACATCGTGGGCCCCACCTCGGCCGGCACCCAGCTCGCCTGGCATGACGACTTCATCGCCCGAGGCGGCCTCGATCACCTCGACACCTTCAGCGTCAACTACTACGCCAACGCGGCGGACGCGCCCGGCACGCCGCCGGAGGACATCAAGGCGCTCGGAGAGTTCGCGCAGCTGGTGAAGAAGGTCGAGGCGCGCAAGAAGATGCCGGTCTGGGTCACCGAGAACGGCTGGCCCACACACACCGGCGGCTGGAGCGAGCCCCAGCAGGCCGACTACCTGATCCGCGCCCAGACGCTGGCGCGCGCGGCCGGTGCCGACAAGTACTTCTGGTACGACCTCCTCGACGACGGCACCGACTCCGGTGAACGCGAACACCGCTTCGGCCTGTTCCGCCGCGCCGGGGCCGGTGTCCAGGGACTGGCCCCCAAACCCGCCGCCGTCTCCAACGCCGTCCTCATCCGCCAGACCGCCGGCAAGCCGCTCGGGGAGCGGGAGAGCGCGGGCGACCCGGCCGTCCACATCTACCCGTACGGCACCACCACCCGTTCCCTGTGGGCCACTTCGCCGAAGACGGTCTCCGTCGCCACCGACAGGCCCCTGACCCTGACCGACCAGTTCGGCAAGCGGAGCACGCTCGTCCCGACGGCCGGGCACATCACGCTCGGCCTCGACGGCAGCCCCGTCTTCCTTGAAGGGCCGGTCACCGGCGTGACAGTCACGAACTCACCGCTCTCGCTGAGTACGACGGAGCAGTCGGTGACCGGCGCCGCCCTGAAGGTCACCGTCACCGCGGACCGCACCGGGGCGGGCGCGCTGCCCCGCCGACTGCCGGTCACGATCGACGGCGTGCACGGCACGCTGGGAACCCGGCCCGGTGCCAAGACCTCGCTCACGCTGACGGTGCCCGCCACCGCGACCGCCGGCATGCGCGAAGTCAACGCCTCCTTCGGCCGGCTGGCCCGGCTGCGCACCACGACGAAGGTGGTCGAGCCGTACACCGTGACCGGACGACCCGACATCCGCAGGAGCGGCGGAGGCCTCACCGTGAAGATCACCAACAACGACCCGGACCGGGCTCTGGCACCCGCGCCGGTGGGTTGGCGAGTCGGGCCCTGGATGGGCACGATCACGGATCCGGCTCCGGTTCCCGCCGGGCAATCGTCCGAGAGGACGGTTGAACTCCCTTCCGATATGAAGCAGTTCGTGTCCTACGCCTACTCCGTCACCACCGGCGGTGCCACGGATTCGGGCTCGCTCAGCTTCAGCCCCGTGGAACGCGCGGGCGAAACCACCCTCGCCCCGACGGACCTGAACTCCCTCGGGGACTGGGTGGGTCTGCGGGGCGGTACCAGGACCGGCCCCGACGATCTCTCCGGGACGATCCGCTACACCTACACGGACGAGAACCTGATCCTGGACGCGGCCATCAGGGACGACGTGCACAACGCCGCCCGCACCGACCCTTCGACGGCCTGGCAGGTCGACTCCATTCAGTACGACCTCTACTCGGACTTCCCCGGCACGCTCGGCGGCACCCGGGTCGAGGTCGGCGCGGCGCTGCTGCCGAGCGGCCCCGTCGCGTACACCTGGAGCGCCCCACCGGGGCAGCAGGCCGGGCCCACACCGGGCGCGGACGTCTCCGTCGTGCGCGACGAGGCGGCCCGGACCACCACGTACCGGCTCGCGGTGCCCTGGTCCTCGCTCGGGTTCGACCGGCCGCCCACCGGGACGATCGGGCTGTCGTTCCTCGTCAACGACGCCGACGCGGGTACCGGCCCCGACGCCCGGGACGGCTATCTCCAGTGGGGGGCCGGAGTCGGCGCGGCTCCCAAGAACCCCGCACAGTTCCGGTCCGCGAGGCTCGTGCCATGACTCTCCTCCTCAGCGGCGCCCATCTGCCCTACCCCCATACCAACGGGTTCCACGCCGCCGGTGAACGGGTGGTGCTGACCCGGCACTCCCCGGTCACCGGTGCCATCGGGCTCACCAGTGTCCGCTGGCGCGGCGAGGACCGTGCCGCACGCGCCCTGTGCGAACTGCCGCCCAGCGCCTCGGGGCCGGAGCAGTTGCTCTGGCCCGACGTGGCCCTGTCCGCCGAGCGGGTGGCCTGGGTCTGGAACAGTGCGCTCCACATTCTCGATCTGGACTCCGGTGTCCCCGAGCGGCTGTACACGGCCGCTCCCGGGCACACCCTGCAGGACCTGTGCTCCCTCACGGGTGCGGGAGATCGGGTGGTGGTGATGGAACACCCCGAGGGCCGGGACACACCGGTGACCTGCCTGGAAATCTCCGTGTCCACCGGAAGGGTCGGCGAACTGTTCACCAAGCCATGGTTCGCCAACCACCCGGCGTACAGCCCGTACGACGAATCGTGGCTGGCCTTCGCCCACGAGGGGCCCTCCCAGCAGATCGCCGACCGGATCTGGGCTCGGCACCGCACACGGGACCCGGAGGGGCGTTGCGTCTTCGACCAGACGGCGGATGGGGGAACGCGCTCCGAAACGCATCCCGGAGCGCGCACCGGAGCACCAGCCGGAACACTCGCCGTGGGCCACGAACGCTGGATGTTCCACGATGTGGGCGCCGTGGTGTGCGCGTACGGCGAGAGCGAGGCAGGACCGCGCGGCCTCTACATGGTCCACCCCGACGGCAGGCCGGCCCGGCTCGTCAGCGAGGGCGAACGGGACTGGCACTGCGACATCAGCCGCGACGGACGGCTGGCCGTCGTCGACACCTCCGGTCCGCTCGACGCACCGGGCCGGGGCTGGCAGAACGCGGGACAGGTGTCCGACATCGTGCTCGTCGACGTCGCCACCGGCGCCCGCACACCCCTGGCACGCACGGAAGCCGACCGGCACCCCCGGCACCCGCACCCGATATTCACCCCCGACGGCACCGCGGTCCTCTACAACCACGGCGATCCGTCGACCGGTGACATCGCGGTGGCCCGGGTGCCCCTGCCCCCGCCGCCACCCCCAGCCACGTCATGAAACACGGTTCCCGACTGCTTCCGAGACCACGCGGGACCGACCGCCGGACCTGTCTGAACAGCGGGACGGGGTGGGCCGCTTCACAAGCGGGCGCCTCGTAACTGGCCGCCTCGTGAAGGGAGGCTTCGCAAGTGGGTGGCCTCGTCCCGCTACGGAAGGGCCACGACCGTCACACCGCGCAACTGCCGGTGCAGACGGGAGGTGAGCATGCCAGGAAGTACCAGTCACACTGCCCTGGGACGACCCGACTCCCCCTGAGACGCCTGTGGAAGCCAAACACCGGCGGCCGAGGACATACAACCTCTTGGCGACGGGACGTGAGCGGAAGCCCTGCGGCACTTCTACGCCTCCGAGGAACTGGAGGCCGGCGCATCGGTCGTCTCCCCGGCACGCCGGCTGGGGGCACTCCGACCCCGGGTTCACGCTGCGGAAGTACTCCCACTTCTTGCCCCGAGCCGGCGCACGGGGCAGCGCAGCCATCGACGCGATCTTCGCGTAGCCGCGGCCGGTCGGCAGGGCCTGTGGAGCGCGGCTCGCAGCCCACCGCCGGCCCAATGTCCCGGAGAAGTCCCAGAGATGCCGCCGCACCCCTCCCAGACCCGCTGATTAGCAGGTCAGACAGAGTGCGGCGGCATCTGCGCATCAGATGTCCCGGAAGATCTCGATCTGCGCGCCCACGGAGTTGAGCCGCTCCGCCAGCTCCTCGTAACCGCGGTTGATGACATACACGTTGCGCAGGACCGACGTGCCCTCGGCCGCCATCATGGCGAGCAGTACCACCACGGCGGGCCGCAGGGCCGGCGGGCACATCATTTCGGCGGCGCGCCAGCGGGTCGGGCCCTCGACCAGTACCCGGTGCGGGTCCAGGAGTTGCAGCCGGCCGCCGAGGCGGTTCAGATCGGTGAGGTAGATGGCCCGGTTGTCGTAGACCCAGTCGTGGATGAGGGTCTGGCCCTGGGCCGAGGCGGCGATCGCCGCGAAGAAGGGCACGTTGTCGATGTTGAGGCCCGGGAACGGCATGGGGTGGATCTTGTCGATCGGCGCCTCCAGCTTGGAGGGCCGGACCGTGAGGTCGACCAGGCGGGTACGGCCGTTGTCGGCGACGTACTCCGTGGTGCGGTCGCAGTCGACGCCCATCTCCTCCAGCACCGCGAGTTCGATCTCCAGGAACTCGATCGGCACCCGGCGGATCGTCAGTTCGGACTCCGTCACCACGGCGGCGGCGAGGAGGCTCATCGCCTCGACCGGGTCCTCGGAGGGGGAGTAGTCGACGTCCACGTCTATGTGCGGGACGCCGTGCACGGTCAGTGTGGTCGTGCCGATGCCGTCCACGCGTATGCCGAGCGCCTCCAGGAAGAAGCAGAGGTCCTGGACCATGTAGTTGGAGGAGGCGTTGCGGATGACGGTCGTGCCGTCGTGCCGGGCGGCGGCCAGCAGCGCGTTCTCGGTCACGGTGTCACCGCGCTCGGTCAGCACTATGGGGCGGGCGGGGGTCACCGAGTGGTCGACCTGGGCGTGGTAGATCCCCTCGGTCGCGGCGATCTCCAGGCCGAAGCGGCGCAGCGCGATCATGTGCGGCTCGATGGTCCGCGTACCGAGGTCGCAGCCGCCGGCGTACGGGAGTTTGAACCGGTCCATGCGGTGCAGCAGCGGGCCGAGGAACATGATGATGGAACGGGTCCGGCGGGCGGCGTCCGCGTCGATGGCGTCCATGTCGAGCCGGGCGGGCGGGACGATCTCCAGATCGGTTCCCTCGTTGATCCACCGGGTGCGCACACCGATGGAGTTCAGCACCTCCAGGAGGCGGTAGACCTCCTCGATCCGGGCCACCCGGCGCAGCACCGTACGGCCCTTGTTGAGCAGCGAGGCGCAGAGGAGTGCCACGCACGCGTTCTTGCTCGTCTTGACGTCGATGGAGCCCGAGAGCCGGCGACCGCCGACCACCCGCAGGTGCATGGGCCCGGCGTAGCCGAGCGACACGATCTCGCTGTCGAGTGCCTCACCGATGCGCGCGATCATCTCAAGGCTGATGTTTTGATTGCCGCGCTCGATGCGGTTCACGGCGCTCTGGCTGGTGGCGAGCGCCTCGGCGAGCTGACTCTGTGTCCAGCCCCGATGCTGACGGGCGTCACGGATGAGCTTGCCGATGCGTACGAGGTAATCGTCTGACATGGTGAAAGGTTATCTCAGATATGAGATGCGACCTGCGCCGGGGTGTGGCGTTCGGGTGACGCCCGGGCGTGTCGGCGCGGCAGTTGCAGGTCGGAGGCGTACGAGATGCGCCGTCCCGCTGCGCACCATGCGTTCAATGGTCCGCCCGGATCGCCGCGACCGCCCGCGGTGCGCGTCCGTACGGGGGGGCGGGGCGACCCGGGCGTACGGAAGCCGGTGCCCGGGGATCGGGAGGGCGGAGACCGGCCGCCGGTTCCGGGGCCGCCTCTGGAGACCGGCGGCCGTCCTGCGAGGTCAGTCCTCGAAACCGTTGTCGCGCAGGATGCCGTCGATACGGGCACGATGCGCGGCCTCCCAGGCGTCCAGGGATTCGCCCGCCTCCTTGGCCGCCTTCGCCCGCGCGTCGAGGAGTACCTGTTCGTGCCGGGCACGCGGAACGACCACGATGCCCTCCTCGTCCGCCACCACGATGTCACCGGCGTCCACGGCCACACCGCCGCACCGCACGGGGCCGTTGAGCGGCCCGACCGCCTTCTTGGTGCCGGGGATGGGGATCACGCCCCTGGCGAAGACGGGGAACCCCATCTCGCGCACCTCGGCGAGGTCACGGATCACGCCGTCGGTCACGAACGCGGCGATTCCCCGGCGTTGGGCGACCGCGCAGACGTTCCCGCCGGCCAGCGCGTGGTCCACGTCGCCCGACTCGACGACGATGACGGCGCCGGGCTGCGCGCGGTGGACGGCGGCGTGGAGCATGAGGTTGTCACCCGGAGGGCACCGCACGGTGAACGCCGGTCCGGCGACCCGGGGGACCGAGGGCCACAGCGGGCGGACGCCGATGTCCATGACCTGCCCGCGCCCCAGGAGATCGGCCAGGGTGGTCGGGGAGATGCCCCCGAACCCGTCGGTCTCCCCGAACCCGTCGGTCACCCCGGGCTCACCGGACTCCCCGGGCCCACCGGACTCTCCCGTCCGACCGGGCTCCCGGGGCTCCTTGAACTCCTCGAACTCACTGATGTCGTTCATGTTCCTCCGTCGTCCGGGCCCACGCGTCAGGTGTCGTACTGGCCGTCCCAGGGAGCGTAGAAGCCGAGCTGGTCGGGGTGGAGCTCGGCCCAGTCGTCCTCGCCCTCCCCGTCGCCGCCCTCCTCGTCCGCGCTCTCCCCGTCGTGGTGCTCGACGATCAGCCCGAAGAGCACGCCGTCGACCGTCAGCCGGAAGGGCCGGATCGCGATGTCTCCGTAGTCGCGCTCGGGAAGGCCGTCGAGGAGCGCCGCCAGCCGCGCCTCCGCCCGCGCCATGACGGAGCCGTCGCCCGCGGGGTGCTGCTGCTCGGCGTACGTGCCCGCGTACCCGATGTCCGAATCGAGGTGCCGGCCCTCGTGGTCGAAGCGGTGCAGAACGGTGTAGAGGCGCTTGTGCTCCTCCCAGCCGTCGCCGATCGTGTACCCCTGGGGAAAGGCGTAGGTGACCGAGGCCAGGAACTGTCCGTCCGCGTACCGCCCGACGGTGTCGGTCCGGTATCCGGGCTCGTGGGCTATGGGGATGATCTCGGGAACTGCCATGGCGGAACCATAGATCCGGCATCTGACATCGGCCCGCCCGGAGGTCCCGGTGCCGCAGACACGGAGGAAGGCGGCCGGAGTTGGCGACGGCGCGGATGCGCGAGCTGTACTGCTTCCGCTACGGGTAGGACTTCCGGCAGGACTTCTGGCAGAACTACGGCAGGACCACGCGCAGGACCACGGGCTCAGCGGCTTCGCCGGCACGCTGTGCTCGCGTGCGCCGACGCGTCGTTCGACGCCGACGAGGGGTTCGACGCCGGCGTACGGGCCGACTTGCCCCCCGGCCGGGCGGAGGGGCCGTCCGCTGAGTACGGGTACTCATGTGTGCCGGGAAGCCGGTTGACAGGCTCCGCGGCATGACGAGTGGCAGAGGGGCGTTCACGGCCCTGCATCTCTTTCTGGTCTGGGCGATCACGGCGATGACGGTGCCGGCGCTCGGCTTCGGTCTGGTGGCGGTTGCCTGGGGCGGCGGTGCCGGTGCGACGGTGCCGGTCCTGGCACTGGGAGCGCCGCTGATGGTGGGCCTGCTGGCCGTGGCGGGCCTGCCGGTGAAGGACGTGGTGCCGCTGTGCGGTTCCGTGCCGGGGCGGTTGGGCTGGGCGGTACTGGTCTTCGTACTCGGCACACTCGGCGTCCTGGCGGGCCTGGCCGCCTACGGCGGGGACGTCGACCTGGGGAGCGCCGGTACCCGGATCGCGCTGACGGGGGTGCCGTACACCGTGGCCGCGGCGTTCTTCGTGCCGGGCCGGTGGGTGCGGTCGGGGGCGCTGGTGGTGCTGGCGGCCGGCGTGGTCTACGGGGGTTTCGTCGGCCCGGCGCAGTCGCAGCGACGTCAGCACGAGGCGGAGGTCGCGCGGTACCGGGAGAAGCCCGAGCTGCTGTACCTCGGCGACGCGCCGCCGGGCATGCACGTGTCCCGGGCGGAGCTGGGCCCCGCCACCTTCGTCGTCGACTACCGCCCCGTGCGGGAGGGGTACGAGACGGGGTACGCGGGCCTCGTCGTGCGCTCCTCGGACATGCCGGAACCCCGGTGCCCCGAGCCCGTGGACAAGTCCGTCACCTGCGCGGTGGACGGGCACGGGGAGATGGTCATGGTCCGCGGCTTTCCCGACGGCACCCGCGAGGTCACCCTCGTACGCCGGCACGGGAAGGCGGAGGTCTCGGTCGCCAGCCAGAGCGTCGGCGAATCAGGGCTGCGTCATCTCCTGGACACTCTGCACCCGCTGTCGGACACGGAGCTGGGGGAGTTGATGCGGGAGAAGAAGATCGACCACGGATTCTGAGTGCCGCCGTGTGCTGCCGTGTGTCGCCGGGCCCCGAGGCGAGGCCGATCGGCTCCCCGCGGCCGTGCCGGCCCCTTCGGAGCGCCGGGCGCGGCCGGGTCGCAGGAGCGGGTAAGGGCTCGGCGGACACCCGACAGAAGCGGTGCGGACAATGTCGGGTGGCCGGGGCCGGTGCCGCCGCACGATGGGCGCATGGACGACACGACCTTGGTATCCCGCTTTCTCCGTGACGGCTTCGTGAAGCTGGCGGGCGCCGTCGCGCCACGTGTGGCCGCCGACTGCGCCCGTCTGCTGTGGCGGGAGACGGGCTGCGACCCGCAGGACCCGGCGACGTGGACGCGGCCCGTGCACCAGGTGCCCGGCATGGCGCAGGGGCCGTTCGCCGCCGCACCCAACTCCCCGTCCCTGCACCACGCCTACGACCTTCTCGTCGGCGCGGGACGCTGGGAGCCGCGCTACTCGCTGGGCACGTTCCCGCTGCGCTTCCCGCACGTGGAGGAACCGGACGACGCGGGCTGGCACATCGAGGGGAGCTATCTGCCGGAGGGCGAGAGCTGGTACTTCACGAATCTGCGCTCCCGGGGCCGGGCGCTGCTGATGCTGTTCCTGTTCAGCGAGGTCGGTGAGCAGGACGCCCCCACCCGGATCCGGGTCGGCTCGCACCTCGATGTGCCGAAGGTGCTGGAGAAGTACGGGGAGGACGGGGCGAGCGGGTTGGCCCTCGCCCCCGAGCTGGTGGCGGCGTCCGACCACCGGCCACTCGCCCTCGCCACCGGGTCCCCGGGCGATGTCCTCCTGTGCCATCCGTTCCTGGTGCACTCGGCGCAACCGCACCACGGGACGCGGCCGCGCTTCATGGCCCAGCCGCCGCTGATGCCGGCCGCACCGTACGAAACGGAACGGGCCGACGGCGCGTACTCTCCCGTGGAGATCGCGATCCGCCGAGGCCTGGGACGGGACACGCCAGGTCCGGACGGGGCCGGCACCGGCGGCGCCGGGTAACCGTGGACACCGCCCGGCGCCGTGGTCGCCAGGAGGAGGGAGACCGGGCGTGCTGGAGCGGCTGAACCAGGCCATGGAGCACATCGAGCGCCATCTCGACGGGACTGTCGAGATGGGGGAGCTGGCACGCGTCGCGGCCACCTCGGAGTACCACCTGCGCCGGATGTTCTCCGCGCTCGCGGGCATGCCGCTGTCGGAGTACGTCCGGCGCCGCCGGCTCACCCTCGCCGCTGCCGAAGTGCTCGCGGGACGTGACACGCTGCTGGAGATCGCGGTGCGATTCGGCTACGGATCCGGCGAGGCGTTCGCGCGGGCGTTCCGTGCCATGCACGGCATCGGACCGGGCGAGGCCCGGCGTACCGGCGCCGCGCTCAGCTCCCAGTCGCGGATGGCCTTCCGCCTCACCGTCGAGGGGAGCAGCAGTATGCGATACCGCCTCGTCGACAAGGCGGCCTTCACCGTCGTCGGCTTCAGGGCGCGGGTGCCGCTGGTGCACGCCGGGCCGAACCGGGCGATCATGGACTTCGTCCGCGGGATCGATCCGCGGGCCCTGGAGCGTGTGGAGAAACTGTCGGACCAGGAGCCGCACGGCGTCGTCGCGGTCTGCGACGACCTGGACCCCAGCCGTGCCGAGGGCACCGATCTCGACTACCACCACGGCGTGGTCACCTCCGCGGCCGCTCCCGAGGGCACCACCGCGCTGTCCGTCCCGGCCGGCACCTGGGCGGTCTTCACCACCTCCGGGCCCGCGCCGCAGGCCGTCCAGGAGCTGTGGCGGGACGTGTTCACCGAGTGGTTCCCGTCGAACCCGTACCGCACCCGCACCGGCCCCGAGATCCTGCGTATCCGCCTGTCGCCGGAGAAGACCGGGGCCGACGCCGAACTGTGGCTCCCGGTGGAGCCCGAGCCGGACGCCCGGCCTTCGTCGTGAGCCGCGGCACCGGCGTGCCGTCCGGCGGACCGTGGCCCGCGATCAGGTGCTGACCCGGGGCCGGACAGGTGTGGTGGGACGGCCGTCCTCGGCTTGTCCCACGCCCGGTGGCCACCGGCGGGCCGGGGCGGAACATCTCACGCGGTCGACCGGAGTGCTCACCACCTGCCGGCGGCAAGGAACGGCAGAACGCGGGGCAGGATCTCCGCAGAACGAACCCAGCCGCCCCGGTGATCGGCACCGGGTACGGAGAAGAAGCTGCCGCTGGTCCGTTCAGTGACCTTGCGCATCGGTTCGTGCCAGGGGTCGGCCGTGCCGCAGTACATCAGCATCGGGACGTCGGAGGAGGCCAGTCCGGCGTCGAGAGCGCGGTCACGGGAGAACGCCTCGTAGTTGGCGCGCAGGGCCGCCGGATCGGCTGCGTCGATGACGGCGGCCTGCGAAGGATCGGCACGGGCGCCCTGCCGCAGGATGTCGAACGCGTCGGTCTCGGCGGGCAGGCCGAGCTGCTGGAACACGTGATCGCGTGCGGAGGCGAAACCGTCCGCGGGGTCCCACGAGCCGGCGACGACCCGCGCGCACCTTTCCGGCGCGTGCAGGGCCATGGCGAGTGCGGTCAACGCACCCATGGAGTAGCCCCAGACACCGGCCCGGTCGGCACCGATGTCGTCGAGGACGGCGGTGACGCACTCGACACGGCGTTCCAGGGCGTACGCGGCCGGGTCCGTCGGGGCGTCGCTCGCTCCCAGCCCCGGCGGATCGATGGCCACCACCGTGTGGTTGGCGCGCAGCCTCGGGGCGTAGCCGGCGGCACTCCAGCTCGCGCCGGTCTGGAACATCCCCGGATGCAGGACCAGAACCGGCCCGTCTCCGGACACCTCGTAGAAGATCTTCAATCCGTCGCTGTGTGCGGTCGGCACCCGCTCCTCCTTGTCCACTGTCTGCTCGGCGCCCTCGGAATCACGCTCAACAGCGCCTGCCACCAGGAAAGTTACGACTTGTAACAGGCGTCATCCTGGAGCATGCTCAGGCTCTGCGGAAGGAGGCACTTTCATGTCGCGACGGAACACCGGCGTAACGAACCAGCTCACACCGCTGCCCCCGGACGACGCCCAGGTGATCCCCGACTGCCCTTTGAGGGAAGTGCTCGCCCTGATCGGCGACAAGTGGAGCGCCCAGGTGCTGGTCGTTCTCGGCGACGGACCGCACCGCTTCACCGCACTGGAGCGCGCCATCGAGGGCATCAGCCGACGCATGCTGACCTTGAGCCTGCGCAACCTGGAGCGAAACGGGCTGATCACCCGAACCGTCCATCCCGATTCACCACCCCGCGTGGAATACGCCACCACTGCCTTGATCGACGAGATCCGTGAGCCGTTGGAGGCCCTGGCGGCGTGGGCCGACAGGAACCGACCGGCCATCGCGGCCGCACGGCACTCGTACGACAGCCGCGACTGAGCGCGCAGGAAGACGGTGCCCGGGCCGTGACGAATGCGGGACGCGTGGCCACATGGCCGGGGTCTTCACTCGAACGCGGCCGGGCCGGGTGGAATCTGACGTCCGCGTACTGGCTGTCGTCCAAGCCGATCCGGATTGCTTCCGTTGACCGGGATTGCCTCCGTTGATCAGGATTGCTTCCGTCGTTTCGAGCTGGACGAGTGGAAGGGCCCGAGAGATTGACCATGCACGACGACCAACTGGACGTGACCACCGAAATCGTTGCGACCTTGATCGAGGAGCAGTTCCCTCAGTGGAGCGGCAGGGCGGTCCGGCCCCTGTCGTCGACCGGGACGGTCCACGCCATCTTCCGTATCGGGGACAACCTCTCCGCGCGTTTCCCGCTGCGCCCGACCGATGCCGCGGAGGGGCTGGCGGTTCTGGAACGGGAGGCCCGGGCGAGCGCGGAGCTTGCACAGGTGTCTCGGTTCCCCGTTCCGGAACCCGTCGCCCTGGGAAAGCCTGGAGCGGGTTACCCCATGCCGTGGTCGGTCCAGACATGGCTGCCGGGAACGGTCGCCTCCGATGCCGACCCGAGTGGGTCGGACGCTTTCGCCGAGGACCTTGCGGCCTTCATCGCGTCCCTGCGGGACGCCGGGACGCGGGGGCGGTGTTTCAGCGGCGAGAACCGTGGCGGCGTTCTCGCCCACCACGACGACTGGATGGCGAAATGCTTCGAGGAGAGCGAGGAGCTGCTCGACGTGCCGCGGCTGCGCAAAGTGTGGAGCCACCTCCGGGAGTTGCCACGCACGGCTGCCGATGTGATGAGCCACGGTGACCTGATTCCCGGCAACGTACTGGTCACGGGAGACCGGCTCAGCGGCGTACTCGACACCGGCGGCTTCGGCCCGGCCGACCCCGCGCTGGACCTGGTCAGCGCCTGGCACCTGTTGCGACCGGGCCCGCGGGAAGTGCTCCGGCGGGCGCTGGCCTGCGACGATCTGGAGTGGGAGCGGGGCAGGGCGTGGGCCTTCGAACAGGCGATGGGTCTCGTCTGGTACTACGTCGAGAGCAATCCGACGATGAGCGGAATGGGGCGCCGGACACTCGACCGCATTCTGGAGCCTACGAGGTGATGCCGCTTGGATGACAGCGGACACCGGTTGGATTGCGGCGGACACCGGCGCCCCCGCATGACCGTGCGACGGTGATGTACTAGAGTTATCTCGACATCGAGATATATGCCGAAGGCGCACCGCAGTCCGTCAGTCGGTAAGGGTTACCTAACTAAGCCTTACCTTAGCGGATGGTCGAGGAGCCGTAGGCGGCACCACGCGGCGCCCGCCGTAATGAGGCGCGGCGCGGAGTACGCGCACATTGATGAAGGAGACTGTCGTGTCGGCGAACAGCTTCGACGCCCGCAGCACGCTGCGCGTGGGCGACGAGTCGTACGAGATCTTCAAGCTGGACAAGGTCGAGGGCTCCGCGCGCCTCCCCTACAGCCTGAAGGTGCTGCTGGAGAACCTGCTCCGCACCGAGGACGGCGCGAACATCACCGCCGACCACATCCGGGCCCTCGGCGGCTGGGACTCCCAGGCTCAGCCCAGCCAGGAGATCCAGTTCACGCCGGCTCGCGTGATCATGCAGGACTTCACCGGTGTGCCGTGTGTCGTGGACCTCGCCACCATGCGTGAGGCCGTCAAGGAGCTGGGCGGTGACCCGGCCAAGATCAACCCGCTCGCCCCGGCCGAGCTGGTCATCGACCACTCCGTCATCGCCGACAAGTTCGGCACGAAGGACGCCTTCGGCCAGAACGTCGAGCTGGAGTACGGCCGCAACAAGGAGCGCTACCAGTTCCTGCGCTGGGGCCAGACCGCCTTCGACGAGTTCAAGGTCGTCCCCCCGGGCACCGGCATCGTCCACCAGGTCAACATCGAGCACCTGGCCCGTACGGTCATGGTCCGGGGTGGCCAGGCGTACCCCGACACCCTCGTCGGCACCGACTCGCACACCACCATGGTCAACGGCCTCGGCGTGCTGGGCTGGGGCGTCGGCGGCATCGAGGCCGAGGCCGCGATGCTCGGCCAGCCGGTCTCCATGCTCATCCCGCGCGTCGTCGGCTTCAAGCTGACCGGCGAGCTCCCGGCCGGCACCACCGCCACCGACCTGGTGCTGACCATCACCGAGATGCTCCGCAAGCACGGTGTCGTCGGCAAGTTCGTCGAGTTCTACGGTGAGGGCGTCGCCGCCACCTCGCTCGCCAACCGCGCCACCATCGGCAACATGTCGCCGGAGTTCGGCTCCACCGCCGCGATCTTCCCGATCGACGACGAGACGCTGAAGTACCTGCGCCTGACCGGTCGCGACGAGCAGCAGGTCGCGCTCGTCGAGGCGTACGCCAAGGAGCAGGGCCTCTGGCTCGACCCGGCCGCCGAGCCGGACTTCTCCGAGAAGCTGGAGCTGGACCTGTCGACGGTCGTCCCGTCGATCGCCGGCCCGAAGCGCCCGCAGGACCGCATCGTCCTCGCGAACGCCAAGGCGCAGTTCGCCCAGGACGTGCGCAACTACGTCGCGGACGACGAGGAGGCGGGCAAGGAGTCCTTCCCGGCCTCCGACTCCCCGGCCGCGCACAACGGCGTCCCGTCGAACCCGGTCACCGTGACCGCCCCCGACGGCACGACGTACGAGATCGACCACGGCGCCGTCACCGTCGCCGCGATCACCTCCTGCACCAACACCTCGAACCCGTACGTCATGGTCGCCGCGGCGCTCGTGGCGAAGAAGGCGGTCGAGAAGGGCCTGACCCGCAAGCCGTGGGTCAAGACCACCCTCGCCCCGGGCTCGAAGGTCGTCACCGACTACTTCGACAAGGCGGGCCTGACCCCGTACCTCGACAAGGTCGGCTTCAACCTCGTCGGCTACGGCTGCACCACCTGCATCGGCAACTCCGGCCCGCTGCCGGAGGAGGTCTCCAAGGCGGTCAACGAGCACGACCTGGCCGTGACCTCGGTGCTCTCCGGCAACCGTAACTTCGAGGGCCGGATCAACCCCGACGTCAAGATGAACTACCTGGCGTCCCCGCCGCTGGTCGTCGCGTACGCCATCGCCGGTTCGATGAAGGTGGACATCACCAAGGACGCCCTGGGCATCGACCAGGACGGCAAGCCGGTCTACCTCGCGGACATCTGGCCCTCCGAGGCCGAGGTGAACGACGTCGTCGCCAACTCCATCGGCGAGGACATGTTCAACAAGTCCTACCAGGACGTCTTCGCGGGCGACGCCCAGTGGCAGGCGCTGTCGATCCCCACCGGCAACACCTTCGAGTGGGACGCGCAGTCCACCTACGTGCGCAAGCCCCCGTACTTCGAGGGCATGACGATGGAGACGACCCCGGTCGCCGACATCACCGGCGCCCGCGTGCTCGCCAAGCTGGGCGACTCGGTCACCACCGACCACATCTCCCCGGCCGGTGCGATCAAGGCCGACACCCCGGCCGGCAAGTACCTGACGGAGCACGGCGTCGAGCGCCGCGACTTCAACTCGTACGGCTCGCGCCGCGGCAACCACGAGGTCATGATTCGCGGCACCTTCGCGAACATCCGCCTGCGCAACCAGATCGCCCCGGGCACCGAGGGTGGCTTCACCCGCGACTTCACCCAGGCTGCGTCCGCGGGCGATGCCCCCGTCTCGTTCATCTACGACGCCTCGCAGAACTACCAGGCCGCCGGCACCCCGCTGGTCATCCTGGCGGGCAAGGAGTACGGCTCCGGCTCGTCCCGCGACTGGGCCGCCAAGGGCACCGCGCTCCTCGGCGTCAAGGCCGTCATCGCCGAGTCCTACGAGCGCATCCACCGCTCGAACCTCATCGGCATGGGCGTCCTCCCGCTCCAGTTCCCGGAGGGCGCGACCGCCGAGGCCCTCGGCCTCACCGGCGAGGAGACCTTCTCCTTCACCGGCGTCACCGAGCTGAACAACGGCACCACGCCGCGCACGGTCAAGGTGACCACCGACACCGGTGTGGAGTTCGACGCGGTCGTCCGCATCGACACCCCCGGTGAGGCGGACTACTACCGCAACGGCGGCATCATGCAGTACGTGCTCCGCAACCTGATCCGCAAGTAGTCGCGAGGCGGGCAGCAGAGCCGAAGGGCCGCACTCCGGAATTCCGGGGTGCGGCCCTTCGCGTGTCGTCCGGGCGGCCCCTCCGCAGACGGCGCGGTTCGGATCCGCAGCAGGGGCGGGCGTCGGCGTACGGGTCGAGATTCCTGGGCTGCGGCATGCGCCGCGACGCAGCGGCGCGTGGACGTACCGCACCCGGAAGGCCGGGACGTCCCACCCGCAGGACTCCGTGCCGACCGGGCGCACGAGGGCGAGCCGCACCCCGCCGCCGGCCCGGTGGAATGCGATCGTGGGGCCGCAGGTTCACACAGCGACAGTGACAGCGCCGACGGCACCGGCACCGGCATCGGCATCGGCATCGGCAAGGAAAGAGCGGAATCATCATGGGCGAGCTGATCCTGATCCGGCACGGCGAGACGGAGTGGTCGCGGTCCGGGCAGCACACGAGCTACACCGATCTGCCCCTGACCGCCTTCGGGGAACGGCAGGCCCGGGCCCTGGCGCCGCTGCTCGCCGACCGGCGGGTCGCGCTCACCCTCGTCTCTCCCGCCGTGCGGGCCCGGCGCACCGCCGAGCTCGCCGGGCTCGCCGCGCCCCGCATCACACCCGAACTGCGCGAATGGGACTACGGCGGCTACGAAGGGGTGACCACCGACGAGATCCGCCGTACCCGCCCCGACTGGAACCTCTGGACCGACGGCGTCGCTCCCGGCCCCGAGGCGCACCCCGGCGAGACCCCCGCGGAGATCGGGGCGCGCGCCGACCGGGTGCTGGCCGAAGCCGCCGAGGCGGCGAGCCGGGACACGGACGAGGACATCGCGCTCGTCGCCCACTCCCACTTCCTGCGTGTGCTCACCGCTCGCTATCTCGGTCTGACCCCGGCCGAGGGGACGCTGTTCCAGCTCGCCACAGGTGCCGTCTCGCGGCTCGGTACCGAGCACGGGAAGCCGGTCATCACGGCGTGGAACGTGACACTGCCGGAGAGCCTGTTCCCCCGGGCAGTGCCGGAGAGTCCGGAGCGGGACTGAACGGACCGAGCGGGACTGAACGGACCGAGCACGACCGAGCACGACCGAGCGGGAGCCGCGCCGGCCCGCACGCGCCGGCGGCCGGCGCCCCGCCAGGGGTACCGGCCGCCGGCTATGGAGAAGGGGGCGTCGTATCAGGAGAACAACTCCAGCTCCGCCAGCGTGCCTTCACCGGCGAACACCAGGCGGTAGTGCGCGTACGCGCCCGGCTCGCGCACCGAGAACACCCTCGTCTGCCTGTCCCAGGCGAACGATTCGGCCGAGCGCTTGTCGAGGTCCTTCCACGTCGTGCCGTCCGACGAGCCCTGGAGTACCCAGCCGGACGGGGCCCCGGCGGCCTTGTCCGACGTCAGTGTGTACCGGACCGCGTCCGTGGCGGCGGGGACCGGCAGGTCCACCGAGGTGACCTTCGCCGAGGTGGCCGACGTGTCGTCGAACAGGGCGCCGTCGCCCTTCAGCACGTCCGTCCGCGGCGACGCCACCTTGTCGTCCGTGGTGATCGAGGTCGGCGCCGCGTCCTTGCCGGTGCCCCACGACGACGGCTTCGGGCCCATGTCGAAGTCCAGCACACCGCCCTTGGCCAGCAGCTCGTGCGGCAGTGAGGTGGAGGTCCACTTCTTGCCGTTGACCCGCAGACCCTGGACGTAGATGTTCTCCGCGCTGTTCTTCGGCGCCCGGACGACCAGGTCGCGGCCGTTCTCCAGGTGGACGGTGGTCTTCTTGAAGAGCGGGGAGCCGATCGCGTACTCGCCGCTGCCCATGACCAGCGGGTAGAAGCCGAGCGAGGAGAAGAGGAACCAGGCCGACTGCTCGCCGTTGTCCTCGTCGCCGTGGTAGCCCTGCCCGATGGCGCTGCCCGTGTAGAGCCGGCCCAGGACCTCGCGGACCTTCTCCTGCGTCTTCCAGGGCTGGGAGGCCGCGTCGTACATGTAGGTGACGTGGTGCGCAACCTGGTTGCTGTGGCCGTACTGGCCCATCCGCACGTCCCGCGCCTCGGTCATCTCGTGGATGACACCGCCGTACGAGCCGACGAACTCGGGGCCCGCCGTCTCGGGAGTCGAGAAGTACGTGTCGAGCTTCTCGGCCAGGCCGGCGCGGCCGCCGTACAGGTTCGCCAGGCCCCGGCTGTCCTGCGGGGCGGTGAAGGCGTAGCCCCAGCCGTTGGTCTCCGTGTAGTCGTAGCCCCAGACCCGGGGGTCGTACCGGTCCGAGGGGAGCCGCCAGCCGCCCCCGGCGTCCCTGCCCTGGAAGAAACCGGCCTTGTCGTCGAAGAGCCGGACGTAGTTGCGGGCGCGGTCGAGGAAGTACTCGGACTCCTCCTTGTAGCGCTGCTTCTTCGTCTTCCTGTAGAGCGCCTCGCCCATCCGCGCGATGCCGTAGTCGTTGAGGTAGCCCTCCAGCGACCAGGACAGGCCCTCATGGGTGTCGGTGTTCGCATAACCGGTGAACGGTGACGTCACCATGCCCTTGCGGCCGACGCCCGAGGACGGCGGGACCACCGTGGCGTTCTTCAGCGCCGCGTCGTACGCCGCCTCCGCGTCGAACCGCACGCCCTTGACGTAGGCGTCCGCGAACGCGACGTCCGAGGAGGTGCCGGTCATCAGGTCGGAGTAGCCGGGGGAGGACCAGCGGGAGATCCAGCCCCCGTCCTTGTACTGCTGGACGAAGCCGTCCACCATCTCGCCGGCCCTGCCCGGGGTGAGCAGGGAGTACGCGGGCCACGTGGTGCGGTAGGTGTCCCAGAAGCCGTTGTTGACGTACACCTTGCCGTCGACGATCTTCGCCCCGGTGTGCGTCGGGGTGTCGGAGCCGACCTGCGGGGAGAACGGGCTGGCGTACTTGTCCTTGCCGCCGACCTTCTCGAAGCCCGAGTTCGGGTACAGGTACAGCCGGTACAGGCTGGAGTAGAGGGTGGTCAGCTGATCGGCCGTGGCACCCTCGACCTCCACCTTGCCCAGGATGTCGTCCCAGGCCCGCTGCGCCCGGTCCTCGACCCGGCCGAAGGAGCGCGAGGCGGGGATCTCGGCGGCGAGGTTCTGCTTGGCCTGGTCGACGCTGATGAGCGAGGTCGCCAGGCGCAGCCCGACCGTGCGGTCCTTGCCCGCGTCGAAGCGGAGGTAGCCGGTGACATCGTCGCCCCCGCCGCCGGACAGCTTGCCGCTCGCGGTGACCGGCGCGTCGAAGACGCCGTACACGAAGAGCCGGGTGGCGCCGGTCGAGCCGCCGCTCTTCACGTCGGAGAAGCCGGTGAAGGAGCCGGTGGCCGGGTCGAGGGTGAGTCCGCCGTCGTTGGAGACGTTGTCGAAGACGATGCTCGCGTCGTCACCGGGGTAGGTGAACCGCATCCGGGCCGCATGGTCCGACGGCGTCATCTCGGCCTTGAGACCGTTGTCGAAGGTCACACCGTAGTAGTGCGGCCGCGCCGTCTCGTTCTCGTGGTGGAACGGCAGCGCACGCGCCTTGCGGGAGGCGTCCGGGGTGCCGGTGGCCGCCGAGGGCATCAGCTGGAAGGTCTGCCGGTCGCCCATCCAGGGGCTCGGTTCGTGGCTGGCGCTGAACGCCTGGAGGGTCGGCAGGTTGTCGTCGTTGTTGCCCCGCGCGTAGTCGTACAGCCAGCTCGTCGAGCCGGCATTGGTGACCGGTGTCCAGAAGTTGAAGCCGTTGGGGACCGCGGTGGCGGGGAAGTTGTTGCCCCGGGAGAAGGCGCCGCTGGAGTTGGTGCCGCGGACCGTCGACGCGTAGTCGGAGAGGTGGGAGCGGCGCTTCTCGGGCGCCTTCGGGGCGATCTCGATGTCGTCGATCCAGCCCTGGAACTTCGCCGTGCCCTTGGGGGAGTCGTACGCCACCAGGATCCGGTCGACGGTCCTGCCCGCCGCGACGGTGCCGATCGTCGACTCGACCTTGTTCCACTGGTTGACGTACAGCCGCTTGGCGTCGGCCTGGCCCTGCGGGGTGAGCAGCCCGCCGTTGCTGTCGGTGGCCCGCAGATCGCTCAGATACGTGCCGTCCGTGAACGCCAGGTCCACCGAGACATGGGTCGCCGGGTAGGAGAGGTCGGTCTCGCCCATCTGGGGATAGACCAGGTACGACAGTGAGGTGTCACGGGTGACAGCCGTGTTCACGTCGAAGACCTTGTTGTACGAGTACGCCCGGCCGTCCGCCTTGTGCGTACCGGCGTACCGCAGGGCCCGCTTTCCGGTGAAGCCCGCGCCTGCCTTGGCGGTGGGGGAGCCGGAGGGGCCGCGGTCGACCTGGCTGCGCATCTCGTCCGGGGCCGGGGTGGAGGTGTCGCCGTCGGAGAACTGGACGTCGGCGAGCTGGGTGGCGTCCGAGGCGCCGTTGTTCTTCGTGATCCGAAGACGGAAGTGCTGGTATGCGGTGTCAGAGGTGAAATCGTACGACTTCGTCTGGAACCGCTCGGTGAACGTCTGGCCGGTCCGGGAGTCGAGGTCCTGCCAGTCCTTGCCGTCGGCGGAGCCCTGGAGGGTCCAGTCCTTCGGGTCGCGCTCGTCGTGGTCATTGGCCGAAGTCAGTGCGTATGTCACGACCTTGACCGGTTCGTCCAGGTCGAATTCGACCCAACCGGTGGGCTCGAAGGCCAGCCACTTGGTGCCGGATTCCCCGTCGATCAGGTTTTCCTTGACCTCTCCGCCGCCGGTGTTCTCGCCACTGGCGCGGACATCTGTCACCTTGTCGGTGATATTGCCCGGTATTCCTGCGGAGAAGCCGCCATCGACACCCGATGACCGCTTCTTTCCGTCCGGACCCTCTTCTACGGTATTGCGCCAGTCCGGCTGCTTTTCGTCCGCTTCGAACGACGAGCTGAATGTCCGGTCTCCCGAAGGCGGCCGGCCCTTTTCGTGTGCGCCGGCCGACTGTGCGGCGGCGACGGAGGGGGCGGTCACGACCAGAACGAGTGAAGCCGCGATCAGCGCGGCCGTACGGCTTTGTCTCGTGCGAGAACCATGTCGGGGCTGCATGCCGAGCCATTCCTCCCGAGGAGTGCATCTGGACAACGTTGTCAGAGAGATGCGCAAGGTCCAGTAGGGAGCCAAGTGCCGGGACGTGTCAAGGGTGTTGGGTGGGAAGCGCAAGCCGAATCGACCGGAATGCGGAAATCGTTACACCCGGACCAAGAGCGTGCGGGGGCCATGTATCCGCGAGGTCTCAACTCGGGAAAGACTGCTGCTCAAACTCGCATTCGATCTTGCTCAGTCGACCGGAAGTGGACTATACCTGTCGGCGTCCGCACAGCTTTTCCGGTGACGCGGACAAGGGGGACACGGGGGAAGGGCCGAGGACAGCACGACGGGTGCGTCCGATGCCCGGTCTCCCCGATCCCCCCACTGCACATGGCTAGCCTGAAATCAGCACCACCCAAGCGCAACTGACCGCGGTGGCGGGGCCCTTCGCCTGAGGCGAATATCTACGGGCGACCGGTACACACCGCCTGAGTCCTGGAGAAGGCGAGGACTTGAGCATGGGATCCACCTCCGCCCACAAGAATGAGGGCCTTGGCCGTCGCGATGTGATCAAGCGATCGGCCGCACTCGGCCTGATCAGCGTTCCGGCGATGGGCTTCCTGTCGGCGTGCGCCAGCGGCGACAGCAGCAGCGACAAGAAGGTCGACAAGGGCAAGGTCACCAAGACCAACCCGCTCGGCGTGAACGAGACGGCCCCGCTCGAGGTGGTCATCTTCGACGGCGGCTTCGGCCAGCAGTACGCGATCGACGCGGAGAAGAAGTACAACGCGGCGTTCCCGAAGGCCCCCAAGATCAAGCACGTCGCGACCCAGAAGATCCAGTCGCAGCTGCAGCCCCGCTTCAACGGCGGCACCCCGCCGGACCTGATCGACAACTCCGGCGCCGAGCAGATGGACATGGGTGTCCTGGCCAGCAAGAAGCAGCTGCTCGACCTGACGCCGCTGATGGACGCCCCGTCCATCGACGACCCGAGCAAGAAGGTCCGCGACACGCTGCGCCCCGGTGTCCTGGAGATGGGGCAGTTCGACGGCGACCCGGTCTGGATCATGTACTACGCGTACACCGTGTACGGCGTCTGGTACTCGCAGACCGCGCTGGAGAAGCTCGACGCGGAGTACCCCGAGGACTGGGACGCCATGCTCGCCCTCTGCGCGAAGGCGAAGAAGCAGGGCATCGCGGGCTGGACGTACGCCGGTAAGTACCCGTACTACCTGCCGTTCTCGCTCTCCCCGTTCATCGCCAAGATCGGTGGCCGGGAGGTTCTCGACAAGATCGACAACCTGGAGCCGAACGCCTGGAAGGACCCCGCGGTCAAGGCGGCGTTCGAGGCGTACTACGAGCTGTACAAGAAGGGGTACATCCTCAAGGGCACCCCCGGTCTGACCCACATCCAGTCGCAGACCGAGTGGACCAAGGGCAAGGCGCTCTTCCTCCCGAACGGTTCGTGGGTGGAGAACGAGGCCGCGCCGACCACGCCCAAGGACTTCAAGATGATGGTCTCGGCGCCGTCCAGCCTGGACTCGTCCGACAAGCTGCCGTTCGGCACCATCTGGGCCTCCGGCGGCGAGCCCTTCATCGTCCCGGCCAACGCGAAGAACCCGCAGGGCGGCATGGAGCAGCTGCGCATCATGCTCTCCGAGGAGTCCTCGAAGAACTTCACCAAGCAGGTCAAGTCGCTCAGCGCGTTCAACGGCGGCACCGACGGTCTGACCCTGTCGACCGCCATGCAGGCCGGGGTCGACGCGCTGAAGAAGGCCGGCGACAACGTGGTGAACCCGCGCATGCAGGACTGGTACGTGAAGCTCCAGAAGGAGCAGATCGGTGTCGCCGGCATCGGCGAGATGATGGCCGGCCGCGCGACCCCGGCGGAAGCCATCAAGAAGATCCAGGCCTTCGCCGACGCGGCGGCCAAGGACCAGTCCATCAAGCACTACAAGCACCAGTGAGCAACCGTCACCAGCGGCGGCACCCGCAGAAAGATCGGGGTCGGTAAACGATGCAGCACGGCAAGTACCGTTTCATCGTGGGATTCTTGGTACTCCCACTCGCGTTGTACGCGGTCTTCGTCATCTGGCCGTTCATCCAGTCCATCTACTACTCGTTCACGGACTGGACCGGCCTGAGCCCGGACTTCAAGATGGTCGGGTTCGACAACTACACGAGGATGCTGAAGGACGACATCTTCTGGAAGTCGTTGCAGCACAGCGTGTTGCTCGTGCTGCTGCTGCCGCTGGTGACGCTGGGTCTGGCGCTCTTCTTCGCCTTCATGCTCAATGTCGGGGGCCGGCGGCGCAAGAACGCCACGGTCTCCGGCGTGCGCGGCTCAAGTTTCTACAAGATCGCCTATTTCTTCCCGCAGGTGCTCTCGATCGTCATCGTGGCCCTGCTCTTCCAGTTCGCGTTCAACCCCACCAGCGGGATGCTGAATTCGACACTGAAGGGAATCGGCCTGGATTCCATCCAGCCGGACTGGCTGGGCGACCCGAACCTCGCGCTGATCTGTGTCATGACGGTGCTGGTCTGGTCGACGGTCGGATTCTTCGTCGTCCTGTTCTCGGCCGGAATGGCGTCCATCCCGAAGGACTTCTACGAGGCGGCACTGCTCGACGGCGCCAGCCGCTTCACCACGTTCTTCAAGATCACCCTTCCGCTGCTCTGGGACACGGTGCAGTCGGGCTGGGTCTACATGGGAATTCTGGCCCTCGGCGTCGAGGCGTTCACCGCCGTGCAGGTCATGACCGTGGGCCCTGGTGGCCCCGACTACTCGACCACCGTCCTGCCGCTGTACGTGTACCAGACGGCCTTCCGTGACGGGCAGGCCGGCTACGCGACGACGATCGGTGTCGGACTGCTCATCGTCACCCTGGCCTTCGCCGCCATCGTGATGCGACTGGGCCGGCGTGATCGGCTGGAGTTCTGATGCTGCGATTCCCGGGAGACGGTTCCCGGACCCCCAGCAGGCACCACAGGTCGGCCTCCGTGTCCGGCTCGACAGTACGAGGTGAGTACACGTGAAGACGACTGACACTCCCCCCGCGGCCCCGGCCGCGGACCCGGCTCCGGTGGCCAAGGAGCCCGCACCCGCGGCCAAGGAGAAGAGCAGCGAGGGCCAGGTCCTCAACGTCTTCTCGCACGGTGTGCTGATCATCTGGGCGATCCTGGTCGTCCTGCCGCTGCTCTGGGCGGTGATGGCGTCGTTCAAGACGGACGACTCGATCCTGTCGACGCCGTGGGCGCTGCCCGACAAGCTGCACTTCGAGAACTGGTCGCGCGCCTGGAGCCAGGCGCACATGAGCGACTACTTCTTCAACACCATCGTGGTGGTGGGCTGTTCGCTCGTCGGCACCCTGCTGCTCGGTTCGATGGCGGCGTACGTACTGGCGCGGTTCGACTTCCCCGGCAACCGCTTCATCTACTTCCTGTTCATCGGCGGGATGAGCTTCCCGATCATCCTGGCGCTGGTCCCGCTGTTCTTCGTCATGAACAACATGGCCCTGCTGAACACGCGGCACGGACTGATCATGGTCTACATCGCGTACTCGCTGCCGTTCACCGTCTTCTTCCTCACCTCGTTCTTCCGGACCCTGCCGAGCTCGGTGGCGGAAGCCGCGATGCTCGACGGTGCCTCGCACACCCGGACGTTCTTCCAGGTGATGCTGCCGATGGCGAAGCCCGGCCTGATCAGCGTCGGTATCTTCAACTTCCTCGGTCAGTGGAACCAGTACATGCTGCCGACGGTGCTCAACACCGAACCGAAATACCGGGTGCTCTCCCAGGGGCTGGTCGAACTGGCCACCAGCCAGGGGTACAAGGGCGACTGGTCCGGCCTGTTCGCCGGTCTGGTGATGGCGATGCTGCCGGTCCTCGCGGCCTACATCATCTTCCAGCGCCAGGTCGTCGCCGGCCTCACCGCGGGCGCGGTGAAGTAGCCGCCCGGCACCACCCCACCCCCGTACAGACGAACCGCCCGTCGGCCACGCGCCGGCGGGCGGTTCGCGCGTCCGCGGGGCCGTCCCGCGGTGCTCATCCGAGGCTTCGCTTGCTCAAGGTCTTGACGGGGGGTGCCGCAAAACGCTCAGCTTAGAGTTCACATGTTAGAGAAAACGGTAGGAGTGAGAGAGTCGATGGAGACTCCGGGGTCGCAGACATCTCTGCATCGCGCCAACCTTGAGCGGGTCGTGCGTGCGGTACGCATGGCCGGTTCGCTCACCCAGGCGGAGATCGCACGGAGCACCGGCCTGTCAGCGGCCACCGTCTCCAACATCGTTCGTGAACTGAAGGATGGAGGCACGGTCGAGGTCACCCCCACCTCGGCGGGCGGCCGCCGGGCCCGCAGCGTCTCGCTCAGCGGTGACGCGGGCATCGTGATCGGCGTCGACTTCGGCCATACGCACCTTCGGGTGGCGGTCGGCAACCTGGCCCACCAGGTGCTGGCCGAGGAAGCCGAGCCGCTGGACGTCGACGCCTCGTCCGCACAGGGGTTCGGGCGGGCGGAGCAGCTGGTCAGGCGGCTGATCGAGACCACCGGGATCAGTGCGGACAAGGTGATCGGGGTGGGCCTCGGTGTACCCGGCCCGATCGACGTGGAGTCCGGCACGCTGGGCTCCACGTCGATCCTGCCGGGCTGGACGGGGATCAACCCCAGCAAGGAGCTGGCGGGCCGGCTCGGTGTGCCGGTGTACGTCGACAACGACGCCAACCTCGGGGCGCTCGGCGAGCTGGTGTGGGGGAGCGGCCGGGGCGTCAAGGACCTCGCGTACATCAAGGTGGCCAGCGGGGTCGGCGCCGGTCTGGTGATCGACGGGCGCATCTACCGGGGTCCGGGCGGCACGGCCGGCGAGATCGGGCACATCACGCTCGACGAGTCGGGCCCGGTCTGCCGCTGCGGCAACCGCGGCTGCCTGGAGACCTTCACGGCCGCCCGGTACGTCCTGCCGCTGCTCCAGCCCAGCCACGGCCCCGACCTCACCATGGAACGCGTGGTCCAGCTGGCCCGCGAGGGCGATCCGGGCTGCCGCCGGGTGATCGGCGACGTCGGGCGGCACATCGGCAGCGGAGTGGCCAACCTCTGCAATCTGCTCAACCCCAGCCGGGTGGTCCTCGGCGGATCACTCGCCGAGGCGGGCGAGTTGGTGCTCGGGCCGATCCGCGACTCGGTCTCCCGCTACGCCATTCCGAGCGCCGCCCGGCAGCTCTCGGTGCTGCCCGGGGCACTGGGCGGCCGGGCCGAAGTGCTGGGCGCACTGGCCCTGGTGCTCAGTGAGATGGGTGATTCGACCCTTTTGGAGAGCACCCTGCCGAAAGCCACTCCTGCCTTCACTTAGATAACGAATGGCACCGTTGTCATCTCGTTAAGGATTTACTCCTTGACGCTGACGTTGCAGCCGAGTTGACTGCCAGCCACCTCGGCCGCAACGTTGCGGCCTCGTCAGGGAGGCAACCCGTAATGAACGCAACGACGCGACGCATCGTCATAGGCACGGCCGCAGTCTCGATGGCCGTCTCCCTCGCGGCGTGTGGCAAGGCCGGTGACGACAAGGACTCCGGCAGCGGCGGCGACGGCAAGACCATCGGCCTGCTCCTGCCGGAGAACAAGACCACGCGATACGAGACGTTCGACCGCCCCATCATGGAGGCGAAGATCGAGGCGCTGTGCTCCGACTGCAAGGTCAAGTACAACAACGCCGCGCAGGACAGCGAGACCCAGAAGAAGCAGTTCGACGCGCTCGTCACGCAGGGTGTGAAGGTCATCATCCTGGACACCGTCGACTACAAGGCCGCGAAGTCCTGGGTCCAGCAGGCCGCGAAGAAGGACGTCAAGGTCGTCGCGTACGACCGTCTCGCCGAGGGTCCGATCTCCGCCTATGTGTCGTACGACAACGAGAAGATCGGCCAGCTCCAGGGCGAGGCACTGGTCAAGGCGATGGGCGCCAAGGCCAAGGACAGCAACGTTGTCATGATCAACGGCTCGCCGACCGACCCGAACGCCCCCTTCTTCAAGAAGGGCGCGCACAGCGTCCTCGACAAGCAGGTCAAGAAGGTCGTCTACGAGCAGGACATCCCGGACTGGTCGGCGGACGAGGCCAACAAGAAGATGGGAGCGGCCATCGACTCCCTGGGCAAGAACGGCTTCCAGGGCGTCTACTCCGCCAACGACGGCATGGCCGGCGGCATCATCACGGCCCTGAAGAAGCAGGGCGTGAAGATCCCGGTCGGCGGTCAGGACTCCGAGCTCGCCGGTCTGCAGCGCATCCTCGCGGGCGAGCAGGCCTTCTCGATCTACAAGCAGATCAAGCCGGAGGCCGAGACCACCGCCGAGATCGCCGTCCGGCTGCTCCAGGGCAAGAAGATCGACGACCTGGCCCCGGTCAAGGTCGACAGCCTCTCGGGCGAGTTCAAGGGCACCCCGTCGAAGCTGTACGACGCCTCGGTCGTGACCAAGGAGAACATCGCCTCCACGATCGTCGCCGACAAGGTCTACAAGGTCGAGGAGATCTGCACCGCCCAGTACAAGGCGGCCTGTGACGCCGCCGGCATCAAGTAAGCCACCGCCGGCAGGCGTCACCCCCGTTCCGGTCCGGCACCCGCCCCGTCCAATGCCCCGCAAGCAGGGGCGGGAGCCGGACTTCTCCCCGATCGCGGACCTCCTGCCGTCCCGGGCCGCTCACAGGCCCCGGGACTCCCGGTGGTCCCGGCCCCATGCCGGTTCCGGACCGATCACCGGTCCCGGACTTTTCGCCGGCTCCGGTCCTCTGCGCGCGGTCGTCCCCCGGCGACGGCGCTCACCGGGACAGCCCCCCGGAGACCTCCCGGCCACCCCGGTGGTCCGGCGACCGGCACCGCCCCTGTGCTCAGCAGCACCATCCCCGCCGGTCAGGCGGCGAAGGAGATGATTCACGTGTCCGCTACGCCCGTGCTGGCGTTGCGCGGAATCTCCAAGCGGTTCGGCGCCGTCCAGGCGCTCACCGATGTGGACCTGGAGATTCGCTCCGGTGAAGTGGTCGCCCTGGTCGGCGACAACGGCGCCGGCAAGTCGACCCTCGTCAAGACCATTTCGGGTGTCCACCCGATCGACGAAGGCACCATCGAGTGGGAGGGCGCACCGGTCCGCATCAACCGGCCGAACGACGCCCAGGAGCTCGGAGTCGCCACCGTCTACCAGGACTTGGCGCTCTGCGACAACCTCGATGTGGTCGCCAACCTCTTCCTCGGCAGCGAACTGCGCAAGGCCTCCGTCCTCGACGAGATCGGGATGGAGAAGCGCGCCAAGGAACTGCTCGACACGCTGTCCATCCGGATCCCCAGCGTCCGCATCCCGGTCGCCTCGCTCTCCGGCGGTCAGCGCCAGGTCGTGGCCATCGCCCGCGCCCTGATCGGCGACCCCAAGGTCGTCATCCTCGACGAGCCGACCGCCGCCCTCGGCGTCGAGCAGACCGCCCAGGTCCTCGACCTCGTCGAGCGGCTGCGCGAGCGCGGCCACGGCGTCATCCTCATCAGCCACAACATGGCCGATGTGCGCGCCGTCGCCGACAAGGTGGCGGTGCTGCGGCTGGGCCGCAACAACGGGGTCTTCGACGTGGCGACCACGTCCCACGAGGAGATCATCTCCGCGATCACCGGTGCCACCGACAATGCCGTCACGCGCCGCCAGGCACGCACAGCCACGAAGGAGGACGCGAAGTGAGCGACCTCGCCAAGACCCCCGGGACCTCCACCGAGAAGCCCGCCACCGAGAAGTCCGACGCGGCGGCACCGCAGGCCGAACCGTCGGCGGCCCCCGCCCCCGCGGTCGACCCGCGCCTGCTCGTCCGCGAGGAGGGCTTCAAGGGCTACTGGTCCGAGTTCACCCGCAAGGTGCGCGGCGGCGAGCTCGGCTCGCTGCCGGTCCTGGTCGGCCTGATCGTCATCGCGGTCGTCTTCCAGTTCCAGAACAGCAACTTCCTCTCCGCCAGCTCCATCGCCAACGTCGCCGTCTACAGCTCCGGCCTCGGCATCATGGCGGTCGGCATCGTCTTCGTGCTGCTGCTCGGCGAGATCGACCTGTCCGTCGGCTCGGTCGCCGGTGTCGGTGCGGCCGTCTGGGCCGTGCTCAGCGTCAACCACGGCTGGAGCGACTGGACGGCGGTGCTCGTCGCGGTGCTCTCCGGCATGGTGCTCGGCGCACTGCACGGCTTCTTCTTCGCCAAGATCGGCGTGCCGGCCTTCGTCGTCACCCTGGCCGGTTTCCTCGGCTGGAGCGGTCTGCAGGAGTGGATGATGGGCGGTGAGGGCTCGATCAACACGCCGTCAGGCAGCATCGTCGAGAACCTCACCAACTACTTCTTCGAGGACAAGGCCGTCGCGTACGGTGTCGCCCTGGTCGCCGTCCTCGCCTACGCCGCCTCGCTCCTGATGGACAGCCGGCGCCGCGGGGCCGCGGGCCTGCCCGCCCGCCCCACCACCGAGGTCCTGGTCCGCACGGGCATCGTCGCGATCCTCTGCTTCGCCGTCGCGTACGTCCTGAACGAGCCCTCCGGCGCCCGCGGCCTGCCGCTGGCCCTGGTGATCTTCCTCGCCGTGCTGATCGTCGCCGACTTCGTGGCCCGCCGGACCACCTTCGGCCGCCAGGTCTTCGCGGTCGGTGGCAACCCGGAGGCGGCACGCCGCGCCGGTATCGACGTCGACCGGATCCGGATCATCGTCTTCGCGCTCTCCGGAATGCTGGGCGCCTTCGGTGGCCTGTTCATCGCCAGCCTCTCCGGCGGTGCCACCAAGAGCGTCGGCGGCGGCAACACCCTGATGCTGGTCATCGCGGCCGCCGTCATCGGCGGCACCAGCCTCTTCGGCGGCCGGGGCAAGGTCTGGTCGGCGCTGCTCGGCATGATCGTGATCCAGTCGATCCAGCAGGGCCTGAACATGATCGGGATGGCCAACGCCATCCAGTACATGATCACCGGAGCGGTGCTGCTGGCCGCCGTGGTCATCGACTCGGTCTCCCGCCGCACACAGAAGACCGCAGGCCGCGCGTAGCAGGCCCCGCGCGAGACCCGGACATCACATCCGCACCGGACTGTGCCCGGCACCCCCCGAGGGGTGCCGGGCACAGTCCGGTGCGGGGCGCGGAGTGTGACAGCACTCTCCCCGTACTGTCCCTGCCCGATGCCCGTGACGGCGGACGGAACATTAGACTCATCGGATCGGCATGCTCGACCAGCTCAATACGCAAGGAGGCACGGGTGGCTCTGCTGACCCGCATCGGTGGACCGCGTGACCTGGACCGGCTCACTCCCGAGCAGCTGGACCAGCTCGCCGAAGAGATCCGGACCTTCCTGGTCGACGCCGTATCGAAGACCGGCGGCCACCTCGGCCCCAACCTGGGTGTGGTCGAGCTGACCATCGCCCTGCACCGGGTCTTCGAGTCGCCGAAGGACAAGGTGCTGTTCGACACCGGCCACCAGAGCTATGTGCACAAGCTCCTCACCGGCCGGCAGGACTTCTCGAAGCTCAAGAGCAGGGGCGGCCTCTCCGGCTACCCCTCCCGTGCCGAGTCCGAGCACGACGTCATCGAGAACTCGCACGCCTCCACGGTCCTCGGCTGGGCCGACGGCCTCGCCAAGGCCAACGAGGTCCTCAAGAAGGACGACCACGTCGTCGCGGTCATCGGTGACGGCGCCCTCACCGGCGGCATGGCCTGGGAGGCGCTGAACAACATCGCCGCCGCCAAGGACCGCCCGCTCGTCATCGTCGTCAACGACAACGAGCGCTCCTACGCGCCGACCATCGGCGGTCTCGCCAACCACCTCGCGACGCTGCGCACCACCGACGGCTACGAGCGTTTCCTGGCCCGCGGCAAGGACCTCCTGGAGCGCACCCCCGTCGTCGGGAAGCCGCTGTACGAGACGCTGCACGGCGCCAAGAAGGGGCTGAAGGACTTCATCGCCCCGCAGGGCATGTTCGAGGACCTCGGCCTGAAGTACGTCGGCCCGATCGACGGCCACGACATCGAGGCCCTGGAGTCCGCGCTCCAGCGCGCCAAGCGCTTCGGCGGACCCGTCATCGTGCACTGCCTCACCGAGAAGGGCCGCGGCTACACCCCCGCCCTGCTCGACGAGGCGGACCGCTTCCACGCCGTCGGCAAGATCCACCCCGACACCGGCCTCCCGGTCGCCACCTCCGGCCTCGACTGGACCTCCGTCTTCGGCGAGGAGATGGTCAAGCTCGGCAAGGAGCGCGAGGACATCGTCGCGATCACCGCGGCCATGCTCCAGCCGGTCGGCCTGACCAAGTTCGAGAAGGCCTTCCCGGACCGGATCTACGACGTCGGCATCGCCGAGCAGCACGGCGCGGTCTCCGCGGCCGGCCTCGCCACCGGCGGACTGCACCCCGTCTTCGCGGTGTACGCCACCTTCCTCAACCGCGCCTTCGACCAGGTCCTGATGGACGTCGCGCTGCACAAGTGCGGTGTGACCTTCGTCCTGGACCGGGCCGGAGTCACCGGTACCGACGGCGCCTCGCACAACGGCATGTGGGACATGTCGATCCTGCAGTGCGTGCCCACCCTGCGGATCGCCGCCCCGCGCGACGCCGACCAGGTACGCGCCCAGCTCCGCGAGGCCGTCGAGGTCGACGACGCACCGACCGTGGTCCGCTTCTCCAAGGGCGCGGTCGGCCCGGCGGTCAAGGCCGTCGGCAGGGTCGGCGGCATGGACGTGCTGCGCGAGCCCGGCACCACCCGTCCGGACGTACTGCTGGTCTCCGTCGGCGCGCTCGCCCCGATGTGCCTGGAGATCGCCGAGCTGCTGGAGGCCCAGGGCATCTCGACGACCGTCGTCGACCCCCGCTGGGTCAAGCCCGTCGACGAGGCCATGGCCCCGCTCGCCGAGCAGCACCGGGTCGTCGTCACCGTCGAGGACAACAGCCGGGCAGGCGGCGTCGGCTCCGCCGTGGCACAGGCCCTGCGCGACGCCGGGGTCGACGTACCGCTGCGCGACTTCGGCATCCCGCCCCGCTTCCTCGACCACGCCTCCCGCAAGGAGGTCATGGCCGAGATCGGGCTGACCGCGCCGGACATCGCCCGCCAGGTCACCGGCCTGGTCGCCAAGCTGGACGGCCGCTTCGAGAGCGACGCCGACAGCCGCTCCGTGATCGAGCCCGCCCGCGACTGACACCGGTACGACCGATGGGCCGGTCGGGTCACCCTGTACGGGTGGTCCGACCGGCCCATTCGCGTGAAATCGCCCGGTGCGCAACGGTGTGCCGCCGGTGCGGTCCCAATCATGGCGTACACGACGAGTGCGTGGAGGTACGCCGGTGACTGCCCAGCAGGACACACCACCCAGCAGCGACGGACTGTTCCGGACCAAGACGGTCGAGCAGTCCATCCGCGACACCGAGGAGCCGGAGCACGCGCTGCGCAAGTCCCTCTCCGCCCTGGACCTCACGGTCTTCGGAGTGGGCGTCATCATCGGCACCGGCATCTTCGTCCTCACCGGCAAGGTGGCCAAGGAGACGGCGGGCCCCGCCACCGCACTGGCCTTCGTCGTCGCCGGTGTCGTCTGCGCGCTGGCGGCACTGTGCTACGCCGAGTTCGCCTCCACCGTCCCGGTCGCCGGCTCCGCCTACACGTTCTCCTACGCCTCGCTCGGCGAACTGGTCGCCTGGATCATCGGCTGGGACCTGGTGCTGGAATTCGCGCTGGGCACGGCAGTGGTGGCGGTCGGCTGGTCCGGCTACGTCCGCTCACTGATGGACAACTTCGGCTGGAGCATGCCGGACGTGCTCTCCGGAACGGACGTGGCAAAAGGATTCGGCTTCGACATCCTGGCCTTCGCCCTGGTGCTGGTCCTGACCGTGGTGCTGGTGCTCGGCATGAAGCTGTCCGCCCGGGTCACCACCGTCGTCGTCGCCATCAAGATCGCGGTGGTCCTGATCGTGATCATCGCGGGGCTGTTCTTCGTGAAGGCCGCCAACTACTCGCCGTTCATCCCCGAGGCACAGCCGCAGACCTCGGGTTCCGGGCTGACCGCACCGCTGGTCCAGCTGATGTTCGGTTACGCCCCCACCAACTTCGGCGTCATGGGCGTCTTCACCGCCGCCTCCGTCGTCTTCTTCGCCTTCATCGGTTTCGACGTGGTGGCCACCGCCGCCGAGGAGACCAAGCTTCCGCAACGTGACATGCCACGCGGCATCCTGGCCTCGCTCTTCATCTGCACCGTGCTCTACGTCGCCGTATCGCTGGTGGTCACGGGCATGGAGCACTACACCGAACTGTCGGTGGAGGCCCCGCTGGCGGACGCCTTCAAGGCCGTCGGCCATCCGGTCTACGCGGGGCTGATCAGCTTCGGTGCGGCGATCGGTCTCACCACGGTCTGTCTGATCCTGCTGCTGGGACAGACCCGGGTCTTCTTCGCGATGAGCCGCGACGGGCTGCTCCCGAGGTTCTTCTCCAAGACCCACCCGAAGTTCGGCACCCCGTACCGCCCGACCATCCTGCTCGGCGTGATCATCGCGATCGTCGCGGGATTCACCAGCATCAACGAGCTGGCGACGCTGGTGAACATCGGCACGCTCTTCGCGTTCGTCGTCGTGGCCCTGGGCGTGATGGTGCTGCGCCGCACCCGCCCCGACCTCCACCGGGCCTTCCGTACCCCGTGGGTACCGCTGATCCCCGTCCTCTCGGTGGCCGCGTCGGTGTGGCTGATGCTCAATCTGCCCGCGGAGACCTGGCTGCGGTTCGGCATCTGGATGGCCATCGGCGTGGTCATCTACTTCGTCTACGGACGCGGGCACAGCCGGATCAACGACCCCGTCGGCCGCCGGTCGTAGCCGGGTCGGTGCGCGACGGGGTGCCGGGTCGTCAGCCGCCGGTGGCGGGGGACTTCTTCGCTGACTCCGGGATCGTGCCGTCCTCGCGGATCGCCTTCCAGAGCTCGCCGGCCTGCGGCTCGGCCGCCACCACCCGGTTGCGGTCCTGCTTGTCGTACGCCACCGGGAGCATGATCGTTTCCATGTTGCCCGGGTCCACGCCGTTGATCGAACGCCCGAACTCCGCGAGGGACTTGAGCGAGGCGAGCCCCGCGTCGGTGGTCAGCGACCTGGTCGCCGAGCCGGCGATCCGGTACGACTTGGTCGGACTGCCCAGCAGGTCCTGCGACTTGACCTCGCTCAGCAGGGCGAGCAGGAACTGCTGCTGGAGCCCGATCCGACCGAGGTCGCTGCCGTCCCCGATGCCGTGGCGCGTACGGACGTAGGCGAGGGATTCGGTGCCGTCGAGCTTGTGCGGGCCCTTGGTGAGGTCGAGGCCGGAGGACTTGTCGTGGATGTCCTGCGGGACATCGACGGTGACGCCCCCGATGGCGTCCACCAGGTCCTTGAACCCGGCGAAGTTGATCTCCAGGTAGTGGTCGATCCGGACCTTCGACATCTTCTCGACGGTCTTGACCACACAGGCCGGGCCGACCTGCGAGTAGACGGAGTTGAACATCACGCGGTTCGCCGACGGCACCGTCGAGCCGTCCGCCTTCGTGCACTCGGGCCGGGTGACCAGGGTGTCGCGGGGTATGGAGACGGCGACCGCCCTGGAACGGCCCTCGGGAATGTGCACCACCATCGCGGTGTCGGACCGGGCGCCGCTGACGTCACCGCCGCCGCCCAGCTCCTTGTTCTCGGCTCCGGCCCGCGAGTCGGACCCGAGCACCAGCAGGTTCTGACCGCTGGTCGGCAGCTTCTCGGGACGGTCCTCACCGAGAGCCTTGTCGATGTCCACGCCCTGGATGTTCCCGTCGAGGCGGCTGTAGAGCCAGTAGACGGTGCCGCCGGCGGCGAGCAGCAGGACGAGCAGGACGCCGAGGGTGATCCTGAGGCCGCGGCGACGCTTGCGAGGGCCGCCGCGCTGCTTCCGTCCGCCACCGTGGGAGGCCGGACGCCCCTCACGGGTGCCCCGTGACATGCCGTCGTGGCTCATCGTGGTCGAGTCCTCAAATCTCGTGGTTCGAGACGGACCGTGGAGTGCGTGGGACTCGGGTGGGAGGTGCGGCCGGTCCGTGTGTGCATGGCTGAGCGTGCACTATAGAACGGAGGATCGCTCGAATGGGTGTTTTGGCCCCCGGAATCATGATCTGTGCTGCCCGAACTACTATTCGTTCATGACTTGGTTGATCACGGGTGGGGCGGGCTTCATCGGAGCGCACGTCGTCCGCGCCATGCGCGAGGCCGGCGAATCGGTCGCCGTGTACGACGACCTCTCCACGGGCGACCGCTCGCGTCTGCCCGCGGACGTCCCGCTCATCCAGGGCTCGACGCTCGACGCGGACTGCCTGCGGCACGCCTTCGCCGAGTTCCCGGTGCGCGGGGTGGTCCACCTCGCCGCGAAGAAGCAGGTGGCGGAGTCCGTCGAGCGCCCGCTGTTCTACTACCGGGAGAACGTGCAGGGCCTGCGGACCCTGTTGGAGGCCGCCGCGGGAAACGCGGTGCGGGCGTTCCTCTTCTCGTCGTCGGCGGCCGTCTACGGCATGCCCGACGTGCCGCTCGTCACGGAGTCGACCCCGTGCGCCCCGATCAACCCGTACGGCGAGACCAAGCTGACGGGCGAGTGGATGGTGCGTGCCGCCGGGAAGGCGCACGGCATCGCAACCGCCTCGATGCGGTACTTCAACGTGGCCGGGGCGGCCACCCCCGCCCTCGCCGACACGGGCGTCCACAATCTGGTGCCCATGGTCTTCGAGAGGCTGACGCAGGGGGCGGCCCCGGTGGTCTTCGGCGACGACTACGACACCGCGGACGGCACCTGCGTACGCGACTTCATCCACGTCGACGACATCGCCTCCGCGCACCTCGCCGCGGCGCGAGCCCTCCTCGGCCGGGAGCCGGGCACCGACCTGACCGTCAACATCGGCCGGGGCGAGGGCGTCTCGGTGCGCGAGATGATCGAACTGATCGGTGAGGTGACGGGGTACGGGGCCGACGCGGCCCCGGTCCCGGCGCCGCGCAGGGCGGGAGACCCGGCCAGGGTGGTCGCCTCGGCCGACCGGATCCGTGCCGAGCTGGGCTGGTCCGCCCGGCACGACGTCCGCGAGATGGTCGCCTCCGCGTGGGAGGGCTGGTGCCTCGGGCACCCCGAGGCGCGCCGCCCGGCCGGTGCCGCCGGCTCGGCCTGAGCATGCCATGGCTTGTTTATGATGTCTCGATCCAGCGCCTGTGACCTGCACGGGCCTGCTCACAGGGTGGGTGACGAACAGCGATGCGCAACACCTCCCCGCGTGGAGCGACGCAGCGCGACGAGCCCGTGGCGGAGGCTTCCGCGCGGCTGGACCGAGCCCTCGGCGGCCCCTGGCTGCTGATCGGACACGACGGCAGGCTGACCGCGTACGTCCACGTCGAGGGCGCCGTGCTGCGCTGGACCGAGTCCGCTCCCGGCGGCCCGCGGTGGACGGGCCCGGACGTCCTGCCCGCGAAGGACATCGACCGGCTCACCGTGGTGCAGGGGCAGAATCGTTACGCGCATCTGCTGGGGCGCCGGGTCCGGCCGCGCGCCGACGGCCGGACGAACGTGGACGTCATGTACGCCACGCAGTACCAGACGGGCCGCCCGATGACGCAGTGGCGCTCGCTGGGCAACCCGTTCAAGGAGATCGACCAGGCGGTCGGGACCGGTGCCCCGGCCGCCGCCGTCGCCCGCGACGGAGCGCTGCACGTCTGTGTGCCCACCGGAGCGGGCGGCGTCGCCCTGCGCCGTGAGGACAAGCGTGGCCGGTGGGAGGCCTGGACGCAGCTCCAGGTCTCCGGCGGCACCGACGGGCCGGTCCCCGCGGCGACCTCCTCGGGCCTGGTGGAGGTCCTCGTTCCCACCCGCACCGCCGCGCTGCGGCTCCGGCAGCCGGAGCCGGACGGCGTCCTGGAGCGCGGACACGACGTGCCCGTGCCCCCGCTGCCCGGATCGGTGACCGCGCTGGAGACCGCGCCCGGCCGGCTGACGTACTACCTCACCGATGCGTGGGGGACCGGTGTGGTCGCGGTCCGGGAGGGCGGCCGGCCCGTACCGCTGGGGGGCAACCCCGGTGACGGCCGCATCGCCGCCGTCCGGACGACGGTCGACGGCTTCGACTGCACGGTGCTCGCGGTCCGCGGGGCCGACGGGACGGTCCACCTCGGGGTCTGTGCGACCGAGGGCGAGCAGGCCGGCTTCTGGTGGACCGGCACGGGAAGGAGCTGCGCCGGAGACCCGGCACTGGCCGCCGACGGCCACGGGAGGACGGTCCTCGCGGCCCTCGGCGCCGACGGCGTGCTGGTCGTCGCACGCCAGGAGGACGGCCAGGGGCTGACCCTCGGCGACTGGAGCCGGGTGTGAACACCCCGGGTCCGGCCCGGCGGTGACGATCGTCGCCGCACGCCATCGCGAGGCGGCGGCACTCGTCGCGGCGGAGGGGCCCGGCGCGGAGCTGAGCGCTCTCTGCGTCGAGGAGGACGGCAAGGACGGGCGGCTCTGGACCGCGCGCTCACCGACGCGGAACGGCGCGGCTGCCGGGTCACCGGCGCACCCCGGACCGTCGCCACGCCGCGCTGCTCCGGGAGCTGCGCACGCTGAAGCCGCAGCGGGTACGCCTGGCGGACCCCGATCCGGCGCACGTGTCGTACGACGAGGAGCGCGAACTCCCCGTCCACGACGAGTCGGCCGAGAACGCCGCCGCCGCGCTCACCGCGGCCCGCGAACACCAGCTGGAATCGGGCACCCCGGTCTTCGTCGACTGCCACCGGGCCGGCGCGGACGAACGGTCCGGCGCCGCTTCGCAGCCGCGCCACCCGCACCCGGCGCACTGGCCGACCGAGGGTTCGACGGCAGGCTGTCCGCCTTCCTGCCCTCCGCCGCGGGCGTCGTGCGCTGGACGCAGCGCGAACCGGGCGGCACGGCCTGGCAGGGTCCGGAGCTCCTCCCCGGCCCGCGGCTGATGCCCGGCCTCCGGGTGGTCCGGGACATGCACGGCTTCCCGCACCTGTTCGCACTCCGCAGGATCCCGCTCAAGGACGGCGGCGACGACGTCGCGGTGGTGCGGGCCACCCAGTACCGCACCGGGCACCCGCCCACCCCGTGGCACTCCCTGGGCAGCCCGAACTCCGGCAACCGGCACCGCAGCCGGGAGGCCGGCTTCCCGGCGGCCGCCTTCGACGGCACGGGAGGCCTCTTCGTCCTCGTACGCAACTTGGGGCACAGCGTGAGCTACCGGCACCAGGGGGCCGACGGCACCTGAGACCGCACCGGGGCCGCCGCGCGCGGCGGTGTGCGGTCGGGGCCGGCCACGGCCCCGACCGGCGGCGGACGCGAGCCGTGACCGCGGTGAACGGCTCGTGCTTCGGCACCGCCGGTACGCGAGCGAGAATGGACGTGTCCGCCACAGCATCAGCACGCCGACCGGAGAAGGAGTGAGCGAGCGGTGAAGCCCGCGGTTCCGCTGTACCAGGCCAAGGCCGAGTTCTTCCGGATGCTCGGGCACCCGGTACGTATCCGGGTGCTGGAGCTCCTCCAGGACGGTCCGATGCCGGTACGGGACCTGCTCGCCGAGATCGGGATCGAGCCTGCCGCGCTGTCCCAGCAACTGGCGGTCCTGCGCCGCTCGGGAATCGTGACCGCGACCCGCGAGGGCTCGACGGTGGTGTACGAACTGGCCGGCGGCGACGTCGCCGAACTGATGCGCGCGGCACGGCGCATCCTGACGCAGATGCTGGCCGGCCAGCAGGGCCTGCTGGCCGAGCTGCACACTGCCGATGCCCGGACCAGGCCGTGACCTGACGCCGGCGGCACGATCCGCGACGTGCGCGGCCCCGTCCCCGGAGCCGGGAACGGGGCCGATGACCGCACGGCGGGCACCGCGCCTGGTCAGGCCTTCTTCAGGAACTGGGTCTTCAGGACCAGCCCCTTGACCTTCTTGGTGTTGCACTCGACCTCGTCGGCCCGGCCGGTGAGCCGGATGTTCTTCACCAGGGTGCCGCGCTTGAGGGTCTCGGACGTCCCCTTGACCTTCAGGTCCTTGGTCAGCGTGACGGAGTCACCGTCCTCCAGGGCGGTGCCGTTGCTGTCCTTCACCACGATGTCGCTCATCGGTCTTTCCTTGCTGTTCGGGTTGTTCGGGTTGTTCGGGCTGTCGGGTTGCCGCGCCGCCGTCGTGGGCGAGCCGCTACAGGGGCAGGGTGATCCAGATGCTCTTGCCGTGCCCGTCCGCGTCCGGGCGGACGACGGCGCTGCCGCCGAGCTGGAGGGTGAGCTCGACGACGGTCGCCAGCCCTCCGGAGCCGGATCCGGTGAACGCGGTGTGCAGGGCGGGTTGGTGGGGGTGACGGTCGTGGACGGCGAACGCGAAGGTGTCCGGGCCGCCCGCGAAGACGACCGTGAGGCTCGGGGAGAGTTCCGCGGCGTGCCGGACGCTGTTGGTGACCAGCTCCGCGACCATCAGCAGTACCGGATCCACGCAGGGGTGGCGGCGGCCGACCCCCCACTCCGCCAGGACCTGCTCGGTGGTCTCGCGGGCGATGCGGACGGCCGTCCCCATGGCGGGCACGGTCAGCACATGCCGGTACGGGAGGGCTTCGAGCCCGGTGCTCACTTCGCCTCCGGGTGGATGTCGACGAGGGTTTCGTGGGTGACGGGGCCGGTCCGGTCGGTGGCCGGAGCGTTCCGCTCGGGCGCGGCGGGCAGCAGCCCGGCCCGCTGCAGGTGGCCGCGGGCTCCGGCGATCGCCTCCGGCGTGGTGGCGTACTCCCGGCCCTCCGCCCGCAGCAGCTCCAGAGCGCCGACGGAGTCCAGTGCCTGGCGCTGACCGGGGCGGATGCCGGATGTGAGTACGGCGATGCCGCGCCGGTCGAGCCGCTCCACGGCGTCCTTGAGCACGAGCGCGCCGGTGGCGTCCAGGGTGGTGACCCGCGACATCCGCAGGATCACCACGCGGACGTCGGAGATCTCGGACAGTTCGAGGAGGAAGCGGTGGGCACCGGCGAAGAACAGCGGCCCGTCGATGCGGTACGCGACGATGTGCTCGGCCAGCAGCGCGTGTTCCTCCTCGCTGTGGTCGCCGGGCAGGTCGGGCCGGAAGTCCACCCGGTCCATCCGTGCCTGGCGGGCCACCGCCCGCAGCGCCAGCGCCCCGGCGACGACCAGGCCGATGACGACCGCGTACACGAGGTCCAGGGCCAGGGTCGCCACCGCGGTCAGCACCAGGACGGTCGCGTCCGCGCGGGTGGCCTTCGCCATGGCCCGCAGCGAGCCGACCTCGACCATGCGGATCGCGGTCGCGATCAGCACCCCGGCCAGCGCGGCCAGCGGGATCCTGGAGACCAGCGGGGCGGCGGCGAACACGATGGCCGCGAGCACGGCGGAGTGGAAGAGCGCGGCCAGCCGGGAGGAGGCGCCGGTGCGGACGTTGACCGCGGTGCGGGCGATCGCCCCGGTCGCGGGCACCCCGCCGAACAACGGGGCGGCGATGTTCGCCAGTCCCTGCCCGAACAGTTCCCTGTCGGGGTCGTGCCTCCGGCCGACCGTCATGCCGTCGGCGACCTGCGCGGACAGCAGGGACTCCAGCGCCGCCAGGGCGGCGACCGCGACCGCCGGGGCCAGCAGCGAGCCCAGCGCGGACGGATCGACGAAGCCGAGCGACGGGGAGGGCAGCCCCGCCGGGAGCTCCCCGATCGGGGCGGCGTCCAGATGGAGGAGCTGCGTCACGAGGGTCGCGGCGATCACCGCGACGATCGAGAACGGGATGCCCGGCCGCAGGCGGGCCCCCGCCAGCATCACCACGACCACCCCGGCGGCCAGCGCCGGGGCGGTCGGATCCGGGGACCTCACGAACGCCTCGACGGCGTGCCAGGTCACCACGAGGACCTTGTCGCCCTCCGGCCCGGTCACCCCGAGCGCGTTCGGGACCTGCTGGAGGCCGATCACACACGCGATGCCCAGGGTGAAGCCCTCCACCACCGAGGCGGGAATGTACGCCATGTACCGCCCGGCCCGCGCGACGGCGAGGCCGAGCAGCATCAGCCCGGCGATCAGCCCGACCATCAGCACACCACCGGTGCCGTACCGGGCGACGATCGGCACCAGCACCACCGTCATCGCCCCGGTCGGCCCGGACACCTGGAGGCCGGAGCCGCCGAATACGGCGGCCACCGCACCCGCGACCACGGCGGTGGCCAGCCCGGCCTCGGCGCCCAGGCCGGAGGAGACCCCGAAACCCAGCGCGAGCGGCAGCGCCACGACGGCCACCGTCAGCCCGGCCAGCAGGTCCCGGCGCGGATCACGGCCCATCGCCGCCAGATCGGCACGCGAAGGCAGCAGCGGCCGCAGCCGGGCACCGCCCTTCGCCAGGAGAGTGCTCACCGGGCCGTGACCTCGGCTTCCCGCAGCTCGGCCAGCAGTTCGTGCTGGCCGGCCAGCATCTGCGTCAGGATGCGCCGTGCCGCGCGCATCAGTTCGGCGACGTCGCCGCCGGCCAGTTCGTACACCACCGTCGAGCCCTCGCGGGTCGCGGTCACGATTCCCGAGCGGCGCAGGACCGCCAGTTGCTGGGACAGTGCGGCAGGCTCGATCCCGATCTCGGCGAGCAGGTCCCGTACCGGCATCGGTCCGTCCTGGAGGAGCTCCAGCACCCGGATACGTACCGGGTGCCCGAGCATCCGGAAGAACTCGGCCTTGGCCTGGTACAGCGGAACCGGCACGGTCTCCAGCGCTCCTCATCGCCCCGGTCGCCCCGGGGCATCGACTGGTGCTGTGCCCGCGGCTACCTACGGACACAGCCACCACAGCATGTATTGAATTGCATAATTTTGCAATTCACGGATTCAGTAGTTCAAGAGTTCGGCAGTTCCGGGACAGGACACCGCGCACCGGCGGGGCGGCTTCGGCACCGGCCTCCCGCACGCCGTATGCCCAGCACACGACGGACGGGCCGTACGGAGATCCCTCCGCACGGCCCGTCCACCGGTACCCACCAGGTACTAGGCCGGAACGCTCGCCACGCCCTGCGCCAGGAACTTCTTGCCGTTCACCCGCTCCGAGACGCCCTCACGGTCCAGGTACGGCGTGATGCCGCCCAGGTGGAAGGGCCAGCCCGCGCCGGTGATCAGGCAGAGGTCGATGTCCTGCGCCTCGGCGACGACGCCCTCGTCCAGCATCAGACCGATCTCCTGCGCCACCGCGTCCAGGACCCGGTCACGGACCTGCTCCTCGGACAGGACCACATCGCCCTGCTTCAGGAGCGCGGCGACCTCCGGGTCCAGCTCCGGCTTGCCGGAGCCGTAGACGTAGAAGCCGCGCTTGCCGGCCTTGACGACCGCGGCCAGGTTCTCCGAGACGGTGAACCGGTCCGGGAAGGCGCGGTTCAGGGTCTCCGAGACGTGCAGACCGATGGCCGGGCCGACCAGCTCCAGCAGCACCAGCGGCGACATCGGCAGACCGAGCGGCTCGATGGCCTTCTCGGCGACGTCGACCGGGGTGCCCTCGTCGATGATGTTCTGGATCTCGCCCATGAAGCGGGTGAGGATGCGGTTGACGACGAACGCCGGGGCGTCCTTCACCAGCACCGCGGTCTTCTTCAGCTTCCGCGCCACACCGAACGCCGTGGCCAGCGAGGCGTCGTCGGTCTGCTCGCCGCGGACGATCTCCAGCAGCGGCAGGATCGCGACCGGGTTGAAGAAGTGGAAGCCGACGACCCGCTCCGGGTGCTTCAGCTTCGACGCCATCTCGGTGACCGAGAGGGACGAGGTGTTGGTGGCGAGGATCGCGTGCGCCGGGGCGACCGCCTCGACCTCCGCGAACACCTGCTGCTTGACGCCGATCTCCTCGAAGACGGCCTCGATGATGAAGTCGGCGTCGGAGAAGCCCTCCGCCTTGTCCAGCACACCGGAGACCAGGGCCTTGAGGCGGTTGGCCTTGTCCTGGTTGATCCGGCCCTTGCCGAGCAGCTTCTCGATCTCGGCGTGGACGTAGCCCACACCCTTGTCCACCCGCTCCTGGTCGATGTCGGTCAGCACGACCGGCACCTCCAGGCGGCGCAGGAACAGCAGCGCCAGCTGCGAGGCCATCAGACCGGCACCCACGACGCCGACCTTGGTGACCGGGCGGGCCAGGTTCTTGTCCGGGGCACCGGCCGGGCGCTTGGCGCGCTTCTGGACCAGGTTGAAGGAGTAGATCCCGGAGCGCAGCTCGCCACCCATGATCAGGTCCGCGAGGGCCTGGTCCTCGGCGTCGAAGCCGGCGCCCAGGTCGCCGTCCTTGGCCGCGGCGATGATCTCCAGCGCGCGGTACGCGGCCGGGGCGGCGCCGTGCACCTTGGAGTCGGCGATCGCCCTGCCCCGCGCGACGGCCTGGTCCCAGGCGTCACCGCGGTCGATCTCGGCACGCTCCACCGTGACCGTGCCGTTCAGCACGTTCGCGGTCCAGATCAGCGACTGCTCCAGGAAGTCCGCGCCCTCGAAGAGCGCGTCGGCGATCCCGAGCTCGAAGACCTGCTTGCCCTTGAGCTGGCGGTTCTGGTTCAGCGAGTTCTCGATGATGACCGAGACCGCGCGGTCGGCACCGATCAGGTTGGGAAGCAGCGCGCAGCCGCCCCAGCCCGGGACCAGACCGAGGAAGACCTCGGGCAGCGAGAACGCGGGCAGCGCCTTGGAGACGGTGCGGTACGAGCAGTGCAGACCGACCTCGACACCGCCGCCCATCGCCGCGCCGTTGTAGTAGGCGAACGTCGGGACCGCGAGAGCGGACAGACGCCGGAACACGTCGTGGCCGCCCTTGCCGATGGCGAGCGCGTCGTCGTGGTTCTTCAGCAGCTCGACGCCCTTGAGGTCGGCGCCGACCGCGAAGATGAACGGCTTGCCGGTGATGCCGATACCGGTGATCGCACCCTCGGCGGCCTCCTTCTCGACCTGGTCGACGGCGGCGTTCAGATTCGCCAGCGACTGCGGTCCGAAGGTGGTCGGCTTGGTGTGGTCCAGGCCGTTGTCCAGCGTGATGAGGGCGAACCGCCCCGCACCGGCCGGAAGGTCCAGGTGGCGTACGTGCGCCTGCGTGACGACCTCGCCGGGGAACAGCTCGGCCGCACCCTTCAGAAGCTCGGTGGTGGTGCTCACTTGTCGCCTCCGGCGTTCTCGAAGTGCGGGTTCTCCCAGACGACCGTGGCGCCCATGCCGAAGCCGACGCACATCGTCGTCAGGCCGTAGCGGACCTCCGGCTGCTCCTCGAACTGGCGGGCCAGCTGAGTCATCAGACGCACACCGGAGGAGGCCAGCGGATGACCGTAGGCGATGGCGCCGCCGTACTGGTTGACGCGGGCGTCGTCGTCGGCGATGCCGTAGTGCTCCAGGAAGGCGAGCACCTGCACGGCGAACGCCTCGTTGATCTCGAAGAGACCGATGTCCGAGATGGACAGGCCCGCCTTGGCGAGGGCCTTCTCCGTGGCCGGGATCGGGCCGTAGCCCATGACCTCCGGCTCCACGCCCGCGAAGGCGTAGGAGACGAGACGCATCTTGACCGGGAGCCCCAGCTCGCGGGCGACGTCCTCGGCGGCGAGCAGGGAGGCGGTGGCGCCGTCGTTGAGACCGGCGGCGTTACCGGCGGTGACCCGGCCGTGGGCGCGGAACGGGGTCTTCAGACCGGCCAGGGACTCCATCGTGGTGCCCGGGCGCATCGGCTCGTCGGCGGTGACCAGGCCCCAGCCCGTCTCGCCGGCCTCGGCGTTGGTGCGGCGCACCGAGACCGGCACCAGGTCCTGCTGGATCTTGCCGTCGGCGTACGCCTTGGCGGCCTTCTCCTGCGAACGCACCGCGTACTCGTCGGCGCGCTGCTTGGTGATCGTGGGGTACCGGTCGTGCAGGTTCTCCGCGGTCATGCCCATGAACAGGGCGGACTCGTCGACCAGCTTCTCCGACACGAAGCGCGGGTTGGGGTCCACGCCCTCGCCCATCGGGTGGCGGCCCATGTGCTCGACACCACCGGCGACGACGACGTCGTACGCACCGAACGCGATGGAACCGGCCGTCGAGGTGACTGCGGTCAGGGCGCCCGCGCACATGCGGTCGATGGAGTAACCGGGCACGGACTGCGGCAGCCCGGCCAGGATCCCGGCGGTACGGCCCAGCGTCAGGCCCTGGTCGCCGATCTGGGTGGTCGCCGCGATGGCGACCTCGTCGATCTTCGCGGGGTCCAGGTCCGGGTTGCGGCGCAGCAGCTCCCGGATGGCCTTCACGACGAGATCGTCGGCGCGGGTCTCGTGGTAGATGCCCTTCGGGCCCGCTTTGCCGAACGGGGTGCGGACGCCGTCGACGAAGACGACGTCCCGGATGGTACGAGGCACGGTGGCTCTCCTCCAGGGTGCGGGATGGCACTGCTGCGCGGCACGCCCGGAAGCGCGCCGCCCCCATCATGCTACTTGCGGGTAACCAGACTGCCCACCCCCCGTGGCGGGAGCGGCGAAGGTCACATGCGGGCGGACCCCGGAACGGGAGCCGTTCCGGGGTCCGGAAGCGCCGATCGCCGGACGCGGCTGGAATTCAGCCCCGCCCGGCGATCGGGAACACGATGTGACCGCGGACCGCACAACCTGGCGCGATTACGCCCCTCGAAGCGCTCTTTGGCGAGCGTCGCTCAGGCGGTCGGCGCCAGCGCGCGGACCAGCAGCGGGGCCACCTGCTCGATCTGCCAGCGGCGCGCCCCGTACCCGGCGAGCGCGGTCTCGACCGCGTCCGGCGCCAGGTTCTTCGGCGGCTCCCAGCAGACCCGGCGCACCGTGTCCGGGGTGATCAGGTTCTCCTGCGGCATGTGCAGCCGCTCGGCGAGCTCCGACACCGCGGCGCGGGCGGCCGAGAGCCGGGCCGCCGCCGCGGGGTCCTTGTCCGCCCAGGCGCGGGGCGGCGGCGGGCCGGCGAGGGTCTGGCCGGGCTGCGGCAGTTCCGTGTCCGGCAGCGCCTTGGCCCGGTCGATGGCCGCCTGCCACTGCTCCAGCTGGCGCCGCCCCATGCGGTGGCCGTACCCGGGCAGCGCGGTCAGCGCCTGCGTGTTCGGCGGCAGCGCGAGCGCGGCCTCGACGATCGCGGTGTCGCCCAGCACCTTGCCCGGCGAGATGTCGCGGCGCCGGGCGACCTGGTCGCGTGCGGTCCACAGCTCCCGCACCACCGCCATCTGGCGGCGCCGGCGGACCTTGTGCATGCCGGACGTGCGCCGCCACGGGTCCTTGCGCGGGGGAGCGGGCGGCGCCGAGGCGATCGCGTCGAACTCCTCGCGGGCCCAGTCCAGCTTGCCCTGCCGGTCGAGCTCCTCCTCCAGGGCGTTGCGCAGATCGATCAGCAGCTCGACGTCGAGCGCCGCGTAGCGCAGCCAGGGGTCGGGCAGCGGGCGGGTGGACCAGTCGACGGCGGAGTGGCCCTTCTCCAGCGAGTAGCCGAGCACGCTCTCGACCATGGCGCCGAGGCCGACGCGGGGGAAGCCGGCCAGCCGTCCGGCCAGCTCCGTGTCGAAGAGCCCGGTGGGAGTCATCCCTATTTCGCGCAGGCAGGGCAGGTCCTGGGTAGCGGCGTGCAGGATCCACTCGCTGCCGCTCAGCACCTCGCCGAGGCCCGACAGGTCGGGGCAGCCGACGGGGTCGATCAGCGCGCTGCCCGCGCCGTCACGGCGCAGCTGCACGAGGTAGGCGCGCTGGCCGTAGCGGTAGCCGGAGGCGCGCTCGGCGTCGACGGCCACCGGTCCGGAGCCGTCGGCGAAGGCGGCGATCACCCGGGCGAGGGCGTCGTCGGAGGCCACCACCGGGGGAATGCCCTCGCGAGGTTCGAGCAAGGGGATCGGCGCCGGGGCGACGTCGTCCGGGGGAGCGCCCCCGGTGGTTCGCAGTGAAGTGTCTGCTGCGGTCTCTTGGGCGTCGGTCACGTGTCAAGGGTATCTGTGTATGTACGGCGCCCGTCGACGGAACGTTCCGTCGACGGGCGCCGATGAATGCAAACCAGCCGGTCCGTGACTGCGTGGACCCGCCGGGGCGCGGGCGTCAGTGGATGATTCCCGTTCGCAGGGCGACGGCGACCATTCCGGCGCGGTCTCCGGTGCCGAGCTTGCGGGCGATTCGGGCGAGGTGGCTCTTGACGGTCAGTGCGGACAGGCCCATCGAGACGCCGATGGCCTTGTTGGACTGGCCCTCGGCGACCAGCCGGAGGACCTCGACCTCGCGGCCGGACAGTTCGCGGTAGCCGCCCGGGTGGCTCGGGGTGCCGGGGGGCCGGCGGTGCATACGGGCGGCATTGGCGCCGATGGGGGCGACGCCAGGACGGGTGGGGTGGCCGATATTGGTACGTGTGCCGGTGACTACATAGCCCTTCACGCCGCCCGCGAGGGCGTTGCGCACGGCGCCGATGTCATCGGCGGCGGAGAGGGCGAGGCCGTTCGGCCAGCCGGCTGCTCGGGTCTCGGACAACAGGGTCAGCCCGGAACCGTCGGGCAGGTGGACGTCGGCTACGCAGATGTCGCGCGGATTGCCGACGCGGGGACGAGCCTCCGCGATGGACGACGCCTCGATGACGTCACGTACTCCGAGTGCCCACAGATGGCGGGTGACGGTGGAACGGACGCGCGGGTCGGCCACGACGACCATGGCCGTCGGCTTGTTCGGGCGGTAGGCGACCAGGCTTGCGGGCTGCTCTAGGAGAACGGACACCAGGCCTCCTGGGGAGTGGACGGGACGGGCCGGCTCGGGGATGAAGCCGGGGCGAACCGTGCTTGAAGGGTCATTGACCTCTTCGGCAGCAGACCCGTGCTCCTTTAGGGGAAGATCACGATTTGCTGAGTAACAATTCGGGCAAATCGGACGCGCGATCGATTGTACGAAAAGAACGCCGGTAACCGTGCGCGAAATATGACGCACAGTTACCGGCGAGGGTAGAGTTTCAGCCAGAGAATTTAGAGCAGAAGAGCAAAAGATCAGGAAACCTGCGGACCGCGCCGCTGCGGAAGTGTCACCACCGCCGCGTCGGTGGGCCCCGAGGGCGGCAGACCGGCGATCTGGCACAGCAGGTCGCCCCACGCCATGAGATGCGCCGCCGTGTCCGGCACCCCGCCGCGGCCCTCCCGAGGCGTCCACGACGCCCGGATCTCGATCTGGGTCGCCGGGCGTCTCGCGCCCAGCGCGCCGAAGTAGTGCGACCCCGCCCGGGTCACCGTGCCGCCCGCCTCCCCGTACGAGAGACCGCGCGCCTCCAGCGCACCGGTCAGCCAGGACCAGCAGACCTCCGGCAGCAGCGGATCGGAGGCCATCTCCGGCTCCAGCTCGGCCCGCACCAGCGTCACCAGACGGAAAGTGCCCTGCCAGGCATCGTGCCCGGCCGGGTCGTGGAGCAGCACCAGGCGGCCGTCGGCGAGATCGTCCTCGCCGTCGACGACCGCCGCCTCCAGCGCGTACGCGTACGGAGCGAGCCGCTTGGGCGGCCTCGTCGACTCCACCTCCAGCTCGGGGCGGAGCCGCGCGGAGTGCAGCGCGTCCACCGCCGACCGGAACGCGGGCGGGACGGAACCACCCTCCTCGCTGTCCTTGCTGTCAGCGCCATCGGTTTGATCGGAGAACTGTCCCTGAGCCGGAGCCATGCGGGGAAGAGTAGGCGGAACCGGCGCTTCGCGCAGGGAGGGACACCCTGGCGGGCTCGGCTGCTTGTCACCATGTCCACGATCGGGGAGGGAGCGAGGCCGTCACGGCTTCGTGCGAAGATTCCGGTGTGAGTGCCAACGACCGCCCCATGGGCCAGCAGACGAAGACCTCCGCCACCCATGAGTCGGCGTTCCTGAAGGCGTGCCGGCGCGAGCCCGTTCCGCACACGCCGGTCTGGTTCATGCGCCAGGCCGGGCGTTCGCTGCCGGAGTACCTGAAGGTGCGCGAGGGCATCGGGATGCTCGACTCCTGCATGATGCCGGAACTGGTCGCCGAGATCACGATGCAGCCCGTCCGCCGCCACAAGGTCGACGCCGCGATCTACTTCAGCGACATCGTCGTACCCCTCAAGGCCATCGGGATCGACCTCGACATCAAGCCCGGCGTCGGCCCGGTGATCGCCGACCCGATCCGCACCCGCGCCGATCTCGCCCGGCTGCGCGACCTCACGCCCGAGGACGTCGGCTACGTCACCGAGGCCATCGGCCTGCTCACCGCCGAGCTGGGCGCCACCCCCCTGATCGGATTCGCCGGAGCGCCGTTCACCCTCGCCAGCTACCTCGTGGAGGGCGGCCCGTCCCGCAACCACGAGCACACCAAGGCCCTGATGTACGGCGACCCGCAGCTCTGGGCGGATCTGCTCGACCGGCTCGCCGAGATCACCGGTGCCTTCCTCAAGGTGCAGATCGAGGCGGGCGCCTCGGCCGTCCAGCTCTTCGACTCCTGGGTGGGCGCGCTGGCCCCCGCCGACTACCGCCGTTCGGTGCTGCCCGCCTCCGCGAAGGTCTTCGACGCCGTCGCCCCGTACGGCGTCCCGCGCATCCACTTCGGCGTCGGCACCGGCGAACTCCTCGGCCCGATGGGCGAGGCGGGCGCCGATGTCGTCGGCGTCGACTGGCGGGTCCCGCTGGACGAGGCCGCGCGCCGGGTCGGCCCCGGCAAGGCGCTCCAGGGCAACCTCGACCCCGCGGTGCTGTTCGCCCCGACGGCGACCGTGGAGGAGAAGGCCCAGGAAGTGCTGGACGCCGCCGCCGGTCTCGAAGGCCATGTCTTCAACCTGGGCCACGGCGTGATGCCGTCGATGGACCCGGACGCGCTGACCCGGCTCGTCGAGTACGTGCACACCAGCACCGAGCGCTGACCCGGCGACGGGCGGGCACCGCGCGCTCAGGCGGTGCCCGCCCGCCGTACCGCGGTCACCGCCTTGCGGGCCGCCACCAGGACCGGGTCCCAGACCGGCGAGAACGGCGGGGCGTAACCCAGGTCCAGGGCGGTCATCTGCTCCACCGTCATCCCCGCCGTGAGCGCCACCGCCGCGATGTCCACCCGCTTGGCCGCCCCGTCCCGGCCCACGATCTGCACCCCGAGCAGCCGGCCCGTGCGGTACTCCGCGAGCATCTTCACCGTCATCGGCCGCGCCCCCGGGTAGTAGCCCGCCCGGCCCGTCGACTCGATCGTCGCCGTGACGTACCGCAGACCCACCGCGCGGGCGTCCTTCTCGCGCAGACCGGTACGGGCGATCTCCAGGTCGCACACCTTGCTCACCGCCGTGCCGACCACCCCGGGGAACGTCCCGTAGCCGCCGCCGACGTTGGCCCCGATGATCTGGCCGTGCTTGTTGGCGTGGGTGCCCAGCGCGATGTGCCGGGTGCGGCCCGCCACCAGGTCGAGGACCTCCACGCAGTCGCCGCCCGCCCAGATGCTGTCGTGCCCGACGACCCGCATCGAAAGATCGGTCAGCAGCCCGCCGTGCGGGCCGAGCGGCAGCCCGACGGCGCGGGCCAGCGTCGTCTCCGGCTCCACGCCGATCCCGAGCACCACCACGTCGGCCGGGTAGGAGGCGTCGCCGGTGGCGACCGCGCGGACCCGTCCGTCCGAGCCGGTGCGGATCGCGGTGACCTCGGACCGGTTGACCGTGGTGATGCCCAGGCCGTCCATCGCGTCGTGGACCAGCCGCCCCATGTCGGGGTCGAGCGTCGCCATCGGCTGCTCGCCGCGGTTGAGCACGGTCACCTCGAAGCCGTGCTTCAGCATGGCCTCCGCCATCTCCACGCCGATGTAGCCCGCCCCGACGACGACCGCCCGTCTGCCGCCCGGCGCCCGGTCCAGGGACTCCAGCAGGGCCTGACCGTCGTCCAGGGTCTGCACCCCGTGAACTCCGGGCGCGTCCATGCCGGGCAGCGCCGGACGCACCGGCCGGGCACCCGTCGCGATCACCAGCTTGTCGAAGCCCGTCCAGTACGACTCGCCGGAGCCCAGGTCCAGCGCCCGCACCCGCTGCCCGGCGACATCGATCTCCGTGACCTCGGTACGCATCCGCAGATCGATGTCGCGGGCCCGGTGCTCCTCGGGCGTACGCGCGATGAGGTGGTCCCGCTCCGCGACGTCGCCGCCGACCCAGTACGGGATGCCGCAGGCGGAGTACGACGTGAAGTTGCCCCGCTCGAACGCGACGATGCTCAGCTCGTCGGGGCCCTTGAGCCTGCGGGCCTGGGACGCGGCGGACATGCCCGCCGCGTCACCACCGATGACCACCAGTCGCTCCGCCGTCATGCCTGGTCCCTTCGACACCCGGGGTCCGTCCCCGGTCCGAAGGGACCACGCTACGACGCCGGGGGAGCGGGCGAGGACCCGCCCGGCCCGGGAGTCCGCGGCGCGCGGCGTCCGGGCAGCCGGCGGCGCAGCAGCCGCCACAGCAGCAGGAGCACGGCCGCCGCGACCAGGAACGGGGCCGCGGCACCCACCGCCATCGCCAGCCACAGCAGCGCCGTCACGAACGCGTGCCAGCCGCCGCCGAGCGCGTCCAGGAAGCCGGGGCCGTCGTCGTCGCCGTCCTTCGCCGCCGTCTCCGGCTCGGAGAGGTCGAGGGTGATCGTGGCGAGCGTGGTGCGGTCCTTCAGCGACGCCTGCTGGGCGAGCAGCGACTCCAGGGTCGCCTGACGGCTGCTCAGCTCGCCCTCCAGCGTGACCACGTCGCTGAGCTTCTCCGCCTGGTCCATCAGCTTCCGTACCCGCGCCACACTCGCCCGCTGGGTGGCGATGCGGCTCTCCACGTCGACCACCTGGTCGGTGACGTCCTTCGCCGACGAGGTGCGCGACAGCAGCTTTCCGGTGCCCGCGAGCCGCTTCAGCACCGACTCGTACTCGCCCTGCGGAACACGCAGCACGAGATGTGACACCTCATGCGTGTCGTCGACGCGCTCGGTCCTCTCGTCGGCCACCAGACCGCCCGCGCCCTCGGCGGCGGAACGGGCGGCCGCGGCCGCCTCCGGCGCGTTCCGCACCTCCACCGAGAGCGCGGCGGTACGGATGACATGGGTGCCGGAGGGCAGGGCGTCGGTCTTCTTCCGCTGCGACGGCGAACCGGCCGTCCCCTGCTCCGCCTTCCCGGCCGCCGCGTCGGCGGCGCCCCGCTCCTCGGCACCGAACGCCCGCTTGCCGTCACCGGGACTCGCGTCGCTCGCACTGTCCGAGGCCGCGCAGCCGCTCAGCGCGAGCAGGCCGGCCACGAGGCCGGCCACGAGGCCGGCCGCCAGGACCGGACGCGGACGACGGATCGATGAACGGCCAGGATGCCGGTGTCTCTGCATGAATGCCCCCAAGGCGGGTCGTCGATGGTGCCGGTTCGACGTGCCGGGCCGGGGCAGCGGTTGCCGAATGCCGGTTTCGAAGCAGTCACGTTCAGGACTCGGACCGGGTTTGAGAGAGTGGGGACATGCAGCGTTCAATAAACCGCGCGGACCAGGGCACCGGACACGTCGTCGTCATCGGCGGCGGCATCGCCGGTCTCGCCGCCGCCCACCGGCTCCTCGGGACCGGCCTGCGGGTCACCCTGCTGGAGGCCACCGAGCGGCTCGGCGGCAAGCTCATGACCGGCGAGATCGCCGGCACCCAGGTCGACCTCGGAGCCGAGTCGATGCTCGCCCGGCGCCCCGAGGGCGTGGACCTGGCACGCGTCGTCGGGCTCGGCGACCGCCTCCAGCCGCCCGCCACGGCCACCGCGTCGGTCTGGACACGCGACGCCCTGCGCCCCATGCCCAAGGGCCATGTGATGGGCGTCCCCGGCGACCCGGCGGCGCTCGGCGGACTGCTCACCCCCGAGGGCCTCGCCCGCATCGCGCAGGAACGCGACCTCACCCCGACCCCCGTCGGCGACGACGTCGCCGTCGGCGCGTACGTCGCCGACCGGCTCGGCCGCGAGGTCGTCGACCGGCTCGTGGAGCCGCTGCTCGGCGGTGTGTACGCGGGCGACGCCTACCGGATCTCGATGCGCGCCGCCGTACCGCAGCTCTTCGAGGCGGCGCGGGAGGGCGGCTCGCTGCTCGACGGCGTCCGCCGCATCCAGGAACGGGCCGCGGCCCGGCAGCAGACCGGACCGGTCTTCCAGGGCCTGGCCGGCGGCATCGGCACCCTGCCCCGGGCGGTCGCCGACGCCGTGCGCGCGGGCGGCGGGGAGATCCTCACCGCCACCCCCGTCCTCGGCCTGACCCGTACCGCCGAGGGCTGGGACGTCCGCACGGACAGCCGGGTCATCAACGCCGACGGCATCGTGCTCGCCGCCCCCGCCTGGTCCGCCTCCACACTGCTCGCCGCCGAGTCCCCGGCGGCCTCCGCCGAACTCGCCGGTGTCGAGTACGCGTCGATGGCGCTCGTCACGATGGCCTTCCGCCGTTCCGACATCGCCGCCACCACCGCACTGGACGGCCGCTCCGGCTTCCTCGTCCCCCCGGTCGACGGCCGCACCATCAAGGCGTCCACGTTCTCCTCCCACAAGTGGAACTGGGTCGCAGAATCCGCCCCGGACCTCTTCGTGCTGCGGACCTCCGTCGGCCGCTACGGCGAGGAGGACCACATCCACCGCGAGGACGCCGAGCTGGTCGACGTGTCGCTGCGCGACCTCGCCGAGGCCACCGGCCTGGCCGCCGAGCCGGTGGACACCGAGGTCACCCGGTGGATCGGCGGACTGCCCCAGTACCCGGTGGGCCATCTCTCCCGGGTCGCCCGGATCCGCGACGAGGTCGCCAAGCTGCCCGCGCTGCGGGTCTGCGGAGCGGTCTACGACGGAGTCGGCATCCCGGCGTGCATCGCGAGCGCCCATCGCGCCGCGGACGAGATCGCGGCCGACGTCACCGGCGGATCCGGTGAAGAGATCATCGCCACGTCGACCCTGGTTAAGGGCACACGGAGCGAGGCGGGACAATAGCCGTATGAGTGCGCCTGAGACTGTGAAATCAAGCAAGGGCCCCAACGCGGGTAAGAAGGCCAAGGACCTCAACGAGGTCATCCGCTACACGTTGTGGTCCGTCTTCAAGCTGCGCGACGTCCTGCCCGCGGACCGGGCCGGCTACGCCGACGAGGTCCAGGAGCTGTTCGACCAGCTCGCGGCCAAGGACATCACCGTCCGCGGCACCTACGACCTCTCCGGCCTGCGGGCCGACGCCGACGTCATGATCTGGTGGCACGCCGAGACGGCGGACGAGCTCCAGGAGGCGTACAACCTCTTCCGGCGCACCAGGCTCGGCCTGGCGCTGGAGCCGGTCTGGTCGAACATGGCGCTGCACCGCCCCGCCGAGTTCAACAAGTCCCACATCCCGGCGTTCCTGGCCGACGAGACGCCGCGCAACTACATCAGCGTGTACCCCTTCGTGCGCTCCTACGACTGGTACCTGCTGCCCGACGAGGACCGCCGCCGCATGCTCGCGGACCACGGCAAGATGGCGCGCGGCTACCCCGACGTCCGGGCCAACACCGTCGCCTCCTTCTCGCTCGGCGACTACGAGTGGATCCTCGCCTTCGAGGCCGACGAGCTCCACCGCATCGTCGACCTGATGCGTCACCTGCGGGCCTCCGAAGCGCGGATGCACGTCCGCGAAGAGGTTCCGTTCTACACGGGGCGCAGGAAGTCGGTCGCAGACCTGGTGGCCGGGCTCGCGTAGCGAGCGGGCTCCGACCACCCCGACCCGGAAGATCAGACGGCGGGCACCGGCGCGTCACGCGCTGCCCGTCGTTCCAGCGACACCGGGTTCGGCTCCGGGTGCGGCGCGCGTCCAGCGCGCCGCACCGGCGTCTTCTCGACACGCCCCACCGCACACCACTTCACGACGGAGCGCCCGGACCGCCCCCGAGTGCGGCCCGCAGCGCCGGATCGTCCACGGCGCGCACCCCGCGTACCGCGAGCGCCGCCAGCACATCACGGTGCGCCCCGACGCCCCGCACATCGTTCGCGGCGAGCAGCCGCTGACCGGCGGGCGACGCCCACGAGCTGTACGGATGGACCTCCATCCGGGCTATGGCCAGACAGCCGACGGTCAGCGCGAGCGGCAGCCCGAACCACACCAGCAGCGACATCACCGGCCCGCCGGGGCCGTGTTCCTGACCGGGCATCAGCAGCGTGACGGCCCCCATCGCGACCACCAGCGCGGCAGCACCGCGCACCGCGCGCACCGCGGCCGCGACATCGGTACCGGCACCACCGGGCAGCGCCAGACCCGCGGCGACCAGCCGGTCGGCCAGGGCGCGTACGGCGTCGGCGCCGGCCGCGGCGGTCCGTATCGACGGTATCGGGGACTGGCCCCGCGGCCCTATCGCACGGATCACCGTGCGCTCCATCTCGTCGCGGCCCTCCGGGTCGACGACCGTCGCCCAGCCGGTGTGCGCGAGCAGCAGCCGTCGGCGCAGATGCATGCCGGCCAGCACCAGATCGACCACCCGGTGCGGGCCGCCCGCCAGGAACGCGGTCTCGTACAGGGTCAGTTCATGCCCGGCGGTGATGCTCCCCACGTCGTCGGCGGACGCGCCGGACAGCAGCCCGGCGCGGGCCGAGACGAGGCAGAGCCGGACGCACGAGACGGTTGCCGCACCCCATGCGACCAGCAGAAACAGTACCCAGAGCATGGCGGCTTTCTATGCCAGGAGGGCTCGGAACGCCATGGTCCGTTCACCATGCGGACGGCCGGGGCCCGTCCGGCGGCGCCGGAACCGCCCTAACTGCCGCAACTGGACCCGCCACCACAGCTGGAGCCCCCACTGGAGCAGCTGGAACCGCTGCTGCCGCCACAGCCGGAGCCGCTCGAACCACCGCAGCCGGACCCCGAGCCGCAACTCGACCCGGAACTGCACCCGCCCCCGCCGCCTCCGCCGCCCCCGTCGCCGGAACTCCCGCAACTGCCGTGACCGGGACTCGTACCCGCACACCACACCACCGGCGCGAGGAGCAGGGCGGAGGAACCCGTGACCGTCGCCGCCGTCGCCGCCGTGTGCGCCCGCCGCCCCTGCGGCTGCATCCGGGCCGCCGCGATCAGCTGCGCCTGGAGCACCGGATCGGGGAGCGCCCGCAGTCCGTGCGTCGCCACCAGACCGGCCGGGCCCGGGTCGTACGCGTGAGCGGCGCGGTAGGCCTCGGAGGCCCGGCGCCCCGACCTGGTGACGCGTCCCCGGGCGACCCCGGCACAGATGAAGCCGGTGAGCAGGCCGAGGATCAGAACCGGGAGCACCTTGAGGACGAACGGCACGGGGGAGTCCGGGGACAGTTCGTCGGACAGCGACCGGCTCACGGTCGCCACGACGGTGAGCGGGACGGCCAGTACGCAGGCCAGCCCCTGGACGATGCCCCAGCGGCGCCACGTCCGGCTCGCGGCGGGCGCCGCCAGCAGACCGCGGGCCGCGAGCCCGTCGCCGACCTCCTGCACCGCCGGGTGCCGCATCACCGCCTCGCGCAGGGTGTGCAGCGCCCCGCTGGGAGCCACGGCGTGTTCCTGGAGCACCGCGCGCTCCACCGGGTCATGGGCTTCGGCCCGCTGGACGGCGACGATTCCGGGGCCGCCGACTGCGATCCGGCCGTCCGCCTGCATCGCGGTGAGCGCGGTGTCCACGACCCTGCCCGGACCGCCGTTGAGGAAGGCGACCTCGTGGAGGTCGTGGACGGCGCCGCCGGTGCCGCCACGGGCCCGCGAGAGCCCCACGATCAGCAGCACGGAGGAGACCACGATCCCGAGGTCCACCAGCAGTGCGACGGTGTTCATGCCGGTCACCTTCCGATCAGGGCCGCGCGGGCGGCTCGTACCAGCCGGGTCGCACGGCGCGGCGGGTGCGCACCTGCCCGGTCCTGCCACCAGTGGGTCAGCCGGCGCCGGGCGGCGGCGTCGGCGGGCCGGCCCGCGATCAGCAACTGCTCGGCGAAGTCCAGCGCGTCGCGCCGGTACCCGCCGGACATGGGGCGGGCACCGGCGTACGAGAGGAAGGCGTCCCGGTAGCCGCTGCCGAGGATCTCCGGCAGCTCGGGCGCCACCTTGGCGACGACCCCGGCCCGCTTGGCGGCCAGGGCGCGGCTCTGGACGCCGAGGCGTTCCCGGTCGAAGCCCCGCGGGGCGGGGCCGCCGGCGACGAGCGCGCCGAGCAGCGCGGTCTGGGCCGCCGCGAGCCGGTCGCGCGTGGCGTCGGAGGGCGTGGACGCCCCGGCCGGCGCGGACGGGCGGACACGCGGGGCGGGCCGCCCCGCGTCCCCGGACGCCCCGTCCAAGGTGGCCCGGATCATGTCCAGTTCGCCCGCCAGCTCCGCGGCCGGCGGGAAGTCGTCGTCGCGTTCCAGCAGGACGCCGGGCGGGTCGACCCGGGAGCGGAGCTCGGCCAGGACGTCGAGGACGGGACCGGTGACCGGGTGGGCGTGGGTGTCGTGCCACACGCCGTCCTTCTCGACGCCGCCGGCCACATGCACGTACGCGATGGCCTCCACCGGCAGCTCGTCGAGCGCGGTGGCCGGGTCCTCGCCGAGATTGACGTGGTTGGTGTGCAGGTTGGCCACGTCGATCAGCAGCCGGACCCCGGTGCGCTCGACCAGCTCCGCCAGGAACTGCCCCTCGGTCAGCTCCTCGCCGGGCCAGGAGATCAGTGCCGCGATGTTCTCCAGGGCCAGCGGCACCGGCAGCGAGTCCTGCGCGATGCGTACGTTCTCGCAGAGCACGTCCAGCGCGTCCCGGGTCCGCGGGACGGGCAGCAGATGACCCGCCTCCAGAACCGGCGAGGAGACGCGCGGGCCCCCGGCCCGTACGAACGCGATGTGCTCGGTCACCAGCGGCGCGGAGAGCAGTTCGGCGCGGGCGGCGAGATCCGCGAGCCGGCCCGGGTCGGGGCGGCCGGCACCGCCGAGCCCCAGTGAGACCCCGTGCGGCACGACCGTGACACCGCGCGCCCTGAGCCGTACCAGCGAATCGGGCAGATGACCGGTGCAGATGTTCTCCGCGACCGCCTCCACCCAGTCGATCCCGGGCAGCGCCTCGACGGCGTCCGCGATCTCCGGCCGCCAGCCGATCCCGATTCCCAGCCTCATGCCGTCCCCCTCCTCCGCTCCGTGCAGGGCTCATGGCCCCACGGGCCGGTGGTGAATCCGAAGTGAGGGACGTTCAGAGCTCGATTTGAGGTTCCCGGCCCCGGCGCTCAGCCGCGTCGCAGGGCCGGGTGGTCGGCGACCACCGTGCACGACCCGGGGGCGATCTCGGTGAACCCGGCGTCCTGCACCACCGGAAGCCCGCTCACCGTGAGCTCCCGCCAGCTCCCCGCCTCCGCGGTGGCGACGGAGAGCGGGAAGCCCGCCTCCCGCCACGCCTTGCGCTCCGTGTCCGACAGCTCCCACCAGGCGAGCTGCGCACCGTGTCCGGCCTGCGCCATCGTCTTGCCCGCCGACATGTCCAGCTCCGGGTTGAGCCACAGCACCGGCCCCGAGCGATCGGGCGCGGCCGGCGGCTCCGGGTCGTCCAGATCCGTCCCCGACACCTGGAGCTTCGCCAGCTCCTTCGGCCAGCCGTCCAGCGGCACCGGCGGGAAGACCCGCACCTCGGCGCTGTCACCGGTGACCGTGATGCCCGGCAGCGCCGACGCCCTGCGCCACTCCGCGCCGCGCGCCCGCCGCACCACCTTGCGGATCCGGGCGTCCTGCCAGTCCCGCATCACCCGCGCCCACTCGCCCTCGCCGGTCGAGCGCTCGTCGCTGAGCATCACGAGCACCGCGCGGGCCGCCGTCCGCAACGCGTCGGTACGGACCGGGGGAGCCGTCTTCTCGATGTGCACGACCAACGGCAGTACGTACTGCGGCGCCTCGTCGCGGCTCGTCGGCTCCGACCTGAACGGGCTGTCCGCCGCGGGCGAACGGGGAGTGGAAGGGGACGCGGGAATGTCATTGCTGCTCACCCGGTCCAGTCTGCCAGCCGCCCGACCCGGGCATCTTGGCGGAATGGACCGCTCCGGGTGAGGATGCACCGCATGAAGAGCGATCTCTTTTCCAGCGAGAACCTGGCACAGCAGGCGACGGCCCCCGGGATGACCCTGCAGAACGCCAAATCCATCAAATACGCCGTCAACGGCGAGATGCACGCCCGCCAGGGAGCGATGATCGCCTTCCGCGGTGATCTGCAGTTCGAGCGCAAGGGCCAGGGCATAGGCGGCATGCTGAAGCGCGCCGTCACCGGCGAGGGACTGCCGCTGATGGCGGTCCGGGGCCAGGGCGAGGCCTGGTTCGCGCACGAGGCCGCCAACTGCTTCATCGTGGAGATGGAGCACGGCGACGTCCTCACGATCAACGGCCGCAACGTGCTCTGCTTCGACCCCACGCTCTCCTACGAGATCAAGACCGTGAAGGGCGCCGGAATGACCGGCGGCGGGCTCTTCAACAGCGTCTTCACGGGCTACGGCAAGCTCGGCCTGATGTGTGAGGGCCACCCCATCGTGATCCCCGTCACGCCGCAGCAGCCGGTCTGTGTCGACACGGACGCGGTGGTCGGCTGGAGCGCCAGCCTGACCACGTCGCTGCACCGCTCGCAGAGCGTCGGCTCGATGATCCGCGGCGGATCCGGCGAGGCCGTCCAACTGCGGCTGGACGGCGAGGGATTCGTGATCGTACGGCCCAGCGAGGCCAAACCCGAGAAGACGGCCAACTGAGGCTGGACGGGGTCGGCCGCCGATACGGGATCGGCGGCCCATGGGTGCTGCGCGGGATCGCCCTCGACCTGCCCACGCACACCCTGATCCGGATCGAGGGGGCCAACGGCACCGGCAAGTCGACCCTGCTGCGGCTGCTCGCCGGGATCGACGCCCCGACGGAGGGCCGGATCACCGGCCGCCGGGCACGCACCGCCTACGTCCCCGAGCGCTTCCCGGCCGCGCTGCCGTTCACCGCGTCCGGGTACCTCGTCCACCTCGGCCGGATCCACGGCCTGCGGACCCCCGAGGCGGCGGACCGCGCCGGGGCCTGGCTGACCCGCTTCGGGGCCGCCGGCCACGCCCGCACACCGCTGCCGGAACTCTCCAAGGGCACCAGCCAGAAGGTCGCCGTCGCCCAGGCGTTCCTCGCCGAGCCGGAGCTGCTGATCCTGGACGAGGCCTGGACCGGGCTCGACACGGCGGCCCGGGACGAGCTGGACCGGGCGGTGGCCGAACGCGTCGCGGCCGGCGCCACCGTCGTCTTCGTCGACCACGACCCGCGCAGGCTCGCCGGAGCGGCCGACGCCGTGTTCCGGATCGAGGGCAACACCCTCCTCGCCGCCCCCGGGGCACCCGCCACCGGGGCCGGCCCGCGAGTAAGGATCGAGGTGGCGGGCCCGCCCGGCGCCGCGCTCCCCGCCGGACTGCCGGGCGCTCCGGAGCACGCCCCCGCGCCCGGCGGAGGCGTACGGCTCACCGTCGCGGCCGCGCACTCCGACGCGCTGCTGCGCACCCTGCTCACCGCCCACCCGCCCTGGCACATCCGGCAGGTGGCCACCGCACCCGCCCACGTCGAGAGCTCCGCTCCGCCCCGGTCCGCCACGGACCCGGGTCACCGCCCGATCCCCGAGGCACCATGACCGCCCTCCTGCGCTACCAGACCGCCCTGCTGGTCCGCTCCCAGCGCTGGCTCGCCCCGGTCCTGCTGTACGCGGCCTTCATCGGCGTCGGCGTGCAGCAGGGACAGCCCGTCCTCGACTCGCTCGGCTACACCGCCGCCGGGCTCCTGCCCGTCACCGCCTGGCTCGTACAGCTCTGCGTCAACCAGGAGCCGCCCGCCGCCCGCACCGTCGTCGCCGCGGCGGCGGGACCGGCGAGGGCGCATCTGGCGGCGCTGCTCGCCGGGCTCGGCTGCGCCGGACTGCTGGGGGCGGCCGCCGGCCTGATCGTGCTGCTGATCAGCAAGCCGGCCAGTGCCGACGGTTCCGTCCGGGTGCCGCTGCTGCCCGCCGGGATCGCGGGGCTGCTCGCCGTCGCCTGCTGTGTGCTGCTGGGGGCGGTGATCGGCGCGCTCTGCACCCGGCCGCTGCTGCACCGGCGCGGCTGGTCCGTCGCCGCCACCGTGTTCCTCGCGCTGCCGGCCCTGGTGATCGGCGGTTCGCCCGCGAACGCCGCCGTGACCGGCCTGGTCACCGGGTCGCGGACCGGCACGGTGCACCTGCCCGTCCTGCCGCTCGTCGCCGCCACCGCCCTCGCCGTCGTGGCGGCCGCGCTCGTCGCCAAGGTGGCTTCCCTGCGCGCCTGAACAGGCTCGTACCCATGGACGAACGCAGGGAAGCGACGTACTGCGGTGCGTCCACCTGTGACTGAGCGTTGCAGCCGGCGCCAGTCGTCAAGCAGCGTGCCCAGCTCACACTGCATCGCCTCGACATGGGATCGGCCCGTCAGGCAGGGAGACCGCATGGAGCGGCTGCCGTGGGCGATCAGCAGCGTGGGCGTCGCGTTCCTTTGCACGGCTGCGGTCGGACACTGCAACAGCCCCGCCGGCCCCGCCGACGCCGTCCGCATCCACCGCGTCTGTCGCGTGCTTTTGCCGCTCGTGCTGGGCTGCGCCTTCTTCGCGGGCTGGTTCCCGCAGGCTCTCGGTACCCCGTGGATCGTGGCAGCCGTCTGCCGGCTGATTGCCGTGGCGCCGGCAGTCCTCATCTTCTTCGCAGCACGCCGCCGCACAGACTGAATCGAGCGGAAGGCCAGCTCAACGTCGACAGATTCGAGCCCGTACCGGGAAGTCCAGGGACTCGCTCACCGGCTGATATCGGCATCGAGTCAATTGTATTCAAACCAGGTCAGAATGGCCTTGACTCGTCTGTTGTCCTCGCCGGGAGCCATGCCGAGCTTCGCGAAAACATTCGCCACATGCTTGCTGACAGCAGCGCTCGAAAGGAACAACTTCGATGCGATCTCCGCGTTGGAGCTCCCCTCGGCCATGAGGGCGAGCACCTCCCGCTCGCGGGCGGTGAGCCGGGCAAGCGGTCCTTGGGGAGAGTGGGCGCGCGTGACGTGGCGGACGACCTCGGGGTCGATCACTACTCCGCCCCTGGAGACCGTCTCGACAGCCCGTAGGAAGTCTGCGACTCTTCCCACTTTCTCCTTGAGCAGGTATCCGACGGCTCCGTCAGCGCCTGGTCCGTTGAGGAGCTCTCGCACATATGGTCCCGTGACATATGCGGAAAGGACCACCACCGGCAGATCCCGGTACCGGGAGCGCAGATCGATTGCAGCACGGAGCCCGTCATCCGTGTTTCCCGGTGGCATGCGAACATCTGTAATAACGATGTCTGGAGCGGTCCCGGCATGCGCCAATGCATCGACAGCGGCCACCAGCTCATCGGCGTCTTCGCATTCGCGGATCACGTCATGGGCATTGGAGGTCAAGATTTCTCGGATACCCGCTCGAATCAGCACGCTGTCGTCCGCCAGGACAATTCTCATGCCCGCCCCTATCCGGTTGCTCAATATTTTTTCATCTACCATGGGGGTTGGCTGGGGGCGGACGCTGTAACCTCTGTTCCGCCACCGGCCGGGCTGAGGATTTCGAGATCCCCGCCGACACTCCGCATTCGCTCACGCAGTCCTGCGAGTCCGGAGCCCGAGTCGATTCTCGCACCGCCGGTACCGTCGTCACGAACGCGAACTTTCACGCTGGTTTTAGCGCATTTCATGTCGATCTGTGCGGTGTCCACGCCTGCATGTTTCGCGATGTTTGTCAGAGCCTCGGAGACCGTGAAGTATACCGCCGTCGCTGTTGGCGACGAAAGCTGGGAGTCGTCGCCATTGCTGGTCAACTCGACGCGCAGGGGTGATCGCGCAGCCAGTTCCCGGACGGCTGCGACGAGGCCGAGGTCGCTCAGCTCACGGGGGTGGATGTCACGCACCGTTTCCCGCAGCCGTTCCAGGGCGCGTTCCGCGTGGGCCTGTGCCTGGCGTGCCAGCTGCACGGTTCGCTCGTGGTCGGCGGCTGCCGCCTCCAGCATCCCGAGGCGCATGACGACGGCGACGAGCTCCTGCTGGGCTCCGTCGTGCAGATCGCGTTCGATTCGCTGTCGCTCAATCTCGAAGGCCGCAGTCAGGGACGCCCTGCTGCTGCGGAGCTCCTCAAGTTTTGCCAGCAGGTCCGAGTCCCGGCTTCTTGAGAAAGCGCGCAGGAGAAGGTCACGAAGAAGGGACACTCCGGTCAACGAACTCGCGGTGACTGCACCCAGAGCGATTCCTGCGGGCACGGCCAGAAGGGTTTGCTGTACTGATTTCGGCGTGAACGGGCCGACCTGTGCTGCGATATCGAAGGCCCAGAATACGGGAGAGAAAACCAGGGCGGCGGCGCCGATGAACCCGAAGAAGGAAATCAACAGTGACAGCGCGGACAGGAGCAGCGTGACGAGGAAAACAGGGAGGTCGGTTCTCCATACCGATTTTGAACGCAGCCGGAGTGACACCCATCGCGTCCAGCTCTGAGCAGCGGGCCTCAGGGACAGTGCCTCAGCGCCACACCAATGGGCTCGTGAACGGTCTACCTCTGCCACCACTGGGGCCGCTACCGGCACAACGAGGAGAGAAAGCAGCAGAATCGGAAAGGCTATCCCTGCGACCAATTCTGTCAGTACCCTCCGGACCAAGCGAATCTGCGCCATGACGAGCATTCTCGCACACAGCCAGAAGGTAGACCCAGGTCTACCTTCAAGCAGTGCAGGCACCCGTGCATCGGCCCTCGCGCCCTGCTTGGCTTGAGACATGCATTTTTCAGCTTCCTCTTCTTCTCCGTGTATTCGATTGCGTGGCCTTCAGATGGACTTTCCGGTCCCGGGGCGTCGACGCGAGACAACACGTGTGCTGCACGCCATCGACCTTGACGTTCCAGAAGGCCGGCTGACTGCCGTCGTCGGCCCGTCCGGGTCAGGCAAGTCGACGCTCCTGCTGTGCGCGGCCGGCCTGGAGCGAGCGACCGCAGGTTCCATCGAGGTTCTCGGGACGGACGTCCTTTCGCTCTCGCCGCGCAAGCAGGCTGCATTCCGCAGCGAGAACGTCGGCTTCATCTTCCAGGAGTACAACCTCGTCAGTTCTCTGTCCGTCGAGGACAACATCTCCCTTCCGGCACGGCTGGCCGGCCACCGTGTGCCCAGGTCCCGTGTCGACGACGCGATGACGCGGCTCGGCATCGCCAAGCACGCCCGGCGACGTCCCGACCGCCTCTCCGGCGGGGAACGCCAGCGCGTCGCAGTGGCCCGGGTCGTCGCGAATCAGCCGCGGATCGTCTTCGCCGACGAGCCGACCGGGGCGCTCGACCTCAAGAGCGGTCATGTCGTGCTCGACTGGCTCCAGGCGCTCCCCGCGCAGGGGACCACGGTCCTCATGGTCACGCACGACCCTCACGCGGCCGCACGGGCCGACCAGGTCGTGGTGATGGGGTCCGGGCGCATTCACGCCGTCATTCCCGGCGGCGACTCCCGCGCGGTGAGCGATGCCGTCCTCGCGGCACAGTCCGTGGATGAGGCAGGTGACGAAGCAGCATGATGCGACTCGTCTTGTCGGACATCCGCATGCAGGCATCCATGTGGCTGTGGACGCTCGTGTGTGCGGCGGTCGGCGCGGCATGCTCCGCCGGCTCGGTCATTGCCATGTTCACCGCTGTCTCGGCGGCACGCGCAGCAGGCGATACACGCATGTCCTCGGCGTCGATCGCGCTGGGCGGAAACATCGTCTTCTTCACCTTGTTCGCCGCCGTGGGCATCGTCGCGTCCGCGGTCGGTCTGACGTCGAAGACCCAGCGACGCGAACACGCCCTGTGGGTGATCCTCGGGATCCCCCGCGATCGGGTCAGGCGCATCCTGCGCACCGAACTGATGGTGCTCGGCGCGATTGCCGGTGCGCTGGCGGTGCCGCTGGCCCCTCTGGTCGCGGGTATCGCCCTCGACCAGTGGACGGCCACGGGACTCGATCTGCACGGAGCGACGGTCGGCTTCGAGCTCTGGCACGTGGGCGTAGCCGTGCTGCTCGGGGCGGTTCCGTGTCTGCTCGGCGGCTGGGGAGTCACACGCCGCGCCGCCAGGACACCGGAGATGCGCGCCTTCCGGGACCTCTCGGATCCGCCGGCCCGGCCGGGTGCCGCACGCGGCGTTCTCGCCCTGTGTCTCCTCGCCGGAGTGGTCGGCATGTGGATTCCCGGGCTGGGACTGGAACTCGAAGGCGGCGTCGAACAGCGGACGGCCTTCGCTTTCGCCGGCGACCTGTTCCTCATCTGCCTGGCGCTGCTGATGGGGCCGTGGGTTCTCACGCCTCTGATGAAGCTCTGGACCGCACTCGTACCGTCGCGCAGCGTCACCTGGCACCTTGCCGTGCAATCGTGCCGTGCACGGGCAGCCCGAAGCGTCACCACGGTGCTGCCCTTCGCGCTCTCCCTGTCGTTTGTCGGGCTCTTCATGGTGATGGGGAACGTCATGCCCGGAAGCAGCGCCGGGCTGGGTGACGTCATGGTCGTTCTGGGCTGGGTCTTCGTCGTGTCCTGGGTCGGCGGCCTCGCCGTGATCGCCCTGGTCGGGCGGGAGCGCACCCGTGACTCCGCCGTCGTGACGGTCGCCGGCGCACGACCGGGCGTGGTCATCCGGGCAACGATCTATGAGGGAGCCATCTACGCCGGGACGGCAATCCTCTTCGGCGCGATCTCCATCGCCGTCACGAGCGCCACCATCGCCGCGGGAGCCAGGATCGGTATCGCCCGCGTTCTGAACGGTCTCCCGTGGGAAACGCTCGGCGCACTCGCCGCTGTGACCCTCCTGACCACCTGCCTCGCCCTGGCCCTCCAGGCTGCCCGCACATCACGCACGGTCGCTGCCCGGGCCCTGCGTTCGTAACTCCGGCACGACCACTCGCGTCACCGCCGCGCAACAAGATGAGGATCAACCCCAAATGTTCTCCAGGATCACTGGCTTCGTGCGCCGTCACACCCCGTCGGACCGCCAAGGCGTCGCCTTGCAGGAGCGCACTCCCATGAACGGCGCACACGCCGTCAAGCCGAAGGCACGACGCCGACGGCCCCGCACCGTAGCCGTCGTCGCCGCCTCGACGGTCGCCGCGCTCACCGCTTCCGCGTGCCACACCGACGCAACCGACAAGCATCCTTCGGCTCCAGGATCATCGAGCGCCGCTGGAGTGAGCGCAGAGCTGCAGAAACTCATGCGAGGTGCCCCATGGTCCTCGGGACAGTGGGGACTTCAGGTCACCGACCTGACATCCGGAAAGGTCGTGCAGTCCAAGAACGCCACGTCCAAGTTCGTGATGGGCTCGACCGCCAAGACCTTCGCCGTCGGCGCCGCGCTCGACACACTCGGGAGCAGCCATCGGTTCCGCACCCCCCTTGTCCGCTCCGGTTCGGTATCGCACGACGGCCGCCTCTCCGGAAACCTCATCATGGTGGGAAGCGGCGATCTGACACTCGGCGGGCGGACCAACGCGCTCGGGAAGGTCGACATCCCGGATTTCGACCACACCGATGCAAATGCCGTGCCCGGTATGGCCACCCTCACGCGTGAAGACCCCCTCGCCGGCATCAACGACCTCGCCCGGCAGGTCGCGGCGAGCGGCATCCGGCACATCGACGGAGACGTGGTCATCGACGACCGCCTCTGGGCCCCGGTGACGATCGGAGGCATACCCATCACGCCGACAGTCGTCAACGACAACCTCATCGACCTGCTGATCACCCCGGCAGCACCCGGCCGGCCGGCAACCGTCGACTGGCGCCCCAAGACCGCCGCGTTCACCGTCGACTCGCACGTCACCACGACTCCCGCCGGGACGAAGCCGGCCGTCACGACCGACTCTCCCGCTGCCGGACGCATCCGGATACGGGGTTCCGTGCCGGCGGACGCCACCGCGCCCTTCATCGCGACGTACCAAGTGCCCGACCCGGCCGCGTTCGCCCGCACGGTACTCATCGAAGCACTCGCCGAGCATGGCGTCTCCGTCGCCTCCCCAACCCTGGGGGACAATCCCAGCAGCAAACTCCCGCCGGTGCAGAAGGTCAAAAGGCTGCCCGTCTCCGCAAGCTACACGTCACCCCCCTTCAAGGAATACGCAAAACTGATCAACAAGGTCAGTCACAACCTCGGCGCCAACCTTCTGCCGCCCCTGATGGCCGTCCACAACGGCAAGCACACCTACGCCGACGGTATGAGGACCGAACGAGAATTTCTCACGCGTGCCGGCATCGACGGTGATTCCTTCGATCTCGTGGACGCCCAGGGCCTCACCGGTGACAGGGCCACACCGGCCGCCCAGACGCAACTACTGCGGAATCTCTCCGGGAAGAACTACTTCGGCGTCCTGCACGACTCCATGCCGACCATGGGCGTGGACGGCTCGCTGGCCGGCGTCATCAAGCCCACCGACCCGGCCGCGGGCCACATCCGAGCCAAGACCGGCACCCTGATCGGTGCCGTCAACGGGAAGTTGGCCCTGACCACCAAGGCACTCGCCGGATATGTCGATGCGGAGAACGGCCGCCGCTACGCCTTCGCCATCTACGTCAATGACATCCTCGCACCGGGCAACACCGTGAACGGTGCCATCGACCTGGCACTCAAGGCCAACAAACAGTTGGGCGCCATGGCCGCGAGCATCTACCGGAACCCCAATCCCTGAGAAGCACAACCCAACCGACGTGAAGGGGGCGCGGGATGATGGAGCGGAGTCCGGGCCAGGGGCAGCGGTCACACCGGATCGCGCCGGCTCGCTGCCCGGGTAGGGCTCGTACGCGTCCCAGCGCACGGCGTGCTCCGGCTGAGCGGACACGGGGCCGCGGTCAGCGCTGCGCGGCCCGGATCAGGTCGGAGACCTTCACGAAGCGGTACCCGCGTTCACGAAGCTCCGGGACGATCCGCTCGACCGCCTCGTCGGTGACCGGCGCCGCGCTGCGGGTGCAGTGCATGACGACCAGCGACCCCGGCCTCACTCCGTCCAGCACCTGTTCGGCCACCGCGTCCGGGTCCGTCGCGAAGGCGTCGCCGCTGATGACGTCCCACTGGACCGCCGTCACCTTCTCGGGCGCGAGCGCGCGCAGCGAGGCATCGTCGTAGCAGCCGCCGGGGAAGCGGAAGTACGGCACCGTATTGCGCACCCCCGCCTTCCGGAACGAGGCGGAGGCCCGCGCCACGTCGGCGCGCTCGCCGTCCTTCGCCACGGCCGGCAGTCCGTAGCAGGGGGACTTGAAGGCGTAGTGGCTGTACGAGTGGTTGCCGACCTCGAAGAGCGGATCGGCACCGATGGACCTGGCCTGCTCCGGGTATTCGTCGGCCCATCGTCCGGTCATGAAGACCGTCGCCGGCACCTTCGACCGGCGCAGCAGATCGATGAGTCCGGGATTGTCGAAATGCTCGCCGGCCGCCGCGCGCGGTCCCTCGTCGGCCGTCATGTCGGCGTCGAAGGTCAGCGCCACCACCTTCGCGCCGGCCTTCACCCCGCGCTCGAAGACCGGCGTCCGCGCACCGGGGCCCGGAGCCAGCGTGGGCGGCGCCGAGGCCGCGTGCGACGGGGTGTGGGCCGCGAAGGGCGTACGCCCGGCAGCCGGGGGGCCGTCGGTAGACACACTGCCGGGGCCCCCGCAGCCGGCGAGGCCGCCCAGCACCACACCGAGAACGGTCAGAGCCGTTGATTTCCGCACAGAATGGGTCACCAGCGGAAAGTATCGGTTTATCTGACCAGTGGGTGGATACGGGGCCGCGCTCGACCGGAGTCGCACCCGGATTCACCCGGGCCGTCGAGTCGGCGGGTGCGGGCCGGCCGAGTGGTCCACCGGCCCGCCCCGCCGGACCGCGCCTACGCGTAGGCGCGGACGGCGACCACATGGGCCGACGGAGCCCCGTTGGTCGCCTCGACGACGATCCTCAGCGCCGTCGAGGCGACCGGCTGGTCCAGGGTGTGCACCTGGCGCCGCCGCCGGTTGTCCGTCGTGCGGGAGACGGTCCGCCAGGTGCCGTCCGCGTCACGCGCCTCGACGCGGTAGTCCCGCAGCAGGGTGGGGAGGACGTCGAAGGGCGTGCGGTGGTGGTGCAGGTTGATCAGGTCCTCGTTGACGTCGTCGTCGGCGAGCACGTCGATCCGCCCCAGGGTGACCGGCTGCGGCCACGCCAGCTCCAGCCAGGCCCCGACGCCGTCCCGGAGCGGCTCGGAGACCCACATGTGCGGACCGGCGTACGGGCGGGCAAAGCCGTCCACGGCCTTGGCGGGGGCATACGCGGCGGTCTCGCCCGCCCGGAAGCAGAAGGCGCGGCGCAGCAGACCGTCGTCGGTCCACTCGCGCAGCGGCTGCGGCGACTCCTGCTCCGGGCGCAGCGGAACGTGGGTGAGGCCGAGAACACCCGGGACCGGCCCGTCGGTGCCGTACAGGGCGAGGTCCTCGTTCGCGCGTACGCGGACGAAGGCGTTGCGGGCGTTCTCCGGCGACCAGCGCAGCCCCGTCCCGGCCCACTGCTTCGACCCGGCGGCGACCGGGACGGTGACGGAGTCGACGAGGCGCCGCGGGACGTAGTTCTGCCCGAGTTCCGGGTCGTACAGCTCGACGACGAGTTCGGTGTCTCGTTCGGCGTCGACGAGCAGTTCGAGGCCGGTCAGTTCGGGATCGACGGGCAGCACCAGACCGGCGTCGGCGGTCAGCGGCACGCGCTCCAGCGGGGCCTCGGCGCCGAGACCCGTCAGCGTGGACGAGGCCGTGACGGTGGCGCTCAGGGCCAGGTCCTCCGGGTCGCTCGACGCCAGACCGACGACGGAGGCGTCCTCCCGCAGCAGGGCGCGCTGCAGTTCGGGTACGGGGAGTTCGCGCGGGGTGACCTCCCCGGTGGCGCAGAGCGCGGCGGCGGTGCCGGCCGCCTGGCCGACGGTGGCGCAGGTCGCCATGACGCGGGTGGAGCCGAAGGCGACGTGGCTGGCGGAGATGTTGCGTCCGGCGAGGAGCAGGTTGGTCGTGTTCACCGAGTACAGGCTGCGGTAGGGGATGTGGTAGATCCCGTCCGCGTAGCGCTGCTTGGCGCCGTCCCCGTCGGCGTACATGCCCTTGGGTGGATGCAGGTCGATGGACCAGCCGCCGAACGCGACCCGGTCGTCGAACTCGGTCTGGCCGAGGATGTCGCCCTGGTGGAGCACGTAGTCGCCGAGGAAGCGCCGGTACTCGCGCTTGCCGGGCACCGAACCCACCCACTCCAGCGTCATGTTCGCCGCGTCGAACTCGCCGGAGTTCTTGATGTGGTCCCAGATGCCGTGGATCACCGACCACAGCTCATCACGGATGACATCGTTGTCATGCACCGTGTCCAGCTCGCCGCCGAACTCGATCCACCAGTACGCGCAGCCGTTGTCACCGGACTTGATGATGCGCCGCTGCGGGATGGAGGTCTCGGCGATGTTCTTGGCGAAGGACGGCGGCACGTACTTGACGGGGTGTCCGGCGTCCTTGGTGTAGAAGAGCAGGGTCGATCCCAGTGTGATGCGATCGGCCTCCTCGGGCGCCCACGCCTCGTCGTACTCGGCGCGCGACTCCCGGCCGATGCGGTGCCGGGCGCCCGCCAGGTGGCCGATCAGGCCGTCCCCCGAACAGTCCAGGAACATCTCGCTCTCGAAGCGGATGAGCCGCTCGGAGCCCATCATCCAGCCGGTGACGGCGGTGATGTGCCGGGCGTCCTCGGGCCCCTGGGCATCCACCTCCCTGACATCGGTGTTGAGGTAGAGCGTGATCCCGGGCTCGGCCCGGACCGCGTCCAGCACGACCGTGTCCCAGTAGTACGGGTTCCCGTCCGGATTGCGGAACTGGTTCTCGACGAAGAGCTCGCCCATGATGCCGCCCTCGCGGGCGTTGTGGTTGTTGCCGTGCGCGGTGGCGCCGACGACCCAGACCCGGACCTCGCTGCTGGAATTCCCGCCGAGCACCGGCCGGTTGTTGACGAGCGCCACGGTACGGCCCAGCCGGGCGGCGGCTATCGCCGCGCACACACCGGCCAGTCCGCCGCCGACGACGGTGATGTCGTGCCGTGCGGTTTCGTGCCTCATTGTTCACGTCCCATCGGGGTTGGTTTCGAGGCTGTGGAGAACATGCGGTGCACCGGTGCGGACAAGGCGCTCCTCCTTGCCTGCCGGTGCGGCGGGTCCCGCGGAGGCACGCGGAACCAGGCGGGAGCCTATCCCCACCGATGCCGTTCCGCCGCAGCTTCTTCGATCGACTTCCATCGTCCCGTGGGGCGTTCTTCCGGCCCTCCCGCCCGCTGTTCCGCTGTGCGGAACACGGGCCCCGCTCCGGGCGGCGCGAAGGGGGCGGGCACCGGCTGCCCGCCCCCCCCCGGTACGTCGGTGGGTCAGCGCGTCAGCGCCACGGCCCGGTCACCGCGAACGTGGTCCCCGGCGTGTAGCAGTTCACGAACATCGTCCCGCCGTCCGGCGCGAACGTGACCCCGGCGAACTCTCCCCACTCCGGCTTCTCGGGCGTCCCGATGTTCTGCCGGCCCCGCGCCATCGCGTACACCTCGCCGCGCCGTGTCAGCCCGAAGACATGCTGCGCGCCGCCGCCGTCCTCGCACACCATCAGCCCGCCGTCGGCGGCGAGAGTGATGTTGTCCGGGGACTCGCCCGGCAGCTGTACGTCGGTGCCGGGGCCGAAGACGATCACGAGGGTGAGACGGCGCCGCTTCGGCTCGTACCGCCACACCTGGCCGTAGTGGTCGGCGGCCGACCCCTCCGCGCTGTGCGCGAAGCTGGAGACGAAGTAGACCGAGGACCCGCCCCAGTAGCAGCCCTCCAGCTTCTGCGCGTGGGTGATGCCCTTCGGGCCGAAGTCCTGGAACCGGATCGGTGTCCCGGCGGCCAGCGGATCCGGTACCGGAACCCACTCGACGCGCTCGAAGCTCGCGCCGGTCTCCTGGACCGCGGAGAGGTCGGGGACGCCCGGCACCCGCATGGCCTCCAGCCGGCCGCCGGCCCGCAGCGAGCCGGTACCGCCGAGCGGTTTTTCCGGCAGGAAGCGGTAGAAGAGCCCGAACGGCCTCTCGAACGCGTCCTCCGTCTCGTAGACGGTCCCGTTCTCCGGGTCGATCGCGATGGCCTCGTGCTGGAAGCGGCCCATCGCGGTGAGCGGCACGGCCCCCGTGCGGCGCGGATCGGCGCCGTCCACCTCGAAGATGAAGCCGTGGTCCTTGGTGTAGCCGTTGGTGCCCGCTCGGTCCTCGGTCTCCTCGCAGGTCAGCCACGTGTTCCAGGGGGTGCGGCCACCCGCGCAGTTCACCGCCGTACCGGCGATGGCGACGCGTTCACCGAGGACGTTGTTGCGGCCGTCCAGCTCCAGTGCCGTACAGCCGCCCTTGCCCATCGGGTCGTAGGTGAGCCCCTCGACGACCGGGACCTGGAGCTTGGCGGTGACGCGGTTCTCGTGGTTGCGGACCAGGCGGACGTGTCCGTGGCGGCCCGCGAAGGCGGCCATGCCGTCGTGGTTGCTGGGGACCGGGCCCTCGCCGGAGCGGAGCGGGTCGCCCTCCCGGGACAGCACCCGGTAGCGGAAGCCCCTGGGAAGGTCGAGCAGCCCGTCGGGGTCCGGCACCAGCGGGCCGTACCCGGCGTGTCCCCGGGCGGCCGCGGTGCCCGCGAAGAGTTCGGAGAACGCTCCGGTGAAGGCGACCGAGGCGATGGCCGCGCCGCTGCCGGCCAGGACCTGACGGCGGGTGGCGGCGGGGCGCGACGTTTCTGCGGTCGGTCGTGATGTCTCTGATGACATGGGGCAACTCCCTGCTGGCGGACAGGAGAAGTGACCCGCATGTGTGTACCACGCGCACAGCCGCGCGGGAACCATGCGGGTCACCGGGCCGCGGGTGTGTCCCGGGCCGGGAGTGGCCCCCGTGGTCAGACCAGCGAGGCGGAGAGCGTGATCGTCGTACCGGTCAGCGCCTGGCTGACCGGGCAGTTCGCCTTGGCCTCCTCGGCGGCCCTGACGAAGCCCGCCTCGTCGATGCCGGGGACCTCGCCCTGGACGGTGAGGTGGATGCCGGTGATGCCGGTGCCGGGCTGGAAGGTGACGTCGGCCGTGGTGGTCAGCTGGGTCGACGGGGTGCCGGCCGAGGCCAGTCCGTGGGACAGCGCCATCGAGAAGCAGCTGGAGTGGGCCGCCGCGATGAGCTCCTCGGGCGAGGTCTTGCCGTTCGCCTTCTCCGCGCGGGACGGCCAGGAGACGTCGAACTCGCCGATGCCGGAGGAGTCGAAGGTGACGACACCCTTGCCCTCGATCAGGTTGCCTTCCCAGACCGTGTGGGCCTGGCGGGTGGTAGCCATGCTGGATCCCTTCAAACGGTGTGCGCGGTCGCTACGGGGGTCCCGGGGCGCCGCGGGGGCGCCTCGGGGTGGTACGTCCCCGAACCTACTGCGCCACCAGCCCCTTCGCGTCGCGCGCCAGCGCCGTCAGCCGGGAGATCGCCCGGAAGTACTTCTTCCGGTACCCGCCGTTCAGCATCTCTTCGCTGAACAGCCGGTCGAACGGCAGCCCGGAGGCGAGCACCGGGACCTCCCGGTCGTACAGCCGGTCGGCGAGGACGACGAGGCGCAGCGCGGTCGACTGGTCGGGGACCGGCTGGACCTCGGTGAGGCAGACCGCCCGCAGGCCGTCCGTGAGCGCGCCGTAGCGGCTCGGGTGGACCCGGGCGAGATGGCCGAGCAGCGAGGGGAAGTCGTCCAGACTGGCCCCTTCGGTGGCGTACGCCGCTCTCGTGACCTGCTCCTCGGAGTACGGCGCGGGCGCCTCGGGCAGCCCGCGGTGGCGGTAGTCCTCCCCGTCGATCCGCAGCGGGCGGAAGTGCGCGGACAGCCCCTGGATCTCCCGCAGGAAGTCCGCCGCGGCGAACCGGCCCTCGCCGAGCTTGCCGGGCAGCGTGTTGGAGGTGGCGGCGAGCGCGACCCCCGCCTCCACCAGTCTGTTCAGCAGCGACGACACCAGCACGGTGTCGCCCGGGTCGTCCAGCTCGAACTCGTCGATGCACAGCAGCCGGTGCCCGCTCAGCGTCTGCACGGTCTGCTGGAAGCCCAGCGCGCCGACCAGGTTCGTCAGCTCGACGAAGGTGCCGAACGCCTTCAGTGACGGGGCGGCGGGGGTGGCGTGCCAGAGGGAGGCCAGCAGATGGGTCTTGCCGACGCCGTAGCCGCCGTCGAGGTAGACCCCGAGCGGCGCGGACGGGACCGCGGGCTTCCTGCTGAACCGCCCGCCCGTCGCCCGCCACCACCCCTCAAGGGATGCGCTTCGCGCTCTTCCGGTCCTGCCCGAGCCGCTGGCGTGCGCCCCACCGAGCCCCGCCGCGAAGTCGCTCAGGACCGTGACCGCCTCGGTCTGGCTGGGCTGGTTCGGGTCCGGGACATACGTATCGAAGCGTACGGAGTCGAAGCGCGGCGGCGGCACCATCTCGGCGACCAGCCGGTCGGCGGGTACGCGGGGTTCGAGTGCGCAGAGGGACAGGGGGGCCGTTTCGGCTATGGGGCTCTGCCCCGGCACGGCTGTGGAGGACGACACAACTGTCCACCTTAAGCGCCGTGCCAGACTGCACGACATGCGACGCCTCTTCCCTGTGACCGACCCGACACCGGCCGACGACGAGGGGGAGTGGAGTCTGGACGCCCTGGCCGACGCCTACGCCTACCCCGAACAGGACGGCCCCTGGCTGCGCGCCAACATGGTTTCGACGCTCGACGGGGCCGCCCAGCACGACGGCCGCTCGCAGCCGATCTCCTGCGAGAGCGACATGCGGATCTTCGGCACCCTGCGGGGTCTGGCGGACGTGGTCCTCGCCGGCGCGGAGACGGTACGCCTGGAGGGCTACCGTCCGGCCAGGGCCCGTGAGGCGTTCGCCGCCCGCCGGGCCGCGGCGGGGCAGGGGCCCGCCCCCGCGATCGCCGTGGTGAGCGGCAGCCTGGACCTCGACTTCTCGCTGCCGCTCTTCACCCGGCCGCTCGTCCCGACCCTCGTGCTGACCGGCGCCGGGGCCCCGCCGGGCCGGATCGAGGAGGCGCGCCGGGCGGGTGCCGAGGTGGTGGTCGCGGGGGAGGGTTCCCGGGTGGACCCCGCCAGGGCCGTACGGGAGCTGGCGGACCGGGGGTTCAAGCGGCTGCTGACCGAGGGCGGCCCCAGAATGCTGGGTCAGTTCGTGGCCGCCGGGGTGCTGGACGAGCTCTGTCTGACCCTTTCGCCGATGATGACCGCCGGAGACGCGCAGCGGATCGCGGGTGGTCCGTCGGTGGCCGTGCCGGAACGATTCGCCCTGGCATCGATGCTGGAAGAGGCCGGGTTCCTCTTCACTCGGTACCGTCGGAGCTGACATTCAGCGGAATTTGTCGTTCCGGTTAGCTTCCGGTGGGCACAATTACTCTCGCAGACCCCGTGCGAGCACGGGGAAGGATGGTTTCAGCAGTGATCGGCGACGGTCACTGAAGCAGAAGGGCACCCGTGGTGTTCACCAGCGTTTTGATGATCGAGAAGCCCCTCACCTCCGAGGACGTCGACTTCGTCACCACCCTGCACGGGGAGGAGCAGACCTCCTTCGTCGTGCTCATGCAGCCGCGCGGTGACCAGGCCGATGTGCTGCTGCGGGCGATCGACGACCTGGCGATGGGCGAACTCAAGGAAGCCGCCAGGGAGAGCGAGGAGCCGGAGGGCAAGAACGCCAGACAGCCCGCCGAACTCGCGCTCGAAGTGTCCCTGGAGGCGTTGCGGCAGGCCGGGTCCGAAGCGGTCGGACAGGTGATCGAGAACCACCCCCTGGACCTGCTGAAGTCCGTGGTCGACGACGCGGAGGCGGACGAGGTCATCGTGCTGACCGCGCCGCACTACGTCGAGGAGTTCTTCCACCGCGACTGGGCCTCCAGGGCCCGTCACAAGGTCGGCGTACCGGTGCTCAAGCTCTTCGCGCACAGCGAATAGGCTGGGCGGGCACCTCGTACCGACCCCGGTACCCGCATCGATCTCTGGGAGACACACGCATGGCACCCGGTATTCCTGCCGCCATGGAACGGCCGCACTTCATCGGCATCGGCGGCGCCGGAATGTCGGGCATCGCGAAGATCCTCGCCCAGCGCGGCGCCAAGGTCGCGGGCAGCGACGCCAAGGAGTCGGGTACCGCCGAGGCACTGCGGGCGCTGGGGGCGACCGTCCACATCGGGCACGCCGCCGGACATCTGGCGGACGACGCCTCGTGCGTCGTCGTCTCCAGCGCCATCCGCGCCGACAACCCGGAGCTGCTGCGCGCCGCCGAGCTGTCGGTCCCCGTCGTCCACCGCTCCGACGCGCTCGCCTCGCTCATGGGCGGGCTGCGCGCCATCGCGGTGGCCGGTACGCACGGCAAGACGACCACCACGTCGATGCTGGCCGTCGCCCTGACCGAGCTGAACCTCGACCCGTCGTACGCCATCGGGGGCGACCTCGCCGGCCCCGGCACCAACGCGGCGCACGGCGAGGGCGCGATCTTCGTCGCCGAGGCGGACGAGAGCGACCGCAGCTTCCAGAAGTACGACCCCGAGGTCGCCATCGTCCTCAACGTCGAGCTGGACCACCACGCGAACTACGCCTCGATGGACGAGATCTACGAGTCGTTCGAGGCGTTCGCCGGCAAGATCGTCCCCGGTGGCACCCTGGTGATCTCCGCCGACCAGGCCGGCGCCGTCGAGCTGACGGAGCGGGTCCGTTCCCTGTCCTCGACGAACGTCGTCACCTACGGCGAGTCCGAGGCCGCCGACGTACGCGTCCACAAGATCACCCCGCGCGGACTGACCAGCGAGGTCACGGTCGTCCTGAACGGGAAGTACCTCACGTTCACGGTCTCCGTGCCCGGCCGCCACTACGCCCTCAACGCGGTGGCGGCCCTCGCCGCCGGTGTCGCCCTCGGCGTCCCGGCGCACAACCTGGCCTCGGCCCTCGGCAAGTACACCGGGGTCAAGCGCCGCCTCCAGCTCAAGGGCGAGGCGCAGGGCGTGCAGGTCATCGACTCGTACGCGCACCACCCCACCGAGATGACCGCGGACCTCGAAGCGATGCGCGGCGCCGCCTCGGAGGCCCGCATCCTGGTCGTCTTCCAGCCCCACCTCTTCTCCCGCACCCAGGAGCTGGGCACCGAGATGGGCCAGGCCCTCGCGCTGGCCGACGCCTCCGTGGTGCTGGACATCTACCCGGCCCGGGAGGACCCGATCCCCGGCATCACCAGCGAGCTGATCATCGACGCCGCACGGGCCGCGGGTGCCGATGTCACCGCCGTCCACGACAAGGCCGCGGTACCCGGGACCGTCGCGGGAATGGCGAAGCCCGGCGATCTCGTTCTCACCATGGGAGCGGGCGACGTCACCGACCTCGGCCCGCGGATCCTGGACCACCTGTCGAGCTGAGGGAGCGACGTGTCGTACGACATCGAGAAGCCGGACGAGCAGTGGCGGGCGGAGCTGACCCCGGCCGAGTACGCGGTCCTGCGCCAGGCCGGCACCGAACCCGCCTTCGTCGGCGAATACACCGACACCAGGACCACGGGCGTCTATTCCTGCCGCGCCTGCGGCGCCGACCTGTTCCGCTCGGACACCAAGTTCGAGTCGCACTGCGGCTGGCCGTCCTTCTACGACCCGAAGGACAGTGACGCGGTCGAACTGATCCAGGACCGCAGCCACGGCATGGTCCGCACCGAGGTCCGCTGCGCACGCTGCGGATCGCACCTCGGTCATGTCTTCGAGGGCGAGGGCTACCCCACCCCCACGGACCAGCGGTACTGCATCAACTCGATCTCGCTGCGGCTGGCCCCGGACGAGGGCTGAGACAGGCAGGAACGGCGGGTGCCCCGGACCGCGGTCCGGGGCACCCGCCTCGTCGTGCGGGGTCAGTGCACGTCCCTGCGCATCGGCACCAGGACCGCGACGAACGCAGCGACCAGCGCGTACCCGGCGAGCAGCAGCGCGCCGCCGACGGGGGAGAGCAGCTGCACCGGGCCGGTCGCCAGCTCGGCGGCCATCGTGTCCGCCATGTAGCTGAAGCCGGTCAGGGACGCCGTGGCGCCGCCGGGCAGCAGCGGGTAGAGCAGCTTGACGCCCGGGATCATCATCAGCAGGTACTCGCCCGCGTACAGATAGCCGATGACGACGGCCAGCGCCGCGACCTGATGCCGGATCAGTGCCCCGGCGGCCACGCCCAGCAGGGTGTACACCGCCATCGCCACCGCCGGCCGGACGAGCAGCCCCAGCACCTCGCCGGTGGCCATGCCCGGCGTCACCCCGCGCACCGCCGCACCCCCGAAGAAGGCGGCCGCCGCGGTGCCGGTGAGCACCAGCCCGTACAGCAGACCCGCGACGCCGTACGCGACGAGCTTGGCGCTCAGCACCCGACGGCGCCGCGGGGCGTACAGAAAGGTGTACGTGGCGGTGCGGTGGCGGTACTCCGACGTCATCGCCAGGGTGCCGAGCGCGGCCGGCAGGAACACCGTGAAGCTCAGCATCCCGAGCACCGAGCGGACGCCGGCCTCGGTGTCCAGGCCGGGCGCGGGCGGATCGAAGTTCTCCGGGCCGACCAGCGTCATGGCGCCCACGATGCCGCCGCCGAGGACCACGGCAGCCAGAAGCGCCCACAGCGGGAGGCGGGTGGCGGACAGCCGCCGGAACTCCGCCCTGATCAGTGCGTTCATCACCGGTCCGCCTTCACGTTCGCCGGTACCGGCGGCCCGTCGTCACGGGTTGGTCCGTTGCCACGGGTTGGTCCGTCGTCACGGGTTGGTCCGTTGCCACGGGTTGGTCCGTTGCCACGGGTCGGTCCGTCGTCACCGGTCGGTCCGACGTCGCCCGCCAGCCGGAGGAAGAGCTGCTCCAGGCCGGCCTCGGCGGTCAGCCCGTGGACCCGCAGCCGTTCGGCGGCGGCCAGATCGGCGACGGCACGGTCCGCCATCCCGTACACGCGCAGGCTTCCGTCCGCCATGAGGTCCACCCGGTCCGCCGCTCCGTCCCGCGCGGTGCCGCGCAGCAGTGCGGCGCGCAGCTCCGCCGCGTCCGGGGAGCGGACCAGCACCGTGCCCGGCGACGTCCGCTCGATCTCGGCCAGGGGGGCCGCCGCCACCAGCCGGCCCCTGCGGATCACGACGACGTCCTCGACGATCTGCTGCACCTCGCTCAGCACATGACTGGAGACCAGCACGGTGCGCCCCTCGGCGGCCAGCCCGCGCAGCAGAGTGCGCAGCCAGGCGATGCCTTCCGGGTCGAGCCCGTTGCCCGGCTCGTCCAGCAGCAGGACCCGCGGGTCGCCCAGCAGCGCGGTGGCGAGCGAGAGCCGTTGCCGCATGCCCGTGGAGAAGGTGCGGGTCGGGCGGTCCGCCGCCCGGGCGAGCCCCAGCCGGGTCAGCAACTCGTCGACCCGGCCGGCCGGGTGGCCGCCCATGGTGCGGTAGATGTGCAGGTGGTCCCGTGCCGAATGGCCGGGGTGGACCGCCGATGCGTCGAGCACGGCGCCCACGGTGGCGGAGGGCCTGGGCAGGTCCACGTACCGCCTGCCGCCGATGGTGGCGGTGCCGGAGGTGGGGGCCACCAGACCGAGGATCATCCGCATCGTCGTGCTCTTGCCCGCGCCGTTGGGGCCGAGGAAGCCCGTCACGACGCCCGGCCGCACGGTGAAGCTCAGGTCGTCGACGGCCCGGACCGCTCCGTACCGCTTGGTCAGCCCGCTTACCTCTATGTGCGGGCCCTGCGGCCGTCCGCTCATCGCCGGCTCCCCACCCGCTGCTCGATCAGCCGCGCGGCCTGCGGCGCCTCGTCGAGCGAGAGGACCAGCTCGTCGAAGTCGCCACCGGCGGCGGCGCGGTCCAGCTCCACGCGCAGTCCCGGCCTGCCCCGGTAGGCGGCCACGAGCTGACGAGGGCCGACGACCAGTCCCCATACGCCGATCTTGGCGATTCCGCAGGCGTGCAGGCCCTTTCGGGTGCCGTGGGCGGCGCGCAGGGGGTTGTCGACGACGGTCACCCGGCGGATCGCGGCGAGCGGGACGGTCAGGGAGCCGCGCCGGGTCCAGGTGCGCTCGCGACCGCTGAACCCGATGGTGAGGCCGGTGTCGGAAATGTTCATCAGTGCCATGGGAATTCCCCCTCCTTCGGGGGCCCGGGTGGGGCCCCTGGACAGTCGCGGGCTGCCGCCGCGCTTGCCGCGTCGCCATGAGCGTCTGTTCTATTAGATGTATAGCAGATAGGATTGGGGTGTGTACCTAGTGCTCGACCTCGACAGCGAGGTGCCGATCTATCAGCAGATCCGGGACCGGGTGGTGGAAGCCATCGCGGAAGGCGCGCTGGCGCCCGGTGCCGGACTTCCGTCCACCAGGCAGCTGGCCGTCGATCTGGCGATCAACTTCCACACCGTCAACAAGGCCTATGACCTGCTACGACGCGAAGGGATCATCCGCGTCAACCGCAAGAGCGGCGCGGCGGTCCGATCCGACGTCAAGCAGCCGTCGGACGAACTGCGGGCCGGTGTCGACTGGGAGGCGCGCATGCGCACCCTCCTGGCCGAGCTGGATGTCCGCGGGATCCCGAGACAGGAGGTGACGCGCCATGTCGGCACGGTTCTGGACGGCTTCCCCGGGCGACCGGACGAGACGCCCTGACCCGTGGGACCGCCCGGGAAACGGCCCGCGGATCCGGAAGACCCCGCCGGATCCCGGCGCGACATCCCGCCCCGCCGGGCTCAGTGACGCGACATCCCGCCCCGCCGGGATCAGTGAAGTGACATGAACGGACAGGTGAACACCTTGCTGGTCGACGCAGCTCTCAACTTCGGCACGCTCGTGGTGCTGAGCGCCGTCCTGTACGCCGCCCCCAGCCCGCTGCTCAACCCCGCCGCCGTCCCCTTCGGCGTGCGCGTACCGCCGGACAAGGCGCGCGCCGCCGTCGTCGAGGAACAGCGCCACCACTACCGCGGCGCGATCCTCGTCGCCGCGGCCGTCGTCACCGTGCTCTCCTCGGCGCTCGGCGCGGCCCTCGGCACGCTCACCGCCGGGGCCGTCGGCTCCCTGCTGCTCTGCGCCTTCGCCGCCGCGCTGTGGGTACGGGCCCATCGCGGCATAGCCCGTGCGAAGGCGGACGGCGGCTGGTACGAAGACACCCGGCAGGGCGCCGTCATGGACACCTCGCTGCGCACCGACCCGGTTCGCTTCCCCTGGTACTGGACCGTCCCCGCGCTCGTCGTGATCGCCGTCAGCGTCGCCGCCGGCGTCATCGTCTACCCCGGTCTGCCCGACCACATCTCGATGCCCCGGCGCTCGGCCGGCGGCACCGTCTACGAGTCCTACCCGACCACTGTGTGGACGGCCTTCGGCCTGGTCCTGTGCCAGGTGCTGCTCACCCTCGTCGTCGCCGCCGTGGTCGCCGGTCTGCTGCGTGCCCGCGCCGACCTCGATGTGGCACGTCCCGCGGCCGCCGCCGCCCGATACCGCCGCTACCTCGTCTTCACGGCCCGCTCCATGATGGGCATCGCCGCGCTGCTGGACCTCATGCTGCTCGGGCTGTCCGCGCTGATGTGGAGCGACACCCGCTCCACGCCCCTGACCTGGGCCGTCACCGGCGTGCCGCTGGTCGCGGTGCTCGCCCTGGTCGCCTGCCTCACCCTGCGCGTGGGGCCGGCCGGCAGCCGGCTGCCGGCGCCCGCGGGCGAGGATGACACCGGTCTGGTCCCGCGTGACGACGACCGCTTCTGGCGGGGCGCCGGCACCGTCTACGTCAATGCCGACGACCCCGCGGTCCTGGTGCCCAAACGGGTCGGCATCGGCTGGACGGTCAACCTCGGCAACCCGCGCGTCCTCGTCGCCACGGCATCGCTCCTCGCCGTCGCGGTCGGTGCGGCCGTCGTGCGGGCCGTGCTGTGACGCAGTGCTGTGACGGATGTGAGGCAGAGCTGTGAGGCAGAGCTGTGACGTGGTGATGTGACGTGGTGATGCGGCGTGGTGATGCGGCGTGGTGCTCCGCGCCGGGGGCGACCTCCGCCGTCAGCCCTCGTCCTCGGCGCTCTCCGGCTTCAGCAGCGGATGGGCGACTCCCGGGAACACCCGGGCTCGCACGACCGGCTCGGCGGATCCGCCCTGGACCACCGTCTCGGCCACACCCCACGGCCGTCCCGGCAGCACCACGGTCAGGATGTACGAGGACGCACAGCCCATGCAGTCGTAGCGGTCGGCCCAGGTCTCCACGTCCGTGACGCTGCCCGGGTAGCGCGCCACGTGCCGGTGCAGCGCGTGGCAGCGCTCGCACCGCTCGCCGGGCTCGCAGGTGCCGCCGCAGGGGCACGGGACGTCGAGCGTGTCCGCAGGGTGCCAGCGCTGGGTGAGGACGGCCTCGCGGGTGGCACCCATGTCCTTCATGGCCTTCAGATTGCGGGCCGCGACGTTGTACGACTCGCCGGTCGCGGCCATCCGGTCCCGGATGACGTCCTTGCGTCCGCGGTTCGTCGTCATCTGTTCCTCCTGGGGGTGTCACGCAGCCCGCCGGGAGCGCACGAGATCGATAGGTCACACGGTACCGGTCACCCAGGACGGGGCACGACTTCCGTGTCCCGTCCGGGAAGGCCGAAGGGGCCTGTCACGACCGCCGGACCCGTGCCGCCAGCCTGTTGCCGAGCCGTCTGCGGAAGCCGTCCGGCCGGTTCCACGCCCGGAACGCCTCCGCCGTACGGCTGCTGCCCGCCCGCTCGGCCGCCTCCTCCACCGCCGTCACCTCGCCGGCGGACAGCCCGCGCACCACCGGACGCAGCACATCCTCCAGCAGCGCCGCCCGGGTCTCGCTCCAGGCACGGCCCGCGTGCGGATGGGAACTCCAGACGGTGAAGCAGTCCGCGGCATAGGCCGGATCGGAGCGCAGCCGGGCGAGCACCGCGTCCCGGCGGGCGGCGCTGCCGTAGGCCGCGATCAGGTCCGGGTCGTCGCAGTGGACGAACGCGTACAGCTCCGCCTCGGGCCGGTCCGGGTCGAGCAACCGCCCGGCCAGGGCGCCGAACGCCTGCTCGCGCACGCCCGACTCCACCGGTTCGGCCCCGGCGCACAGCGTCCGGGCCCGTTCCGCCCAGCCGGGCTCCGCCGCCCCCGACCGGAGGTCCCGCGCGAACTCCAGGAGGTGCAGCGCACCGCGCGCCCGCGCGTCGATCTCCTGCGGGAACCCGCGCAACAGATCATGGGCGAGTTCGGGGGCTTCCGGTTCGTCGGCGGGGGCACCGAGCGCCGCCGCGACGAGAACGGACCACGTGCCGGACGTGCGATGCGCGTCGGACGTGCTCCCGGCCAGCAGCAGCCGGGCCTCGCCCACGGTGGGGACGTCGTCGCCCCAGACCAGGCCCACCGCTGTGCGCAGCACCAGCGGCTCGGTGAACGGTGACATGCCACCGGCCCGCAGCACCGCGTTCAACACCTTCACCCGGTCGTCGCCGCCGCTCGCCCTGGCCTCCGGCGCAGCCGCGCACATCCGCAGATGCGGCAGCGCCTGGGCCCCGGTGAACGGCAGCGCGACCCCGGCCAGCAACCGCTCCGTCGCCGGCGGATCCTGCGGGGCGATCCGGTCCAGCTCACCGAGGAGCGACGTACGGACATCGAACTGCTCGTCCAGCAGGTCGAGCAGCACCGGCCCGAAGTCGCCCACCCCTTCGTCCAGCAAGGACCGTGCCATCCGGCTCACGACGGCGGGGAGCAGCTCCGCGCAGTCCACGTCGAGCAGCCGCGCGATCCGCAGCAACTGCACGGTGCGCCCCACGCTCCGCCCGGGCAAGGCGTCCGGGACGACCGGCCCGCCGGAGGCCAGTTCGGCGCGCAGATCGTCGCCGACGGCCTCGACCAGTGCCGCGGCCACGCGTTCCCCGCCCGGCTCGGCGAAGACCGAACGCCCCGGGGGAGCCACGGAGACATCGCCCCCGTAGACCGCCACCGTCACCAGCAGGGCACCGAGCGAGCCCGTCACGGAGGCCGGGGCCCTTCCGTCCAGCGCGGTCAGCAACCGGGCCACCGCAGCGAGTTCGTGAGGTGTGCGATCGATGTCCGGGTCGGTCAGGGCGTCGGCGAGCCGGTGGGTGCGCTCCTCGTCCAGCGCGTACGGCCGCTCGGCCGCCCACTCGGCCGCCGCGGCCCGCTCGGCCGCCCCGAGCGGAACGCCCGCGCAGAGCGCCGTCACGGCGAGCGGCCCGGCGGCGAACGGCCCGCCGGGCAGTTCGGCAGCCGCCCGGAACAACTCCGGGGACCGGTTCCGCCAGATCCGGGCGCAGGTCTCGGCCCAGGCGTCGTCCACCGGCCCGCCCGGCCGGGCGCCCGCGCAGTCGCGCACCCGCAGCGGCCCGGCGCCCGAGTCTTCGGAGCCGTCCGGCGGCGGGGCATCCTGTGGCAGTACTCCGACGACCCGGTGCGGGGAGTGCGCCGGGCGGCGGGTGTACGTCGTGAACGTCAGCCGGTGCGCGTCGTCCGGCGGCAGCACGGCCGAGGCGAGGGCGATCCATCTGGCCACATCCGCACTGTGCCGCTCCACCAGCACCAGGCGCCCCGCCGACGGGTCCTCGCACACCCGGCGCAGGTCGGCGAAGACCGCCGCCAGCCAGGGGCTCCGGGAGACCGCGAAGTCGTTCAGCGCCTCGGGGCCGAAGGCGGCGGAGGCGGGCAGCGTGGATATCCGCTCGGGAGTGCCGCCGTCCGGCGGGGTCGAGGCCCAGCTCGGCGACCGCCAGGCGGTGATCGGCAGGGCGTCGCCCGGCAGCCGCGTACCGGCCTCCAGATGCACCGCGTGCGCGTGGAACCCGAGGGCGCCGTGACCGGCGTACGCCACCGTGCGGGACAGCAGGTGTCCGCCGTCCGGCAGCGCGCTGAAGCTGAACGCCTCGGGGAGGGAGCGGAGTTGGTCGGCTGTCGGCCGGTGCGGGGCGTCGGCGGGCGGATCGTAGCGAAGGAGCTGTTCGGCCTCGGCCAGCACCTGCGTGGGCAGTCCTGTGCCGACAGCGGTGAAGTGCGCGCCGCTGCCGCCCCCGTCGTCGTCCGCAGAGGCAGCGGAAGCAGCAGAGGCAGAGGTGTAGTGCAACTGCGCGAGACTCATGCGTCGGGCCCTCTTCGTCCTTGCCGCAGAACTCCCCGTGCCCCTCGGGGCGGACCGTACGACGCACGGCGACGACCCCGGCGGGAGGCGGAAACCGCGATCGCGGGAGCGACGCTATCAAGGCGCGTGCCTCCCCCGCGCGCCCCGCCGAACGGCCGTATCGCCTACCGGAATCACTCCGGTACGCGACACGGTGTGTCAGACGCGCGCGGTGCCCACCGCGTACGTGACGAAGCCGGCCCGTGCGGTGGGGGAGAGAGCGTGCCGCGTGCCGCCCGTGCGCCGCACTTGTAGTCGTGGACGTTCGAGGCGGCCGGGCAGTGCGACGCCCGGTCGTCGCAACGGGACTTCGCCGGGACGTACTCGCCGGTCTGCTGCCGGATCGCCGCCACGGTGGCGGAAGTGCTCCGAGAACCAGCGGGTGCGGTGGCGGCCCGGGGGGCCGGAGCGGCGACGGCTCCCCCGAGCGGGAGAGCGGCCCCCGTCGCTGTGCCGGCAAGGACATGGCTGATACGCATGATGCGCTCCTCGTCGCTCGTGTGCGTGGAGCACAACACTGCGCTCAGGCCACCACTCCCGCAGGTCACAACCTCCTCAACCACGCTTCCCGACGGCGCATTTCGGGCGCGCGGTGGACTGTGTCCAGTGCGCCCTGCTCACCTCAATGGCTCAGGTACCGACCGCCCCGCCGATCGTTGGTCGTCTTCGGATCGATCGATTCCCCGAGGGCTCCGCTCGACGGATCCAAGGGGCCATCCGAACTGAGGAGATGCTCCAATGAAGCGCAAGACACTCGCCGCGGCGGTCGCCGCGCTGGCCCTGGCCGGTCTCGCCGGAACGACCCGGGCAGGCGCGGTTCCCGGCACGGTCTCCGGCGACGGCGGCAACCGCATCGGCACCCTGCGTGTCAACGGTGACGCCTTCGTCAAGGAGGGCGGCCTCAGTGCCACGTGGGTCAAGGAGTCGGGCGACGTCAAGCAGATCACCCTCTCCGGCAACCGCATCGGCGTCCTCACCGGTGACGGGGTCGCGTGGGTGAAGGAGGGCGGCCTCAGCGCCACGTGGGTCAAGGAAGCCACGGACGTCAAGCAGATCGCCCTGTCCGGCAACCGCATCGGCGTCCTCAAGGACAACGGCGACGCCTATGTGAAGGAGGGCGGCCTCAGCGCGACGTGGGTCAAGGAGTCCGACAAGGTCAAGGAGCTCGAACTGTCGGGCAACCGCATCGGTGTCGTCACCGGTGACGGGGTCGCGTGGGTCAAGGAAGGCGGTCTCAGCGCCAGCTGGGTCCGCGAGTCCGACAACGCCATCGGCATCGACCTGGCCGGCAACCGCATCGGCGTCCTCGCCGGCAACGGTGTCGCCTGGGTGAAGGAGGGCGGTCTCAGCGCCTCCTGGGTGCGTGAGGCCGACGACGTCATCCAGCTCGAACTGTCGGGCAACCGCATCGGCATCCTGAAGGACAACGGCGAGGCCCACGTGAAGGAGGGCGGCCTCAGCGCGAACTGGGTCCACGAGTACAACCAGGCCATTCAGATCGCCCTGTCCGGCAACCGCATCGGCGTGCTCAAGGGCGACGGCGACGCACGGGTCAAGGAGGGTGGCCTGAGCGCGACATGGGTCCTGGAGGCGGACGACGTCACGGAACTGGCGCTCTCCTAGGAGCAGGGGTGTGTGGCAGGTGACGCGTGGATCCGCTGCATGGCGTGTGGCATGTGACGCCTGGACCTGGTACGTGGTGTGTGACATGGCATGAGCGGCGTCCGGCGCGTGGCATGCGACATGGTGCACCTGGTGTCCGGCGCGTGACATACGACATGTGGCGCCGGATATCGGGCACGTGACATGTGACATCTGAAACGCCGCCCCGCCCCCGCCCCGCCGCGTGCCGGAGCCGACTCGGTGCGCGGCGCGGCGCGGTCCCGCGCGGTGAGTTGCACCGCGCGGGAGCGCACGCTGCGGCGCATCGGGGTGCGGCGCATCAGGTTGCGGGGGTGCTGGTCAGGAGCGGGCAGCGGCCTCCCGGGTCGAGACGGTGACGTGTTCGACGCGCATCGGGTGGCCCGGTTCGGTGCCGGGGCCCGCTGTGAGGCCGTCGGCGGCCGGCAGCTTGCCGCCCATCGCCACGTTCAGGATCAGGAACAGCCCGTGGTGCACCGCCCGGTTCCACGTCCCGGCATCCATCCGGGCCGCACCGACCCGGTGGTGGACCCGCCCGTCCAGGTACCAGCGCACCTCCTCGGCGCCGGGCGTGAGGTCGACCTCGACGGCATAGGAGTGGAATCCGGTACGGCAGCCGGGGCACGGCTGCGGTCCCGAGGTGAGGCCCACCGGCTCCTCGCAGGGGCCGCCCTCGGCGATCCCGCAGTGCATGCTGCCGAAGAACGTGTCGCGGCCGTTGACCGACTCCATGACGTCCAGCTCGCCGACGGACGGCCAGCCCGTGTAGCCGTCGCGGAGCTTCGCCCCCAGGGTCCAGAAGGCCGGCCAGTATCCCGCCGCCGCGGGGCCGGTGACATCGGGCAGCGCGATGGACGCCTCGATCCGCATCACACCGCCGGGCAGTGGGGCGAAGTCCGCCCGGCGGGACTCGATCCGGCCGGAGTACCACTTCCCGTCCCTGCGGGTGGGGACGATCTCCAGTGCCCCCTTCCCGTCCAGCCGTACGTTGTCGGCCGAGTCCGTCATGGTCTCGATCTCACCGGTTCCCCACTGCGGGGCCGGGCAGCCCGGGTAGCAGGTGCCGGTGTCGTACTTCCAGCGGTCGGCGGACGGGCGGGCCCCCGCCGGTCCTTCGAAGTCGTCGTGCATGACCCGGGTCCAGCCGTCCGCGCCCGCCGACGCCCCGGTGCCGCCGGCCAGTGCTCCCGTCTCCGAGAGGAGCCGTTCGAGCCGGGGCGTGAGGACCACCGCGGCGACATCGGTCAGATGGGCGTCGTCCCGGTACAGCAGGATCCTGTCCAGCACCGCCGGGCAGTCGGCCCCCTCCGGCGGGCACAGGACCGGATTGACCGAGACGGCCCGCACCCCGGGCAGCCGGCCGGCCGCGATCCGCCGCGCGAGCGGGTCCGGCAACTGTGCGGCGGAGCGGGCGAACGCGCATGCCTCCGGGTCCGAGGTGTGCCCGGACACGCAGGCCGGGATGTCCTTCCCCGGTACGGGCGTGTCCTCCAGGTACACGATCGGGACACCGAGCGCACGCAGCGGCTTCAGCGTCCGCTCCCAGCCCCTGGCGAGAAGCCGCTGGTCGCCGGTGTAGCGGTTGAGGGAGGCGATCACCACGAGGCGGGGCCTGGGCCCCTTCGTGATCCGGGCCAGCGCGTCCGCGCGCCAGGTGTCGCACTCGTGGTACGTGCGCCCCAACTGCGGGTTGACCACGCTCAGTTCGGGCAGTGGGCAGCCCTGCTTCACCAGTTCCTGGAGCGCCCAGCCGCGTTCGGCGGCCAGGGCGAGCATCGGGGAGAACCACTGCCCGGCATGCGAGTCGCCGAGCAGCACCATCCGGTCCGGGCTGTCGGCCGCCCCGAACAGGCAGCGCGGGCTGCTGGTCACCGGCGGGGCCACTTCGCAGGCACCGTCCGGCGGGAAGTCCTTGCGCGCCTGTACGGGACTGGGCACCACGGGCCCGCTCCGCAGCGGCGTGCCGTCCCGAGACAGCAGATGCGGGCCCTCGGCCGCGCCCGGCGGCAGGCCCTTCACGTCCACCGGTGCGGCCGGGCCCAGCAGACGCAGGGTCGTGGTCCCCATCACCAGCGCGAGGACCACGGGGATGGCGACGGCCGAGACCCCCACCGACAGCCCGCGCCGGGGCAGTTCGGAGACCGTACGGCTGTGCCGCAGCGGCTGCTCGACCCAGCGCATGGTGGCCAGCGCGGGCAGCACGGCCGCCACCGTCAGCGCCGCCTTCGCCGTCCAGTCCAGCGGCCCGAGGCGGGCCTCGGCGAGCACCAGCACGGGCCAGTGCCACAGATAGAGGTTGTACGACAGCCGCCCGACCGCCCGGGGCGCCCGGCCTGCCAGCAGCCGCCCGACGCCGCGCGCGTCCGGGCGCTCCGTGCTCCCGCCGGCCGACCGGTCGGGTGTCCCGGCCAGAATGATCGCCGCGGTCGCCAGCGTCGGCACGAGCGCCGCGTACCCGGGGTACGGCGTCGACGCGTCGTACTCGACCATGCACCACAACAGCGCCCCGGCCCCCGCCCACCCGCACAGCAGACGCAACGGGCGCGGGCCGCGCAGCAGGTGCCACGGCAGCAGCGCCAGCAGCGCGCCGATGCCGAACTGCCATACCCGCGAGGGAGTTCCGAGGTACGCCAGCGAAACGGAGTCGCCCGTCCAGCGCAGCGACAGGACGAACGCGCCGAGTGCGAGCACCGCGGTGAAGGCGGTCACCGCCGACCGCACAGCCCGCCCCCGGCGTGCCGCCCCGGCGGCGGCGTACACGAACCCGGCGAGCAGTGGGGCCCAGAGCAGATAGAACTGCTCCTCCACCGCCAGGGACCAGAAGTGCAGCAACGGGCTCTGGTCGTGCCCCGCCGCGAGGTAGTCGGTCTGCTGCTGGACGAAGCGCCAGTTGGCGGTGGACAGGGCCGCCGCCACCACGTCGTACTCCAGTTCGGTGCGGCGCAGCGGGACGGTGAACCAGGCCCCGGCCAGTGCGACGGCGCCGAGGACCACGGCGGCCGACGGGAGCAGCCGGCGGGCCCGGCGGGAGAAGAACTCGCCGAGCCGGATCCGCCCGGTGGTGACGGCCTCGCGCAACAGGAGCCCGGTGATCAGATGGCCGGAGATGACGAAGAAGACATCCACCCCGACGAAGCCGCCGGTCAGACCGGGTACGGCCGCGTGGAAGGCGAGTACCCCGAGTACCGCGACCGCGCGCAGTCCCTCGATGTCGGGGCGGAACCCGGCGCGGCGCGAACCCGGTCCGGAGCCGCCGGGCGGCGCGACAGGGGGTATGGGCGTGGGCATTGTTCTGACGGGCCTTTCAACTCAGCCAGGGCAGCATCGGGTTGACCCAACCGGATGCGAGCAGGGCGGTGAGCACGAGCAGTGTTGTGGCGGCCAGTGCCTCGGGCCAGCGTCTGGGCAGCAGCGGGCGCCCCCGCGGCCGTGCGGGCCGGCGTGCTGTGGAACCTGGGCGCAGTTCGGCCCACAGATCGCGGATCAGGGGCAGGTTGATCTGCCACTGCACCAGCAGATAGAGCGCGAGCCCCCAGTTGGGCGCCCACCCGTTGCGGACCAGGGCCAGGGTGAGACCGGCGGTGGCCGCACCGGTGGAGCAGCAGAGCCAGAGGAGGGAGACGATCACGACCCGGCGGGCCATGCCGCCCTTCGCCGTGCCGCCGGCCCCGGTGGGCACCCAGGCCGCGCTGCGGCCGCGCAGGGTGTGCAGGAAGGCGGCCCCGGCGGCGACGCTCGTCAGGACATTGGCCCGGATCACCTCGACCCGCCAGCGGGTCCGGCTGACCCTCGGCAGCAGCACGTGCCAGAGCCAGAGCGGGGCGAGCAGTGGCAGTACGTGCCAGGGGCGGATGTCGTCCGGGTACCGGAGCAGCATCACCAGCGGCGGCAGCGGGGCGGCGAAGGTGTTCACCGCCGTCGTCAGATAGCCGACGACGCCCTCGTAGAAGCACAGCCGCATCCGCCAGGGGGCACGCATGCGGGCGAGTACGGGCGTGCCGAGCAGGTGCAGATTGCCCATCGCCCAGCGGTACTGCTGATTGACGAACGACGCGAGGTTGTCCGGTGAGGTGCCCTTGGCCACCAGCACCGGCACGTACAGGGTGCGAAAGCCCTGTTCGTGGAGGGCGAGCCCGGTGAACAGGTCCTCGCTGTGGTCGAGTCGGGCGAAGCCGCCGGCCAGGTCGATGGCGCTGCGGCGGTAGACCGCGTTGCTGCCGCAGCAGATCGCGGCGTCACTCGCGTCCCTGGAGGGCTGTATCCAGCGGAAGAACCACTCCTGCGCGGATCCGGCGGCGCGCTGGATCCAGCTCATCGTCCCGTCGGTGTCGAAACACTGCGGGCTCTGCACGATGCCGACCCGCGGATCGGAGAGATACGGCACGAGATGGCGCAGGAAGTCGGGCCTGGGCGCGAAGTCGGCGTCCAGGACGGCGATGTACCGGGCGCTGCTCAGGGTGAGCGCGTGGTTGAGGTTGCCCGCCTTCTTGAGGCGACCCCGGTCGGGCCGGACGACGTACCGGTACCCGTACGAGGCGGCCAGCTCGGCGACCTCCGGGCTCGCGGCGTCGTCCAGCACCCACACGGTCAGCGCGCCGGGCCAGTCGACCGCCGAGACCGCGCGGTAGGCGTTGTCGAGAACGGCGAGGGGTTCGCCGCAGGTCGGTAAGTACAGGTCTACATCCGGGAGTTCGGCAGGATTCCAGGCGTGCACGAGCACTTCGTGCGAGCGTCCGGTCAGTCGTCGCCGGCGCAGGCTGTTGACCGAGGAGAGCACCAGGGCGACGAGGTTGAGGGCGAGCACCGCGAGAAAGGCCCACAGGGCCGGGGTGCGCAGGGCGAAGGTCAGCATCGTCGCCGCGGTGAGCACGAAGGCCAGCGAGGAGCTGACCAGTACCCAGCGGCGCTGTGGGCCGAAATACCAGTAGAGCTCTTGATCGGACGGCGGTTGCGGAAGGTGATGGATCGGCATATGACCCCCATGGCCGTGCATGTGGTGGCATCGGAAGATCCACCGTACCGTCAAAGGTATAGACCATTCGCTAAGGGAGTGTTAAATGCGATGCGGATCAAGGTGTCCGGGAGTGGTCCGGACCTATTCGATCGCCCGCGTCCGTGCCGTGCGGGAATCGCGGGGCCGCGCGCGGGTTAACAGCCGTCCAACTCCCGGACCACTGGAGGCCGGTGGCGACCGGAGGTATCGGGTACGGCGGCGCCGCGACGGGGCCGGCGCGGCCCCGTCGTGCCCGTGACCGGCGGATATTCGCTGGTCACGGGCACGACCGGCAGGTGAGGATGCCGCCATGAGTACATCCATGCCCCCGCAGACCGCGCAGGACCCCGACGACCGACGAGACTTCGTCCGCACCACGTTCGACCTCGGTGATGTGGTGCTGCGCCCATGGACCCGGGAGGACGCCGGGTCGGAAGCCCTGCTGGACGGCCTGGTGGCCGCCGGGGCGGACCCGGACATCGCCCTCTGGAACCCCATCGCGGTCGCCGACCGGGACGCGGCCCGCGCGTGGGTGGAGGCGCGCGACGGAGTGTGGGAGCGCGGCGCGGCCGCCCCCTTCGTCGCCCTGGACGCCACCGACGGCACCCTGCTGGGCGGCGTCAACCTGCGCTGGGTCGACCGCGAGGACGGGCTGGCGATGATCGGCTACTGGCTGCTGCCGGCCGCCCGCGGACGGGGCCTCGCGACCCGGGGCACCCGGGCGGTGACGAGCTGGGGCTTCGCGACGGCCGACGCCCGCCGCATCGAGATCGCCCACGCCGTGGGCAACGAGGCGTCCTGCCGGGTGGCCGACCGCTGCGGTTACCTCCCCGAGGGCACCCTGCGCGACTCCCACGTCTTCGGCGACGGGAAGTACCACGACGAGCACCTGCACGCCCGGCTGTCCACCGACCCCGAGCCCGCCGGGGACTAGGGGAAGTAGCCCGGACCAAACCCCCGTACGCCGATTCGGTGGCGCCAACTGTGATGCGGGACAAGCGACTTGTCGGACCATCACCGATACGGTTGCCCGCCCGGGACCCCCGGATGTCCTGATGGTGCAACAACTTCCCCGGGCACCGGCAGCCCGTCTTCCGTGCTCGTAGGATCGACGCGACTTCGGGGATACGGGGGTGGTCGATCGTGGCGCGCGGCGGATCGATACGCGGGTGGCGTGGGTGCGGAGTCCTGGCGGCGGTCCTGTTGCTGGCGACGGCGTGCGGCGGGGGCGGCGGGAACACGGCGAAGGGGCGGCCGGGCGCCTCCCCTTCCGCCGGCAGTGCCACCGGGAAGGACAAGAAGGAAAAGCCCGCCGCCACGAGCGAGCCCGTCATCGACGCCGACCCGGCACGGCTGCCCACCACCCGGAAAGCGGCCCTTCACCTCATCGGGCAGGTCATCGCGGACCCCGAGAGCTTCGGCCCCGGGGTCGTCGCGCGTACCCCGTACGAAAGCGGCCAGGGCACCTGGCCGGTACTCGGCGCCGACTGCGTGTGGCAGCAGCGCGAGCCGGGCCACGGGGTCCTCGCCACCCTCACCCGCTCCTTCGAGGTCCCCGCGGGCAAGGGCAAGGGGCCGCTGCGGCTCGCCGCGATCGTCACGGTGCACCGCACGGACGACGGCGCACGGTGGGAGATGGCCGGATCGCTGGAGGAATCGATGCGCTGCCCCACGCAGCAGTTGCGCCAGGGCGAGTTCATCGGCGGGCTCGGCGCGGGCGCCCTGGCCGGGGGAGAGGCCAACCAGGTCAGCTCCGAGGACACGCTGATGGAATCCGGCGAATACCGCAGCTCCGAACTCGGCGGCCCTCACCCTTATTTCTGGGAGCAGGACCAGATCCTCCGGTTCACCTTCGCCGTGACCGCCAAGGGTGCCAAGGGGTGGACGGACACCGAGATCGGCGACCTCGGCGTCCAGGCACAGAGCGCCATGCTGATGCGGCTGCGCGCGGCCGTCGCGAAGAAGGGCTGAGAGCACGTGGAAGAGTTGCGGGCCTCGGACCCGTCATGGATCGGCGGACACCGGCTGCTGGGACGCCTCGGCGTCGGTGGCATGGGCGCCGTCTACCTCGGCCGGACCGCCAACGGGGCGCTGGCCGCCGTCAAGGTGATCCTGCCCGAACACGCCGGCGACGCCGACTTCCGGGTCCGCTTCCGCCGCGAGGCAGAGGCCGCGCGCCGAGTGGACAGCCCCTGGGCGGTACGGGTCACCGGCTCCGGCATGGAGGACGAACGGCCTTGGCTGGCAACCGAGTTCGTACCCGGCCCCGCGCTCTCCGAGGCGGTCGCCCGGTGCGGCCCCCTGCCCGCGCGCAGCGTCCGGGTCCTCGGCCGGCTGCTGGCCCGCGCGCTGGCGTCGGTGCACGCGGCGGGGCTCGTCCACCGCGACGTCAAACCCGGCAACGTCCTGCTCGCCGCCGATGGGCCGCGGCTGATCGACTTCGGCGTCGCACGGGTCACCGACGCCACCGCGCTGACCGCCACGGACATGGTGGTCGGAACCCCCGGCTTCCTCGCGCCCGAACAGGCCACCGAGGGCGCCGCCGCCGTCGGGCCCGCCGGTGACGTCTTCTCGCTGGGCTGCCTCCTCGCGTACGCCGCGACCGGACGACCGCCCTTCGGGAGCGGGGCCCTGGACGCCCTGCTCTACCGCACCGTCCACGGGGCGCCCGACCTCGACGGCATCGACGACCCCGAACTGCGCGAACTGCTCGGCGCCCTGCTCGACAAGGACCCGGCCGCCCGCCCCACCGCCGCCGCACTCGACGGACGGATCACCGAGGACGCCCCGAACGGTTCGATCGACTGGCTTCCCGAGGCCGTCGTACGGCTGATCGCCGACCGGTCCGCCGCGATCCTGGTCCTGCCCGGCATCGACGCCACACTCGCCGACGAATCCGGGGCCCCCGCCCCGGCCCGGCGCAGGCTGCTCCTCCTCGCCGGCGCCGGAGCGGTGGCCGTCGCGGGCGGCGGCGCCTTCGCCGTGCGCGAGTGGCTGCGCGACGACGACACCGCAGGCTCCGGCGCGGCCGGGGCGGACGCACGGACCTGGACCATCGGCGTGCAGGCCGATCTGTCCGGGCCCCGGGCAGCGGACGGACGGGCCCAGGAACGCGGGGTGCGGCTCGCGGTCGACCGGTTCAACTCCCGTACGGACAAGCCGTTCGGCCTGCGGGTGAAGGTGCTCGACGACCGGGGCGAGACCGCCGCGGCCGTGCGCGCCGCCGAGCGGTTCGCCCGGGACCGCGACGTGCTCGCCGTGGTCGGCCCGACCGACGACCCCGCCACCACCGCGGTGCTCGGAACCTACGACGAGGCGATGCTGCCGCTCGTCACCGTTTCGTCCCAGCAGATCAGCTTCGCCGTACGGTCCATGAGGTCCTTCTTCCAGGCGGTCCCGTCCGATGTAGCGCTGGCGTACCCGATCCGCAACCGGCTGGTGCTCCGGCCCGACGTGCAACGGCTCGGCGTGCTCGTCGACCGGGCCGGCGGCCAGTCCGCGTACCTGACGGGCTACTTCCTGAACCGGATCGTCGTCGATTCCACGGACGGGACCACCTACCCGCGCGTGGTGCCCGCCGGCACCCGCGACCTCGCCCCGGTCGTCGCCGACCTGCTCGCACACCGCAGCGACGCCTTCTTCCACGCCGGGGACCAGGCCGGGGCCGCCCGCACCGCCCGGGCACTCGCCGCCACCTCCTACAAGGGACCCCGCATGGCCATGCACTCGGCCATGGGCGCCCGCTTCCTGAAGGACGCCGGGGACGCCGCTGAGAGCTGGGAGTTCGTCTCGCCCTGCGTCGGCGCGACGGCCCCCGCAGTGAAGGAGTTCGCCGCGGCGCACCGGAAGAAGTACGGCGGCGCCCCCGCCCCCTGGGCCGCCGAGGCGTACGACGGGGCCGGGCTGGTTCTCGCCGCTCTCACCGCCCTCGCCCGGAAGAACCGGCCCCCCGCACGGGCCGCCCTGGTCGCGAAGATCGCCGCCTCCTCGTACCACGGCATCTCGCGCGACTACGCCTTCGGTGAGGGCAACCGGCTCAAGGGCCAGGCGGCCCACCTCCACGGTGTCCGCGGCGGTGCGTTCCGCTACCTCGGCCCGCTGGCCACGAGCAAGACCTGACCGGGCATGCGGCCACTCACCCCGGACGACCCCCGGACCGTCGGCACCCACCGCGTCCTGGCGCGGCTCGGCGCGGGCGGCATGGGCGTCGTGTACCTGGCCCGCACGTCCGGCGGGCAGCTCGTGGCCGTGAAGGTCATCCGGGCCGAACACGCCGCCGACCCCGGCTTCCGGGCCAGGTTCCGGCGCGAGGCCGAGGCCGCCCGCCGGGTCACCGGTCCCTGGGTGGTCCCGGTGACGGACGCCGACACCGAGGCCCGTGAACCGTGGCTCACCACCGTGTTCGAGCCGGGCCCTTCGCTGGCCGAGGTCGTCGCCGCCGAAGGCCCGCTGCCGCCCGCGACCGTCCGCGCGCTCGGGGCCCGCCTCGCCGACGCGCTCGACGCGGTGCACGGAGCCGGTCTGGTCCACCGCGACGTGAAACCGGCGAACGTGCTCCTGGCGCTCGACGGGCCCCGGCTCATCGACTTCGGCATCGCCCGCCACGAGGGCGCCACCGCTCTCACCGCGACCGACGCCGTCATCGGTACCCCCGGCTACCTCGCTCCCGAGCAGGCATCGGGGGAGCGGGCCGGGCCCGCCTGCGACGTCTTCGCGCTGGGGTGTGTCCTCGCGTACACGGCGACCGGCCGCCGCCCGTTCGGAGACGGCGGGGCCGCGTCCGTACTGTTCCGTACCGTGCACGAGCCACCGGTCCTGCACGGCCTGCCGCCCGCCCTGCTGCCGCTCGTCGAGGCCTGCCTGGCGAAGGGCCCGGCGGACCGGCCCACGGCCCGGGACGTGGCCCGGGTCCTCGCCGCACCGCCCGGCGAGGACCCGGGCGCCTGGGCGCCGCCCGGACTGGCCGCACTGATCGCCGCCCGCTCCGCCGCCGCCCTCGACGTCACCGCCCCGGAACCGCCCACCATCGTCGGGGAATCCGTCCCGCCCCGTCCCGCCCGGCGGACCGTGCTGATCGCCGGGGCGGCAGGGATCCTGCTGGCGGGGGGCGCGGTGGCGGCCCGGACGACGGCGCGGCGGCCCGGCTCCGGGGCGTCCCCGGCCCCCCGCACCCGGCCCATCCACACCATCGGCCTGCACGCGGACCTCACCGGGCCGGGCCGGGCAGTCGGCCTCGCGCACCAGCGGGGCATGCGGATCGCCGTCGACGACCACAACGCCCGCGCCGACGCCCCCTTCCGGCTGGCCATGCGCACCGAGGACGACGCCGGGGACCCCGCCCGCGCGCTCCGGGCCGCCGACCGGCTGGCCGCCGACCCGAAGCTGCTGGCCGTCGTCGGCCCCACCGAGGACGTCCTCGCCGCATCCGTCGTCGAGCGCTACGAGAAGGCCGACCTCGCCCAGGTCGTCGTCTCGGCCGGGTCCACCACCGCCGAGATGTCGGCCACGGCGACGCTCTGCGTGGCCCGCCCCTTCGACAGCGCGCTGCCCATCGGCATCTCGCGCTACGTGTTCCAGGTCCGTCCGGCCGACCGGGTGGCGATCGTGCAGGACGGCGCTGCCATCGAGGCTGCCTGGGCCAGCACGGATATTTTCCGGGACCCCCCGCCCGAAGGCGTCGAGGTGAGCGTGCACCCGGTCGCGGCGGGCACCGACGACTTCGGCCCGGTGGCCCGTGCGGTGGTCGCCGGGAGTGCGGACGCCGTCGTCCTCGCCTCGACGTCCCCTGCCCGGGGTGCCCGCTGCGCCGCCGCCCTGGCGGCCGCCGGGTTCACCGGAACCCGCGTGTCCACGGGGCCGGTCCTGGCGCCCGCCTTCCTCAGCGGTGCCGGGAAGGCCTCCGAGGGATGGGTGTTCGCCCAGGCGTACAGCGACCCGGCGGCGGTCCCGGCCGCGAAGGCGTTCACCGCCGCGTACCGGAAGCGCTTCGGTACCGCACCCGCCCGCTGGGCCGCCGAGGCGTACGACGCGGTCGGGCTGATCGCCCGCGCGGCCCGCACCACCAGCGCCACCGGGGCGGAACGCGAAGGCATCGCGCAGCGCCTCTTCCTGACCACGCACCCGGGCATCACCCGGACGCTGTCCTTCGACACCGTCCGACGGGTGCGGTACGAGAACGGGATCTTCCTCTACCGGGTCGAGGACGGCCGGGCCCGCTTCCTGGGGCCGTACACGAAGGTCTGAAAGCGAGTTCCCGGCGCGGGGGCCTGAAGCGGATCTTCGGGCGCGCTTAAGAAAACCTCGATGGACCTGTGGCGCGGGGTGCGGCAGATTTCTCCGTGACGGCCGAGGATGGTGCGCGGCAGCCGATCGACGCGCGCTGCCGATGTGTCCCGTCCCTCTCGATCTTCCCCGGGCCGCAGGCTTCGTTCAGGTGAGCCCCCGGCCCGGGGTACTCAACGCCGCACCAGCGCAGGGAGCCACAGCCGTGAAGGCACTCGTGAAGCAGAAGGCCGAGCCGGGACTCTGGCTGATGGACGTGCCGGAGCCGGAGATCGGCCCCTCGGACGTACTGATCAAGGTGCTCCGTACCGGCATCTGCGGCACCGACCTGCACATCCGCAACTACGACGGCTGGGCCCAGCAGGCCGTACGCACCCCGCTCGTCCTCGGCCACGAGTTCGTCGGCGAGGTCGCGGAGACCGGCGCCGACGTCGTCGACATCAACGTCGGCGACCTGGTCAGCGGCGAGGGCCACCTGGTGTGCGGCAAGTGCCGCAACTGCCTGGCCGGCCGCCGCCACCTGTGCCGCTCCACGCTCGGGCTCGGCGTCGGCCGGGACGGGGCGTTCGCCGAGTACGTCGCGCTGCCCGCGTCCAACGTCTGGGTGCACCGGGTCCCCGTCGACCTCGACGTCGCCGCGATCTTCGACCCGTTCGGCAACGCCGTGCACACCGCGCTGTCGTTCCCGCTGGTCGGCGAGGACGTACTGATCACCGGTGCCGGACCGATCGGCATCATGGCCGCCGCCGTCGCCAAGCACGCGGGCGCCCGCAACGTCGTCATCACCGACGTCAGCGAGGCCCGCCTCGAACTGGCCCGGAAGGTCGGCGTCAGCCTCGCCCTGAACGTCGCCGAGGAGACCATCGCCGACGGCCAGAAGCACCTCGGACTGCGCGAGGGCTTCGACATCGGCCTGGAGATGTCCGGCCGGCCCGAGGCCATGCGCGACATGATCGCGAACATGACGCACGGCGGCCGGATCGCCATGCTCGGACTGCCGTCCGAGGAGTTCGCCGTCGACTGGGCGCGCATCGTGACCTCGATGATCACCGTCAAGGGCATCTACGGCCGCGAGATGTACGAGACCTGGTACGCCATGTCCGTACTGCTGGAGGGCGGCCTCGACCTCGCCCCCGTGATCACCGGCCGGTACGGCTACCGCGACTTCGAGGCGGCCTTCGACGACGCGGCGAGCGGCCGCGGCGGCAAGGTCATCCTCGACTGGACCTCCTGACCCGACGCCACCGTAGACAGCTGGGAGACACCCCTCATGTTCGACTCCGTACGCGACGACATGCGCACCACCCTCGAAGAGATCGAGGCCGCCGGACTGCACAAGCCCGAGCGCGTGATCGGCACCCCGCAGTCCGCGTCGGTCGCCGTCACCGCGGGCGGCCGCCCCGGTGAGGTGCTCAACTTCTGCGCCAACAACTACCTGGGCCTCGCCGACCACCCCGACGTGATCGCCGCCGCCCACCAGGCGCTGGACCGCTGGGGCTACGGCATGGCCTCGGTCCGCTTCATCTGCGGCACCCAGGAGGTCCACAAGGAACTGGAGCAGCGGCTCTCCACGTTCCTCGGCCAGGAGGACACGATCCTCTACTCCTCCTGCTTCGACGCCAACGGCGGCGTCTTCGAGACCGTCCTCGGCCCGGAGGACGCGGTCATCTCCGACGCCCTCAACCACGCCTCCATCATCGACGGCATCCGCCTCTCCAAGGCCAAGCGGTTCCGCTACGCCAACCGCGACATGGACGACCTGGAGAAGCAGCTCAAGGAGGCCTCCGGCGCCCGGCGCAGGCTCGTCGTCACCGACGGTGTGTTCTCCATGGACGGGTACGTCGCGCCGCTGCGCGAGATCTGCGACCTGGCCGAGCGCTACGACGCCATGGTCATGGTCGACGACTCGCACGCCGTCGGCTTCGTCGGACCCGGCGGCCGCGGCACGCCCGAGCTGCACGAGGTGATGGACCGGGTCGACATCATCACCGGCACCCTCGGCAAGGCGCTCGGCGGTGCGTCCGGCGGCTATGTCGCGGCCCGCGCCGAGATCGTCGCGCTGCTGCGCCAGCGTTCCCGCCCGTACCTCTTCTCCAACTCCCTCGCCCCGGTCATCGCGGCCGCCTCGCTCAAGGTCCTCGACCTGCTGGAGGCCGCCGGCGACCTGCGCGAGCAGCTCAACGCCAACACCGCGCTCTTCCGTACCCGGATGACCGAGGAGGGCTTCGACATCCTGCCCGGCGACCACGCCATCGCCCCCGTCATGATCGGGGACGCGGCGAAGGCAGGCCGGATGGCGGAACTCCTCCTGGAGCGCGGTGTGTACGTGATCGGGTTCTCCTACCCGGTCGTCCCGCAGGGCGCGGCCCGCATCCGCGTCCAGCTCTCCGCCGCGCACTCCACGGCGGACGTGAACCGCGCCGTCGACGCGTTCGTCGACGCGCGGGCCGCGCTGGGGGAGTAGCGCCCGAGGCCCGGCCGGGAACCCCGGCCGGGCGAGGGTTCCCGCCGTGACCTGGGACAATGGGCACATGATCGATTCACGGCGGCTGCGCATCCTCCGTGCGGTGGCCGACCACCGCACGGTGACCGCCGCGGCCGCCGCGCTGTATCTCACCCCCTCCGCCGTCTCCCAGCAGCTCGCCGCGCTGGAGCAGGAGACCGGGCACCGGCTGGTCGAACGGGGCGCGCGCGGCGCCCGCCTCACCGCCGCCGGGGAGATCCTGCTGACCCACACCAACGCGGTGCTGGCCCAGCTGGAACGGGCCGAGGCGGAGCTCGCCGCCTACAGCGCGGGCGACGCGGGTACGGTCACCGTCGCCGCGTTCGCCACCGGCATCGGCCTGGTCCTCGCCCCCGCGATCGCCGCGCTGTCACGCACCGCGCCAGGCATCCGGGTCCGGGTCCAGGACGCCGAGGGCGACGCCAGCGTGCCGATGGTGCTCGACCGGCAGGTCGATGTGGCGGTCGCCGTCGAGTACCGGGGAGCCCCCGACGAGGACGACCGGCGGCTGACCCGGGTGCCGCTGTACTCCGAGCCGTTCGACGCGGTGCTGCCGGTCGGGCACCGGCTGGCCGACCGGGAGCAGGTGGCGATCGCGGACCTGGAGAAGGACGCGTGGATCGGCCCGTACCCCGGCAACCCCTGCCACGACGTGGTGGTCCTGTCCTGCGAGTTCGCCGGCTTCCAGCCCAGGATGGAGCACTCCTCGGACGATTTCCGCGCGGTGGTCTCGCTGGCCGGGGCGGGCGCCGGGGTGGCGCTGGTGCCGCGGTCGGCGCTGCGGGGGATGGAGCTGACCGGGGTGGTGGTGCGGCCGGTGGAGGGCAGCGCGCCGACCCGCCGGGTCTTCGCCGCGGTGCGGCAGGGGGCGGCGGCGCACCCGCTGATCGCCCCGGTGCTCGACGCGCTGGCCGCCGCGGCGGCGCGGGAGGGGGCGCTGCCCCTGCCCGCGTCACCGTGACACCGCGCCGCGAGCCGTACGGACCGGCCTCGTGGACGTGGACGTGGCCAGGGCCGGACCGGCGGGGCGTCCTCACGTCCGGCGTTCCCACGTCCGGCCTCCTCTCGTCCGGCGGCTTCACGTCCGGCGCCCGAGTGCGGAGCGGCCGCCGCCGGACCATCCCGGCAACAACGCCCCCGCACCCGCCGCCACCGCCACCGCCAGTGCGAGCGCCCCGTACTGTGCCGGTGGCAGATACGGCATCGAACCGGTGAACGACACCGCGAACGCCAGCAGCGGGATCACCGCGACCAGTGTGCCGATCACGAGCCCGGCCGCCGCCACGATCCCGGTCTCCAGCGCCAGCATCCGCCGCACCTGACGGCGGCCCGCACCGACCGTCCGCAGCAGCCGGAGCTCGGCGCGGCGGCCCACCGTGATCAGGGACAGCGTGCTGACCACGGAGAGCAGCGCGAAGCCGCCGATCACCCCGACACCGATGACGACCATGGCGTCGTCCTGGTCCGAGGACGGCGGTGCGATCCGTACGTCGTCGGCCGTCGCGGGACGCACCTGGACACCCGGGTACGCGGCGAGGGCGCGCCGTACGGCCGGGGCCGCCCCGTCGTCCGCCGAGCGGACCAGGATCCGCTGGTCGCGAGGGACCGCGACATGCCCGGCCAGTGCCTCGCGAGGCAGCATGAACTCGCCCAGTCCCAGGGCCCGTTCGTACAGTGCGACCACCCGCAGCCGTACCTCGGTGCCGTCGCCGAGACGGAGCTCCACCGAGTCGCCGACGCCCACGTCGAGATTGGCGGCCCGGTCCTCGCCGACCGCGACCGTGCCCCTGCCGGTGAGGTCCGCCGGATCGCCCGCCGTGATGTGCGGGTCGAGCGTGCCGGCCAGCTGGTCCGCCGTCACACCCAGCACGGGGAACCGGTCCAGCTTCGGATCGCCCATCTCGCGGTGGGCGAGCACGACACCGGAGCGCAGCACCCCGGTCGCCGCCGCCACTCCCGGGGCCTCGCGCACCGCCCGCGCCGCACCGGCCGGCAGCCCGGCGGCCGGGCCCGTCACCACCAGGTCGGCCCGGAGCGCGGCAGCGGCCTGCCGGTCGGCGGCCCGCTCCAGCGTCGAGCCCGCCGTCAGCTGCACACAGACGAACGCCACCACCAGCACGATCGGGGTGATCGCCGCACCGAGGCGCCGATGGTGCGCGGCGGCGGACCTGTCGGCGAGGAAGCCCGAGACCCCGCCGGCCCGCCGCAACGGTGTGCCCAGCACCCGTGTCGCCCCCCGGGCGATCCACGGACCGAGCAGTGCCACCGCGATGATCAGCGAGGTCGCCGCGCCCGACGCGGCCACCGCTGCGGCCTGCCCGCCCTGCGCCGTCGCCGCCCCGGCCGCGCTCACCCCCGCCAGGGCCAGCACCGCTCCGGCGACCGTACGGACGCGTCCCGGTTCGCCCGGCTCGGGCGCACCGGCCGCCCCCAGCGCGGCGGCGGGGCGCAGCCCGGTGACGGCCCTGGACGCGAGGACCGCCACCGGACGGGCGGCGAGCGCGACGAGCACCCCGGCCGTGACCGTCGCGGCGAACGGCAGCCACACCGGTACCGGCAACGGCAGCGGGTCCGTCGTCAGCAGCGAACGCATCAGCAGCCCCAGCGGTACGGCCCCGACCGCGCCGAGCACCGCGGCGGCCCCGGCCACCCGGCTCACCTCACGGCCGACGGCCGACCTCAGCTGTCTCGGCGTCGCCCCCACGGCACGCAGCAGCGCCAGTTCGCCGGAGCGCTGGTGGACCGCCTGGGAGATGGTGGTGGCGATCACCAGGAGTGCCACCATGAAGACGGTTCCCGTGATGGAGCCGAGCAGCGGCAGCAGTTCGTTGCGGGCGCCGAGCGCGTCCGGATGCTCGGCCTGTCCGCGCTCGGCGCCGGTGAGCACTCGGATCTCACGGTCGCCACGGGCCCGGTCGGGCAGCGCCGCCTCCAGCGATGCCCGCAGCGCGTCCGTGGAGACGCCGTCCTCGGCGCGGACACCGATCGCATCGACCGTGCCGGGGTGTCCGGCCACGGCGGCGAGGTGGTGTTCGGTGAGGAAGACGGCGGGGGAAGCGTCCCGGTGATCGGTGCCGGCGATCCCGCTGACGGTGTACGGCCGGGGAGCCCCGTCAAATTGCAATGTCACATGCGCACCGATTCCGCTCCCGGTGGCGTCCGCCAGCGCACCGTCGATCACCACCTCACCGGCGGTCCGGGGCGCCTGTCCGTCCGTCAGCCGGTACGCGGTGAGCGCGGCGGCCGCCCAGGAACGGCCGACGGCAACGGCGGTGTCCGCCCCGGCACCACCGCGCCCGGAGCCCGCCCCACCTCCCGTCCCCGTCACCGTCACCGGGACCGAATCGTCCGCGACGGCCTTCGCGACGCCCCGCGCGCTCGCCGCCTTCGCCACCACGGACCGGTCCAGCCGCGCCCGTTCCGGCAGGTACGCCGTCGCGGTCTGCGGTTCGCTGCCCCACGGCTTCGCCGTGTACGTCACCCGCTGGTCGGCCGCCACCACCGCGTCGGCAGCCGCGTAACGCTCCACCGGCGGCTGCGCCAGCAGCAGCGAACCGACGACGAAGGCGAAGGCGCCGATCAGCGCCGCCGCCGCAGTGGTCGCCGTGAACACCGCGCCCCAGGCCCGGCGGTGGGCCTTCAGCGAACGCCGGGCGAGAAACGCCGACGCCCGCCGGACCCCGGCCCGCACATCCGCCCCGGGCCGGGCCGCCCGCTCCCCGCCGGCCCCGCCCCTGTTCCCGGTCGTCTTCCCGGTCCTGTTCCCGCGTACGGTCGTGCTCATCGCAGCCGGCCGCCGTCCATCGTCAGCACGGTGTCCGCCCAGCTCGCCGCCACCGGATCATGGGTGACCATGACGACCGTACGGCCATCGATCCGCACCGCGTCCCGCAGCAGGCCGAGCACCAGCTCCGCCGACTCCGGATCCAGGGAGGCCGTCGGCTCGTCCGCGAAGATCACCTCGGGTTCGGTCACCAACGCCCGTGCCACCGCGACCCGTTGCTGCTGTCCGCCGGAGAGCGTCGAGGGGCCCTGCGCGCCGCGCCCCGCCAGGCCGACCCGGGTCAGCAGATCCCGCCCCCGGCCCAGCACCCGCTCGTCCTGCGGGTCGGCGCCCGCCAGCACCAGCGGCAGCACGACGTTCTCCTCGATGCTCAGCGAGGAGACCAGATTGAGCGCGTGCGACTGGAAGACGAAACCGATCCGGTCCCGGCGCAACCTGGTCAGCGCCGCCTCGGAGAGCGCACCGAGATCGGTGCCCCCGATCCGTACCGTGCCCTCCGTCGGACGGTCCAGCCCCGCCGCGCACTGGAGGAACGTGCTCTTCCCCGAGCCCGAAGGACCCACGACCGCGGTGAAACTCCCCACCGGTACCGCGCAGCTGACCGCGTCGAGCGCGGTCGTCTCCCGGCCGCCCCGGCCGTGGCGCCGGCTCACCGACTCCAGACTCAGCGCGGACGCCCGCACCGCCGTGATCGTGTCCACCGTTGATTCCACCATTCCTTCGTATGCCCCGCCGGGCCCGTTCCGACCTGCGTAAACGCTATGAACCGGAGGCCGGCCGGGCGAGAGTGCGCGGTCCCGGAACGGGGGTGCAGCCAGCTCCACCGAGGCCCGGGGGAGGGCCCCACTCCGGCGGCCGGACAACCCCCGTAACGTGGTCCGCCATGAGCACCGCACCCGCCCCGCTGACCACCGCCATCCGGCGTTCCTGGGACGCGTCGCGCTATCTGGCCGTCGGTATCGGGGTCGCGCTGCTCGCGTATGTGAGCGCGTTCCTGGTGGTGGCGGTCCTGCTGTTCGGCGCCGTGGTCATCGGGCTGCCCGCGCTGCCGGAGGCCGCCAAGGTGCTGCGCCGGTTCGCGGAGTTCGAGCGGCGCAGGGCGGCGAGGCGGCTGGGCGTCGAGTTCACACCGACGCTCTATCCGCCACTGGACAGCGCCGAACTCTCCGAACGGGTGCGGCGCGTACTCACCGATCCGACGGTGTGGCGCGACGCGCTCTGGCTGCCGCTCCAGGCGCTCATGGGCAATGCGGTCGCATACGCGGCCATGGTGCTGTGGCCGGTCGGGCTCCTCGTGGACGGCGCCGCGCTGCCGGTCGTGCGCCTGCTGGACCGGCGGGCCGCCGACGAATACGGCACACCGGTGCCCGAGCGGCCCGGCTGGGTGCTGCGCTGGCACTGCGTACTCGCCGACCTGTCGGCCGGCTGGACCAGGTCCCTGCTCACCTCCTCGCCGTCCACCGCGCTCGCCGAGCGCATCGCCCAGCTGACCGAGAGCCGGGCAGGCGCGGTGGAGGCGCACGGCGCCGAACTGCGCCGCATCGAACGCGATCTGCACGACGGCGCCCAGGCCAGGATCGTCGCCCTGTCCCTGCGCATCGGCCTCGCCAGACGGCTCCTCGACAGCGACCCGGCCGCCGCGCGCGTCCGTCTGGACGAGGCGCAGGACGGCGCGGAGGCGGCCCTCGCGGAGCTCCGGCACGTCGTGCGCGGCATTCATCCCCCCGTGCTGACGGACCGCGGACTGGCCGGTGCGGTAAGGGCGCTGGCCGCCGACGCGGGCGTTCCCGTCGCGGCGGAGCTGGACGGCGTGGAGGACGGCCGACGGCTTCCGGCCGCGATCGAGGCCGCCGCCTACTTCGTCATCGCCGAGGCACTCACCAACATCAGCAAACACAGCGGCGCGACGGCGGCCACCGTGCGCATCGCCCGTACCCCCGGCAGCCTGCGGGTGACCATCAGCGACAATGGGCACGGCGGCGCGGACGAACGGCACGGCACCTCGCAGAACCCCTCCACCGGCAGCGGTCTGGTCGGCATCGGGCGGAGGATCGCCGCTCTGGACGGCACCACCCGCATCAGCAGCCCCATCGGGGGGCCGACGGACATCGAAGTGGAGCTGCCGTGCGGATCGTGATCGCCGAGGACAACGCGCTGTTGCGGGAGGGCCTGATCCTGCTGCTCACCAGCTCGGGCCACGAGGTGGTGGCCGACGTGGCGACCGGGCCCGAGGTGCTGCCCGCCCTGCTGGAACACCGCCCGGACGCCGCCGTGCTCGACGTACGTCTTCCGCCCACCTTCCGCGACGAGGGACTGCGCGCCGCGCTCGCCGCCCGCGCGGAGCTGCCCGAACTGCCGATCCTGGTGCTCTCGCAGTACGTGGAGGAGACGTACGCCGCCGAGCTGCTCGCCCGGGGCGCGCAGGGCATCGGCTACCTGCTGAAGGACCGGATCGGCCGGGTCGACCAGTTCCTCCAGGCGCTGGAGCGGGTGGCGGGCGGCGGCACGGCGCTCGACCCCGAGGTGGTGACCCAGCTGCTGACCCGCAAGTCGTCGGCCCAGCCGCTGCAGAGCCTCACCCCGCGCGAGCGCGAGGTGCTGGAACTGATGGCGCAGGGCAAGGCGAACGGCACCATCGCCGCCGAACTGGTCGTGTCGGAACGGGCGGTGAGCAAGCACATCGGCTCGATCTTCGCCAAGCTCGGCCTGGAGCCCGACGACGGCACCGTGCACCGGCGGGTGCTGGCGGTGCTGGCGTACCTGGAGGGCAAGGGGGCGCGCTGACGCCTCCGGTTCGCGACAATGCCCCGTATGGACATCAGCGATCCGGCCACCGGAGATCCCAGCGGGGCGGGCGCCCGCGCCCGGCGTCTCGCAGTCCCCGGCCATCGCCGCATCCTCGGCATCGCCGGGCCGCCCGGGGCCGGGAAGTCCACCCTGGCGGCCCAGCTCGTCGACGCGCTCGACGGCCTCGCCGTCCTCGTTCCCATGGACGGCTTCCACCTCGCCCGGATCGAGCTGGAGCGGCTCGGCCGCGCCGCGCGCAAGGGTGCCCCCGACACCTTCGACGCCGCCGGGTACGCCGCCCTCCTCGGACGCCTGCGCACACCGCAGCCGGGTACCACCGTGTACGCGCCCGCCTTCGACCGCGCCCTGGAGGAGCCGATCGCCGGCGCCGTCCCGGTACCCCCGGACATCCCGCTGGTCATCACCGAGGGCAACTACCTGCTGCACGACGAGGGCCCCTGGGCGCCCGTGCGCGGGCTGCTCGACGAGGTGTGGTTCCTGGACACCGACCCGGTGCTGCGGGTACGGCGGCTCGTCGAGCGCCATGTGCGGTTCGGGAAGCCCAGGCCGTACGCCGAGCGCTGGGTGGCGCGGTCCGACGAAGCCAACGCGCGCCTGGTCGAGCGGGGCCGCACCCGCGCCGACCTCGTCGTACGGCCGGATCGGGAATCTTGAGCCCCGGCCTTGTCGTACGGCCGGATCGGGAAGACAGGGCCCCGCTCGCGTCGGCAGGCGCGGACGGGCAGGATGCTGTGTGCCGTGTCGCGCCGCCAGGAGGTCCCGCATGTCCAGCCAGAGCACGCCCGTGCCGTTCACCGCCGACGACTACCGGGCCCGCATGACGCGCGCGGCCGACGCCGCAGCCGAGGCCGGGCTCGCGGGCGTGCTGGTCGCTCCCGGCCCCGATCTCGTCCACCTCACCGGCTACCGGCCCGTGAACACCGAACGCCTCACCGTCCTCGTCCTCGCACCGGGGCAGGACCCGGTCCTCGTCGTCCCGACGCTGGAGGCCCCGGACGCGGAGAGGGCCGTCGGCGCCCCGGCGCTCACCCTGCGGGACTGGACCGACGGCCAGGACCCCTACGCCGTCACCGCCCCGCTGCTCGACGGCCACGGCCGGTTCGGGATCAGCGACAACGCCTGGGCGATGCATCTGCTCGGGCTCCGGCGGACGCTGCCGGACACCTCGTACGTCTCGCTCACCGAGGCCCTGCCGATGCTGCGCGCCGTGAAGGACGCCCCCGAGCTGGAGCGGCTGGCGGCCGCCGGGGCCGCCGCCGACGCCACGTACGGCGAGATCCTCAAGGTGCGCTTCTCCGGCCGCAAGGAGACCGACATCGCGGCCGAACTGGCCGGACTGCTCAAGCGGTTCGGGCACTCCCAGGTCGACTTCACGGTCGTCGGCTCCGGCCCCAACGGCGCCAACCCGCACCACGAGGCCGGGGAGCGCACCATCGAGCGTGGCGACATGGTCGTACTCGACTTCGGTGGTCTCAAGCACGGCTACGGCTCGGACACCTCCCGAACGGTCCACGTCGGCGAGCCCACCGCCGAGGAGCAGCGGGTCCACGACATCGTGCGGGAGGCGCAGGAGGCGGGCTGCAAGGCGGTCCGTCCTGGCGTCGCCTGCCAGGAGATCGACCGGGCGGCCCGCGCCGTCATCACCGAGTTCGGTTACGGCGAACGCTTCATCCACCGCACCGGCCACGGCATCGGCGTCACCACCCACGAACCGCCGTACATGATCGAGGGCGAGGAGCAGCCGCTGGTGCCCGGGATGTGCTTCTCGGTGGAGCCGGGCATCTATCTGCCGGGCCGGTTCGGGGTACGGATCGAGGACATCGTGACCGTGACCGAGGACGGCGGCCGGCGCCTCAACAGCACGGCGCGCGAACTCGCGATCGTCGAGTAGCCGGACGCGGGGGCCCGGCCGCCGCGCCCGGGCCCCTCAGCCGTCGGCCAGCACCACGCACGACTCCGGCGGCAGATGCAGCAGCCCGTCGGCGCCCGGGGCCGCCACCGGCTCCCACGCCGCCACCACCCGGTCCCCGCCGCCCTGGTGCCGGCCGCCGCCCAGCGGGATCGTGGCCGGCTTCTCGCCCAGGTTGACCGCGATCCGCAGATCGCCCCTGCGGTACGCCAGCCAGCGCGCCTGTTCGTCGTGGGCGGTGCGCACCGACGCCAGATCCGGATCGCTGAGGTCGGGCAGCGCGTGGCGCAGTGCGATCAGCTCCCGGTACCAGGCGTGCAGGCGGGCGTGCGGCTCCCGCGACGGTTCGTCCCAGTCCAGACAGGAGCGGTCGCGGGTGGCCGGGTCCTGCGGGTCCGGAACCTCGTCCGCCGCCCAGCCGTGCGCCGCGAACTCGCGCCGCCGGCCGTTGCGGACCGCCTCGGCGAGCTCCGGATCGGTGTGGTCGGTGAAGAACTGCCAGGGGGTGCGGGCGCCCCACTCCTCGCCCATGAACAGCATCGGAGTGAAGGGCCCGGTCAGCACGAGGGCCGCGGCGCAGGCCAGCAGGCCGGGGGAGAGCGTCGCGGAGAGCCGGTCGCCCAGGGCGCGGTTGCCGATCTGGTCGTGGGTCTGGGCGTAGCCGACGAAGCGGTGGGCGGGCGTGCGGGCGATGTCGACGGGACGGCCGTGGGTCCGGCCCCGGAAGCTGGAGTACGTCCCGTTGTGGAAGAACGCGCTGGTCACGGTCTTGGCGACGGCGGCCAGCGGAGCCCGGGCGAAGTCCGCGTAATAGCCCTGGGACTCACCGGTCAGCGCGGTGTGCAGGGCGTGGTGGAAGTCGTCGTTCCACTGGGCGTGCAGCCCGATGCCGCCCGATTCGCGCGGTGTCGTGGTCCTCGGGTCACAGCGGTCCGACTCGGCGATCAGCGGCAGCGGACGGCCCAGTTCCGCCGCGAGCGCGTCGGCCGCCGTCGACAGTTCCTCCAGGAAGGTCAGCGCCCGGCCGTCGGCCAGGGCATGCACGGCGTCCAGCCGCAGCCCGTCCAGCCGGTAGTCCCGCAGCCAGCCGAGCGCGCTGCCCAGCAGGAAGGCCCGCACCTCGTCCGAACCGGGGGCGTCCAGATTGACCGCCGCTCCCCACGGCGTGTGATGGGTCTCGGTGAAGTACGGGCCGAAGGCGGGCAGGTGGTTGCCGGACGGGCCGAGATGGTTGTGGACCACGTCCAGCAGGACCGCGAGCCCCAGACCGTGCGCCGTGTCGACAAAGCGCTTCAGCCCGTCCGGTCCGCCGTACGGCTCGTGCACCGCCCACAGCGACACCCCCTCGTACCCCCACCCGTGGGTTCCGGGGAACGGGCAGACCGGCATCAGCGACACATGGGTGACACCGAGCTCGGCCAGATGCCCCAGCCGGGCGGCCGCGGCGTCGAAGGTGCCCTCCTCGGTGTACGTACCGATGTGCAGCTCGTACAGCACGGCGCCCGGCAGCCCCCGGCCCGGCCAGTCGCCGCGCCATTCGAACAACGAGTGGTCGACGACGGCGCTCTCGCCGTCCGGGCCGTCCGGCTGGCGCCGTGAACGCGGATCGGGGAGCACCCGCCCGGCGCTCCCGCCCCCGTCCAGGACGAAGCCGTAGCGGTCCCCGTCCGACGCCGGCGCCTCGGCCGTCCACCAGCCGGAACGGGCCGGATCACGCTCCATCTCCCACGGCTCGCCCGCCAGCCGCAGCCCCACCTCGTCCGCCTCCGGTGCCCATACCTCGAACAGCATGCAACGCTCCTCGTCTCATCGCCCCGCGCCCCATCGTGGGCAGCGGCCACGATCACCGGCCCACAACACTGGATCGAGCCCGTTACTGGCGATTAAGGTCTGGTTCTGATCATTGCCCCGTCAGGTTCCGCTCAATACGCACTCCCTCGTACGGCTGTGGAGGCCGAGATGACTGTGCCGTCGTTCCCGCCCGGCTTCCTCTGGGGAGCCTCAGCGTCCGCCTTCCAGACCGAGGGGGCGTCCGACACCGACGGCAAGGGCCCCTCCGGCTGGGACGCCTTCGCCGCACAGCCCGGACGGATCAAGGACGGCACCGACACCACCCGCGGCACCGGCTTCCACCAGCACTACCGCGAGGACGTCGCCCTGCTGGCCGGCCTCGGCGCCGACGCCTTCCGGTTCTCCGTCAGCTGGCCGCGCGTCGTGCCCGGCGGCAGCGGACCGGTCAACCCGCAGGGGCTCGACTTCTACGACCGCCTCGTCGACGAACTGTGCGCCCACGGAATCACCCCGGCCCCCACCCTCTACCACTGGGACACCCCACTGCCGCTCGACGAGGAGGGCGGCTGGCTCAACCGCGACACCGCCTACCGCTTCGCCGAGTACGCGGGCATCGTCGCCGAACGCCTCGCCGACCGCGTACCGATGTGGATCACCATCAACGAACCGGCCGAGGTGACACTGCTCGGCTACGCCCTCGGCGAGCACGCACCGGGCCGCACCCTCCTCTTCGACGCCCTGCCCGCCGCCCACCACCAGCTCCTCGCCCACGGCCTCGCCGTGCGCGCGCTGCGCGGCGCGGGCGCCGACAACATCGGCATCGCCGTCTCGCACACCCCCGTCTGGACCGCCGGCGACCGCGACGAGGACCGGCTGGGCGCGGAACTGTACGACACCATCACCAACTGGATGTTCGCCGACCCGGTCCTCACCGGCCGCTACCCCGACGAGAACATCGCCGCACTGATGCCGGGCCCGGTCGAGGACGACCTCACGACCATCTCCACCCCGCTCGACTGGTACGGGATCAACTACTACAACCCCACCCTCGTCGGCGCCCCCGACACCAGCGCCCCGGAGACCTTCTCCGGCTACCGGATGCCCCCCGAACTCCCCTTCGGCATCCGCGAGATAGAGGGCTACGAGAGGACCGACTTCGGCTGGCCCGTCGTCCCCGACGGCCTGCGCGAGACCCTCGTCCAGCTCCACACCCGCTACGGCGACCGGCTCCCCCCGCTCTACATCACCGAGAACGGCTGCGCCGTCGACGAGCCCGCCGAGGACACCCGCCGGATCGCCTACCTCGAAGGCCACCTGCGGGCCCTGCGCACGGCCATCGACGCCGGGGTCGACGTACGCGGCTACTTCACCTGGTCGCTCACCGACAACGTCGAATGGACCGAGGGCGCCAGCAAGCGCTTCGGTCTCGTCCACATCGACTACGAGACGCTGCGCCGCACCCCCAAGGACTCCTACGCCTGGTACCGCGACCTGATCCGTACGCAGAAGACGGGCAGCCCGGCACACTGACCCGACGGACGGCCCCCGGAGTGATCCATACTTCGCGGCATGGTTGCTTCATGGTGGTCCCGGGCCGGCCTCGGGATATTCGTGCACTGGACGCCCGCCTCCGTACCGGGCTGGGCCCCGCCGTACGTCCCCGCGGCCGAACTCCCCCTGGCCGGGCGCCGGTCGCCGCTCGGCTGGACGCCGTACGTGCAGTGGTACGAGAACGCGCTCCGGTTCCCCGGCAGCCCCGTCTCGGCCCACCACCGCGCGACCTACGGCAGCCGCCCGTACGCCGCCTTCGGAGGCGACTTCAACGACGCCCTGGAGCAGTGGGATCCCACCGCGTGGGCCCGTGACTTCCGTGCCGCGGGCGCCCGTTACGCCGTCCTCGTCACCAAGCACCACGACGGCTTCTGCCTCTGGCCCTCCGAGGTCGCCAACCCGCACCGGGCCGGCTGGCACACCCCACGCGACGTCGTCGGCGAATTCGCCGAAGCCGTACGGGCCGAGGGGCTGCGGTTCGGCATCCACTACTCGGGCGGACTCGACTGGACCTTCGACGACCGCCCGATCGGAACCGGCGCGGACACCGTCTCGGCTGTCCCGCGCGGCCGCTACCCGGCCTACGCCGGCGCCCAGTTGCGCGAACTGATCCGCCGTCACCACCCCGACATACTCTGGAACGACATCGCCTGGCCCGGCTCACGCACCGACGTCCAGAGGATCGTCGAGTACTACCGCTTCACCGTCCCGCACGGCGTCGTCAACGATCGGCTGCTGCCCCGCGCACCGGTCTGGCGCACACTGTCCGTCCCCGGCGCCAAGGCCCTGTACAACAACCGGGAACGCCGCACCACCGCCCGGGGCGGGGGCTTCGTGCCGCGCCGGCCCCCGTACTACGACTTCCGCACCCCTGAGTCCGCCCGCCACGCCGGACCGGACCCGTACGAGATCACCCGCTCCATCGACCACGGCTCCGGCTACAACCGCAACTCCCCGCCCGAGGCGCACCTCGGCCGGCGGGCGCTGGAATCGCTGGTACGGGATACGGCGGCCCGGGGCGGCAATCTGCTGCTCGGCGTGGGGCCGCGCGGCGAGGACGCGAAGATCCCCGCCGCGCAGCGGCTCCGCCTGCGATGGCTGGCGGAAACAGCCCCTGAACTCACACGAGATGGACGCGTTCCTGGTTGATGCGATGACCGGCCCTGGCGAACGCGGCCGCCATCGGCACATTGCCCCGGTCGGTGGCGCCCGCGATGAACTCGGCGCCCTCGGCCGCCAGGAAGTGGGTGCACTCCGCGAGCAGGTCGTACCCGTAGCCGTGCCCCCGCTGCTCGGGCACGACACCGATGAAGCCGACGCACGGGCCGGACGGATTGCGGGCGGGCACCTGGATGCCGACCGGTTCACCGGCGGCGGTGTACGCCAACTGCCACCAGGAGCGCGGCGAGGGGCACCAGTGGAAGAATTCGAGCTCCTCCCGCGCCGCCTGCTCCGGACCGCCGGCCTCGATGGCCTTTCGGGCATGGGCGTCCAGCGTGACGGAGTGGACCCGGCGCAGCACATCGAGGATCACCTCGTCGTCCGGCTCCGGCCGGAACTCCAGCCGCCCCGGCCGCTCGGGCAGGCCGAACTCCGGCTTCCACCGGTAGTTGTACCGCTCTACCAGCGGCTTCATCCCGGCCGCGCGGGCGGCGGAGATCCGGCCCTGCGCGGCGGCCCGGACATCGGGCCGCTCCCGCCAGTCGGCGGGCAGGATCAGTTCGTACTCGGCGTGCAGCGGTGCGCGGCGCAGCAGTTCGGCGCCCGCCGCCTCCTCGCCGTCGGCGAAGTCGAACCAGTTGAGCAGCACCGGCTCGGTGTCGTGGGGCCCGGCCCACCAGGCGGCACGGGCCACCACGACACCGTCGCGCAGGGCGACCCAGGTCCACTCGGGGCGGTAGTCGCCGCCGTTGTCCGCAGTGGCGTACCGGTGCCCGAACGCGGCGCGGCCGACGAGGTCACGGCCCCGCATGGTGTGGAAGAGGTGCGCGTCGCTCTCGGTGAGCGCGCGGACGACCAGATCGGTCATGGAAACAGTCCTCCGGAAGAAGCGGTGCGCTCCCGGTCAGACAGAAACCGATGCCGCCCGGCGAACGGGACGGGAGCGCGGGAACGAAAGGGTGGGTGTACGCACTGTTCTCGCCTCCTTCCTCGGTTCTGGGGCGGGGTCGTCACCATAACCGGTGCTCCGGCGGGCCGTCCACAGGATTCAGCCCCGCAGCCCGGTCAGTCCCACACCATGTCGAAGGACCGCTCGAAGTTCACGTACCCGAGACGTGCGAAGGCCCTGGCCATCGGGACGTTGCCGAGGTCGGTGGCGGCCCGGACGCGCTCCACACCGTCCTGCGCGGCCAGCACCCGGGTGCCTTCGGCGAGGATGTCGTCGATGTAGCCGTGGCCGCGGTGGGCGGGCAGCACACCGATGTACGCGACGATCGGGTTGTAGTCGTTGCGGGCCGGGATCACGAAGCCGACCGGTTCACCGTCGGGCAGCTCGGCGATCCGCCACCACGCGCGCGGTGTCCGGTACACCGCCAGCTCCTCGTCGTAGTGCTTCTCGGCGGCCTCGCGGGCACTGAGCCCGGACGCCAGGTCGGCCTGCCCATGAGCGTCCAGGGTGCCCTCCATCACCGGTGTCATCAGGGCGAGAAGGTCCTCGCGGCCGTCGACCGGGCGGAACCGGAGCCGGCCGCTGCCGGCGGGGACCGGCGTACCGGCGCGCCACTCCAGGCGGAGCCGCTCGACCAGCATCCGCGCACCGGAGCGCTCCATGACCCGGATCCGGGCCTCGACGGCGTCACGGGTGACCGGGTCCTCGCGCCAGTCGGACGGTACGAAGCGTCCGTACTCGGGCCGCGGGGAGCCGGCCGGCACGACCGCCGCCGTCGCCGCCTCCAGCAGCTTCAGGCCCGCCTCGCCTCGTTCGGGTTCGGGCAGGGTGTCGTCCAGGTCGAAGAAGTCGAGGAACAGCGGCGTCTCCCCGCCCTTGCTCCACCACGCGACCCGCGCCACCAGGCGCTCGCCGCGCAACGCCACCCACATCCACTCGGGGCGACGCCGTCCGCTCCCCAGGTCGTCGACGAGCTCGTGATCGAGGGTGTACGACAGTCGGCGGAAGAGCCCCAGTTCCTCGGGACCGACGAGCGGACGGATGGTCAGTTCCTGTGGTGCACGGGTCACACAAGCTCCTTGAAGTGCGGACATCGGCCCACCGGCGAATGCTGTGCGGGCCGCGGCGGGAGACGGTAGCAGCGTCGTCGCGGCCCCGCGCGGGGATATCCGCGGCGGCGCCGGCGGGGCGTGACGAACGGGTTCCCAAGAGGTGCGCCGGGCAGGCCGAGGGGCGGACCACGGGCATGTTCTGGACACTCCGGGGCGGTCGGACCGACAATTGGCCGCGTGACGTCCTCCTTCGAGTCCCACACGTATCCCGTGCGGCTGTCCGATGCCCAGCGCGATCGTGTGCTCGGCGTACTCAGAGACGGCGCGGCACAGGGCAAGCTCTCCCACGACACCTTCATGCGGCGCATGGAGCTCGTCCTCACCGCCCGCCGCCCCGAGGAACTGGAGGCGCTCACCGCCGACCTGGAGAGCGAGGGCCGTTGGTCCCGGCGGATACTCCGGGTGGTGAGCGGGGTGTCCGGATTCCCCGGCCGGGTGCGCCGGGTCTGGCAGACCGAACGGCTCCCCAAGCTCCTGCTCCCGGCGCCCAGCCCGCACCCGCTGCGGATCGGCCGCGATCCGGTGAACGGGCTGCGGCTCAACCACGAGACCGTCTCCCGGCAGCACGCGGAGCTCACCGCCCAGGGCGGGCACTGGCTGCTGCGCGACCTCGGCTCGACCAACGGCACCTGCGTCAACGGCCAGCGGGTCACCGGCACGGTCCCGGTCCGCGACGGGGACCAGGTGAGTTTCGGCCGGATGAGCTTCCGGCTCTCCGCGCCCGTGCTCGGCCCCCCTGCCTGAGAGCCGGCCGAGCCCCCGCCCGAGGAGCCGCCGGAGCCGGCCGGAGCCGGTCGAACGGCCGGTGCGCCCGTCGCCGGGCCACGTCGAAGGCCGGCGACGGGCGGCCCGGCTCAGGTCCGTTGGTGCAGGCCGCGTCCACCGAGGGTGAGGAAGACCTCGCCGACCGCCTCGGAGAGCGTCGGATGGGCGTGTACGTGACGGGCCACATCGGCCGGTTCGGCGTCCCACCCCACGATCAGCTGGCTCTCGGCGATCATCTCGGAGACCTGCGGCCCGACCAGATGCACCCCGAGGACCCGCCCGTTCCGCTCGGCGACCACCTTCACCGTCCCGCCCCGCCCGTGCACCATCCCCTTGGCCACGGCGGTCAGCGGCATGCTGCCCACCACGACATCGTGCCCGGCGTCACGGGCCCGGGCCTCGGTCAGGCCCACAGCGGCGGTCTGCGGGGACGAGTACGTGACCCTCGGCACGGCGGCGTAGTCCACCGCCGGTGTGCTCAGTCCGGCCAGCGTCTCGGCGACCGACATGCCCTCCGCGAACGACGCGTGGGCCAGCCCGGGGGACGGCGGCGGCAGCAGATCGCCCACCACGTGGATGCCCGGCACGGACGTTTCGAGCCGTGACCAGTCGGCGGGCGCGACATGGCCGCGCTCGTCGACGGCCAGTCCCGCCGCCGCGAGACCGAGCCCTTCGGTCACCGGCACCCGCCCCACCGCGACGAGCAGTCGCTCGGCCCGCACCGTGCGGGACTCGCCGCGCGGGGTGCGTACCGTCGCGGACACCCCGTCGCCGACCACCTCCGCGCCGAGCAGCCGCGCCCCCGTGAGCACATCGATCCCGCGCTTCTTCAGACCCCGGGTCAGATGACGTGACACGTCGACGTCCTCCAGCGGAACGAGCCGGTCCGCGGCCTCCACCAGCGTCACATCGGCACCCATCGACCGGTGGAACGAGGCGTACTCGACGCCGATCGCCCCACCGCCCAGCACCAGCACGGACCGCGGCAGCCCCGGCGCGAAGAGTGCGTCGTCGCTGGTGACGACGCGGTGCCCGTCGGCCTCCAGCCCCGGCAGCATGCGCGGTCGCGAGCCGGTCGCCAGGACGATGCCGCGGCGCGCGACGATCGTTCCGTGACCGGTGACATGCGCACTGCGCGGACCGGTCAACTCGGCGCTTCCGTGCACCACTTCGACCGCAGCGTGCGCGAGGTGGTCCACCACCCCGCGATGGTTGCGCGCCACGATGTCGTCCCGGGTGGCGACCAGGGCCGGCCAGTCCACCGGGTCCAGGGTCGCCCTCACCCCCCACCGCTCCCCGGCCTCCGCGATACCGTCCACGAGTTCGGCGGCGTGCAGCATGGCCTTGCTGGGAATGCAGCCGCGGTGCAGACAGGTGCCGCCCACCTTGTCGCGCTCCACGAGGGCCACCTTCAGCCCGAGGGAAGCTGCCCGCAGGGCGGTGGAGTATCCGCCGGTGCCACCGCCGATCACCAGGACATCGGTCTCGTGCCCATCCGTTGTTGGTGTCATGACCACAGCCTCCGCCCGGCACTTGCCATGAGTCCAAGGCAATGTTTCTGTGGCACCGATGCACAGTCTTCATGGGTACGGCCCGCAGGGGAGAGCACGATGAGCCTGCACAGTCTTCATGGGTACGGCCCGCGGGGGAGAGCACGATGAGCCTGCGACAGATGGAGTACTTCGTCACCGTCGTCGAGGAGTCGTCGTTCACCCGCGCCGCCGAAATCCTCCACGTCACCCAGCCCGCGCTCTCCCACCAGATCAAGGCCCTGGAGCGGACCGTCGGCGGCGCCCTGCTGGAACGGCTGCCGCGCGGTGTGCGGCTGACCCCGATGGGCCGCGCCTACCTGCCGCACGCCGAGCGCTCCGTACGCAGTGCCGCCCAGGCACGGCGGGCGGCACGGGCGGCGGCGGGCGCGGAGGGCGGCGAGCTGCACATCGCGACGGTGCACGCGGTGGCCGTCGGCATCCTCCCGGACGTCTTCGCGCACTGGCGCCGGGCGCATCCCGGGGTCGCTCTCGTGCTCCACGAGTACGCCACCCCGGAAACCCTGGCGGAACAGCTCGAACGCGGCACCGCCGACCTCGCCGTCGGCCCGCCGCCCGCGCACTGGCCGGGGCCGGTCGTCCCGGTCGGTGAGGAGGAGATCGTCCTGGTGGTCCCCTTCGACGACCCGCTCGCCGGACGGGCCTCGGTCCGCCTGCAGGAGCTGGCCGACCGGCCCTGGGTGCGCTGCGCGATGGAACCCGTGATCCAGGGCCGGCCGTTCCTGGACCTGGCCTGCGGGGAAGCCGGCTTCACACCCCGTACGGCGGTGCGCACCGAACACACGTCGACGGCGGTACGGATGGCGGCGGCCGGAGTCGGAGTCGCCACGGCTCCGGCCCATGTCGTCCGGGGCGCGGTCGGCGAGGACTGCGCGGTCCTCGCCGTCGATCCACCGTGGCGGCGCCGACTGGCGGTCTTCTCCCGGGTGGAACTGACGGGGGCCACCGCCGCGTTCACGGAACTGCTCGCCGGCTCCGGGCCGCTCGGCCCCCGTACACCGACGGGCTGAGACATGCCGCCCGGTGTACCGCCGGGCGGGGCGCGCCGCCCTCACCCGTACGGCCGTACGCCGACTGCGCGACGCCCCCGCCGGTGATCCCCTGGTGAGGAACCGCGCCGCACACCGGCGCCCTGACGCCCCGGGGGTACGGATGCAGGCCGACGCGCCGGAAGGCATATCCGCACCGGGCCTCGGCCGCCGAGTGCGCCGGCCGGTGCGCGGCCCCCACCCGAGCACCGGCCCCAGCCTGCTGGAACCCGGCGCGGCGTACGACCCGTACCGGCTCTACCGGGTCCTGCGCGAGGAGTACCCGCTCAGCTACGACGCACCTCTGGGCGCGTGGCTGGTCAGCCGGTACGCCGACGTGGTCACGGCCCTCACCGACCCCCGGTTCACCGGTCTCCCGAACGACACCGCACCGCGTGGCGCCCCCGCCCCGCTCGGCCTCTGCCACGGCGACCCCCGCTGCGCACCCCGCGACCTGCCCCCGGCTCCGCCGGAGGCTGTACCGGGTCACATGGCAGATCGAGGAGCTGGGTCACGTCACATGCCGGACCCGGAGGCTGGGTCACGTCACATGCCGGACCCGGACCCGAGCCCCGGCCCGTATGCGGTGACACGTCACACGGCAGGCCCCGATCCAGTGCCACGTCACATGTGGAACCCCGCTTCGGACCCAGGCCATATGCCGGACCCCACCCCGGTGCCACATCCATCGGTCCCCTGTCACACGGCCGCGCGGATCGAACGGACCGCGTACGTGCTGGCGCGCAGGATCGCGGGCCGGCAACAGGCGGACCTCGTCGATGAGTTCTGCCGCTGGCTGCCCATCGGCGCCGCCCCCGGCACGAGCGCCCGCCGCTACGCCGACCGGCTGTCCGGCCTCGTGCCGGGCACCACACCCGGCATCGCACGAAGCCCCCGGCCCCCCGCCGCACCGGCCACCGCCCACACCACCCCGCCACGCATCACCTACGCCATCCAGCCCGGCTCCGCCGCATCCACCTCCGCCGCACCCGCCTCCGCCGCACCCGCCTCCGCCGCACCCTGCACCCGGCACACCGGCCTCCGCGAGAGGGCGCTCGCCTCCTTCCTCGCCAATGTGCTGGACGCCCCCGACCTCCTCGCCGCGCTGCGCGTCGAACCCGCCCTGGCCGACCGGGCCTGGACGGAGTCGCTGCGCCGCGATCCGCCGGTCCAGGTGGTGCTGCGCCGCACCGTCACCGAGGTCACCCTCAGCGGCGGCACACTCCCCGCCGGGGCGGACGTCGCCTGTCTGATCGGCGCGGCCGGCCGCGATCCGGAACGGTTCGCCACCCCCGACCTCTTCGATCCCTTCCGCCGCGACCAGGGCCGGTCCCTCACCGGCCCCGCGTCCTGCCCCGCCGTCCTGCTCGGCCGGCTGGAGGCGGGGCACGGCCTGCGCGCGCTGCTCGACGCGATGCCCCGGCTCCGCTGGGCGGACGGATTCCGCCCGGCCGGCACCGGGCTGCTCACCCGGGGTCCGCGGGCGCTCCTCGTCCGGCCCGGCTGAGCAGCGCCACCGGCCGCCCGGCGAAGAGTTCGGCGAGCGCGACGGAGCCCCCGGCGAACTCCCGGCCGGGCGCCAGCAGATCGGTCCACGGGCCGTCGTCCGGCAGCACCAGCTCCGTGTCGTGCCAGCCGCCCGACTCCGCCAGCCGCAACGACAGCCTGGTCACCGCGGTGACCACCTCGCCGGAGCGGCAGAACGCCAGACAGTGCGCGGCCGCCGGGCCACGGGCGCCCAGCGGGGCGTACGTACCGGACCCGCCGAACACCTCAGGCCGTTCGCGCCGCAGCCGCAGGGCGGCCGTCGTGAGTTCGCCCTTCTCGCCGAGGGCCCCGTTCCCGTCCGGTTCGCGGAACGGCCGCCGGTTGTCCGGGTCGACCAGCGCCAGGTACTCCCGCTCCGTGCCCTGGTACAGATCCGGCACCCCCGGCATCGTCAGCTGCACCAGCGCCGCACCCAGCACATTGGCCCGCACATAGGGATCGAGGGTGCTCGCGAACCGCTCCAGCGTCTCGCGCACCGGACCGGAGCCGGCGGCGGGCCCCGCCGCCACGAAGTCCGTCACCGCCCGCTCGTACGCCGGATCGGGCTCGGTCCAGCCGGTGAAGAGGCCCGCCTCGCGCACCGCCTTCAGCAGCGCGGGCTCCAGCCGGCCCGCCATCTCGCGGCCCGGCACCTTCGCGCAGCCCGCCGCCGTCTGCCAGGCCTGCCAGGCGAGCTGCGGGTCCGGAGCGGTGGCCGGGGTCGCCCGCTCCAGTTCGGTCAGCAGCCCGGACCACGACTGCGGGCACTCCGTCAGCACCGCGACACGGGCCCGCACATCGGCGCTCCGCTTGGTGTCATGGGTGGTCAGCACCGTTCCGGTGGCCGGCCAGTCCCGGGCCAGCCGGGCACAGAAGGCGTGGAACTCCTCCGGCGTCACCGCCGGCTGCCCGGGGTCGCCGCCCACCTCGTTCGCCGAGATCAACGGCATGTACCGGTAGAACGCCGTGTCCTCGACCGACTTGGCGCGCAACGCGGAGGCGGTCTGCGCGAACCGGGCACAGAACGCCGCCCGCTCGGGCCCCTCACCCAGCCGCCCCAGCGCCAGCTCCCGGACCACGTCGACGGCCGACGCCTCCTGGGCGACGGCGAACATCGCCTTCGCGTCCCGGACGACCGCGTCCGACAGCGTCTCCTCGGCCGTCTCCGGGCAGGGCCCGCCGGCCGTCACGTACGGGCGGTAGACGGGCACCCGCACCAGCAGCTCGCGCACCGCGGCGTGCAGCGCCCACGGGGCGTGGTCGCGCAGCGCGGGGCCGGCCGCGCAGATCCGTACGGCGAGCCGGGTCAGCAGCTCGGTCTCGGCGGCCAGTTCATGCGTCACCACCCGGTACGCGGCGCGGCGGACTGTCGCCGTCCAGTGGCCGCCGCGGTCGCCGGCGGGGCCCGCGTACTCCCGGTAGCGGCCGACCAGCTCCGCGGCGCCCATCGGGTCGACGAACAGGCCGTCCACCCGGTGCAGGGCGTCGTACCCGGTCGTCCCCGCGACGGCCCAGTCCGCGGGCAGCGGCTCGCCGCCGGTGAGGATCTTCTCCACCACCGTCCACCGCCCGCCGGTCGCCTCCGACAGCCGCTCCAGGTACGCCGCGGGCTCGGCCAGCCCGTCGGGGTGGTCGATGCGCAGCCCGTCGACGACACCGTCCCGGACCAGTTCGAGGATCTTTCCGTGGGTGGCGGCGAAGACCTCGGGGTCCTCCACCCGCACCCCGATGAGCTCCGAGATCGTGAAGAACCGCCGGTAGTTCAGCTCGGTACGGGCCAGCCGCCACCAGCCGAGCCGGTAGTGCTGGGCGTCCAGCAGCTCGGGCAGCGGCAGACCGGCGGTGCCGGTCCGCAGCGGGAACTCCTGCTCGCCGTGGCGCAGCACGTCCCCGTCCACCCGGAGCGAGCCGAGCTCGTCGCCGATCGGCCCGCCGAGCACCGGCAGCAGCACCTTGCCGCCGCCCGCCGCCCAGTCGATGTCGAACCAGCGGGCGTACGGCGACGCGGGCCCCTCCCGCAGCACCTCCCACAGCGCGCGGTTGTGGCGGGGGACTGCGGCCATGTGGTTCGGCACGATGTCCACGATCAGCCCGAGACCGTGCTCGCGTGCCGTGCGGGCCAGTTCCCGCAGTCCCTGCTCACCGCCGAGCTCGGCACGTACCCGGCTGTGGTCGACGACGTCGTAGCCGTGCCGGGAGCCCGGCACGGCCTCCAGGACCGGGGACAGATGCAGATGCGAGACGCCGAGCGCGGCGAGATACGGCACGGCCCGTCCGGCGGCCGGGAACGGGAAGTCGGGCTGGAGCTGGAGCCGGTAGGTGGCGGTGGGCGTCATGCGGACGTTCGTACCCAGCCTGGCGGCTTCTGTGTCACGGAACGCCGCAAAGGGCTCGACCGGCGGTGTCCGCGCCCGCCCGGCGGGGCGGCCCCCGGCCCTACGCGGGCCGTTGCAGCACCGCCATGCTGCGCCCGACCAGCGTCACCCGATCGCCTCCGGCCACCTTCGGCCCGGAACCGGGCATGACGCCGACCGGACGCGCCGTGTCGACCACCACCAGCCACTGCCGGCCGTGGTTCACCGGCACGGAGAACTCCAGCGTCTCCGCGCTCGCGTTGAACATCAGCAGGAACGAGTCGTCGGAGATCCGCTCGCCGCGCGGCCCGGGCTCCGAGATCGCGTGGCCGTTCAGGAAGACCGTCAGCGCCTTCGCGTGCGCGGCCTGCCAGTCCCGCTGCTTCATCTCGCCGCCCTCGGGCGTGAACCACGCGATGTCCGAGAGCTCGTCGTGGGTGCCCTCGACCGGACGGCCGTGGAAGAACCGGCGGCGCCGGAAGACCGGATGGTCGCGGCGCAGCCACACCATCGCCCGGGTGAACTCCAGCAGACTGCTGCCCCCGGCACCGTCCTCGCCCCGCTCGGCCCCGTCGGCGCCCTCCCGCACCGGCTCCCGGGGGTCCGGCCAGTGCACCCACGACAACTCGCTGTCCTGGCAGTACGCGTTGTTGTTGCCCCGCTGGGTACGCGCGAACTCGTCGCCGTGGCTCAGCATCGGCACGCCCTGCGACAGCATCAGCGTGGCGATGAAGTTCCGCATCTGCCGGGTCCGCAGATCGAGGACCTCCGGCTGGTCGGTGTCCCCCTCCGCGCCGCAGTTCCAGGACCGGTTGTGGCTCTCGCCGTCCCGGTTGCCCTCGCCGTTCGCCTCGTTGTGCTTGTCGTTGTACGAGACCAGGTCGTGCAGCGTGAATCCGTCGTGGCAGGTGGTGAAGTTGATCGAGGCGAGCGGCCGCCGCCCGTCGTCCTGGTACAGGTCCGACGACCCGGTCAGCCGCCCCGCGAACTCCGCGAGGGTCCGCGGCTCGCCCCGCCACAGGTCCCGCACGGTGTCCCGGTACTTGCCGTTCCACTCGGTCCACAGCGGCGGGAAGTTCCCCACCTGATAGCCGCCCTCGCCCACGTCCCACGGCTCGGCGATCAGCTTCACCTGGCTGACCACCGGGTCCTGCTGCACCAGGTCGAAGAACGACGACAGCCGGTCCACCTCGTGGAACTGCCGGGCCAGGGTCGCCGCCAGATCGAAGCGGAAGCCGTCCACGTGCATCTCGGTCACCCAGTACCGCAGCGAGTCCATGATCAGCTGGAGCACGTGCGGCGACCGCATCAGCAGGGAGTTCCCGGTCCCCGTGGTGTCCATGTAGTACCGCTGGTCGTCCGCCAGCCGGTAGTACGAGGCGTTGTCCAGGCCCCGGAAGGAGAGCGTCGGGCCCAGATGGTTGCCCTCCGCGGTGTGGTTGTAGACCACGTCGAGGATCACCTCGATGCCGGCCTGGTGCAGCGCCCGGACCGCCTGCTTGAACTCCAGCACCTGCTCGCCCCGGTCGCCCCAGGAGGCGTAGGCGTTGTGCGGGGCGAAGAAGCCGATGGTGTTGTAGCCCCAGTAGTTGGCCAGCCCCGCGTCCGCCAGCCGGTGGTCCTGGACGAACTGGTGCACCGGCATCAGCTCGATCGCCGTGACGCCCAGTTCCGTCAGATGGGCGATCACCTCCGGATGGGCCAGCCCCGCGTACGTGCCGCGCAGCTCCTTGGGCAGCCCCGGGTGGAGCATCGTCAGGCCCTTCACATGGGCCTCGTAGATCACCGTGCGGTGGTAGTCCGTACGGGGACGCCGGTCGTCGCCCCAGTCGAAGTACGGGTTGACCACCACCGAGGTCATGGTGTGCGGGGCCGAGTCGAGATCGTTGCGCGCGTCGGGCCGGCCGAACGGATAGCCGTACACCGCCTCGCCCCACCGGATCTGCCCGGCGACGGCACGGGCGTACGGGTCGAGCAGCAGCTTGGCCGAATTGCAGCGGGCGCCGCGCTCCGGTTCGTACGGCCCGTGGACCCTGAATCCGTACCGCTGCCCCGGCATCACGCCGGGGAGATAGGCATGGCGGACGAATGCGTCGGTCTCCCTGAGCTCCACCGCCGTCTCGGAACCGTCGTCGTGCAGCAGGCACAACTCGATGCGTCTGGCGGCCTCCGAGAAGACCGCGAAGTTGGTCCCGGCGCCGTCGTACGTGGCACCGAGGGGATACGCCTGTCCCGGCCAGACCTGCATAGGTTCGACCCTTCCACTTCTGATCCGGGTGCCTGGAGCTTGCGGGCTGCCAGGGCGCGTCCGACCCCTGATCCGCCGGGCGGGCCCTGGTGCCAGATCTTCCCCGAAACAGGTGCGGCTACCTAGGACCGACCGGCAATCGGGGGGCGGCGTCGCGGGGCCGGGCGGCCGGGGACGTCACGGGGTCCGGTCAACATCGGGCCCCTCTGTGTCGCCCGGAACCGGGATCCGGGCCCGGGAAACCGGCGCTCGCCCGGTACTGAGCCCGGGTTGGGGTGGTTAATCACTATGAATCACCTCACTGCGGCAGATCTTGCCGCTGAGAACATGCCTGCGCCGTAGGGGAGTTGACGAAGCAGCATGCGCATCCGGCTGCACCGGCTCCCGCTCCCGGAGTACCCTTCCTTGATCGTTCGTGGGGGAGTGGAAGGCGGTGCGCGGGTGAGCTCGGGCGGATTCGAGCTGCCCCCAGGTGACCCGGGTCACGAGGGGGACTCCACCGATGTCCCGCCAGGGGCGGTATCGCTTGCGCAGCCCATGGAGATCGGCGCGGAGCTGGACTGGGGAGCGGACGCCTGGAGCGAGGTGCGGACGCGCGCGCAGCGGGCCGGACGCGCCTACATCTGGCTGAATCTCGTGGAACAGCGGCTGCGTGCCGTGGTCGCCGCGGTGCTCCGGCCTATCTACGAACCGGTGCACGGCGAGGACTGGGTGGTGGCCGCCGCCGGGCCCGCCGGGCAGGAGTGGGTGCAGCGGGCCGTCGCCGTGCGCGAGGTCTCGCGCCGCAAGGGCTATCTGCTGGACCCCGCCGACGACAACGTTCTCAGCTTCCTCACGCTGCCGCAGCTGCGTGAGCTGATGGTCCAGCACTGGCCGTGCTTCGAGGCGTACTTCGACGACCGGCGCGAGGTGGAGCTGGCCCTGGACGAGCTGGAGGTCGCCCGCAACGTGGTCTCCCGCAACCGCGCCCTGAACGAGGCGGTCCTCGCCCAGGCCGAGCGCGCCTCCGCCCGGCTCCTGGAGATCCTGGGCAGCGGCGCCGCGGTTCCGTCGGCCGACCGGCTCCCGGTCGACGCCGTCGAGGAGCTGGTCGGCGACCGGTACGCGGATGTGGTCTCGGTCCACTCCGACCGGGTGCGGCTCCAGCGCCAGCTGCCCGCCGAGGACCTCTTCGGCGGTTCGCGCCGGCTCGACGCGATCGGCATAGGACTCAACCTGCTGGTGCAGAACTTCTCCGGCCGCAGGCTCATCCGGCTCGCCGAGTCGGGCTGCCGGGTCCGGCTGCTCTTCATCAACCCGGCCAGCAGCGCGGTCAAGCGCCGGGAGCGGGAGCTGGGGCTGAAGAAGGGCGAGCTGAGCCGGTCGGTGGAGATGAACATCCTTCATATGCGCCGGGTCCGCTCCAAGCTCCGCGACCCGGGCGCCTTCGAGATCCACGTGTTCGACGAGACACCGCGCTTCACGGCCTATCTGGTGGACGGCGACGGGACCGACGCGGTCGGGGTCGTCCAGACCTATCTGCGGCGCGCACGCGGCATGGAGGCGCCCGTGCTGGTGCTGCGCGGCGGCGGGCGCGCGGTGGTCCGGGCGGGGCAGGACAACGAGCACGGGCTGTTCGAGACGTACCGCGAGGAGTTCGAGTCCGTGTGGGCGGACTCCCGGCCCGTCTCCTGAGGGGCCGCCACCGCGTTGTCAGTGGTGCGTGCGAGGGTGGTCATCACCTGGGGGAGAGCACCACGAAGGAGGTACGGGATGAGCTGGCACCGGGAGCCGCTGGTCGGCTTCGACCTGGAGACGACGGGCACCGAGCCGCTGGAGGCACGGATCGTGACCGCCGCGGTGGTCGGCGTCCGCGGCAGGGACGGGGAGCCGGTGCGCCAGCGCGCCTGGCTGGCGGATCCGGGCATCCGGATCCCCGCGCAGGCCTCGGCGATCCACGGCATCAGCAGCGAGCGGGCGGCGGCGGAGGGCCGGCCGGTGCGCGAGGTGGCCGACGAGATCGCCGAGACCCTCACCGGCTACTGGCGCCGGGGCGTCCCCGTCGTCGCGTACAACGCGGCCTTCGACCTGACGCTGCTCACGGCGGAGTTGCGCCGGCACGGGCTGCCGTCGCTGAGCGACCGGCTCGACGGGGCCGGGATCGGCCCGGTCATCGACCCGTACACCATCGACCGGGCCGTCGACCGCTACCGCAAGGGCAAACGCAACCTGGAGGCGGTCTGCGTCGAGTACGGCGTGGTGCACGGCGGGGCCCATGACGCGGGGGCGGACGCGCTGGCCGCGGTCCGGGTGGCGTACGCCATAGCCGAGCGGCACGGCTCGGTGGCCGGGCTGACCGCCGCCGAGCTGCACGAGCGCCAGGTGGAGTGGTACGCGCAATGGGCGGCGGACTTCCAGCAGTTCCTGCGCCGCAAGGGCACGGCCGACGCGGTGGTCGACGGCCACTGGCCGCTGCGGGAGCCGGCCGGAGTCACCGCCGGCTGACGGCGCGCAGAGGTACGGACCCGACGCGGACGGGCCGGGCCGCCTCCGGCGCTCCGGCCCCGCGGCCGGATCCGGGGGACGCCCTCAGAACGGATACCACCGCACCGCCGTGTCGCCGTCCCGAAGCGAGGCCACCCGGCGGCGGAATTCCGCGAGCGCCTTCGGATTGGCCGGTGCGTGCTGGGACACCCACGCACAGCTGGCCGTCTCCCGGGCCCCGCGGAGCACCGCGCAGCCCTCCCACTCCCGGACGTCCCAGCCGTAGGCGGCGGTGAAGGCGTCGTACGCCTCGGGCGCCAGGCCGTACCGGTCCCGGGACAGCGCCAGCACCACCAGATCGTGCTCGCGCAGATCCGCGGAGAAGGTCTCCAGGTCGACCAGCACCGGACCGTCCGGGCCGACATGGACGTTACGGGGCAGCGCGTCGCCGTGGATCGGACCCGGCGGCAGGTGGGGGACCAGCGCGGCGGCGGCCGCCGCGAAGCCGTCGCGCCGCTCGCGCAGATAGTCGGCGTCGGCCGGGTCGATCGCATCGCCCGCGAGCCGCAGCCAGCGTTCGACCCCGCCCAGCAGTTCACGCGGCGGCAGGGCGAGGCCGTCCGGGACGGTCAGCGCGTGCACCCGGGCGAGCAGCGGTGCGAGGTCCCGCGGCTCGGCGGGGCGTACGGCATCGGGCAGCCGGTGCCAGAGGGTCACGGGATGACCCTCGACCAGGCGTGCCGCGGGCTCGGCGGCCCGTACGGCGGGGACGCCCGAGGCGGCCAGCCACCGGGCGACGGCCACCTCGCGCTCCGCCCGGTCCCGCAGTTCCGGGTGGCGCACGGCGTCGCGGCCGATCTTGACCACCAGGTCGCCGACGGCGAACACCGCGTTCTCACCCATCGCGAGCAGCTCCGCACCGCCGGACAGCCCGGCAGCGGTCAGCACCTCACGCGCACGCATCTCGTTCATGACTCCGATTTTCGCATCCGTGCAGGCCTGCTTGACGAACCGATGACCCGTCAGCACGATGACGGAGGCCATCTGAGCGGCCAGAACGGTATGAATCCGATGTAATGACACAAGGGGGCGGATTCGTGACATTGGCGAGTGCAACCGTACGTTCCGAGAGGCACGGTCCGCCCGGAAGCCCGCAGGACAAACGGTCCCGGCCGGTCAACCGGAGCGCCGGTACCTGGTTCCTGGTGCTGCCCGCGCTGATCCCGATCCTGGTCCTGAGCGTCGGCCCGCTGCTCTACGGCATCGCACTGGCCTTCACCGACGCCCAGTCCGGCCGCACCCGCTCCACCCAGTGGGTGGGCGGACTGAACTTCCAGGACCTGCTCCACGACACACTCTTCTGGGACTCGTTCCGGATCGGTCTGGTCTGGGCGTTCGGCGTCACCGTCCCGCAGTTCGTACTGGCCCTCGGCCTCGCCCTGCTGCTCAACCAGAATCTGCGGCTGCGCTGGCTGGCACGGGCCCTGGCGATCATCCCGTGGGCGATGCCCGAGGTGGTGGTGGGCCTCATGTGGCGGCTCGTCTACAACCCGGACGCGGGCATCCTCAACGAGACCATCCGTGATCTCGGCCTGGGCGACGGCCGCGACTGGCTCACCGGACTCGCCACCGCCCTGCCCGCCGTGATCGTCGTGGGCGTCTGGTCGGGCATGCCCCAGACCACCGTCGCCCTGCTCGCCGGGCTGCAGAACACCCCGCACGAACTCCACGAGGCGGCCGCCCTGGACGGCGCCGGTGCCTGGCGCCGCTTCCGTACCGTCACCTGGCCGGTGCTCAAGCCCGTCGCGCTCTCCATCACCGCGCTCAACTTCATCTGGAACTTCAACTCCTTCGCCCTGGTCTACGTGCTGACCAACGGCGGCCCCGGCGGCCGTACCCGGCTGCCGATGCTCTTCGCGTACGAGGAGGCGTTCCACTACGGACAGTTCGGGTACGCGGCGGCCATGGGCTGTGTGATGGTCGCGGTGATCTCCGTGATCCTCGCGGTGTATCTGGCCGGCCGGCTCAGGGGAGGCGAGGACCGATGAGCATGCGCACCGGCAGAGCCGCACGCGCCGGACAGTACGCCGCACTGCTCGGCTACCTCGTCTTCCTGGCGTTCCCGTTCCTGTGGCTGATCTCCACCGCCTTCAAACCCGCCCGCGAACTGGGCTCCCTGCACCCCACCTGGATCCCCGAGAACCCGACGCTCGACAACTTCCGCGCCGCGTTCGACGAACAGCCGCTGCTCCAGGCCGCCGCCAACTCGCTGGTCGCCGCGGTCTGCGCCGCCTTCATCGCGGTCCTCGTCGCCACGCCCATGGCGTACGTGATGGCCCGCCGCCGCTCCAGGCTCTCGACGGCGGCCACCGGATGGGTGGTGATCAGCCAGGCGTTCCCGCTCGTCCTGGTGATCATTCCGCTCTTCCTGATCCTGAAGAACCTCCATCTGATCAACACCCGGTGGGGGCTGATCATGGTGTATGTCGTCTGGGCGCTGCCCTTCGCGCTCTGGATGCTGGTCGGCTACGTACGGGCGGTGCCCGCGGAGCTGGAGGAGGCCGCCTCGGTCGACGGGGCGGGGCGGCTGCGGACGCTCGTCTCGGTCACCGCCCCGCTGCTGGCCCCCGGCATCGTCGCCACCGCGCTCTTCGCCTTCATCACCGCGTGGAACGAGCTCTTCTTCGCGCTCGTCCTGCTCAAGACACCGGAGAAGCAGACCTTGCCGGTCGTACTGACCCACTTCATCGGCGCGGAGGGCGCGGCCGATCTCGGGCCGCTCGCCGCGGCCGCCTTCCTCGCCACCCTGCCCTCGCTGGTCATCTTCGCGATCATCCAGCGGCGGATCACGGGCGGCATGCTGGCCGGGGCGGTGAAGAACTGATGCGGGCATCCCTGCGGCGGACGGCCGCCGCGACGGCCACCGCACTGGCCCTGCTGCTCACCGGTTGCGCGGGAACGGACGACGGCGGGGGCGACAGCGGGCGGATCGAGCTCAGCTTCCAGTCGCTGGCCTGGCAGAAGGAGTCGGTCGACGCCAACAAGCAGCTGGTGAAGGAGTGGAACGAGACCCACCCGGGCATCCATGTCAACTACATCCCGGGCAGCTGGGACACCGTCCACGACCAGCTGCTCACCGCCTTCGAGGGCGACGAGGCGCCGGACATCATCCATGACGCATCCGACGACCTGGCCGACTTCGCGTACGGCGGCTACCTGGCCGATCTGCGGACACTCCTCCCCGACCGGCTGACCGCGGACATCCCGCGGCAGAGCTGGTCCACCACCACCTTCGGCGACGGTGTCTACGGAGTGCCGTTCCTCCAGGAGCCGCGCGTCCTGATCGCCAACACCAGGATCCTGACGGAGTCCGGGGTCCGGATCCCGACGCCCGAACACCCCTGGAGCTGGTCCGAGTTCCGGCAGGTCACCGGGGAACTGACGGGCAGGGGTCGCTACGGCATCGCCTGGCCGCTCAAGGAGCCGGTCTCCGTCACGCTGAACCTGGGGCTCTCCGCCGGCGGCGAGCTCTTCCACCGCGCCGACGACGGCAAGGTGACCATTCGCGCGGACGAGGGCGACCGGATCGTCCCCGACACCGTCCACGACCAGGTCAACACCGACCACAGTGCCGCGCGCACCGCGCTCGGCATGGGCGGCTCCGACACCCTTCCCGGGTTCTTCGGCGGCAAGTACGCGATGGTTCCGCTGGGCTTCTCGTACCGTCAGCAGGTGGTCGAGCAGGCCCCCGAGGGCTTCGAGTGGACGGTCCTGCCTGCCCCCGCGGGCAGCGCGGGCCTCGCCCAGGGGGTCAGCCCGCAGACCCTGTCCGTCTCGGAGGCCAGCCCGCACAAGAAGGAAGCCGCGCAGTTCATCGACTTCCTGCTGCGGCCGCCGAACATGGTGCGGCTGGCCAAGGGGGACTGGATGCTCCCGACGGGCACCGCGGCGCTCGCCGACCCGTCCCTGCACACCGCCGAGAACGGCTGGGCGACCGGTGTGGCTGTCGCGAAGGCGCTCCGTCCGGCGCCGGCCCAGTCGGTGCGCGGCTACCCGGAGTGGAAGGACAAGGTGGCCACGCCCGCCCTCCAGGAGTACTACAGCGGGGCCATCGGGGGTGCCGAGCTGAGGAAGCGTCTGGTCGACGACGGGAACCGGGTCCTGGCCCGCTACCAGCGCTGAGGCACCACGCCGCGGACCACGGCCGCCTCCCCGGGCGTTTCCCCGGCCCGAAGCACTCCCCGCCGTCGTCGGCGGGGAGTGCTTCGGGCTTCCCGCCGATTCGGTTTCATGGGCCACGCGGTACGCGGGCGGGTCAGACCAATGATTACCGACCGGTACGTTTCTTTCGACGGGTAACCGAAAGTGTCCGGGAAATCGCTCGCAGGTGCCGGCCCGGATTCCTCGCATTCCCGGGCGTCGGCGATTCAGACATTCAACGGCCTGAATCAGTCTCTTCAGGCTCTTGTGTCCGCGCGCCCCGAGCGAGTATGGAGCGTGCTGACCGCCTCGTGACCTGGTGTTCCGTCAGGAGCCCGCGTGCCGACGGGAGGTTGCCGAAAACTGAACGCCCTGCCGCTTTCCGAGGGAAAGAGGTCATTGACAATTCGTTTCGCACTGAGCTTCACTCCTTTCGGCGGTGACCGGCACTGAATTCCCTGTCCGAGGCGGGGTGTTGGTGTCGTGAGCGGCTCAAGTCATGCCCGTCGGAATGCAAATTCAGAGTAAAAGATGGAGGTGCTGTTATGAAGTTCCTTTTCTTGCTCAAGGACAAGATGACGCCGGAGAAGAGCCTGAAGGCGTACGCCTGGTACCACTGGTACTAGGCCGACAGGCGGTCCTTCGTCCCGAGGGACACGGTCAGTCGATTCGGGCCCGTGTCCGGCCAGGCCTCATCGGCCCGCCGGGCGCGGGCCCTTCCCGCTTCTTGGAGACCACCGATGTACATGTCCGGTACCGGCAGCCGCGCCCGGGACGTCGTCTTCGCGCCGAGACTCCAGGCGCTCCTGAGAGATCACCGCGGCGAGGAGGTCTTCCGCCTCGATCCCGGCACCGTCGGTGTGGCCGGGGCCGAACTGACCGACCGGATCCTCGCCGCCAGGCCGGCCACCGAGGTCGAGCGGCCCACGTTCAAGCCCCTGCACGGGCGGTCCATCCCGCGCACCGAGGCGTCCACGGTCATGCAGGCCATCGGCAAGGACGTCCGGACGGCGCTGAAGAAGCCCGTCGGGAGGGTCGACCTGTCCGGTGAATGGCCGCACGTGGGCCATGTGTTCCTGCGCGACCTGGTGCTGGAGGGTGACCCGTACCGGCTGCGCATCCTCATGGACCGCGCGCTGGAGCTGACGCCCAAACTCACCTGGACGGTCATCGCCGCGGGGGCGGCGCTGCCCGGCAGGCTCCGCCCGGGCGCACCCGTCTCCGCCATCGCGGGCCTGACCGCCGAGGCCGGGAGCTACAGCGACCGCCGCTACGCGATGGGGCTGTACCGGCGGGCCGCGGCCCCGGTCTGCTTCACCGTCTCGACGCTCGTCGCCAACGCGCTCTGGCTCGGGTCGCCCTTCGACGACGACACCTCGAACCGGAACATCCTCTACGAGGCGATGCGGCTGCTGCCGCCCTCCTGGAACATTCTGCGCAGGGCGTCACCCGAGTACCCGGCCCTCGACTCCCGGATCGGCGCGGCCGACGACATCCTGCTCCTGCCGCTGCTGAGCCACCGCGACCCGGCGCTCTGGGACGACCCCGACGAGTTCCGCCCCGAGCGCTGGGACAGCCTCGACCCCGACGACCAGCCCGGCTACCTCCCCTTCGGGCACGCCTCCGAGCGCTGTTGGGGCCGGCACATGGTGATGCCGCTCGCCGAGATGCTGCTCGACATGCTGCGCGGCGACGGTCTGACGGTGAGTCCGGAGCAGACCGCGGCGAAGGTGCCGCTCGCCGGCCTGATGGGGGTCTCCGACGTCCGGGTCGTCCGCCCCTGACGAACCCGGACGGCCCCGTACCCCCGCGTGCGCCGTACCCAACCCCGCGCGCGCCGGGCCCAACCCCCGTGCCGAACCCCCGAACCACCCCCTGTACCCGATCCCGAACTCAATTTGGTGACCTCGTGAGGGCTCTGTGAACACGAGGGTGGAATCCAGCCGCCACCCCGCCCGGCCGTACGGTCGGGCGGGGTTGGTCTTCCCGTGTGCGAAGTGTGCCGGTCGAGCCGTAACCCCGGTCCGCGGGGCGGATGTTGAGGCGACCGTGCCCGACTTGGGTGCCACTGGCCGGATTCTTATTACGAAACTTTGTTGAGTAAGTCACAGCCGCATGAAGGTCTTGATCTGGGCGCGTCAATCGGCGAGGGTTTCGAGCCAACCCCCGGAGATCTTCCGGCCGGGGGTCAATCCCCCCACAAAGAATGACGAGGAGATCCCTCTTCATGGCAATTCACAAGCGCGCACGCCGGATCAAGCTGACCGCAGCGATAACCGCGGTGGCCGCGGCCGCCGGAGTCACCCTGCTCAACACCTCGATCGCCGGCGCCGCCCCCGCCCCCGCGATGGGCATCGTCTACGGTGCCGACGCGGCGAACGCCGTGTCGGGCAGCTACATCGTCATGCTGAACGAGAAGACCGACAAGTCGGAGCTCGCCAAGGAGTACGGCGGCAAGCTGAAGCGCAACTACAGCTCCGCCATCAACGGCTTCTCCGCCAGCGGCCTTTCGCTCACCGAGGCCAAGCGCCTGGCGGCCGACCCGGCCGTGTCCAAGGTCGTCCAGAACAAGAAGTTCCACATCGACGAGACCCAGGACAACCCGCCGTCGTGGGGCCTGGACCGGATCGACCAGACCGAGACGGCCGGCGACAACGCGTACACCTACCCGGACAGCGCGGGCGAGGGTGTCACCGCGTACGTCATCGACACCGGCGTGCGCACCACGCACAACGAGTTCGAGGGCCGGGCCAGCTCGGGCTACGACGCCGTGGACAACGACGACAGCGCCGACGACGGCAACGGCCACGGCACCCATGTGGCGGGCACCATCGCCGGTGCGACCTACGGTGTGGCCAAGAAGGCCAAGATCGTCGCCGTCCGGGTGCTCGACGACTCCGGCTCGGGCACCACCGAGCAGGTCGTCGCCGGTATCGACTGGGTCACCGAGAACCACGAGGGCCCCTCCGTCGCCAACATGAGCCTCGGCGGCGGCGCGGACGAGGCGCTCGACGCCGCGGTCCAGAAGGCCATCGCCTCCGGAGTCACCTTCGCGGTGGCCGCCGGCAACGACTCCGCCGACGCGAGCGAGAGCTCCCCGGCCCGCGTCCCGGAGGCCATCACGGTCGCCTCGTCCACGGTGGACGACGAGCAGTCGTACTTCTCCAACTACGGCTCGATCGTGGACATCTACGCTCCGGGCTCGGACATCACCTCGTCCTGGAACGACAGCGACGACGCCTCCAACACCATCTCCGGCACGTCCATGGCGACCCCGCACGTCGTCGGTGCCGCCGCCGTCTACCTCGCCGGCCACCCGGACGCCACGCCGGAGGAGGTCGCCACCGCGCTGACCGACGGTGCCACCCCCGACGCGATCTCCAACGCGACCGAGGGCACCCCCAACAAGCTGCTGAAGGTCGTCGAGTAACCGACCCCGCAGCCGTGACCGGGTGAACGAAGACCGGCACAACGGAATCGGCGGCCGCCGCGCTCTCCCCCACGGGGCGCGGCGGCCGCTCCGTGCGAAGAGATCGTCCTATGGTGTGCCCATGACGATGTACGCGGCGCTGTTGCGCGGGATCAATGTGAGCGGCCACAAGAGGGTTCCGATGGCCGAACTGCGTCTGCTGCTCACCGAACTGGGACACGGGGACGTCCGCACCCATCTGCAGAGCGGCAACGCCGTCTTCAGCACCACTTCCGACGACGAGAACGCACTCGCCGCCGAGCTGGAGCAGGCGATCGAGAAGCGGTTCGGGTTCCCCGTCCCCTGCCTGGTCCGGGACGGCGCCTACCTGGCCGCAGTTGCGGCGGCCTGCCCGTTCCCGGCCGCCGAACTCGAAGGCAGACAGCTCCACATCACGTACTACGACCGGCCGGTCGACGCCGACCGGTTCGCCCGGATCGACCCGGCGGTCTTCCGCCCCGAGGCGTTCGGCCTCGGCGACCGTGCGCTCTACCTCTACGCACCCGACGGACTGGGCCGCTCGAAGCTCGCCGAGGCACTGTCCCGGACCTCCGTGACCAAGGGGCTCGTCGCCACCTCGCGCAACTGGAACACGGTGGAGAAGCTGGTGCGGATGACAGCGCCCCCGGGGGCGGCACCGGACGGACCGGCACACGGCAGACCCGCGCGCGACGGAGCCCCGGCATGACCGACCCGACCCCCGGAGTGGCAGCGGCGGTCGAGGGCGAGCTGCGCCTCCTGGACCCGGCCGTGCGCGCCTCCGCCGACCTCCTCTCCCAGGTGCTGCACCCCGACTACCGAGAGATCGACTCGTCCGGCCGGGTCTGGGACCGGGACACCATGATCGCCTCACTCACCTCGGCGGACGCCCCCCGCGCCGGCCAGATGACCGCGTCCCGGATGAGCGGGATCCAGCTCGCCGACCACCTCGTCCACCTCACCTACGACACCGAGACGAAGGGACACCTGGCCCACCGCAGCTCGGTGTGGCGGCTGACCGGATCGCGCTGGGAGCTGTACTACCACCAGGCGACCCCGTTCGGCTCCGGCGCGGACGCCGGCCAGGACACCGGCCAGGACACCGGCACCGGCGGATAGCGCCCGACGCCCGCCGCCCGCCGCCCGACGCTCGGCGGCCGGCGGTCAGGTCCGGGTGACGCGCTGCGCCCGTGCCGCCCACCGGCCGTCCGTGCGGGAGATCCTCACCGGATGCCCGAAACAGTCGCTGACCCGGTCCGTGGTCAGCACCTCGTCCGCCGGACCCGAGGCCAGACAGCGGCCGCCCCGGAGCAGCAGCGCATGCGTGGTGGAGGCGGGCAGCTCCTCCAGATGATGGGTGACCAGGACCGTCGCCAGCTCCGGATGTTCCTCGCGCAGTACGTCCAGGCTGTCGAGCAACTGCTCGCGCGCCGCGAGGTCCAGACCGGTGGCCGGCTCGTCGAGCAGCAGCAGCCGGGGCTGCGGCATCAGGGCGCGGGCGATGAGCGTACGACCCCGCTCACCCTGCGACAGCGCGGGCCAGCGCGACTGCGACTTGCCGCCCATGCCCAGCATCTTCAGCAACCGCTCCGCCCGGTCCCGCTGCTCCTCGCTCACCGAACGGCGCGGCACCGGCTCGACCGAGTTGGTCAGACCGGTCAGCACCACCTCGTGCACCGACAGCGGGGAACGCAGCGGATGACGCGGATTGACATGCCCGAGCAGCGACCGCAGCTCCCGCAGATCGACCCGGCCGAGGGTGCGTCCCAGCACCTCCACCGACCCCCGGGTGGGATGGCTCACCGCGCCGAGCAGTCCCAGCAACGTGCTCTTCCCGGCACCGTTGGCGCCGAGCAGCGCCCAGTGTTCACCGCTCCGTACGGTCAGCGAGACCGAGTCGAGCAGCACATTGCCTTCCCGTACGAGTGAGACGCCGTCGGCCAGGATCACCGGGACGGCGGCTCCGTCGGCACCGTCCGTACCCGGCCCCGGCGCGGGAACGGCGGCCGGGACGGGGACGGCGGAGGTGGCAGGGGTGGTGGAGGTGACAGGAACGGTGGTCACGTGCGGGGTACTCCTCTTCATGCGGGTGCGAGCGCCTCCAGGCCGCTCAGGTCCTCGGCGGACAGCCGGATCTCCCGGGCCCCCAGGTTCTCCGCCAGATGGACGGCCGAACCGGTGCCCGGGGTCGGGCACAGCACGGGGGACCGGTGCAGCAGCCAGGCGAGGGCGATCTGCCCGCGGGTGGCACCGTGCCGATCGGCGATCTTGGCGAGAGCCGCTGCGGCATCGCCGGTCAGAGCGCCGTTGGCCAGCGGGAACCAGGGCAGAAAAGCCAGGCCGTGGGCCTCGCGCACCTTCAGTACGGCGTCCGAGGAACGGTCGAGGAGATTGAACCGGTTCTGCACCGAGGCGATCCCGGTCAGGGAGAGAGCCTGCTCCAGCTGGTCGGCGGTAAGGGTGTCCAGACCGATGTGCCGGATCTTACCCTCCTGCCGCAGCGCGTCCAGCGTGCCCAACTGGTCGGCCATGGGCACTTCCGGGTCCAGCCGGTGCAGTTGGTAGAGGTCGATCCGGTCCGTCCGCAGCCGCCGCAGACTGGCCTCGCACATCGCCCGCAACCGCTCCGGCCGCCCCGCGATGTGCCAGGCGGTGTCGCTCGTACGCACCACCCCGCCCTTGGTCGCGATCACCAGATCGTCGCGGTACGGATGGAGCGCCTCGGCGACGAGCTCCTCGGCCAGCTCCGGCCCGTAGTTGTCGGCGGTGTCGATGAGTGTGACGCCCTGCTCGACGGCGGCCCGGAGCACGGCCACGGCATCCTCCCGCCCGCCGCGCGGCCCCCAGTATCCGGGGCCGGTCAGCTGCGCGGTGCCGTAGCCGAGCCGGCGTACGGGCACCTCGCCGCCGAGCAGGAACGTATCGTCGAGTGGCTGTGAGAGGGAGGACATCCCCCCATGGTAGGAGCGTGCCCCGTCACCGGGAGCGCGCCCCGTCGGGCTCAGGTGGTGACGGTGAGGATTGCCGAGCCGGTCGTCCGGTGGGCCGCGTTCTCGGCGTACACCCGGAAGTGGAACGTCCGGCCGGCCGCCAGGCGGAACGTGAACGAGTTGCCGTCCAGCAGCGGCCCCGAGGCGCGGACGAAGCAGGGCCCGTCGGCAGTCGAGGGCCCGCTGCAGCCCCCCTCGCGATACCCGGTCGTCACCGTGTCGGCCGGGTCCTTCGGATCCCACCGCACGGTCACCAGCTCGGTGGCCGCGTCATAGCTGTACGCCAACCCGGTCGGCGCCGGCGCCGGAGCCGCCGCGGCCCGGGTGATCCCGGACGGCGCGGCCACCGCCGGAACGGTGGTGGCTCCCCCCGCCGCCACCAGCGCGACGAGAACCGCCGCTGCGCGGCGGGCGATTCGTATGCGGTCTCGCACGTTCCCTCCAGGATCCCGATCGGTCGGACCGGTGGAACGGTACGAGCGCGGGCGGGAGCCCGGATGGCGGTGGACGGACGGTGTGATGGCGAACAGCTGAAGCCTTGCCCCAACGGACTGGGACGCGGAGCGCCGCAGCCGGGCGACGGGAGCGCCCCCGGTCCCTGATCCGGCCTGATCCAGACGAAAGAACCCAAGGGCTGTCCCGCAATTCCTGGCGGGCGTGCGACGACAGCTACGGCACCTCGCCGCGTTGTCGGAACGTCCACATACATCCGGTATGTGGACATCCCTCCGCCCTGCGATGCACCGCGTCCGACGCCGCACGCTGTTCCACCAGGAATTGCGGGACAGCCCTTAGGCGGCGGTCGGCCCGCCGGGCGGTCGCCAGCCGTTGGCCAGAATGTCGAAGACCTCCTCGATCGCCGCCCGGTGGTCCCTCTGCCCCTGGACCAGCACGGGAACCTCAAGAGCGAATCGGGCGAGTGTGGCGCAGGCGAGGTTGCCGGGTTCCACCCCGAGTTCGTCGGCGATGGCCGCGCCGAGGGTGTCGGTGTGCCGGGTCCACATGCGCTCGGCGTACGCGCGCAGTGCCGGAGTGGAGTCCACCAGGTGGTTGAACTCCTCCCGCTGCGGATGCGCCGCGATCGGCAGCCAGGTGTCCAGCACATGTCGGCGCAGCGCGTCGAGAACGCTGTGGCCGGCATCGCGTCGGCGTACCGCGGCGACCAGTTGTGCGTCCATGCTCTCCTCCTGGTCGAAGACGAGGGCTTCCTTGCCGGTGAAGTGCTTGAACACCGTGGTGGTCGACACATCGGCCGCCTCGGCGATGTCCCGGATGCTCACGGCGTCGTAGCCGCGCTCCAGGAAGAGGCGGAGCGCGGCATCGGCGATCGCTTGCCGGGTGGCCGCCTTCTTGCGTTCGCGGCGGCCGATCGGGGGCTCGGTCATGGGGGCGAGCCTAGCCGATCACGTATTCGTCCACCTAGTTGCTTTCAAAGCTAAGTTTTCAAATTACACTTTTTTACGCAGTCAACTTTCTGTTACTGTGAAGCGGCGGGCGCCACGTACCCCGGCCGGCACCTCGTCGACCGCCTTTGGGCGGCGCCCCGGCCGGCGGGCTCTCCCGCACTCCTCGTCCACTGCACCGGTGAAAGGAACTCCCATGTCCTCTCCGAATCCCTCCCGTGCCCGGATCAGCGTCATCGGGGCCGGTCCGGGTGGGCTGACCTGCGCCCGCGTCCTCCAGCGGCACGGCCTCACGGTCACCGTCCACGACCGCGACGCCGGCCCCGACTCCCGTGACCAGGGCGGCACGTTGGACCTGCACGCCGACAACGGGCAGATCGCCCTGCGCGCGGCCGGTCTGCTGGACGAGTTCTTCGCGCTGGCCCGCCCCGAAGGCCAGGAGATGCGCCGCATCGACCCGACGGGCACGGTCGTGTCCCGCCAAGTCCCGGCGCCCGACGAGCTGTTCAAGCCGGAGATCGACCGCGGACTGCTGCGCGGGATGCTGCTCGACTCCCTCGCGCCCGGCACCGTCCGGTGGGGCCGAGCACTGGAACGCGTCAGCGGGCCCGCCGAGGGCCCGCGCCGGCTGCACTTCGCCGACGGCACCGTCGTCGAAACCGATCTGGTGGTGGGGGCCGACGGCGCGTTCTCCCGGGTCCGCCCGGCGGTTTCCCCGGCCACCCCCGAATACAGCGGGGTGAGCTTCCAGGAGGCGTGGTTCGACGACGTCGACAACCGGCACCCCGAGATCGCGGAGCTGGTCGGCCAGGGCGGCGCCCACGCCGCCGACGGCGATCGCGCCATGTTCGCCCAGCGCAACGGCGGCAACCACATTCGCGTCTACCTCATCCAGCGCGCCCCGGCCGACTGGATCCGGGCGAGCGGCCTGACGCCCCAGGACACCGACGGCATCCGCTCCCTGCTCCTGGAACGCTTCGCCCACTGGTCGCCGCTCATGCGCCGGATGATCACCGACAACGACGGCCCCTACGTCGGCCGCCCGATCCTCGCCCTGCCCGTCCCGCACACCTGGGAGCACAACCCCACGGTGACCCTGCTCGGTGACGCCGCCCATCTGATGCCGCCGCTCGGCGTCGGCGTCAACCTCGCCATGCTCGACGCCGCGGACCTGGCCCTGGCCCTGGCCGACGCGGCCACCGTCGGCGACGCCGTCCACATCTACGAGAAGGCCATGCTGCCCAGGTCGACCGGGACGGCACAGATCCTTGAGGGCGGCGCCGAACAGCTGCTGGCCATGGAGGCGCCCGAATCGTCCTGACGCAAGAGGGAGTTGGGGCCCGAAGCCGCCTCCGTGATCCGCCGGACGTCCCTGCTCCCGGCCGGTCGGCCCGCGCGTCGACCGCTTCCACGGCCGGGGCCGGCCGCTCGGCTCCACGTACCACCGTGCGTCACGACGCCACCGAGCGGTGGACGCCGTCCGTCAAGACCACGCGTGCCGAGCATCCCTAACGGGGGAAGTGTGCGCGCATAACCGCAGTTGGCTGGTGTGCACGCACACGCCATCCCTACGGTCGTCCGTACCCGACTCACTGGTTGCGACAGGGGCGTACCCGCGATGGCGAAGACGACGACCAAGGTGTACGAGGCCGGCCCGGGCCGGCGGGCGCGCATCGTCCGACCGGGAACCGGACATGAGCGCCGCCCGGCCGCGAACCTCCCCCGGGCCGGCGCGCGCCGCCTCCGTCCCGGCAGTCAGGCGATATCCACGGCCGACAGCATGACGGAACGTCTGCACTGCGTCTGTCTCTGCCACACCCACCCGCGAGAGAGGACGGCACCATGAAGTGTGCCAAATGCGGCAACCAGATGAGTCAGAACGTCGGCGGTTGGTGGACCTGCTGGGGCTGCGGAAACACCCAACCACCGGGATACACGGATGTCGATGAACTGCCCCCGGTGCGAGCGGCGGTTGGGCCCGCCACGGGCAGGCCGGTGCCGGTGCACCGCCTGCTCGTACGAGATCGGGGCCGACGCGTGGACGTTCCACCAGGAGCTGGTCGCCGAGCTGGAGGCCGACGAGAAGGCGTTCTTCGAGCGTGTGCGGCAGCGCACCGAGCACCTGCGGTCGCTGGTGCCGGCATGGCAACGAACCCACTGAACACGGCCCCCGCCCGCAGCCGCTGACCACGCCCACCCGCGTGCGGGCGGGTCCTGCCCCCGCCCGCACCCCGGGCCGTCGGCCGGGTGGTGACCGCCGGGGGCGGACGGGCGGGGCGGGACGGAACGGTGTGCGGGGCGTGTCGCTTTTCTTCAATCCCGGGGGTCGGGGGCGGTCATAGTCTGGGCGGCATGAAGAACGAGCACGCGCACATGACCGAAGTCGCCGCCGAGGCGGCCCGTATCGCCCGCTCCATCAGCGCCGAGCAGCTCGACGCGCCGGACACGCCCTGTGGTGACTGGGACGTGCGCGGGCTCGTCAACCACTGGGTGCTGTACACCTCCCACGGCCTGGAGCACCGGGCCCTGCGCAAGGACCTCCCGGAGGAGCTCACCACACGCGACTTCACCGCCGACACCGACTGGGCGCGGCGGTACGCCGAGCAGCTGGACCGCGCCGTCGCCGCCTGGGCGGACCCGGTCGTCTGGGACGGTGAGATCGACCTCGGGGGATCGGCCTCGCCGGCCGCCGAGATCGCCGCGATGCTCATCGAGGAGACGGCCCTGCACGGGTGGGACGTGGCCCGGGCCGTGGGGGAGGAGTTCCGGCTCTCCGACGAGGCGTCCGCCTATGTGCTCGGCGTCGTCGACAGCACCGCCGCGCTCTACCGGCAGTACGACGGCTTCGCCGACGAGGTGACGGTGCCCGCATCGGCGTCGGTGTTCGAACGGGCGCTGGCCCACAGCGGACGAGACCCGCACTGGACGGGAACCGCCGGCTGAGAGCCCCTTGCGGGGCGGACATCGCCGGTCGTGGTACCCGCGAGCCGGGTGCGCCCTGCGAAATGGCCCAGTCGACCGGGTGGCCAATGGCCCGGAAGGCGGTGCCAATGCGTGGCTACAGTCGAGGCATGAACACAACCGTCGACTTCTACTTCGACCCGGCCTGCCCGTTCGCCTGGATCACCTCCCGCTGGATGCTGGAGGTCGAGCAGCAGCGCGACATCGATCTCCGGTTCCGCGTCATGAGCCTCTACCTGCACAACACCGGCAACGAACTCCCCGACTGGTACCGGGACCTGGTCGACAGGTCGATCGGCCCGGTGCGCGTCGCGGTCGCCGCGGCGGACGCCCACGGCGACGGTGTCCTGCGCGATCTCTACACCGCGATGGGCGTCCGGATCCACCGGCAGAAGAACGAGGACTTCGACGAGGTGATCGCCGAGTCCCTCGCGGAGCTCGGGCTGCCCGCCTCGCTCGCCGGCGCCGCGCACTCGGAGGCGTACGACGAGGCGCTCCGGCGCAGCCATGACGCGGGCAAGGACCCGGAGGCGGACGCGTACGTCGGTACGCCCACGATCCACGTCGACGGGGCGGTGTGGTTCGGGCCCGTCCTGCGGGCGGCACCGCGCGGCGAGGAGGCCGGGCGGCTCTTCGACAGCTTCCGGGTGCTCGCCGGGAGTCCGGACCTCTTCGAGATCAAGCGGACCCGCACGGGCAGTCTGGACGTGGGGTGAGCGGGAGCCGGGTCAGGCGGTGAGCGCCGCCGGCCGGGCTGCCGCACCGCGGGCCCCGTCGCTGCGGGCCTCGTCGTAACGGGTCAGCAGCAGCCGCGCCAACTCCGGTGCGGGGCCCAGCACATCGGCCAGCACGTCCGCGCCCGCCGCCCCTTCGGCGATCCGGTCCGGGAGCCGGCCGGGAGCGATGACGTACGGCGCCACCGCCACCCGGCGCACGCCTTCGGCCCGCAGGGCCCGTACCGCGTCCTCGGTACGGGGGAAGCCCGCGGGGGATGTGGCGGAGGCGAACGCAGGCCGCACGGAACACCAACCGGTGTGCCGCAGCTCCCGCGCGATTTCAGCGATCACTGCGATCGCCTCCGGGTCTGTGGAGCCCGCCGAGGCCAGGACGAGCCCGGTCGAGCTTCGGTCACCGGGACGGATCCCGGCCTCTCGCAGGCGCCGTTCCAGCGCCGAGTTCAGCAACGGCGACGGACCGAGCACCTCGGCCTGCCGGACCCGCAGCCGGGGCAGCCCGGTCCGGGCCCCGCGCAGCACCGTCGGGATGTCGGACTTGGCGTGGAAGGCCCGGGTGAGCAGGAGGGGGAGCGCGATCACGTCCTCCGCGGCCCCCGCGGCCAGGCGTTCCAGGACCCTGGGCACCGACGGTGCGTTGAAGTCCAGGAACCCCGTCTCCACACGGAGCCCCGGACGCAGCGACCGTACCCGCGCGGTGAGCGCGTGCACGGTCGCCGCGTGCCGTGGATCGCGGCTGCCGTGGGCGATGACGAGGAGCACCGGAGCGGTCATGGTCGCACTCAGCTCTTGACGAGGAGGCCGCGGCTGCGCAGCACCCACCGCTCCAGCGGACTGAAGATCAGCAGGTCGATCGCGATGCCGACGGTCAGGATCAGGATGATGGCGAGGAACACCATCGACATGCTGCTGGTCTCCCGGCCCTGTTCCAGCAACTGGCCCAGGCCCACGCCCAGATCGGGCGAGGAGGCGATGATCTCGGCGGCCATCAGCGAACGCCAGGAGAACGCCCAGCCCTGCTTCAGACCCGCCAGATAGCCGGGCAGCGAGGCCGGCAGCACGATGTGCCAGGTGCCGCGCAGCCCGGTGGCGCCCAGCGTCCGGCCGGCCCGCAGATGCAGCGGCGGGATCTGGTCGACGCCCGATACCAGACCGTTGGCGATCGACGGGACCGCGCCCAGCAGGATCACCGCGAACATCATCCGGTCGTTGAGGCCCAGCCAGATCACCGCCGGGGGCACCCATGCCACCGAGGGCAGCGACTGGAGTCCGGAGAGCACCGGCCCGATCGCGGCGCGCACCAGCTTGACGCGCGACACCAGCAGCCCGAGCGGGGTGCCGATGACCAGCGCCAGCAGGAATCCCAGCAGACCGCGCGAGACACTGGTCCAGATGAAGCCGAGCAGGGTGCCCTGCGCCCAGGCGTCGGTCACCTCGCCCCAGACCAGGGACGGCGACGGCAGCTTGTAGTCGTCGGTGACCTTCGCCCAGATCAGGATCTGCCAGACGACGAGCACCAGGACCACGGCCACGGCCGGCGGCAGCACCTTGCGCACCAGCACCTCGCGGACCGGGGTCCGGCTCACCCGCACCGCGTCGAGTGCGTCCAGTCCCGCCTCCAGGCCCGCCAGGTTCCGGGCGGTGTCCTTGGCGGCGGTCTCAGTGCTGGCCATGTCGGCGGATCTCCCCACGCAGTTCTTCGGTGATCTCCACGGACAGCTCGGCCACCGCGGTGTCCTCGATGCGGCGCGGCTGGTCGATGTCGACCGTCCACTCCCGGGCGACCCGGCCCGGCCGCGACGAGAGCAGGACGACCCGCTCGGCGAGCCGGACCGCCTCGCGCACGTTGTGCGTGACGAAGAGGACCGAGACGTTCGTCTCGCGCCAGATCCGGGTCAGCTCGTCGTGCAGCACGTCCCGGGTGATGGCGTCGAGAGCGGCGAACGGCTCGTCCATCAGCAGCAGTTGACTGTCCTGGGCGAGCGCGCGGGCCATCGCCACCCGCTGCCGCATGCCGCCCGAGAGCTCGTGCACCCGCTTCCCGTACGCCCCGCCGAGTCGTACGAGTTCGAGCAGGCGTTCCGCCTCGGTACGGCGGTCGGACTTGGGCACGCCGCGCAGCCGCAGCGCGAGTTCGATGTTCTTGCCCGCGGTCAGCCACGGGAAGAGGGCGTGCTCCTGGAACATCAGGGCCGGCCGCCCGCCGGGGGTCTCGATGGACCCCGCGGTCGGGCGGTCGAGTCCGGCCACCAGGTTGAGCAGGGTCGACTTGCCGCACCCGGAGGCACCCAGAAGGGTGACGAACTCGCCGGGAGCGACATCGAGTGTGATGTCGTCCAGTACGAGCTGCTGTCCCTCCGGTCCGCCGAAGGACTTCGAGACATGGGCGATGCGGGCGGCGTGCCCGACCGCCGTACGGTCCTCGGCCTTGGTGAGCGTGGTGGTCGCCATGGTCGTCACCTCCTGGGAATCCTGTTCGGGTGCCGGACGCTGCTACTTGACGCCGAGACCGGCGTCGGCGACCTCGGGCCTGCCCGCGGCCCCGAGGATCGTGTTCAGCGGCTTCAGGTCGTAGATGCCCGTCAGGTCCGTCTGCTCCAGCAGGCCGGCCTTCACCGCGTGCTTGGCCTCGGTGTCGAGCGTGGCGGCCAGCGGGTCGTCGATGAACTGGACGGACTTCCACGCCGGGTCGAGGATCTCGGCCGGCAGCGCCTTGCCGCTGAGCTCCTTGAGCGCGGTGTTCGCGGAGGCCTTCGCCTTGTCCGGGTTGGCGTTGATCCACGCGTTGGTGGCGACCGTGCCGCGCAGCACCGCCTCGACGACGTCCCGGTGCTCGGCGAGGAACTTCTGCGACACGATGATGTTGGTGATCACGAACTTGTCGTCCGGCCACAGCGTCGACTCGTCGAGGAGTTCCTTCGCGCCCTGGGCGACCAGCTTGGACGCCGTCGGCTCGGGCACCCAGGCACCGTCGATGGAACCCGAACGGTAGGCGTCCGGCGTCACCTTGTTGTCCGTACGGACCACCGAGACGTCGCCCTTGCCGCTGCTGGCGTCGACCTTCCAGCCCTTCTCGGAGATCCAGTTGAGGAAGGCCACGTCCTGGGTGTTGCCGAGCTGCGGGGTGGCGATCTTCTTGCCCCTGAGGTCGTCCAGGGTCTTGATCTTCTTCGGGTTGACGACCAGCTTCACCCCGCCGGACGCCGAACCGCCGATGATCCGCAGGCTCTTGCCCTTGGACTTGGTGAAGCCGTTGATGGCGGGGGAGGGGCCGATGAAGCCGATGTCGATCGAGCCCGCGTTGAGCGCCTCGATCTCGGACGGACCGGCGTTGAACGTCGACGGCTTCACCGAGGTGGCGCCGAGCTCCTTGGCGATGATGCCCTCCTGGATGCCGACCAGGGCCGTGGCGTGGGTGAGGTTCGGGAAGTAGCCGATCTTCACGGTGTCCGCGGAGAGCTTCTTGCCGCCGGCGGCGGCGGTGTTCGCCCCGGTGTCGTCCTGCTTCGCCTCGGAGCCGTAGCCGCAGGCGGTGAGCGCTACGGCGAGCAGCGGGAGGGCGGCGACAGCGGCGAGACCGCGGCGCATCGTGGTACGGGGGGCAGGCACGGGAGGTTTTCCTCTCGTTGGCCCGGTGCTCGCGTCCTTCGGTGCTTACGGGGACGCGGCCGGGAGGTCGGCAGGTCTTCGTCTGAACTGGCGGTGCGGGTGGTGCGAGTGGGCGCGCAGGCGGTGCGCGTACGTCATCGCGCACATCGCGCGACCCCGCCCTGCCCGCTGCCGAGGGCGCCGCTGCCGATGCGGCCGCCCTCCTTCGCGAACGTGGAGAAGATGTCGATGCTCATCAGAAGTCCCACTCCGCGTCGTCCGCGGCCGCCGCACCGGGCCCGGCCCCGGCCGCGGCGGTGAACGAGGCGCCCGCCATCCCGGCCGTCAGGGTGGTGCCGTCCGCCGGGTCGATCAGCAGGAACGATCCGGTGCGCCGGGAGTCCGCGTACGCGTCGAGCGCGAGCGGCTCCGCGGTCCGGACGACGACCCGGCCGATGTCGTTGGCGACGAGCTGTCCGGGCGCCGGGTGCTGGGAGAGGTCGTCCAGCGTGAGGCGCGAGGGGATGTCCTTGACGATCGCCTTGACCGTGCGGGTGGTGTGCTTGAGCAGCACCCGCTGGCCGACGGAGAGCGGCTGGTCGGCGACGTGGCACACGGTCGCCTCGATGTCCTGGGTGACCGCCGGCGCGTCGTCGGCCGGTGCGATCAGGTCGCCGCGCGAGACGTCGATGTCGTCGGCCAGCCGGAGGGTCACCGACTGGGGCGCCCAGGCGATGTCCACGCTCTCGCCGAGCGCGTCGATCCCGGCGATCGCCGATGTACGGCCGGAGGGCAGTACGGTGACGGCCTCGCCCACCCGGAACGCACCGGCCGCGATCTGACCCGCGTAGCCCCGGTAGTCGGGGTGCTCGGCGGTCTGCGGCCGGATCACGTACTGGACCGGGAAACGGGCGTGGCAGGCGGTGAGGTCATGGCTGACCGGCACCGTCTCCAGGTGCTCCAGGACCGTCGGCCCGCCGTACCAGTCCATGCGCGCGGACGGCTCCACGACGTTGTCACCGGCCAGTGCGGAGATCGGGATGGCGGTGATCTCCGGTACCCCCAGCGACGCGGCGTACGCGGTGAACTCCTCGGCGATCGCGGCGAACACCGGCTCCACGTAGTCGACCAGGTCCATCTTGTTGACGGCCAGTACCACGTGCGGCACCCGCAGCAGCGCGGCGACGGCGGCGTGCCGGCGGGTCTGCTCGACGACCCCGTTGCGGGCGTCGACCAGGACGACGGCCAGCTCGGCCGTCGAGGCGCCGGTCACCATGTTCCGGGTGTACTGGACGTGCCCCGGGGTGTCGGCCAGGATGAACCGGCGGCGCGGTGTCGCGAAGTAGCGGTAGGCGACATCGATGGTGATGCCCTGTTCACGCTCGGCCCGCAGCCCATCGGTCAGCAGTGCCAGGTCCGGCGCCTCCTGGCCCCGGCTGCGCGAGGCGTGCTCGACGGCCTCCAGCTGGTCGGTGAGGACCGACTTGGAGTCGTGCAGCAGACGTCCCACGAGGGTGGACTTGCCGTCGTCGACGGACCCCGCGGTGGCGAACCGCAGCAGCGTGGTGGTCGACAACTGCTCCGCGTGCTGGATGTGCGTGGTCATTTAGAAGTACCCCTCGCGCTTGCGGTCTTCCATCGCGGCCTCGGACATCTTGTCGTCGGCACGCGTCGCGCCCCGCTCGGTGAGCCGGGAGGCGGCGATCTCGGTGATCACGTCGTCCAGCGTCGTCGCCTCCGAGTCGACGGCGCCGGTGCACGACATGTCGCCGACCGTGCGGTAGCGCACCTGCCGGGTCTCGACGCTCTCGTGTTCCCTGGGCCCGCCCCAGTCGCCGGCGGTGAGCCACATGCCGTTGCGGTCGAAGACCTCGCGCTCGTGGGCGAAGTAGATCTGCGGGAGCTCGATGCCCTCACGGGCGATGTACTGCCAGACGTCCAGCTCGGTCCAGTTGGAGATCGGGAACACCCGGACGTGCTCACCGGGGGCGTGCCGGCCGTTGTACAGCTGCCACAGCTCGGGGCGCTGACGGCGCGGATCCCACTGGGAGAACTCGTCCCGCAGCGAGAAGACCCGCTCCTTGGCGCGCGCCTTCTCCTCGTCGCGGCGCCCGCCGCCGAACACGGCGTCGAAGCGGTGCTGCTGGATCGCCTCGGTCAGCGGCACGGTCTGCAACGGGTTGCGGGTGCCGTCCGGGCGCTCGCGCAGCTTCCCGGCGTCGATGTACTCCTGCACGGAGGCGACATGGAGCCGCAGCCCGTGCCGGGCCACCGTGCGGTCCCGGTACTCCAGCACCTCGGGGAAGTTGTGCCCGGTGTCGACGTGCAGCAGGGTGAACGGCACCGGCGCCGGCGCGAACGCCTTGAGCGCCAGATGCAGCATCACGATGGAGTCCTTGCCACCGGAGAACAGGATCACCGGCCGCTCGAACTCGCCCGCCACCTCGCGGAAGATGTGCACGGCCTCGGACTCCAGGGAGTCCAGGTGGCTGAGTGCGTACGGATTGTCGGTGCCCTCCGGCACGGTCGCCACGGTCGTCATGCCGCACCCCTCTCGCTCAGCAGCGCGTACAGCTCCGCCGCGGACTCCTGCACGGTCTGCCGGTGCGACTCGATCCGCAGGTCGGGCGACTCCGGGGCCTCGTACGGGTCGTCGACCCCGGTGAGGCCGCTGATCTCGCCCGCCGCCTGCTTGGCGTAGAGCCCCTTCACATCGCGTTCCGAGCACACCTCGACCGGGGTCGCGACATGCACCTCCAGATACGCGGTGCCCTCGGTCTGGTGCCGCTTGCGCACCGCGTCCCGGCTGTCCGCGTATGGGGCGATGACCGGGACCAGCACCTTCACACCGTTGGCCGCCAGCAGCTCGGCGACGAAGCCGATCCGCTGGACGTTGGTGTGGCGGTCCTCGCGGGAGAAGCCGAGCCCCGCGGAGAGGAACTCCCGGATCTCGTCGCCGTCGAGCACCTCCACGCGGTGGCCCTCGCCGCGCAGCCGCCCGGCCAGTTCGTACGCGATGGTGGTCTTGCCCGCGCTCGGCAGACCGGTCAGCCAGATGGTGGCTCCCGTCTCCGTCACGCTCATCGAAGTCTCCTGATCAGTCGTCATCAGTCGTGCAGCCCGCACTCGGTCTTGCCCCGGCCGGCCCAGCGCCCGGCCCGCGCGTCCTCGCCCTCCAGCACCCGGCGGGTGCAGGGCGCGCAGCCCACCGAGGCGTAACCGTCCATCAGCAGGGGGTTGGTGAGCACGCCGTGCTCCGCGACGTACGCGTCGACGTCGTCCTGCGTCCAGCGGGCGATCGGCGAGACCTTCACCTTCTGCCGCTTCGCGTCCCAGCCGACGACCGGGGTGTTCGCCCGGGTGGGGGACTCGTCGCGGCGCAGCCCCGTCGCCCAGGCCGTGTACCCGGTCAGGCCCTCCTGGAGCGGCTTGACCTTGCGCAGCGCGCAGCACAGGTCGGGGTCGCGGTCGTGCAGCTTCGGCCCGTACTCGGCGTCCTGTTCGGCCACCGTCCGGCGGGGCGTCAGCGTGATGACGTTGACGTCCATCACCGCCTCGACCGCGTCACGGGTACCGATCGTCTCCGGGAAGTGGTAGCCGGTGTCGAGGAAGACCACGTCCACGCCGGGGAAGACGCGCGAGGCGAGGTGGGCGACGACGGCGTCCTCCATGGAGGACGTGACGCAGAACCGCCCGCCGAAGGTGTCGGCGGCCCACTTCAGGATCTCCGTCGCGGAGGATTCCTCCAGCTCCCGGCCTGCCCGGGCGGCCAGGGTCTCCAGGTCCTCGGTCCGCAGAGTGTCCGTCATGTCCCGTCCCCTTCGACGTCGTTGCGCTTCAGTCCCCGGGTCAGCAGACCCAGGAACCTGAGCTGGAACGCGCGGTTGCAGGAGGCACATTCCCAGGCGCCGTGGCCGCTCTCGTGCGGGCGCAGGTCCTCGTCCCCGCAGTACGGGCAGTGGAACGGTGCGGCGCGCTCGCTCATGACAGCGACTCCGCACCGGCCCGCGCCGCCCAGGTCGCGAAGCGCTCGCCGTCCTCGCGCTCCGCCAGGTAGTGGCCCAGGACCCGCTCCACGTAGTCGGGCAGCTCGGCCGAAGTGACCTTCAGGCCGCGGACCTTGCGGCCGAACCCGGCCTCCAGTCCCAGGGCGCCGCCCAGGTGCACCTGATAGCCCTCCACCTGGTTGCCGTCGTCGTCCAGGACCAGCTGGCCCTTGAGGCCGATGTCGGCGGTCTGGATCCGGGCGCAGGCGTTGGGGCAGCCGTTGATGTTGATGGTGAGCGGCTCGTCGAACTCCGGCAGGCGGCGCTCCAGTTCGTCGATCAGCGCGGCGCCGCGCGCCTTCGTCTCGACGATCGCCAGCTTGCAGAACTCGATGCCGGTGCAGGCCATCGTGCCGCGCCGGAACGGCGAGGGCCGCACCTGGAAGTCGAGCGCCTCCAGGCCGGAGACCAGGGAGTCCACCTGGTCCTGCGCCACATCGAGGATGATCATCTTCTGCTCGACGGTGGTACGCAGCCGGTCCGAGCCGTGCGCCGCCGCGAGGTCGGCGATCTTGGCGAGCGTGGAGCCGTCCACCCGGCCGACCCGCGGGGCGAAACCGACGTAGTAGCGGCCGTCCTGCTGCTGGTGCACGCCCACGTGGTCGCGCCAGCGGCTGCTGGGCTGCTCGGGCGCGGGGCCGTCGGTCAGCGGGCGCTTGAGGTACTCGTCCTCCAGCACCTGGCGGAACTTCGCCGGGCCCCAGTCGGCCATCAGGAACTTCAGCCGGGCACGGTTGCGCAGCCGCCGGTATCCGTAGTCGCGGAAGATGCCCACGACGCCGGCCCAGACGTCCGGAACCTCGTCCAGCGGCACCCACGCGCCCAGCCGTTCGGCGAGCCGCGGGTTGGTGGAGAGCCCGCCGCCGACCCAGACGTCGAAGCCCGGACCGTGCTCGGGGTGGACCACACCGACGAACGCGATGTCGTTGATCTCGTGGACCACGTCCTGCACCGGCGAGCCGGAGATCGCGGTCTTGAACTTGCGCGGCAGGTTGGAGAATTCCCTGTTGCCGATGTACCGGTCGTGGATCTCGTCGACGGCGGGCGTGCCGTCGACGATCTCGTCGGCGGCGATGCCGGCCACGGGGGAGCCGATGATCACGCGGGGGCAGTCGCCGCACGCCTCGGTGGTGGAGAGCCCGACGGCCTCCAGCTTCTCCCAGATCGCCGGGACGTCCTCGATGCGGATCCAGTGCAGCTGGATGTTCTGCCGGTCGGTGATGTCCGCGGTGCCGCGCGCGTACTCCTGAGAGATCTCCCCGATCACCCGCAGCTGTGCGGTGGTCAGCCGGCCGCCGTCGATCCGGACCCGCAGCATGAAGTACTTGTCGTCCAGCTCCTCCGGCTCCAGGACCGCGGTCTTGCCGCCGTCGATGCCGGGCTTGCGCTGGGTGTAGAGACCCCACCAGCGCATCCGGCCGCGGAGGTCGTTGGGGTCGATCGAGTCGAAACCGCGCTTGGAGTAGATCGTCTCAATGCGTGTCCGCACATTGAGACCGTCGTCGTCCTTCTTGAACTGCTCATTGCCGTTGAGCGGGGTGTGGTGCCCCACGGCCCACTGGCCTTCGCCACGGTGGCGTCCGGCCTTGCGGCGGGGCGTGGTGGTCGCAGGCTGTTCCGGGGTAGCGGCCATGACGGTACGTCCTTCGGGACTGCAGGAGGGCGGCTCTGAACTGCACACTCGCGCTGAGGCGCGGCGGTGCGCAGGGGATTGCGGAGCAAAGGGGATCGCGGCGGTGCTGGGACTCTCAGCTCGCCGGACAGATGGCGCTGGACACGCGGCCGAGGTCGACGTGGCGTCGACTCACCAAGGCAATTCCAGTTCCAGACATGACGGAAGCGTGGCACGCGAATCTCGGGCCAGTCCACCACTATCCAAGATGTGGACGAGAGTGTCCCGCTATCCGAGACGCTGTGGCGCTCGTCACGGAAGGTTTCCGATCCGTACCATCCGTAATGGCCGCAATCCCCCGGTCTGTCACCGGAACGCGGCAGCGCAGCCGGAGGACCGCCCTCCTGTCGTACCTACCGCCCGGACCCGGGCCACGGACCCGGCGTCTCCACCTCCGGCTCCAGCTCCACCTTCGTGTCGAAGAGCCGGAAGCCGCGCCGCAGATAGTTGTCCATGGCGTGCGGGCCGTCCTTGGAGCAGGTGTGCAGCCACACCCGCTTCGTCGGCGTCCGCTCCGGCCAGCGCTCCGCCAGGTCCCAGGCACGGGCCACTCCGTACGAGAGGAGATGGCCGCCGATCCGGCGCCCCCGGAAAGCCGGGATCAGCCCGAAGTACATGATCTCGACCGCGCCCTCGTCCTGCGGGTCCAGCTCCAGGTAGCCCGCCGGGGTGCCGTTCGCGTACGCCACCCACGTCTCGACCCCCGGCCGGTCCAGGGTCTCCTGCCACCGCGCGTACGTCATGCCGAGCCGGTCGGTCCACCGGATGTCGCCGCCGACCGCCGTGTAGAGGAACCGGCTGAACTCGGGAAGCGGCACCTCGGACCGCACGATCCGCACATCGCCCTCCGGGACCGCGGTGGGCCGCAGATCGTCGGGGGAGGTCTGTTCCAGGGACCAGATGGTCACTTCGGAGGTGGCGGCGGGGCTGTGTGCGGGGTTGCTCATGGCTGCCAGGGAACCACGCCCCGCCGCCTGCGCCAAAGCCGGTCCCGAAGCGCGGACACGGATCACCGGCGGACCGGGCCGGACCCGGTGCGCGACACCCCTCAGTCGGCCGTACGCGCCCTGACCACCACCGGAGCCGTCGAGTGCGGCAGCAGATCGGCCGGCTGGTCCGGGTGGATCACCTCCACCTCGACGTCCTCACCGAAACGGTACGGGCGGTGCGCGAGCACCTGGGCGAGATGGCGGCGCATCCGGGAGATCTCCGCCCGCACCGTCACCGTCCGGGTCGCGTCACCGAAGATGTCCTGCGCCAGCTCGGACGCCGTACGCCCCTCCGGGTGCAGCGCCAGGGCGTACAGCAGCTCCGCGTGGCGCGGCGACAGCCGCTGCGTCCAGGTGCCCACCACACCCACCACATTGACCGTGAGACCGCGGGGCCGGCTCAGATCCAGCACCACCCGCTGCGGCGCCCCGTCCGAAGGCCCCTCCGAGACCTGGATCAGCCAGCCGCCCGGCAGCGGCTCGACCCGGCACATGCCGAGCGACGGCAGCCACACCCGGCCCGGACGTAACGACTTGGGCAGCGGCAGCCGGTCGACCGGCGGCATCCCGGTCACCGCCGCCAGCCAGCCGTGGGTGTCCACCGCCAGGGCCCTGCCGCCCAGCCGGCACACCAGCGGGGCCGCCACCGAGCGCAGCCGGTCGATCGCCTGCAGATGCCGGTTCCTGATCTCGCTCTCCGCCAGCCTGGCGACCGAACTGACCAGGGCGAGCGTCGTCGGATGGAACGTGGACGCGGGACCGCTCATGTCGACGATGCCCATCATCTTCCCGTCACGCGGGTCACGGACCGGGGCCGCCGCACACGTCCAGTTGTGCAGCGTGCGGACGAAATGCTCCGAGGAATGGACCTGGACCGGGACGCGGGAGACCAGCGCCGTACCGATCGCGTTCGTCCCCGTACTCTCCTCCGCCCAGGCCGCGCCCTCCGCCAGACAGACCTCGTCCGCCCGGCGCAGCACCCCCGCGTTGCCCCGGCGCCACAGCACCCGGCACTCCACGTCGGTGACCACCATGATCTGCTGGGCGGCGTCCGCCAGGGCGACCAGACCGTCGTCCAGCAGCGGCATCACCTCGCCCAGCGTCGAGATCCGGCGCCGGTGCTCGATCTCGTCCACATCGAGCAGCGGGCTCTCCGTCGACTGGTCCGGGTCGATGCCGCTGCGCAGCACCCGGTCCCACGAAGCCCCGATCTCGGCCCGCGGGGCGACCGCCGGGCGGCCACCGGCCAGCGCGGTCTCCCTGGCCCGGTGGATCGCACGGGTGGCCGCCGCAGTCTGCGGGACAGCAGGCCGGGACACCCCAAAGGCGCTGGTCTCCACTCTCGTTTCCCCCCACATGCCAGGGCCGGCTCGACGATCCACGGCCCCATCCTGCCGCCGCGAGGGGCCCGGTACCGCCCACTCCGCACAATGGTTGCAACCCTTTGCAACTCTGGCGAGAGGGTGCGGGTCCGTACGAGAGTGGTGGAACACCGCGCGGCGGAGCCCGTGTTCCATCGTCCGGTGTGCACAGCATGGAGGGTGGTGCCGTGTCGGCGCAGCACCACCCTCCGATGCCGTCCACGGGCGGCTCTCAGTGTGCGACGGGCCTCGCCCGTTCGACGACCGACGCCAGATCGAGGGTGTGCGGCAGCGTCCCGAAGGCCGCGCCCCGATCCCCGCCCAGCCGCGACGCGCAGAACGCGTCGGCCACCTCCGGCGGTGCCCACCGCACCAGCAGCGAACCCTGGAGCACCAGCGCCATCCGCTCCGCCAGCCGACGGGCCCGCGCCTCGATCCCGTCCAGATCGGCCAGCTCCGTCAGCATGTCCCTGATCGCCCGGTCCAGCCGGTGATCGGCCCCGCGCGCCCTGCCGACCTCCTGGAGGAACGCGTTCAGCGCCACCGGCTCACGCTGCAGCACCCGGAGCACATCCAGTGCCTGTACGTTCCCGGCGCCCTCCCAGATGGAGTTGAGCGGCGCCTCGCGCAGCAGCCGGGGCAACCCGGACTCCTCGACGTAACCGTTGCCTCCCAGACACTCCAGCGCCTCGCCCACCACCGGCGCGCACTGCTTGGTCACCCAGTACTTCGCCGCGGGCACCGCGATCCGCAGAAAGGCCCGTTCGCTCTCCGATCCGTCGTCGCAGGCCGCCGCCAGCCGCATCGCCAGCACCGTCGCGGCCTCCGACTCCAGCGCCAGATCGGCCAGCACATTGCGCATCAGCGGCTTCTCGATCAGCACCCCGCCGAACGCGCTGCGGTACGTGCAGTGGTGGATCGCCTGCGCCACCGCCTGCCGCATCAGCGCCGCCGAACCGGCCACACAGTCCAGCCGGGTCGCCGCCACCATCTCGATGATGGTGGGCACCCCGCGCCCCTCCTCCCCGACCCGGCGCGCCCAGCTGCCGTCGAACTCGACCTCGGCCGAGGCGTTCGACCGGTTGCCCAGCTTGTCCTTGAGCCGCTGGATCGCGAACGGGTTGCGGGTGCCGTCGGGCAGCACCCGGGGCAGCAGGAAACACGTCAGGCCGCCGGGCGCCCGCGCCAGCACCAGGAAGCCGTCGGACATGGGCGCCGAACAGAACCACTTGTGCCCGGTGAGCAGGTACTCGCCCGCCGCGGCCAGCGGCTCGGCCCGGGTCGTGTTCGCCCGCACGTCCGTGCCGCCCTGCTTCTCCGTCATCCCCATCCCGAGCAGCGCACCGGCCTTCCGTGCGGCGGGCCGCAGCCCCTGCTCGTACACCGACGAGGTGAGCAGCGGCTCCCACTCGGCGGCCAGCTCCGGATCGGTGCGCAGCGCGGGCACCGCCGCGTGCGTCATCGACAGCGGGCAGCCGTGTCCGGCCTCGGGCTGCGTCCACACCAGGAAACCGGCCGCCCGCCGCAGATGGCCGGCGGGCCGGCCCCAGGCACCGGTCAGGCCCGCGCCGACCGCGTGGCCGAGCAGCCGGTGCCAGGCCGGATGGAACTCGACCTCGTCGATCCGATGCCCGTACCGGTCGTGCGAACGCAGCACCGGCGGATTGGCGTTCGCCTGCGCACCCCACTCCTGTACCTGGGCGGAGCCCGCGGCACGGCCCAGCTCACCGAGTTCGTCCCGGACTTCGGCCAGTAGTTCGGGCGGGGTGTGACGTTGTACGGCCTCGGCCAGTGCCCGGTCGGTGCCGAAGACGTCGTAGCCGGTCAGCGGCGGTACCTGGTTGGACACGGTGTGGGTGGTGGCTGCCATGCCGATACGGTAAGGACGTGCAGGCAGCAAACAAAACACCCGACAGGCCACCGGGCCGGCTCCACCGGGCCCGAGTCCTCTACCGCAACGTATCCAAGCGGCAGATGGCCTGGCGGTTGCTCAAGGACACCGTCAACTCGTGCATGGAGTACCGCATTCTCGGGCTCGCCGCCGAGGCGGCGTTCTTCACCCTGCTGTCCCTGCCGCCCCTGCTCCTCGGCCTGATCGGACTGCTCGGATACGTCGACGAGTGGACCAGCACCACCACGGTCGCCTCCATCGAGCGCAACATCCTCAACGCGGCGCAGACCGTGCTCAGCGAGCGCGGCGTCAACGACTTCGCCAAACCGCTGCTCGCGGACGTCTCCACCGGCGCCCGGCCCGATGTCATCTCGCTCGGCTTCGCGATCGCGCTCTGGTCGGGCTCCCGCGCGGTCAATGTCTTCATCGACACGATCACCGTGATGTACGGCCTCGACGGCCAGCGCGGCATCGTCAAGACGCGGCTGCTCGCCTTCCTGCTGTACGTCGTCGCGCTGCTGCTCGGCGCCGTCGTGCTCCCGCTGCTGGTCGTCGGCCCCGACCGGGTCGTGGAGTTCGTCCCCTGGGGCACCGAGCTCATAAGCGTCCTGTACTGGCCGCTGGTGATCCTTCTGTCGATCGCGTTCCTGACGACGCTCTACCACGTGTCGGTGCCGGTCCGTTCGCCGTGGATCGAGGACATGCCGGGCGCGCTGGTCGCACTGGCGATGTGGGTGCTCGGCAGCTTCCTGCTCCGGATCTACCTCACCAGTACGGTCGAGGGGCCCACGATCTACGGCTCGTTGGCGGCCCCGATCGCCGTACTGCTGTGGATCGGCATCTCCGCGTTCGCGGTCCTGGTCGGCGCGGCGGTGAACGCGGCCATCGACCGGGTCTGGCCCTCACTGGCGACCGCCGCCGCCCGCGCGGCGAACGACCGGGTACGGGCGGCCCAGGCGGCGGAGCTGGTCGCCCGGGCGCAGGCGGGGAACCAGGAGGACTGGGACGACGACGATGACGACGATGACGACGACGGGAGCGATGTCGGCGACAGCCCCTACATGCCCTCCGAGTTCCCGGAGCGCTGGTCGAAGTTCCTGCCGCCGGACGACGTGAAGTCCAGGCTGCAACCGAGCCGCGACAAGGAGCCGGAGAAACCGGATCCGGAGAAACAGGACCCGGAGAAGCGGGACGAGGGGAAGCGGGACGAGGAGTCCGGCGACTGAGTGGCTCCTACGGCGCGGGCGCGGGTGCGGGCACCGGAGCGGGCGCGGGAGCCGGAACGGCCGGCTCCGCAGGAGCTGCGGGTACCGGCGGGGTCGCAGGCGCCGTCGGCGTCGCGCCGGGGGACCAGGACAGCTTGACCGTCAGATGCCCCTCGACCGCGCTCTTGGCGATCACCGCGCCTGCCTCCGCCGTGATCTTCACCCCGAATTCCAGCTCCACCCCGTCCGGCTTCAGGGCGCCGTCCCGGAACACCGCCAGGGCGGACTCGGCCGCCGACCGGATTCCCGTCAGCGCACTGTCGAACGTACGCCCGGCTCTGGCCAGGGTGTTGTCGTCGCCCAGTGCGACCAGCTGCGCGCCCTGCGTGTGGCGGTCGACCTCGACCGTGACCGTCGCGCCGCTCTCGGTGGTGAACTCCATCAGTGCCGTCATGACCGTCCCCGGGAAGCTGATTCCGTTCGCCGACGAGATTAGCGTGTGAGCCATGGGCGACAGGTACGAAGAGCGGATGTCGCGGTTCGAGGGTGCGATCGTCTGGACGCTGAGCGTGCCGGAGGGATCCGCCCATCCGGTGCTGCCCGACGGCTGCATGGACCTGCTCTGGATCGGTGGACGGCTGCTCGTGGCGGGCCCCGACACCCGCGCCGCGACGCCGTCCGCCCCGGCCGGCGGACGGTGCGCCGGCATCCGGTTCGCGCCCGGCACGGCCCCCGCGCTGCTCGGGGTGGCGGCGGACGAGCTGCGCGACCGCCGCGTCGAACTCTCGGACCTGTGGCCGGGAGAGCGGGTGCGGGTACTCACCGAGCAGCTCGCCGAGGCCCGCGACCCGGCTGCCGCGCTGGAGGACATCGCGCTGCGCCGGGCGGCCGGGACGGCGCCGCCGGACCCGCTGATGCGGTACGTCGCCGGCCGGCTCGACGCCGGATGGTCCGTCGCGGACACCGCACACCGGGTCGGTCTGGGCGCCCGCCAGCTGCACCGCCGTTCGCTCGCGTCCTTCGGCTACGGGCCGAAGACGCTCGCCCGGATCCTGCGCCTGCAGCGCGCGCTGGCCCTCGTCCGGTCCGGGATGCCGTACGCCGAGGCGGCGGCCGAGGCGGGCTGCACCGACCAGGCCCATCTCGCCCGCGAGATGCGGGACCTGGCCGGCACCACCCTGACCGCCCACCTGGCCCGGTAGGGCCTTTCGTCCGGATCGGGCCGGATCGGGCCGGGGCGGGCCGGGTCGGGGAGCGGAGTCCGTCGCCTCAGCCGTTGGCGGCGAACAACGACACCGAGCAGCCGTCCGGGTCGAGGACCGTCGCGTAACGCTGCCCCCACACCGCGTCCCACGGCTTCAGGTGCCCCCGGTACCCCGCACCCGTCAGGTCGTCGTACACCGCGTCCACCTCCGCCGGGCTGTCGCACACGAAGGCCAGTGAGAGACGGTCCCCGCCGGTCGGCGCGGTCCATCCGGGGTCGAACGAGCGGATGACGTCCTCGGTGTCCCACAGCAGCCGCTGCCCGCCCGGGAGCGTCACTTCGACATGGGGTGCGGATTCCGCTCCGGCCGGGATGTCGAGGCCGAGCCGGCGGTAGAAGGTGAGCGATGCGGCCAGATCCGCCGTGACGATGCCGATCGCGTCCATGCGTGGAGTCATGCTCCGACCGTATGCCGGACCCCGGCACGGGTCTTGTACGAAACGGACATGGCCGGTACACGGGGCGGGTGCCGCCGGGGGAACCCGGCAGCACCCGTTCGCCACCGCGCCTACGAGGCGTCGGCCGTGCAGTCGGCGGGCGACGTGCCCGGGTCCGTCAGCGCGAGACCCAGCTGGGCGCGTTCGGTGACCCAGCGGCTCGGACGATGGCGCGGATCGCCCGTCGTGCGGTGCAGGGCCAGGTGCAGCTCCAGCATCCGGACCGCGCCGATCCGGTCGCCCCAGGCCAGCGGGCCGACGGGGTACCCGAGCCCGGCGGTGACGGCCAGGTCGATGTCGGCGGGAGCGGCGATGGAGCGCTCCGCGATTCCCGCCGCGACCGACACGATCGAGGCGAGCAGCCGCTGGGCGACCGAGCCCGCGGTGTCCCGCACCACCGAGACCGCCCACGGCTCCTCGCCCTGTGCCGCACGGGCCAGCACCGCGCGGGCGTCGCGTGCGGCGGCCGGATCCGCCGCCGGGGTCACTGCCAGCACCCGCCGCCGGCCGGCCGCGGGCAGCGGGTCCACGCCGAAGGTGCGCCCCGCGGGCAGCCCGTGTCCGGCGACCGCGGCGGCCACCGTGGTGCCCCAGACCGGAACCAGCACCAGGGCGTCGGCGGACGGCCCGTCGCCGGTCTCGACCACGGCCCCCGCGGCGGCCAGCGCGGTACGCAGCGCGGCCGCGTCCCGGTCCTGGCCCTCGGTGCCGTGGACGAACACCGGGCGGTCCGCGTCGCCGGTGACCGGCGGCTCCGGAGCGGGGGCGGGCGCCTCGGGGCCGTACGCGTACCAGCCGCGCCCGGTCTTGCGGCCGTGCAGCCCGGCCGCCACCCGGTTCGGGGTGAGATAGGAGGGGCGGAGCCGGTCCGCGTGGCGGAAGCCCTGCCAGACCGAGTCGATCACCGCGGCCGTCACATCCAGGCCGGTGAGGTCCATCAGCTCGAACGGGCCCATCCGCAGGCCCAGTACGTCACGGGCGATCCGGTCGATGTCCGCCGGATCGCCGGCCGTCTCCTCCAGCAGGGCGAGCGCCTCGGTCACCAGCCCGCGCCCGGCATGATTGACGAGGAAGCCGGGCGTGTCGGCGACGGTGACCGCGCGATGGCCGCAGCTCTCGACGAGTGCGGTCAGGGCCGGCGGGATCTCCGGGCGGGTGGCGGCGCCGGGCACGATCTCGACGATCTTCATCAGCGGCACCGGGTTGAAGAAGTGCAGCCCGGCCAGGCGTGTCGGGTCCTCCAGCGCCGAGGCGATCCGGGTGACCGACAGGGACGAGGTGTTGGTCGCGAAGACGGTCGTCGCGGGCAGCGCCTTCTCCAGCCGCCCGAACACCTCCGTCTTGGTGTCGAGGTCCTCCCGCACGGCCTCTACGACCAGCTCCACGCCCGGGCCCTGCGCCCACGGGTCGTCGAGCGGGATCAGCCGGTCCAGGGCGGCGGCGGCTTCCCCGGCGGACATCCGGCCCTTCTGGACTGCCCGTTCCAGCATGGACCGTACGAAGTCCACGGCGGCCGTCACGGCCTCCGTACGTACGTCGCACAGCTCGACGGTGTGTCCGGCGGTCGCCGCCCACTGGGCGATGCCGCGGCCCATGGCCCCGGCGCCGACGATCCTGATACGCATGGCGGTTGCGTTCCTCTCGCTGTGTGACATGTGATCCGTCCGGGTCGGCGGGTGTGACATGCGACCCGTCCAAGCGAACGGGTGTGACATGTGATCCGTCTCAGCGAAGATAGACGCGGCCCGGGTCCACGTCCTCACGCAGCAGCCGGAGTTCGGCCGCGGTCGGCGGCGGGACAGTGCCGACCGTGTCGGCCACCTTCAGCTCCCAGCCCGTGGCAGCCCGCACCTGTTCGACGGTGACGCCGGGGTGGACGGCGACCAGACGGAGCTCCTCGCCGACGCCCGCGCGGGACAGGATGCCCAGTTCGGTGATGACCCGGGTGACTCCGGCGCCCAGCGGCCGGATGCCCTCGGCCAGTGCCCGGTCCGGTCCGGGCGTGGTGCAGAAGTCCAGGTTTGCGGTGAAGGAGCGTGGGTTGTGGCGGCGCATCACCACGAAGACCTCGCGGGAGTTGGCCATCACCTCGATGCCGCCGCCGGAGCCGGGCAGCCGGACCGAGGGGCTGTCCCAGTCACCGATCACGGAGGTGTTGAGGTTGCCCCACCGGTCGATCTGCGCGGCGCCCAGGAACCCCACGTCGATATGGCCGCCCTGGAGGACGCAGCCGAAGAGCGTGGGCATCGCGAGCACCGCTTCCGCACCGGTGATCAGGACCGCGTCGGCGATGGTCTCCGGCAGGTGCGAGGGGTGCGCGCCGCAGACCCCGGACTCGTACACGACCTCGATCTCCGGGGCGACCGTCAGATGGGCCAGCTCGGTGGCGAGCGTCGGCAGGCCGATGCCGGCGAACACGGTGCGGCGCGCGGCCAGTTCGCGGGAGGCGACGACGGAGAGCAGCTCCGAGGAGGTGACGGTGTCCGGTGCGGTGGCGGTCGTGGCGGTCGTGGCGGTCGTGGCCGTTGTGGCAATTGTGGTCGTATTGGGCGCCGTCATGGCGTGTTCCCTCTCCTGTTCCGGTTCCGCGGGCCGTGCGGTCCGCCCGCTCACAGCCGCCGCCCGTAGTTCACGGGCAGGCTCAGCGCCTCGCCGACCGCCAGGCCCGCCCAGAACTCCTCGCCGAGCCTGTCGACGTACTCCGCGTGGTCGGCCGTCCCCAGCACCCATTCCGCCAGCCAGTCCTGGAGCCGCTGCGGATCCTTGCTGATGTGCGACCAGGCGCGGTAGAAGGCGTTGTCCCGGTCGTAGTACCCCTGCGCGAAGGAGGGGTGGGCGCCGCGCGGGCAGACGACGACCGCGTCGACCGCGTGGGCGGGGACGAGCGTACGGTTCGGGTCCGAGCGGACCACCTCGTCGTCGACGATCTCCTCCACGACGACGATCGCCTTCTCGGCCGCGTACACCGCCTCGGCCTGGATGCCGGTCAGGCCCCACATCTGGGTGTTGCCGCTGCGGTCGGCGCGCTGGGCGTGGATGATCGTCACGTCCGGGTTGACCGGCGGTACGACGTAGATCTGCTCGGGCTCGCCGTCCGGACCGGGATAGGGCGAAGTGACCTTGCGCAGACCGCTGTTGACGGACGGCAGATCGCTTCCGCCGTAGCTGCGCAACGGATGGAACGGCAGTCGCTGCGCACCGGCCAGGTAGCGGCAGATCATCCCGTAGTGGCTGTACTCCTCGAAGGCGAGCGGCGCGGGCTCTCCGGTCTCGATGCGGCGGCGCAGCTCGCCGAGCGATCCGGCGGAGGAGTTGCCGACGAAGGAGGAGACCAGCCGCGAGACGCAGCCCGCGGCGATCATCTGGTCCACCACGATGTCCGCGGTCATCCGGACCACGGTGAGGTCCCGGCGGCCCTGGCGGATGATCTCGTGACCCGCGGCGGTCGGGACGAGATGGGTGAACCCTTCGAGACAGACGGTGCCGCCGTCGTGGACGAAGGCGGCTATCGCCGCCTTCATCGACATCGTCTTGTCTTTCCGGTCCGTCGTGGCCACGGTGCTCCTCCGGCTCTGCTCGCGCGTCCTGGTATGCGCGTCGCTCCACCGTGACAGCGGCTATTGATTGCTGTCCAATACCAAATTAAGGTCGTATCAAGACGCCTGACTAATGAATCGGATCAGTGGGTCCGGTCGACGAGTGTCGGCGAGTGCCGACGAGCCGGGTCGGTGTGTCGGATCGATGCATCCGGCCGGCGCGTCCAGCTGATGAATCCGGCCGGCGGCGACCGGTGATCGAAACCGAAGGGGAGCGCGCATGGAGCTGCGTCATCTGTCCGCGTTCGTCGCCGTGGCCGAGGAACTGCATTTCGGACGGGCCGCGAAGCGGCTGCAGATGGCCCAGCCCCCGCTGAGCCAGCAGATCCGTCAGCTGGAGAAGGAGCTGGGCGTCCAGCTCTTCGAACGCAACACCCGGTCGGTGCGGCTCACCAGCGCGGGGGAGTCCTTCCTCCAGCCGGTCCGCACCGTTCTGGACGACCTGGACACCGCGGTGCGCGCCGCGAAGGCGGCGGGCCGCGGCGAGTACGGCCGGGTCACCATCGGCTTCGCGGGCGCCTCCAGCCACGAGACGCTGCCGCACCTCACCAGGGCCGTGCGCGCCGCCCACCCCGCCCTCGAACTGGTCATGCGGGGCCAGACCTACGCCAATGTCGCCCTGGACCGGGTCGCCGACGGCTCGCTCGACCTGGGCTTCGTCCGGCTGCCGGTGAGCCAGCCGGGAGTGGCGTACCGGGTGATCGACGAGGAGGAGCTGGTCTGTGCGCTGCCCTTCGATCACCGGCTCGCCCGGCTGGAGAGCGTTCCCATCGACGTCCTGGCCGAGGAGCCCTTCGTCTCCTTCCCCGCCAACACCGGCTCCACGGTGCGCGACGCGATGGTCGGGGCCTGCGAGGCCGCCGGATTCAACCCCCGGGTCGTCCAGGAAGCGCCCGACTCGTACACCATCCTGGCGCTGGTCGCCGCAGGTGTCGGCGTCACGCTCACCGTCACCTCCGTCCAGCACATCCAGCAGAACGGACTGGTCTACCGGCCGCTGTCCGGCCCGCCGATCCGGCTCCAGGCGGCGCTGGCCTGGCGGGCCGACAATCCTTCCGCCGCACTGCGGGCGGTCCTCGCCGTGGCGGAGGACGCCCTGCCCACGCCGACGGGGCCGGCGGGGGCGTGAACCGCCGGGAGCCGACGCCGCATTGAGACGCGCCACGTCTTGAACCAGGGCGAACTGGATATTGGACCGACTCAGTCGCCGGGTGCAAGGGTCGGCGGCAAACGCCCTTGCCACCGAAAGGTCACGCCGTGCCCGACCAGCAGCTCGATGTCGTCATCTGTGAACCACTGCGCACCCCCATCGGCCGGTTCGGCGGGGTGTTCGCACAGCAGACGCCGGCCGTACTCGCCGCACGTGTCATCGCCGAGGTCGTGGCCCGTACCGGTATCGACCCCGGTGCCGTGGACGAGGTGATCCTCGGCCACTCCTACCCGTCCGCCGAGGCCCCCGCCATCGGCCGGGTCGCCGCTCTCGACGCCGGGCTGCCCGAGACCGTCACCGGTTCCCAGGTCGACCGCCGCTGCGGCTCGGGCCTCCAGGCCGTGCTCGACGCGGCGATGCAGATCCGGGCCGGCTTCAGTGAGGTCGTGATCGCCGGCGGAGTCGACGTGATGAGCGCCGCCCCGTACTACACCCACGACGGCCGCTGGGGCATCAAAGGCCCCGGCCTGCAGCTCCACGACTCGCTGGCCCGGGGCAGGGTCACCGCGGGCGGCATCAACCACCCCGTGCCGGGCGGCATGATCGAGACCGCCGAGAACCTCCGGCGCGCATACGGCATCAGCCGCGCCGACCAGGACGCCCTCGCCCTGCGCTCCCAGCAGCGGGCCGGCCGGGCGGCGGCCGAGGGACGGTACGACGCCGAGACCGTCCCCGTCACCGTACGCACTCGCAAGGGCGAGACGGTCGTCACCGCCGACGAGCACCCCCGCCCCGACACCACCGCCGAACAACTCGCCGCGCTGCGCCCGATCATGGCGAAGTCCGACCCGGAGGCGACCGTCACCGCGGGCAACGCCAGCGGCCAGAACGACGCGGCCGCCGCCTGCCTGGTCACGAGCGCGGCCACCGCCGAACGGCTCGGCCTCACCCCGCTGGTCCGGCTGGTCTCCTTCGCCCGTGCCGGGGTGCCCGCCGCCACGATGGGCATCGGCCCCGTCCCGGCGACCCGGGCCGCCCTCGCCCGTGCCGGACTCTCCCTCGCCGATGTCGACCTGATCGAGCTCAACGAGGCCTTCGCCGCCCAGGTGCTGGCCTGCACCCGCGAACTGGGCCTCGGCGAGAAGGACCACGAGCAGCGGATCAACGTCAACGGCTCCGGCGTCTCCCTCGGCCACCCGGTCGGCGCCACCGGCGCCCGCATCCTCGCCACGCTCACCCGTGAGCTGCACCGCCGCGAGGCGCGGTACGGCCTGGAGACCATGTGCATCGGCGGCGGGCAGGGCCTTGCCGCGATCTTCGAGCGGATCGCGGCCTGAGGATCCGGCCGCTGAAATGTCACAGGTGCCGCTGAGGTGTCTTGGGTGCCGCTGAGGTGTCACAGGTGCAGTGAGACGCATGACGTCTCACTGCACCAGTAATTCGGTATTGGACCGTTCTAGGTCCCGGCTGGCACCGTAACGCCATCACCCCCCAACGCCGCGGCCCCTCCCCGGTTCACCGATGCGTCCCCACGTGTCCCGAGCACCATCAGGCATTCCCACGCGCTGCCACTCAGCGGCACACAGTGCCTCGCAGTGCCTCGCAGTCCCGCGCGGCGACGGGCGTCTCGGGCGACGCCCTTTCCGGCCTGTGCCGTCCCGGCCCGTGCCATCCCGTCCCCTGCCATCTCGTCCCCTGCCATCCGTTCGATCAATGACGTTCACGGGAGCCACCATGAGTGCGTCCACCGCCAGCGCACGAGAGCGCACAAGAGCCGCGAACCGTGCCAGATTCGGTGCTTTCATCGGTTCGACCATCGAATGGTTCGACTTCTACATCTACGGGACGGCGGCCGCGCTCGTCTTCGACAAGGTGTTCTTCCCCGAGCTGGACGGCCCGGTGGGAACCCTGGTCGCCTTCGCGACCTTCTGGGTCGGCTTCCTCGCCCGGCCCATCGGCGGGATCATCTTCGGCCACTACGGCGACCGCCTGGGCCGGAAGAAGACCCTGGTCATCACCCTGCTGATGATGGGCATCTCGACCACCGCGATCGGTCTGCTGCCGAGCTACGCCTCCATCGGCATAGCCGCCCCGATCCTGCTGGTCGCCATCCGCATGGTGCAGGGCATCGGCCTGGGAGGTGAGTGGGGCGGTTCCGTACTGATCGCCTCCGAGCACGCTCCGAAGGGCAAGTCGGTGCTGTACGGGGCGTTCGCCCAGCAGGGCTCGCCGGTCGGCAACACCCTCTCCACCCTGAGCTTCCTCGCCATCAGCCAGCTGCCCGACTCCGCGTTCGTCTCCTGGGGCTGGCGGGTGCCGTTCCTCTTCTCGGCCGCCCTCGTCATCGTCGGGCTCTTCGTCCGGCTGAAGGTCGCCGAATCCCCGGCGATGGCGAAGCTCATCGAGAAGAAGGAGGTCGTCAAGCTTCCGCTGACCGAGGTCCTGCGCACCCAGCCCATGCTGATCGTCCTCGGGATCGGTGCCTGCACGATCGGTCTGTCGGCCACCTACTTCAAGTCGACGTTCGCCCTGTCCTGGGCCACCTCGGCACTCAGCTTCGACCGCAGCTCGTTCCTGACGATCATCCTCGTCGCCAACATCACCCAGATCATCGTCCAGCCCTTCGGCGCCCTCATCGCCACCCGCATGAAGAGCTGGTCCCGCGCGGTGACCGTGATGCTGGTGCCCGAGCTGATCCTGATGCCGGTGATGTTCCTGCTGATCCGCACCGAGAACTACGGCCTCGCGATGCTCGGCGTCGCCGTCGCCACCATCCCGCACTGCCTGTACTACGCGGCCCTGGCCGGCATGCTCGCCAGCCGTTTCCCGGCGCACCTGCGCTACACCGGAATCTCGCTGTGCTACCAGCTCTGCGGGACGCTGCTCGGCGGCACGACCCCGATCATCGGCCAGTTCCTGCTCAACCGCACCGGCTCGATCACCGCCGTCATCGCCTATGCCATCTTCCAGGTGGCGCTGACGCTGGGCTGCATGCTCCTGCTGCTCAAGCGCCCCAACCACGACGAGCAGGCCGCCGAGCCCGTCGTCGCGGCACGCACCGCGGCTGCTGCCGTCTGACCGCCGCCCCGCGAGAGGGATCCGACCCACGCCACACGAAAAGGATCTGCTTCCCGCCCCACGAGAAGATCTGCCCCGCCCCACGAGAAGAGACGAGAGGACGGCCGCCGTGCCGCTGACCGTTGAAGGCATCCCGGAGCTCCTCGCGCTGAACGGGCGCGACCTCGGGCACTCCGACTGGAAGGAGGTCACCCAGGAACTCATCGACGCCTACGCGGACGTCTCCGGGGACCACCAGTGGATCCACACCGACGTCGGACGCGCCGCGTCCGGCCCGTACGGGCGCACCATCGCCCACGGGTACATGGTGCTCAGCTGGGGCATCCCGATGTTCGCCGAGCTGCTCCGGGTCGAGGGGGTGGGCCGCGCGCTCAACTACGGGCTCGACCGGGTTCGCCACCCGGCGCCGGTACCGGTCGGCAGCCGGGTCCGGCTGCATGCCGCGGTCGCCGGGGTGAAGGAGGTCGCGCGGGGCGGTGTGGAGATGGCGCGGGCGTTCACCTTCGAGCTCGAAGGGTCCGCGAAGCCGGCCTGCGTGGCCCGGTCATTGACTCATTTCTACCCGTAGGACGGGCGACGCCCGGGGCGGGACAGTGTCCTCCACACCGCCCCGAGCGCTGCCCCGCCTCACACCGCCCCGCCTCACACCGCCCCGAGCGCCGCGCGGCCCCGCATCCCCGGGTCACTGCCCGCCCGGCCCCGCATCCCCCGCCCCACGCCGCGCTTCCCCCACGGTCTCGCCCCGCCCGTGCGGCCCCGGTCTCAGCCGGTGGCCGTCGTACGCGGCGCCGTGTCCCGCTCCGTGGCCGTCACCGCGAGATGGTCCCGCTCGGCGTCCGGGTCGGTGAGCCGGTTCAGCCGGGCCGGTACGTCGAACCCGACCAGCAGCACCACGATCACCGTGCCCGCGAAGGTCAGCACGGCCAGCGCCTGCCCCAGATCCATGCCGGACGCCAGATGCGCCCCCAGCACCGGAGCCACCGCGCCGCCCAGTGCCCCCACGTTGTACGTGAAGCCGAGCGCCGCGCCCCTGCTCGCGGTCGGGAAGTGCCCGCCGATGTAGCGGGGCAGCAGCCCGGAGATGCCGAAGCTGGTCGCCTGGAGCAGGAAGAGCAGGATGCCGAGCAGCAGCAGGTTGTCGTGCACGGCGAAGACCGGGTACACGAACGCCAGCGACGCGAGCAGGGTCAGCGCGTACGCCTTCTTCGCCCCGATCCGGTCGCCGAGGAAGCCCGCGGTCCAGCAGCCGACCATGGTCCCGAAGCCCGCGAAGTACAGGACGTCGGTGACCTGGTCGGTGGAGTAGCCGAGTTCGGTCTTCAGATACGTGGGCAGCAGCGCCTGGATCGGCCACGAGTACAGGAACGCGAAGAACAGCGTCACGATCATCGACAGATAGAGCACCCAGCCGCGCTTCCCGCCCAGCTGCACGGCGAACGCGGCGAGCGTCAGCCCGGCGACCACCGAGAGCACCGGAACCGTCCCGGCCCCGCCCGGGGTGAAGACCAGGAAGAGCGAGACGGTGGCGACGACCACCAGGACCGCATTGACCACGGCCCGGCCCCGGGTCGAGAACAGCGGCCGGAACGGATTGGGCTTGGCACCCTTGTCCGCGACGCTCTCCGTCCACTCCTCGGCCTCCGGCAGCGCCCGCCGCATCCACAGCGCGATGGCGATCGGGATCAGGCCGAGGTAGAACATCCACCGCCAGCCGAGCGAGGGCACCACCCAGTTGTAGACCTGCGCGGCGAGCACCGAACCGACCGAGAAACCGGAGATCAGGAAGCCGCTGGCCCGGCTGCGGAGCCTGGCCGGCCAGCTCTCCATGACGTACGTGGCGCTGGCGCTGTACTCACCGGCCATGCCCATGCCGATGGCCAGCCGGGCGGCGAACAGGCTCTGGTAGTTCCAGGCGAATCCGCAGGCGAAGGTGCCGAGCGAATAGAGCAGGATGCTCAGGACCATGGAGAGCTTGCGGCCGTACCGGTCGCCGATGGCGCCGAGCACCGCACCACCCAGCCAGCGGGTGATGAACGCGCCGGAGATCAGGCTGGCGGCCTGCACCGTGCTCAGCCCGAAGTCGTCACCGATCTCGGTGAGCACGAGAGTGATCAGCACGAAGTCGAAGCCGTCGAGGACATAGCCGATCCAGGCGGCGAGGAACGACTTCCACTGGGTGCCGCTCACTTCTCGGTACCAGCGGAGCTTGGCGGGTGGTGTGGTCTGCACGGTGACTCCAGGATGCGGGACGGCGCTCGTCGTCGGGCGGCCGGTCCGCGTGGTGGGGGCGGGTCAGGGCCGGGCGATGCCCGCCACGAAGCGGGCGGTCAGGGCGGTGGGTGCGGTGATGGCGGTGCCGACGACGACGCTGTGCGCGCCGCGTACCAGGGCCTGGGCGGCGTCCTCGGGGGTGTTGATACGGCCTTCGGCGACCACGGGTACGTCGATCGCGGCGGCGAGCGCGGCGACCAGGCCGAGATCGGGACCGGACTGCTCCGGCGTGCCCGGTACGTAGCCGGAGAGGGTGGTGGAGACGAAGTCGGCGCCCTGCCCGGCCGCGGTGATGCCCTCGGCGAGCGTGGCGACATCGGCCATCACCAGCGCACCGGCGCCGTGCACCGCCGTGACCAGCTCGGCGAAGGTGGAGCCGTCCGGGCGGGGCCGGTCGGTGGCGTCGGCGGCGACGACGTCGGCGCCGGCCTCGACCAGTGCCAGGGCGTGCCGGACGGTCGGGGTGATGTAGACGCCGACGTCACCGTCCTTCCACAGGCCGATGACCGGCAGATCCACGGCCTCGACGATCGCGGCGACGACCTCCGGCTCATTGGCACGGATCGCGGCGCCGCCGCCGGCGACGGCCGACCGGGCGAGCCGGACGAGGGTGCCGGTCTCCCGCATCGGGTCGCCGGGGGGTGCCTGGCAGGACACGATCAGCTTGCCCCGGAGGGAGGCGGCCAGTTCCTGAGCGGTCATCGAAGGACTCCCGGGTGGTGGAGGGGAAGTGTGGTGGTCAGGGCGGCGGCGCCGAGCACCGCCGCGTCGGCGCCGTACCGGGGTGCCCGGGGCAGGAGCCCGCGCAGCGGCGGCATCAGTTCCGCGGTGAAGGCGGCGGTCAGGGCGTCCCCGTACAGCGGGCCGATCCGCGGCACACCGCCGCCGACGACGACCCGGTCGGGCCCCAGCGCGTTGGCGAGCCCGCCGAGCGCCCTGCCGGTGGCGGAGGCGCCGGTGGTGATGGCGCGGACGGCCGCCGCGTCGCCCTGCCCGGCGCGGACGGCGACGGTTTCGAGCCGGTCCGCGCGGGCACCGGTCAGCCGCTCGTAGTGGGCGGCGATACCGGGCCCGGAGGCGATGACCTCCAGATGCCCGGTCGCGCCGCAGGTGCAGGCCAGTCCGGCGGCCTCGGGGCTGGACAGGTGGCCCAGGTGCCCGGCGAGCCCGGAGGCGCCGTGCAGCATCCGCCCGTCCACGGCGACCGCGCCGCCCACCCCCGTACCGACGGCCACGAAGAGCAGCGAGCCGCGCCCCGGGTGCCGCGCGGTCAGCGCCGCGAGTTCCGGTCCGGCCGTGGCACGTACGTCGTTGTCGCAGGCCACCGGGTATCCGGTCCGGTCCGCCAGGCCGGCGCCCAGTGCGGTGCCGGCCCAGCCGAGGATGGAGTCGGTGGCGCTGGTGACCATGCCGGTACGCGGGTCGACGACCCCGGCCGCCGCGACGCCGAGCGCCGTGGCCAGCCGTCCGGGATCGACGGCCGCGGCCGCCCCGGCGAGCGCGTCCAGCACGGCCGCCGCGCCGTCCCGGGCCGGGGTGGGCCGGGCGTGCCGGGCCAGTACCGTGCCGTCCGGGCCGAACAGCGCGGCGGCGATCTTCGTACCGCCGAGGTCGAGCCCGATCACCGTGGCACCGGTGCCACCGGCGGGCGGCCGGGAACGGTCGTCGCTCATCGGACCGGCGGCAGACCGGCGGCGCGCAGGCGCTCGGCGACCCGGGCGACGGACTCGGCGCCGAGCTGGATCTGGGGGAACGCCGTGTCGCCGCAGTCGATGACGCCGAGCAGGTGGAGCGCCGCCTTGAACGAGCCGAGCGCCGAGGAGCTGCGGCCCATGTCCGCCTCCGGGCCGACGTCGACCATGGCGAACAGCTCCACCAGCCGCTCCTGCTCCTCGGCGGCCAGCTCCCAGTTCCCGGCCCGCGCGGCGTCGTAGAGCCGTACGTATCCGGCCGGGTCGACATTGCCGATGCCGGGCACCACGCCGTCGGCCCCGGCCAGCAGGACGGCGTCCACGGTGAGTTCGGATCCGGTGAGGATGCTGAACCGGGGCGCCGGGCCGTCCGCGCGGCCGTTGCGGCCACCCAGCTCGACGATCAGACGGCGCAGTCCGCCCTCGTCGCCGCTGCTGTCCTTGAGGCCGGCCAGCGTGCCGTCCTCGGCGAGCTCGCGCACCAGCGCGGGGGAGAGCTTGCTGTGCACGGCGACCGGGATGTCGTACGCGAACAGCGGAAGGTCGACCGCCGCGCGCAGCCGCCTGAAGTGCTGGGCGATCTCCTTGCCGTGGGTGCGGGTGTAGAAGGGCGCGGTCGCGACCAGGGCGTCGGCGCCCAGCCCGGCGGCGGACCTGGCGTGCTCGACGACCCGGGCGGTGGTGGTGTCGATGACGCCGGCCAGCACCGGAACCCTGCCGTCGGCCGCCTCGACCACGGTCGCCAGCGCCGTGGCGCGCTGCTCGTCGGTGAGGTAGGCGACCTCGCTGGTGGACCCGAGCGCGAACAGCCCGTGCACACCGCCGTCGATGAGGTGCCCGACGAGGCGGGCGAGGGACGCGGTGTCGACCTCCCCCCGGGGGTCGAGCGGGGTGCAGACCGGCGGGACGACGCCGTGCAGCGGTGAGGTCAGGGACATGGTGACGGGCTCCAGTGGGGTCGATGCTCGGTCGGGGGTTCGCGCGAAGGCTCGGTCGACGCGCCGGTCCGTGCCCGCAAAGGCTGCACCGACCGAGACGTGAGACGTAAGATGTCCTATGTCCGGCTCACCTTAAACAGATGCTCCTGCGAACGGTCAAGGGGCAATCGCACCTCGGGAGGTTGTTGTGGCGCGCCCCACCATGGCTCAGGACATAGAGCGCCGGGTCAAGGAGCTGATCCTGGAGCGGAGGCTCGCCCCCGGCGACGCGCTGCCCACCGAGGCCGAGCTGATGGAGCTCTTCGGGGCCGGCCGGGTCTCGGTGCGCGAGGCCCTCAAGGCGCTCCAGGCCGTCAACGTCGTGGAGATCCGCCGGGGCTTCGGGACCTTCGTCGGCTCGCTCTCGCTGTCCCCCTTCGCCGAGGGGCTCGCCTTCCGCGCCGCGGTCCGTCACCGGCAGGGCGAACCGGGCCTCTTCGAGCTGATGAAGGTCCGGGAGGCGCTGGAGGCCGGTCTGGTCGGCGCCGTCACGGCCGGCATCCCCGACGAGGACCTCGACGTGCTGCGCGGACTTGTCGCGAGGATGGAGGCCGAGGCCCGCGGCGGCGGCCGGGTCGCGCGCTCCACCGACCGCGCCTTCCACCTCGCGCTCTACGCCTCGCTCGACAACCACCTGCTCAGCGAGGTGCTCGACGCGTTCTGGGCGGCCATGGACCGGGTGCGCGAGGACCTCGACGACGGCCATCAGGACCCGGTGGCCACCTGCGTCCAGCACCGCGAGATCGTCGAGGCGGTCGCCGCGGCCGACGGTGAACGAGCGGCCCGCGCCATGCGCACCCACTTCGACGGCATCCGCACCCGCCTGGAACCGTCCACGGTCCGGTAGCCGGGCGCGCCCGCCCGGGAGCCGCCGCCGGATCCGCCACCGTTTCCGGTCCCGGGGCGGCACCCGCCCTCCTACCGCCCCGGCATCGCCCCGGTGATCGCCGTGACGGCCATCCGTACCGCCCGGTCCGTCACCGCCGCGGCGTCGTCGCCGTTCTCGATCGCCGTTGTCGCCGCGTTGACGATTCCCTGGAGGAGCAGTGCCGTGCGGTGCGGGTCCTCCTCGCCCAGCTCGCCCAGCGCGCCGATCAGCGGGGTGAGCAGCTCGCGGTGCGCCCGCACCGCGCTCTCCCGCACCACTGCCGCGTCCCGGACGCCGGCCAGTGCCCGGGCGATCCGGTGCTCACCGCCGCGCACCAGCTCCAGCTGGGACGACACATAGGCGGCGATCTTCTCCTCGGGAGTGCCGGCCGCCGACATGCCCGCGCGGATGGCGTCCGTCCAGCGGGGCATCGCGTCCTCGACGACCGCGGCGAGCAGCTCGGGACGGCCGGGGAAGTACTTGTACAGGCTGTTGCGGGCGAGACCCGTCGCCCTGGCGACCGCGGTGAAGGTCACGGCCTCGGCGTCGCCGCCCTCCAGCAGTTCGCGCGCCGCCCGCACCAGGGCCAGCCGCTGCTGGGCGTGGTGCTCGGCGACGGTGGCGGCTCTGATCCTGGGCACCGGCCCAGTCTAGAAGCCCCGGCACATCTCCCACCCCACTTGGCGACGCCGCGTCCCCATCATCTATGTTGGCGACACACCGTCCCTAACATCGATCCATCGAAGGGAACCACCCGTGTTCCTCGCTCTGCTGGAGCTGCGCGCCGCCCGAGGGCGCTTCCTGCTCATGGGGTCCGTCGTGGTGCTCGTCGCCGCACTCGTCGGCATCGTCTCCGGCTTCACCACCGGCCTGGGCGACGACACCATCTCCGCCCTGCGCCGCCTCCCGGCCTCGCAGCTGGTCTTCTCCTCGGACGCCCGGTCCGACCAGTTCGCCCGCAGCCTCGTCGACGAGAAGACCGCCGCCGCCTGGCGCGCGGACGCGGACACCGACACGACCCCGCTGGGCGTCACCATCACCCGCGGCACGACGAACCGCGGCGCCGAGGTCGACCTCGCCGCCTTCGGCGTCGAGCCCGGCTCCTTCCTCAACCCCTCGGCCACCGACGGCGACGGCCTCACGGACGGGAAGCCGGACAGCATCGTGATGTCCGCCGAACTCGCCGACGAGGGCGTACGCGTCGGCGACACCCTGATCATCGACCGGCTCGGCATCGAACTGCGCGTCGTCGGGCTGACCGAGCGCTCCGCCTACGGCCATGTGCCCGTCGCCTACGTCCCGCTGAAGACCTGGCAGCGCATCCGCTTCGCCACCCCCGGCGCCCCGGCGTCCGCCACCGCCACGATCCCCGACCAGTTCAGCGCCCTGGCCCTGCGCACCCCGCCCGCCAAGACCTCGGCCGCCACCCTCGACGCACGGCACTCCACCACCACCCTCACCAAGGAGAAGGCGTACGAGGCGGCCCCCGGCTACACCGGGGAGCGCGTCACCATGACCTCGATCCAGGTCTTCCTCTACCTGATCGCCCCGCTCGTGGTCGGCGCATTCTTCGCCGTGTGGACCGTGCAGCGGCAGCCCGAACTCGCCCTGCTGCGCGCACTGGGCGCCTCCCGCCGCCGGCTCCTCGCCCACACCGTGCTCCAGGCGGCCCTGGTCGTCGTCCTCGGCACCGTGGCGGGTGCCGTGCTCGCCGGAGCGGTCGGGCTGCTGGTCGGCGAACAGGTGCCGTTCAGCCTGCCCGCCGCCACCCTCGCCGGCACCATGTGCACCGTCGTGGCCGTCGGTCTCGCGGGCACCGTCCTGACTCTGCGCCGGGTCACCCGAGCCGACCCGCTGACCATGCTGGGAGCCAACCGATGAGCCTCGAACTGACCGGTGTCACCGTGGAGTTCGGCAACGCCGACGCCCGTACCACCGTCCTGGACGGCCTGGACGTCACCTTCGGACCGGGCCGCATGACGGCCCTCGTCGGCCCGTCGGGCTCCGGCAAGTCGACGCTGCTCGCCGTCGCGGGCGCGCTGCTGCGGCCCACCGCCGGCCAGGTCCTGCTGGACGGCGAGAACCTCGCCGGCCTCAGCGACGCACAGCGCGCCAGGGCCCGCCGGGAACGGATCGGCTACATGTTCCAGAGCGGCAACCTGCTCTCCGGACTGACCGCCGTCGACCAGCTGCTCGCCGCCGTGTACATCGCCGGCCGACGCCCCCGCGCGCACCGGACCCGCGCCGAGGAGGCCCTGACCCGGGTGGGCCTCGGCCACCGCCTGCGCCACCGCCCCGAACAGCTCTCCGGCGGCGAACGCCAGCGGGTCGCCCTGGCCCGCGCGCTCTTCCTCTCCCCGAAGCTGCTGCTGATCGACGAACCGACGGCGGCGGTCGACCGCTCGCAGGCCGGTGAACTGGCCGCGCTCCTCGCCGGACGCACCCGCCAGGACGACTGCGTCACGGTCGTCGCCACACACGACCCGGCCGTGGCCGAGGCCGCCGACCGGGTCGTGGACATGGCCGTGCTCACCGCCGACGCGACCCGGTCCGCACCGCCCGGCCGCTGACCCCTTCCGCTGCCGCTGGACCCGCCCCTACCGCTGCCGCTGGACCCGCCCCTACCGCTGCCGCTGGACGCTGCCGAACAGATAGCTGTCGTCGCCGTCCAGCGCGGCTCGGCCCAGCGCCGCCACCTCGGCGGGCCCCATCGCCGGCCAGTCGGGCGCGTTCTCGACCAGCGCGCGCCCCAGCCTGCGGCCGAGGCCGACCAGACGGGCCCCCTCGGCGGAGCGCTCGTCCGCGTACCGTCGCAGGGCCTCGGCCGCCGTGGCGGAGGCACGCAGCGACCGCTCCAGACACAGCGCGTCCTGGAGCGCCTTGACCGCGCCGCTCGCGGTGTGCGGCCGGGTCACGCTCGCCGCGTCGCCGGCCAGCAGGAAGGGAGGTTCCGCCGCCCGGGGCACCACGAAGTCGGCCACCGGGTGGAGCGCCTGGGAGGTGTGCTCGCCCCGGGCGACGATGTCGGCCCACTCGGCGGGGAAGTGCTCCTCGGCGATGTCCCGCACGTACGCGGCGGAGACCGGGGCGCACGGCTCCGGTCCGGCGTGCGGGGGAGGGGCGTAGACGGCGTAGGCCAGCAGCCGGGAACCCGTGGCCGCCCCCGGGATCAGATAGAAGACACCGTGCCCGCCGGGGAAGCCCAGGGTGACCCAGGAGCTCTCCAGCAGCTCCAGCTGCGCCGGATGGTCCCGGAGGGCGGCGGCCGGGATCGTGCCCCGCCAGACCAGATACCCGGCGGGAACCGGCCGCACCTCGGGCGCGACCAGCTCGCGGGTGACGGACCGGTGCCCGTCCGCCCCGACGACGAGGTCGTACTCCCGCTCGCCGTCCGCGGTACGGATCACGGCGCCGCCGGAGGCCGTACGCCCGACGGAGGCGACGGGCCGCCCGCGGTGGTAGGCGCCGCTCCCGGCGCCGGCGCGCAACGCCCGCCACAGCAGCCCCCAGTTGCACGGTGCCACCGGGGCCTGCTGCCGGGCCAGTTCGCGCGCCGACCGCCGCCCCGGTGCCCGTGCCAGCCAGACCCGGGTGGCGACCGGGGTCGTGGGCATGTCCGCGCCCAGATACCCGCCCGCGACCAGTTCCCGGTGGAGCGGTGGCGGGATGACGATGCCGAACCCCCGGTCCTGCAACTCGCCGTCGCTGCGCTCGTGGACGGTGACCTCCGCCCCCGCCCGTGCCCCCGCGATCGCCATCGCGCAGCCGGCGATGCTGCCGCCGACCACCCCGATGCGTAAGCCTGTCACTGCCACCGCGCTACCACCTGTTCTGACGCTCCGGGAGGTGCTGAACGCCCTCATCGTCGCACCCGGTCCGGCGCGGGACGGGGACACGCGGCACCTCCCGGAGGCCCGGCGCCCTACGGGGTCACGGTCACCGTCGCGCTGCCGGACGCCTGCTTGCCGCTCGCCCGGTACGTGGCGGTGAGCGGGACACCGCCCGAGGCGCCCGCGGCGACCGTCACCGGGACCTTCACATTGGCCCCCTGGCCCGGGTTGAGCGCCGGGACGACGACCTGGCTCGTGGTCCATCCGCCGGGCACCGTGAGATCCATGGTGCCCCGGTCACGGCGCACGTCCATCCGGTTGACCACCCGCACCGTCACCTCGGCGGACGCGCCTGCCTTGAGCGTCGCGGGCGGGGTGATCGTGATGTCGGCGCAGGTGCCGCCGAGCCACTTCAGGTCGAAGGACGCGTAGGTGATGTGCTGGTAGTCGGCCCGTTCGTAAAGGAGTCCGAGGCGGCCGTCCGCGAGCCGGGTGAGCGTCGAGTAGGCCGCGGCGCCGGGGTCGACGACCTTCCGGATCGGCCAGGTCCTCCCGTTGTCGCAGGACATCTTCACCGTGAGGTTGCGCCGCGCGGAGGCGTCCTCCGTGTTGCTGAACAGCAGCCACGACGACTGCGGGTCCGACGGCGCGGCATCGGGGGCGTACCGCATCACCGAGGCGTTGTTCGCCGGGTCGGTGAGCCCGGTGTCCTGGGTGAACGGGGTGTAGTTGACCCCGCCGTCGGTGGAGTACGCGATCGTCCGGTACGGCTTCGAACGGTTGTTGAGCATGACCCTGCCGTCGGACAGTTCGACGGTCTTGTTCTCGTCGCCGCCGGGCCCGACCGGATTGCCCATCTTCCACGTCTCGCCGTGGTCGTCGCTGTAGGCGCTGGCCGCGTGGTTGGCGCCGTTGATGCGGACGGCGTACTGCTGGATCAGCCGGCCCTTGTACGGCCCCCGGCGCAGCTGGATTCCCTCGCCGGAGGCCGCGAACATGCCCGCCCAGGCGGGGTTCTTGATCTGCTTGGTGATACGACGGTGGGTCCAGGTCACTCCGTCGTCGTCGGAGTAGCTGTAGTCGGCCTGGAGGACATCGGGGTCGCTCTCGTCGTTGCCGGTGCCCGAGCCGAAGAAGCCCTGGTTCACCGAGGCCGCGTAGAACAGGAAGATCCGGCCGGTGGTGCGGTCCACGAGCAGGCTCGGGTCGCCGTAGCCCTTGGGTGCGGCGTCCGCGCGGACCACCTGCTGCGGCTGCCATGTCACACCGTTGTCCGTGCTGCGGCGCAGCACGACGGAGATGTTGCCCGGCAGGTCGCCGAGGGTGGGGCGGGCGTCGTAGGCCGCGAGCACCGTGCCCTTGACCGAGGTGGTGAGCGCCGGGATGCGGTAGTGGGGCGAGCCCACCCCGTCGACGGTCAGGTCCTGCGAGGTCAGCTGACCGGGGGCGGGGGAGGCGGCCCGGGCGGTGCCGGTCGCGGTGGCCACCAGCATGGCGGCGCTGAGCAGGGCGACGGAGACTTTTCGCTGCATGGACGATCTCTCTTCTCGGAAGGGGGATGTGCTTCTTGGAAGGGAAGGTGCTTCTCGCGAGGGCGGAGCGGGGACGTGGTGCGGGCCGGGGACGCGGTGCGGAGCGGGGACGCGGTGCCGGCCGGTACGGATGCGCGCCGCTACGGATGCGCGCCGCTACGGGACGCGCAGCGAGCAGACCCGGCTGCCGGGGTCGAAGACCCGCAAGTCCTTGATCATCTTCAGTGCGAGGCGGTGGTGGCCCCGCTCGTCGGGGTGGAGCCCGTCATTGAGCAGCGACAGCGGGACCTGGCCGCCGTTGCCGTTCAGCCAGTCGTCGTAGTGGTCCACGAACACCACGTTCTGCGCCGCCGCGACCTCGCCCATCACCTGCGCGTACCGCGAAAGCCCCACCCGGCCGGGCCACTTCGCCGGATCGACCGGGTTGGGCGACTGGAGCACCGGCACCGGCGAGCCGGGCAGCGCCCGCACCGAGCCGACGAGCGAGACGAGATTGGCCCGGTAGGCCTCCGGGCCGAGGCCGGACGTCGCGATGTCGTTCGTACCGATCATGATCGAGACCACTCGGGGCGAGAAGGCGGTGACCCGCTCCCCGAACCTGGCGACGAGTTCGGCGCTCGTGGCGCCGCTCACACCGGAATCGATCACGAAGTCGCGGTTCTTCGGCTTGCCCAGCTCCCAGCGGACCCGTTCCGTCCAGTGCTCCGGGTAGCTGCGCCAACCGTTGGTGTGCAGGGCGCCATGGGTGATGCTGTCACCGGTGACGACCCAGGTGGCGGGTGTGTCGCTGTTCAGGATCGTGGAGATCCTGCCCAGATCGGCGAGGTCGGGACGGGGACTGTGCGCGACCAGTTCGGCCTCGCCCAGCACCCGGTCCCAGACCGTGGCCCGCTCGATGGTGCCGGTGCAGAACCATTCGCCGCCGGGGTGGTCGCTGTCGAGATTGCGGCCGAGCGCGAGTGCGCCCAGCCCGGAGACATCGGCGAAGAAGGGATGCCGCGCCGTCTCGAACACGGTGCGTCCGCCGGCGTGGAGCCGGGTGCCGGAGGAGTCGACGGTGACGGCGACGGTGTGGAGCAGACCGTCGTCATAGCGTGTCCTGGTCATGACATTGACCAGCACCGCGCCCTTCTCGCGCACGGAGAACTGAAGGGCGCCGCCGCTCAGATTCAGCGTGATGTTGGAGGAGGACCCGGTCGGGTCGGAGGCGCTGAGCAGGGTCATCGCCTCGTTGTGGCTGGTGGTGCGGAAGGTGACGAGGATGGTCCCCGCGGTGAGCGGGGCGAGTCCGCCGACCCGGTTCGACAGGTCGACGTACTCGCCGCCGTCCAGGTCCACGGGGGTGTCGTGGTCCAGGAGCGGATCGCCGCCCGGAGCGGCGGCGAAGGCGCGGCCGCCGAACGGGGCGCTCAGGGTCGCCGCGCAGGCGGCGAGAAGCATGGATCGTCTGCGCACGGAAGGTGCCTCCGGTCAGGAGTGGCCGGCCCGCCCCGACGGCGGGCCTGCGAACAGGGAACGCACCCAGGCCAGTTGCTCCCGCTGCTGATACGCCGTGCCGCCCTCGTGCCCGTTGAACTCGTAGACGCGTACGTCCTTGGGCCCCGCGTAGTGGTTGTACGCGGTGAAGCAGGTGGAGGGCGGACAGATCTCGTCCATCATCGCGATCGAGAACAGCGCGGGAGCGGTGGCACGGGTGGCGAGGAGCGCCGCGTCGAAGAACGACAGGGTGGTGAACGCCGTCCCGGTGCGGTCGCGGTGGAGCTTCAGGTACTCGGCGATCTCGGTGTACGGCGGCCGGCCCGAGATCTCCGCGCCGCGCCGGAAGTTGCAGAGGAACGGCACATCCGGCATCACCCCGGCCAGCCCCGGCACCAGCCCCGACACCGCCAGGGCGATCCCGCCGCCCTGGCTGACCCCGGTCACGACGATCCGGTCCGGATCGACCGCCGGGTGCTCGCGCACCGCCTCGACACAGCGCACCGCGTCGGTGAACACCCGCCGGTAGTAGTACGTTCCGGGGCTCTCGATGCCGCGGGTGAGGAAGCCGGGTACGGTGCCGGCCGCCCCCGCGTCCGTATCGGCGGTGGAGCCGCCCGCGGCCGACCAGCCCTGGCCGCGGGTGTCCATGATCAGGTGTGCGTGACCGGCGGACGCCCAGAGCGTGTTCTCGTGCGCGAGGCCGCGCCCACGCCCGTACCCGAGGAACTCGACCACGCAGCCCAGCGGTTCGGTGGCCCCGGCCGGCAGGTGCAGCCAGCCGTGGACCGGGTGCCCGGCGAAACCGGGCAGTGTCACATCGTACGTATCGATCCGGGTGAGCCCGGTGTCCACGGGCGCGAACACCGGGCCCGGCACCGGACCGCCGGCGGGCGCCTCGCTCAGGGTGCTCGACCAGAAGGCGTCGAAGCCGTCCGGAACCGGCAGTTCGGGCCGGTAGTCGCGGCAGTCCGCGAGCGAGAGGTCCGTCAACGGCATGGAGGTGCCCTCCTGGGAAGCGCCGGGGTGTGAACGCCGGGCATCGAGACAGAAGACGTCAGATGTCCTGGCGGCACACGGACCCTAGGCAGTCATCGTGATGGCCGTCAAGGGCCCGGCCGGCGGATCACGGTCCGGGGCCGGTGGTGCCGGTCCGCCGCTCAGTCCAGGGCGCTGTCGCGGGCGCGGGCCTCGGAGATCCGGCGCCTGACCGGGGCGTAGTGCTCGCCCAGCGCCTTCATGAAACCGGTGATGTCCCCGGCCCGTGCGGCGTCCACGATGTTCTGGTGGGCCGCGATCGTCGCCATCTCGTCGGCGTGCGTGAATCCGTCGAGGTGCGGCGCGACGATCGTGTACACGTCCCAGAAGGCCATCGAGAGCTGGCCGATCAGCTCATTGCCGAGCGGTGCCACCAGCAACGCGTGGAACGCCCGGTCCGCCTCGACGAAGCCGTGCCCGTCCTGGGCGCCGGTCCTGCGCATCGTGGTGACCAGGCCGTCGAGCTTGTCGAGCTGCTCCGCGCTGAGCAGCGAGACGATCCGGTCGGCCATCCCGCGCTCGAAGAGCTCGCGTACGTCGACGAGGTCGGCCATCACCTGGAAGTCGTCGTCGGGGGAGAGCAGTCCGCGGAAGGTCAGGCTCTCCACCAGGGCCGACAGGCTCAGCCTGCCCACGTACGTGCCGTGCCCGTGCCGCACCTCCACGATGTCCAGCGCGGCGAGGATCTTGACCGCCTCGCGGACGCTGGACCGGCTGGCGCCGAGCGCCTCGCACAGGGCCGGCTCGGTGGGCAGCGGATCCCCGGGGCGAAGGCGCTCTTCGAGGATGTAGCGCTTGATGCCCTCGACCACTTCCTGCCGGAGCAGCTGCCGGCCGGGCTTCGCACCGGACATATGTGAACTCCCCACCTCTTGACCCCTCTCGATTGTCCAGCTACGTTCCCACGCTATCAAGGCATCAGACATCTGACGTCCGATGCCTGGGGTTCCTGATCCCTCGTGATCCTGCGTCCCACCCCCCGTTTCCCCGCCAGATCCCCCTCACGTTCCACCTTCGACGTCCCTGGAGGACCCGTGCCCGAGCTGAGACCAGCCGGTGTCGAGCGCCGCACCTTCCTGCGTTACACCGGCGCCGTCGGTGCCGCCGCCGCCATCACGGCGAGCCTTTCCGCCTGCGGCGGCCCGTCGTCGACCGCCGACGGCACGGCGGACAAGGGCAGCGGCAGCGGCCTGATCGAGGCCGGTCTCTCGTACCCCCTGTCGACGGGTTTCGACCCGATGATCACCTCGGGCGCCACCCCGTACGCCGCCAATATGCACATCTTCGAGGGCCTCGTGGATCTCGATCCGGCAACACTCGTGGCCCGTCCCGCGCTTGCCACCGAGCTGCCGAAGAAGATCAACCCCACCACCTACCGGGCCACGCTCCGCACGGGCGCGACCTTCCACGACGGATCGCCGGTCACCGCCGACGACGTGGTGTTCAGCTTCGAGCGCATCCTGGACCCGAAGAACGCCTCGCTCATGGCGCAGTTCGTGCCCTTCATCGACACGGTGAAGGCCGTCGACGCCGGCACGGTCGAGTTCAAGCTGAAGTACCCGTTCGCGCTCTTCCCGTCCCGCATCGCCGTGGCCCGGATCGTCCCGAAGGAGATCGTCGCGCCGGACCCGAAGGCCTTCGACGCCAAGCCGGTCGGCTCGGGACCGTACCGGTTCATCGAGGCGACCCGCGAGGACAAGATCGTCTTCGAGGCGTACGACAAGTACAACGGCCCCCACCCGGCCAGGGCGAAGAAGATGGTCTGGCGGCTGATGTCCGACCAGTCCGCCCGCGTCAGCGCCATGGAGTCCGGCCGGGTCCAGGCCATCGAGGACGTTCCCTACATCGACGTCAAGCGCCTCGCCGGTGCCTCGAAGACCGAGTCCGTGCAGTCCTTCGGTCTGCTCTTCCTGATGTTCAACACCGCCGACAAGCGATTCGCGGACAAGCGGGTGCGCCAGGCACTGCACTACGCACTGGACACCGAGAAGATCATCTCGACGGCGATGGTGGGCAACGCCGCAGCCGCCACCGGGTACGTTCCCGCCACCCACCCCGACTACCACAAGGCCGCCACGGTCTACAGCCACGACGTGGCGAAGGCCAAGAAGCTGCTCGCCGACGCGGGCGCCGAGAACCTCTCCTTCACCGTCCTCACCACCGACACCGGCTGGGTCAAGGACATCGCCCCGCTGCTGAAGGAGAGCTGGGAGGCGGCCGGCGTCAAGGTCACCCTCGACATCGCCCAGTCCCCGGCCCAGTACGCCAAGGTCGACAAGGGCGCCTTCGAGGTGCTGGTCGCCCCCGGCGACCCGTCCGTCTTCGGTAACGACGCCGACCTCCTGCTGCGCTGGTTCTACTACGGTTTCTGGCCCGAGAGCCGGTACGGCTGGGGCAAGGACGCGGCGTACAAGAAGGTCAGGCAGACCCTCGACAAGGCCGCCCAGGCCGCCGACGAGGCCAAGCGCAAGGAACTGTGGGGCGAGGTCACCGACCTGGTCGCCGACGAGGCCGCGCTCTACCCGATCCTCCACCGCAAGCTGCCCACGGCATGGAACGAGAAGGCCCTGCCCGGCTTCAAGCCGCTGCCCACCACGGGCCTCTCCTTCCTGGACGTCAGCCGCGCCTGACCGAAGCGCACAGGTCACCGGTGACATGTCATTGCTGTGGCAAGTCATCAGTGACAGGCCACCGGTAGCAGGCCACCAGTGACATGTCATCGCTGTGGCAGGTCACCAGTGACATGTCATCGCTGTAGCAGGTCACCGGTGACAGGCCACTGGTAGCAGGTCACCGGTGACAGGCCAGCTGTGACAGGCCACCGGTGCCATGTCACCGAGCCCCCGCACTGCGGACACCGCTCCCGTGACACGTCACAGGTGGCCGACAGACCGGTCCGACACCCCGCGCCCCGCACGCCCCGGCGCCCGCCCCGCCCGGCGCCCGCCCCGTGCCAGGACCGCCAGACCGCCCAACCGCAAGGAACCCGACGATGGTTGCTTTTCTCCGGCTCGCGCTGCGTCGCGTCGCGATGATGCCGGTGATGATCCTCGGCATCGCGCTGCTCGTCTTCGTGGTGCTGCAGTTCTCGCCGGTCGACCCGGCCTTCAACGCGCTCGGGGAGAGCGCCACCCCCGAGGCCCGAGCGGCCTTCGCCGAGGCCAACGGCCTCAACGACCCCCTCCCGGTCAGGTACTTCCACTTCCTCGGCCAACTGCTCCACCTCGACCTCGGGATGACCGTCCCGCCCAGCCAGCCCGTCGCCGACCGCATCACGGCCGCATTCCCGCTCACCCTCCAACTCACCCTGCTCGGACTGCTCCTCGCGGTCGTCCTGGCGGTGCTGTTCGGAGTGGTCGGCGCGATGTACCGGGACCGCTGGCCCGACCAGCTGTTCCGGGTGGTCTCCATGGCCGGGGTCGCCATCCCCTCCTTCTGGCTCGGGGTGCTCCTCATCCAGCAGTTCGCCCTGAACACCCGGATCTTCCCGACCGGCGGCTACACCAATCCGGCCGACTCCTTCAGCGGCTGGCTCACCACCATGGCCCTGCCCGCGATCTCGCTCGCGCTCCCGGTCTCCGCGTCCCTCGCCCGCCTCGTACGGACCTCGATGGTCGCCGAGCTCGACCGCGACTACGTACGCACCGCCCGGGGCAACGGCCTCCCACCGCTGCTGGTGATCCGCTCGGTGCTGCGCAACGCGCTCGTCACCCCGCTGACCGTGCTCGGCATCAAGGTCGGCTACATGCTCAGCGGCGCGGTGGTCATCGAAGCGATCTTCGACCTGCCCGGCATGGGCAAGCTCATCCTCGAAGGTGTCACCGGCGGCGATGTCGCCCTGGTCCAGGGCACCGTACTGACCATCGCCATCGCGTTCCTGGTGGTCAACGTCATCGTCGACCTGCTCTATCTGCTGGTCAACCCGCGCATCAGGACGGTGTGACATGTTCGCCACCGGCCGTCTGGCCAACAAACTGTCCCGACCGGGCATCGCGTTCCGCTCCCTCCCGGTCACCTCCCGCATCGCCCTCGGCGTACTGATCGTCGTCGTACTCGGCGCCGTACTGGCCCCACTGTTCACCCAGGACCCGCTGACCACCGGCACCCCGGTGCAGGCACCCGACGGCGCCCACTGGTTCGGCACCGACCGGGCCGGGCGCGACGTGTTCGCCCGCGTCGTGCACGGCTCCCGCTACTCGCTGGTCATCGGCCTCGGCGCGACCGCCGTGGCGCTGATCGCCGGTTCGCTGCTCGGCTCGGTCGCCGCGACCTCCCGCAAGCTCGGCGACGAGTCCGTGATGCGGACCCTCGACGTCGTCATGTCGTTCCCGCCGATCGCGCTGGCCGCCGTCCTCGTCGCGGTCTTCGGCACCAGCGTCCCGGTGATCATCTTCACCATCGCCTTCGTCTACACCCCGTCGCTGGCCCGCGTGGTCCGCGCCAATGTCCTCGCCCAGTACGGCGAGGACTACGTCGCCGCCGAGAAGGTCATCGGCGCCCGGCGCAGCTACATCGTGCTCCGCCACGTCGCCGTCAACTGCATGGCCCCGGTCATGGTGTTCGCCACCGTCATGGTCGCCGAGGCGATCATCTTCGAGGCCAGTCTCTCCTTCATCGGCGCCGGAGTGCAGGACCCCGACCCCAGCTGGGGCAGCGTCCTCGCCTACGGTCGGCAGATCCTCCTCGCCGGCGGCTGGTGGGCCACCTTCTTCCCCGGTCTCGCCCTGCTGATCACCGTCCTCGCCCTCAACATCCTCTCCGAGGGCCTCACCGACGCCTCCGCCGCGCCCGGCCGCGCCAAGGCCGCCGCCGACCCCACCGCGGCCACCGCCCCCGACCCGGTCGAGGCCGCCGCCACCGCGGACATCGACGCCGCCCTCACCCGGCTCGCCGACCGCATCAACGCCACCGGGCCGGCCATCACCCCGGTACCGGACGACGCCGCCGAACTGCTCGTCGTGCGTGACCTGTCGATCCGCTTCCCCGACCGCTACGGGCAGATCCCCGTCGTCGACTCGCTGAACTTCACCGTCCACGAGGGCGAGACCCTCGGTCTGGTCGGCGAGTCCGGCTGCGGCAAGTCCATCACCAGCCTCGCCGTCATGGGCCTGCTCGCCCGCAACGCCGAGGTCGGCGGCGAGATCCTGTACCGCGGCCGGAACCTCCTGGAACTGTCTCCCAAGGAACGCCGCGCACTGATGGGCCCGGAGATCGCGATGGTCTACCAGGACGCGCTCTCCTCCCTCAACCCCTCCGTCCTCGTCGGCACACAGCTCAAGCAGCTCACCTCGCGCGGCGGTACGAAGACCCCGGCCGAACTCCTGGAACTGGTCGGCCTCGCCCCCGAACGCACCCTGCGCAGCTACCCCCACGAGCTCTCCGGCGGCCAGCGCCAGCGCGTCCTGATCGCCATGGCGCTCTCCCGCGACCCCCGCCTGCTCATCGCCGACGAACCGACCACCGCCCTCGACGTCACCGTCCAGGCCCAGGTCGTCGAACTGCTCGTGGAGCTGCGCGACGAACTCGGCTTCGCCATGGTCCTCGTCTCGCACGACCTCGCGCTCGTCGGTGACCTCTCGCACCGCGTGGCCGTGATGTACGCGGGGCGCCTCGCCGAGATCGGCGCCACCCGCTCCGTACTCACCGGCCCCACCCACCACTACAGCCGCGGCCTGCTCGGCTCGGTCGTCTCCCTGGAGGCCGGCGCCGACCGGCTGCACCAGATCCGCGGCATCGTCCCCGCGCCCCAGGGCTTCGGCACCGGCTGCCGCTTCGCCTCGCGCTGCGACGCCGCCACCGACCTGTGCCGCACCACCGCGCCCGAACTCACCGCACCCGACACCACGAAGGACCACGGCTTCGCCTGCCACCACCCCGCGAAGGCCGCACAACTGGAAGGGAGCGCCCGGTGATCCGGATCGACGGCGTCCACGTACGCCACAAGGCGCGCAGCGGCGGGCTCTTCCGCCGCGACGCCGTGCACGCCCTCACCGATGCCACGCTGGAGGTCGGGCGCGGCGAGATCGTCGGCCTGGTCGGCGAGTCCGGCTGCGGCAAGTCCACCCTGGCCCGGGTACTGACCGGACTGCAGAAGCCCACCGAGGGCGAGGTCCGCTTCCACGGCCGCGACCTGTGGGCGATGTCGGCGGCCGAGCGCCGCGACGACTTCGGCTCCGCCGTGGGAGTCGTCTTCCAGGACCCGTCCACCGCCCTCAACCCCCGGCTCACGGTCCGCCGGATCCTCCGCGACCCGCTCGACGTGCACGGACGGGGCACCCGCGAGGCGCGCGAGGCGCGCGTCGAAGAACTCCTGGACCTGGTCGGCCTGCCCGCCCACACCCTCGCCGCGCTCCCCGGACAGCTCTCCGGCGGCCAGCGCCAGCGCGTCGCCATCGCCCGCGCCCTGGCCCTCGAACCGGAACTGATCGTCGCCGACGAACCGACCTCCGCCCTCGACGTCTCCGTACGGGCCCAGGTCCTCAACCTCCTGGTCGACCTGCGGGAACGCCTGGGGCTCGGCATGGTGTTCATCTCGCACGACATCCAGACCGTGCGCTACCTCGCCGACCGCCTCGCCGTCCTCTACCTCGGCCGGATCGTCGAGGAAGGGCGGGCGGCCGATGTGGCGGGCGCGCCGGCGCACCCCTATACCGAGGCGCTGCTCTCCGCGACGCCGAGCCTGTTGGAGTCCACCGAGCGCATCGTGCTCACCGGTCCTGTCCCCTCCGCCACCAACCCGCCGTCCGGCTGCCCGTTCCGCACGCGCTGCTGGAAGGCGGACGACGCCTGCGCCACGTCCTTCCCCGCCGCGACGTCCGGCCCGGAGGGACACCGCTGGCACTGCGTCCACCCCCAGATCCCCGCGTCCCCCGTACCATCCGCAAGGAGCACCGTATGACCGCCCGGAACCCCCTCTGGACCGGCGTGATCCCGCCCGTCGTCACCCCGCTCACAGAGGACGGCGAGATCGACCGTCCTTCTCTGGAGCGGGTCGTGGGCCATCTGCTCGACGGTGGCGTCAGCGGCCTGTTCGCGCTCGGCAGCTCCGGCGAGACCGCTTATCTGACGCCGGGCCGGCAGAACGAGGTCATCGAGGTCATCGCCTCCGCCTGCGCCGGCCAGGTCCCGGTACTCGTCGGAGCGATCGAGACCACCACCGACCGGGCGATCGAGCGGGCCCGCGCCGCCGAAGGACTCGGCGCCGACGCCGTGGTCGTCACCGCCCCCTTCTACACACGCACGCACCCCACCGAGATCGACCGCCACTTCCGTGACATCGCCGCAGCCCTCGACCTGCCGGTCCTGGCGTACGACGTACCGGTCTGCGTACACAGCAAGCTCGACCCGGAACTGCTGCTGCCGCTCGCCGCGGACGGTGTGCTGGCCGGGGTGAAGGACTCCAGCGGTGACGACGGCTCGTTCCGCCGCCTGGCCGTCGGGGCCCGTGAACTCCCGGAGTTCTCCGTGCTCACCGGGCACGAACTGGTGGTCGACGCGATGATGCTGGCCGGGGCGGACGGTTCGGTCCCCGGGCTCGGCAATGTGGACCCGCACGGTTACGTACGTCTGCACGAGGCAGCGGTCCGGGGCGACTGGGCCGCGGCCAGGGCCGAACAGGACCGCCTGGTCGCGCTCTTCGACATCATCCGCGCGGCCCGCCCCGGCACGGCGTCCGCCACCGCCGCGGGCCTCGGCGCCTTCAAGACGGCACTCGTGCTGCGCGGGATCATCGGGACGAACGCGATGAGTGCGCCGATGCGCCGCCTGGACGCGGCGGAGACCGCCGAGATCGCGGCCTGCCTGGACCGGGCGGGTCTCAGCCGGGTGTGAGCCGGCTGAGACGAAGAACAGCGGTCCGTCGTCGCAGCCCCGGCTGCGACGACGGACCGCTGTTGTCAGCTCCGCTGTCTAGCGACTATTCACCGCTGAGGTCAGTCCTTCGAGACGCGGGTACGGCGGACCAGCAGGGTTCCACCGAGCACCATGGCCGCGGCGGCCCCACCGGCCATTCCCAGGTTGGCGTCGGCACCGGTGTGCGCCAGCTGCGGCGGCTTGTGGTGCTTGGCCGGAGTGTGGTGGTTCCAGTGCTGGTGGTGGTCCCAGTGCTGGTGGTGCGCCGGGGGCTGGTGGTGGGTGGGCGGCTGGTGGTGCGTCGGGGGCTGGTGGTGCGTGGGCGGCTCGTGGTGCGTCGGAGGCTTGTGGTGGGTGGGCGGCTTGTGGTGCGTGGGAGGGCAGTCCGGGTGGTGGTGGTGCGGAGGCTTGTGCGTCGTCGGCGGCTTGTGCGGCGGGTGGACCGGGGGCTTGTGCGGGGGATGCACCGGAGGCTTGTGCGGCGGGTGCACCGGGGGCTTGTGCGGCGGGTGGACCGGCGGCGGGGTCTCGTGCCCGCCGGACTCGTTGCCGCACTTGTTCCCGAACGCCGGGTTCAGCGCACCGATGACATCGACGGTGTTGCCGCACACGTTGACCGGAACGTCCACGGGAACCTGCACGTTGTTGCCGGACAGCACGCCGGGGGAGCCGACCGCGACGCCCTCGGCGCTCGCCCCCTGGTCCCCGGTGCCGGATCCGCCCTTGTTCACGCACTCGTTGCCGAACGCGGGGTTCAGCAGGCCGATCACGTTCACCGTGTTGCCGCACACGTTGACCGGTACATGCACCGGCACCTGCACGTTGTTGCCCGAGCCGACGCCGGGCGAACCGACGGCCGCGCCATCGGCAGAGGCATCCGCGAACGCGTATCCACCGGCTGCGGTCAGGATCCCTGACGCCGCCGCCATCACCAGCAAGCTCTTACTCAAGGCTTTTCGCATTGGTTGCCCCTTCTTAGGACATTCCGCGCGAGCTGAACGCTCGCTGTTCATTCATCAGGCCGGTGCGGAGACCGCCGGGAGGCCCTCCCGGCGGCGCCCGTGCATGACTCGGCAAGCGGCGGTCACGGAAAGCGCAGAGACCACGAAGAGGCGTTCTTCGTGTTGATGAGTCCTGCTTCTGCCGGTCAAGCGCCCGAACCTGCACGCTTGTGTCACTCATAACGAGGAGGACTTGTTGAGGAAACTCGCAATGCCGTGGAAATTGTGTAACCACCCGAATGGGGTATGTGAACAGACCGGTTCAGGCTCCGTGCGACGTGTTATTGACGCCTGACGCGCCGGGCGGAAAAGACCGCTGGGGGCGGGCGGTGCAACGAGGCGGAACGATTCCGTCAGCACCCCTCCGGAGCGCCGTTTCGTACTGCTGTACGTACCCCTGGGCATTCGGGTGAATGGAGAGAACCAAACGCCCGGTGGCGAGTTGGGCAGGGGGCTCCGGTACGGGGCATCCAGTACGAGAAGGGTTAATCGTGATCAAGAAGGTTCTGGCTACGGGTGCCGTTGCCGCCTCCATCCTCGGTCTGGGCGCGACGCAGGCCATGGCCATCGGCAACGACGGCGGTACGACCTCGGTCAACGGCAACGGAGCCTCGCAGTCGTTCGGCAACGCCGAGACCCACGGCGACGGCAGCCCGCAGTTCGGCCTGGTCCAGGGCAGCCTGAACAAGCCCTGCATCGGCCTGCCGGCCAAGGTCAACGCCGGTTCGCTCATCGGCCTGATCCCGATCGCGGTCCAGGACGTCAACGTGCTGTCCTCGCCGCAGAACCAGCAGTGCACCGAGAACTCCACCCAGGCCAAGGGCGACGAGCCGCTGTCGCACATCCTGGACGGCATCCCGGTGCTCTCCGGCAACGGTGCCGGCAACAACTGATCCGCAGCCGATCCAGCCGTAACGACAGGCCCGGGCCGCCGGCGTTCCTCCTCCGCGCGGCCCGGGCCTGTTGCTGCCATTCACCGGAATGGACGCATCGGATTGTCGGAAGATCGCGTCGGTGATATCGAGTGATCGACATTGCGTCATTCGGGCGATTTTCTGAGAATCTTCTGGCCGAAGAGTTTCGACTACGGTCTTAAATCGTTATGAATTGCAGCGGCGGAGTTACGGGTGATTGGTATCGCGCTCGTGCGGCACGAAAGACGTGGCCGCCTCGGACTCCGTCGAAGAAAGGGAACAAAGTGAAGTACACCAAGGTTGCCGCCATTGCCGCCGGAACCCTGATGGCCGTGGGTGCCGCCGCCCCCGCCTTCGCCGACTCGGGCGCCGAGGGCGGCGCCGCCCTCTCCCCGGGCGTCATCTCCGGCAACTCCATCCAGATCCCGGTGCACATCCCGATCAACGCCTGTGGCAACACCGTGAGCGTGATCGGTCTGATCAACCCCGCCTTCGGCAACACCTGCGCCAACGTCTGACCCATGGTCGGACGGGCTGAACGCTCGTGACCGGATGGCCCCGGATCGCATTTCGACGCGATCCGGGGCCATCCCTCTTTCTCCCCGGCATTCGATCGGGTGGTCCCGCAGAAAAGGGCGACCCCATCCAGTTGCCGTGTCGCAACCGCATCGTTACCCAGGGCGAAAGCGGCAGATGGCACGGCTAAAGAAGGCTCGTGCGGTGCGGGTGTGCGACCGAACAGATGCCGCTGCAGAAGGGAACCCGAAAGTGAAGTACGCGAAGACTGCTGCGTTCGTTGCCGGTTCCGTGGTTGCTCTCGGAACGGCTGCTCCCGCCTTCGCCGTCACCAACGCCACGGCCCCCAACTTCAGCCTCAACGGAGGCATCAACCAGGTGGTGGAGAGCGCCCCGCAGGCTGTCGACCCGATCGTCGACACGGTCGGCGGCGCCGCGGAGTCGGTGCAGAAGAACGGCACCGTCACCAAGCTGGCGGACCAGGCCACCGGTGCGGCCAAGGGGGCGGCCCCGCTCATCGGCGGGCTGCCGGCCGGCGGCTGACCGGTAGCGTCGCGGCAGTTCCCCGCCGGTCCCGGACTCTCGTATTCCTCCGGTGCTGCGAATTCGGCGAACAACCGAACGTAAAAGCACCGTTCGAGTGAATCGGCACAACCATCCCCGTCGTCGTGAGTTGATCAGGACGCTCCGGACAGGCGGGCAACAGAAAACCCCAGAAGGGCTAATTCATGATCAAGAAGATTATGGCCTCGGCAGCAGTCGCTGCTTCGATCGTCGGCGTCTCCGCCGCGATCGCCCCGCAGGCCATGGCCATCGGCAACGACAGCGGCACGACGTCGGTCAACGGCAACGACGCCGTCCAGTCGTACGGCAACTCCGCCACCCACGGTGACATGAGCCCGCAGTTCGCGCTCATCCAGGGCTCGCTCAACAAGCCCTGCATCGCGCTGCCGGCCAAGGCCAACGTCGGTTCGGTCCTCGGGGCCATCCCGATCTCGGTCCAGGACATCAACGTCCTGGCCTCGCCGCAGAACCAGCAGTGCACGGAGAACTCCACCCAGGCCAAGGGTGACGAGGCGCTCTCGCACATCCTGGACGACATCCCGATCCTCTCCGGCAACGGCGCCGGCAACAACTGAGGCCCGTACCGCTCCGGACGCTCCTCGCCGGCTTCTTTGAACCGGCAGGGGAGCGTGCCGCGGGCAGCTTCGAGCCCGCCTGCAAGTAGTGACCGCATCACCTGTGGGGTCGTCACATCCACGCGGCAGCCGTTCTCCGGCCGCCCGGACGTGCCGGCCCCGCTCGTGTGCCCGGGGTGCGGCGGCCCCTCGAAGGGGCGGGTGGACTGGGCCGGTTGCCGTAGTGCGGGCAGGCGTCATCCGCCGCACCGGGTAGGTGCCACACATGGACCAGTACGACAGTCAACGCTCCCGCGACCGGCAGCGGCACGCGCCGGACGGCACACCCATCTACGACCGGCTGCTCGCCGAGTGGCAGGCGGCCCACGGCGGCCCGGAGCCCGCGCCACAGACAGGGCCGGACCGGCCGTGCGCGGGCGGCCGGGTTCCCGCGGCCCGCACCTCCGGCGAAGCGGTCGACGGGTGATCACGAACCGTCGAACTCTTGCCGGATCGAACCCTTTTGAGTGGTACTGCGGAACCGACGCTTCCGTAGCGGGTTGATCAGTACGTTCCACAACGGGACGCTCCGAAAGGTGAAGCGTGATGAAGAAGATGATGGCCGGCGCAGCAGTGGCCGTGTCCCTGGTCGGTCTGTCCGCAGCCGCGGCCCCCGCGGCCATGGCGATCGGCAACGACGGGGGCACCACGTCGGTCAACGGCAACGGCGCCGTGTCCGAGTTCGGCAACAGCGTGACCCGGGGCGACGGAAGCCCGCAGGTCCAGCTCGTCCAGGGCACGCTGAACAAGGCCTGTGTCGGCCTGCCGCTCAAGGCCAACGCCGGTTCGCTCGTCGGCCTGCTGGTGCCGGTCGCGGTCCAGGACATCGACGTGCTGTCCTCGCCGCAGAACCAGCAGTGCGCCGACAACTCCGTCCAGGCCAAGGGCGACGAGCCGCTGTCGCACCTGGTCGACGACATCCCGGTGCTCTCGGGCAACGGCGTCGCCAACGACTGACGCACCCCACGTGCGGGCTGCCCCGGGGATTCCCCCCGCGGTCGCCCGCACCGCGGTGCACAGCAGAATCCGGGGCATCGCCCCAGGGCTCCACGCACGAGGATGCCCACCGCGCCACGGGGGGCGGTGGGCATCCTCGTGCGTGGAGGGGGCGGTCAGCCCAGGGTCCGTACCGGGACCACGCAGTGGGCGGAGGTGGTGATGACCTCCGGGTCGCCGGCGAAGGACCGCAGCAGTTCCTCGGTCACCGGTCGGCCCGGTGCGCCCTGGGGCCACGGGCGGGTGGCGAACATGGTGTGCACCTCGCCGCGTTGGCCGGCCGCGGCCAGCCACTCGGGCGGGGCGGGGTACTGCGCGGTGAAGTGGGGCAGGGTGAGGACGGCCTGCCCGGCCTGGACCAGCAGCTTCACCGGGAGGCCGGGGTTCTCGGCGGCGTACACCGGACCGCTGCCGACCGGCAGCCCGCTGCGCTCCAGGGACATGCGCATGGCCGCCTCGCCGACGGCGGGGCCGTCCGTGCCGTCTCCCAGCGAGTAGACGAGCAGGAAGGCGACATCGTGGCCGTCGGCGGGGTGCTCGCCGCTCCATCCGATCAGTGTGATGGTGCCCAACTGGGCCTGTGTGAACGTGCCGGTGGCGGTCTGGGGTGAGGTCATGCTCGGCACCATAACGGCCCCGGACCGGTCGTTGTGCATGTGTTTCACCTGATCGAGGGAGATAGCGGTATATCTCCGGTGGAAGTGACTCGGACCGCCTCCGTTCGGAGCGCTCGGGAGGCGCGTTCGAAGGCTTCGGCAAAAATGTGTTGAGCCGGCCGGTGGGCGCGGGCTATGGTGTCCACTGTTCCGGACGGCGGAGATCAACTCCGGCTGTCGGTCCCGTGCTTGAACCAGGAGGTGAGGATCGTGATGGCTGTCACTGTGATGGGCGCTGCCCATAACCCGAAGAGCATCATTCCCACCCCCGTGGTCGCCGGCTGACCTACTCCGCAACTCTGCGCGCCCGTGTGCGCGTTGCCGGGGCCACCCTTTGAAGGGTCTCCCTTGTCTTTCCAGTCCTTCTCCTCCTCCGCTTCGTCTCTTCAGGGCTCGTCCGCTTCGCATCCGCTGTCCCCGTACGGCTGGGACGACGTGTGGGCGGCCGAATTCGCACCGTACGCCGAGCAGGGCCTGCTGCCCGGGCGTGTGGTGCGGGTGGACCGTGGGCAGTGCGATGTCGTCACCCCGCGGGGCACGCTCCGCGCCGACACCGCCTTCGTCGTCCCGCGCGATCCGATGCGGATCGTCTGCACCGGCGACTGGGTCGCGGTCGACCCCGACGGCGATCCGCAGTTCGTACGGACGCTGCTGCCGCGGCGTACCGCCTTCGTCCGCTCGACGTCCTCGCAGCGCTCCGAGGGCCAGGTGCTCGCCACCAATGTGGACCACATCGTCATCTGCCTCTCGCTCGCGGTCGAGTTCGACCTGGGGCGGGTGGAGCGCTTCCTCGCGCTCGCCATGTCCAGCTCCAGCGGTGACGCGCTGCTGGGAGGCGGGGGGCCGGCCGGGGACGGTGCCGCCGAGCCGATCGTGGTGCTGACCAAGGCCGACCTCGTACCGGACGCCACCACGCTGTCGCATCTCGTCCAGGACATCGAGGGCATCGCGCCCGGGGTGCAGGTGCTGACCGTCAGCTCCGCCACGGGGGAGGGCGTCGACATCTTCGCCGCCGTCGTCTCGGGCGGTACGAGCGTGCTGCTCGGGGCCTCCGGCGCCGGCAAGTCGACCCTCGCCAACACCCTGCTCGGCCACGACGTGATGGAGGTGCAGGCCGCGCGGGACGTCGACGGCAAGGGCCGGCACACCACCACCACCCGCAATCTGCTGCTCCTGCCCTCCGGGGGCGTGCTGATCGACACCCCCGGGCTGCGCGGGGTCGGGCTCTGGGACGCGGAGGCCGGCGTCGGCCAGGTCTTCTCGGAGATCGAGGAGCTGGCCGAGCGGTGCCGGTTCCACGACTGCGCCCATGAGTCGGAGCCGGGCTGCGCGGTGCTCGCCGCGATCGAGGACGGTTCGCTGCACGAACGGCGTCTGGACAGCTTCCGCAAGCTGATCCGCGAGAACCGGCGCATCGTCGCCAAGACCGACGCCCGGATGCGGTCGGAGATGCTGCGCGACTGGAAGCGCAAGGGCGCCGAGGGCCGGTTCGCCATGGAGGCGAAGCGGGGCCGGGTGCGGTAGAGGGTGGTTCCCGGTCCGCGGCCGCCCAAGGCCGCGGACCCGCCCGGTCCACGTCCGGAAACCGCCAGTGCGGTACCGGTGGGTGCCGCACACTGGACGGTGTGATGGATGAACGGACCAGGTACGAGGCGGTGAGCAGCCGCGACGCGCGTTTCGACGGGGAGTTCTTCTTCGCCGTCGAGACGACCGGGATCTACTGCCGGCCGAGCTGCCCCGCCGTCACGCCCAAACGGAAGAACGTCCGCTTCTACCCGACCGCGGCCGCCGCGCAGGGCCAGGGCTTCCGGGCCTGCCGGCGCTGCCGGCCGGACGCCGTTCCGGGCTCGGCGGAATGGAATGTGCGGGCCGATGTCGTGGGCCGCGCCATGCGGATGATCGGCGACGGCGTGGTCGACCGGGAGGGTGTGCCGGGTCTCGCGCACCGGCTCGGCTACAGCTCGCGCCAGGTGCAGCGGCAGCTCAACGCCGAGCTGGGCGCGGGCCCGGTCGCGCTCGCCCGTGCCCAGCGGGCCCACACCGCGCGGGTGCTGCTCCAGACGACCGGGCTGCCCGTGACGGAGATCGCCTTCGCGGCGGGCTTCGCCAGTGTGCGCCAGTTCAACGACACGATCCGGCAGATCTACGCCCGCACGCCGAGCGCGCTGCGGGCCGAGGCCGGGACGGGGCTGGGCGCGGCGGTCCGGGAGGCGCGGACCACCGGGATCCCGCTGCGGCTCGCCCACCGGGGACCGTACGCGGCCCGTGAGGTCTTCGACCTGCTGGCCGGAGAGCCGGTCGCCCGGATCGAGGAGATCAGCGGTACGCCGGGGGCCCGTACCTACCGGCGCACTCTGCGGCTTCCGTACGGTACGGGCATCGTGGCCGTGGACGAGCGGTCCGCCGGGGCCTGGCTCGATGCCCGGATCCACCTCACGGACCTGCGGGACCTGACGACGGCCGTCCAGCGGCTGCGGCGCCTGTTCGACCTGGACGCCGATCCGTACGCCGTCGACGAGCGGCTCGGCGCCGACCCGCTGCTCGCCGCGGGCGTCGCCGCCCGCCCCGGGCTGCGTTCGCCGGGCGCCGCGGACCCGGACGAGTTCGCCGTACGGACGCTGGTGGGGCGGGCGGAGTCGGAGCGGCTGGTGGAGGCGTACGGGAAGGTGCTGGACGTGCCGTGCGGCGGGCTGACGCATGTGTTTCCCGAGCCCGGGCTGCTGGCCGGTGCGACGGGCGGCCCGGAGTTGCGGGCGCTGGCGGCCGCGCTCGCCGACGGGGACGTACGGCTGGACGCCGGGGCCGACCGCGACGAGGCCGAGCGGGCGCTGCTGCGGCTGCCGGGGATCGCCCCGGCAGCCGCGGCCCTCATCAGGATGCGTGCGCTCGGTGACCCGGATGTGGATCCGGCCGGCCGGCCCGGGGCGGACCGGTGGCGGCCGTGGCGTTCGTACGCGGTGCGTCACCTGGGACTGCTGTGAGCGGGCCTACGCGGGCAGCCCCCAGCGCGGTGCGGGGACGTTGGCCGTCACCGGGCGGATGGTCAGGTCCGGTCGGTCGCCCCGCGCCGTGATCAGGGCCGATTCGCCCTTGCGCAGGGGGATCCGTACCGTGCCGTCGGCCGTCGTCACATGGTCCAGCGGACGACCGTGCCGGTCGCGGACCTCCACCGGGCCGTCGATGCCGTGGCGTACGACGCAGGGTGCGCCGGCCTCGCTGGTCAGCCGCACCCAGCGGGTCCGGCCCTCCTCGCGCACCGCACTGAGCAGGAAGGCGCCCTGCGTGCGGAAGTCGTGCACGGTCAGGTCCCGCCAGGCGGCGGGGAGCGCCGGGAAGACCCGGATCGTGTCGCCCCACGACTGGCAGACCATGTCGTGCAGGGACTGGGCCGCCGAGAGCGGGGTCTCGATGACCGGGCCCGACTCCTTGTACATGGTGTTCGCCTGGATGAAGCGGTTCATCAGCTCGCCCAGGTACTTCAGCGCGTCCTCGCCCTTGCCGAGCAGCGCGGACATCGACGCGGCACCGGTGAACGTGTAGCCCTGGAGGGCGCCCTCGAAGCCCACCCAGTGGGCGACGGACCTCTCGATCAGGGCGCGCTCGTCGGGCGTCGCGCCGGTCAGCTCGTACAGCGGGTACACCGCGAGCATGTGCGAGTAGTGGCGGTGCGACTTCGCGAACGGCACCCCGGCGCCGATCATGAACCCGTTGGCATCGACCGGGTACGGCGCCAGCCTGGCGAGGACCTCCTGCCAGCGGGCGGTCAGCGGGTCGCGGACGCCGAGCCGGCCGGCCGATTCGAGCAGGGTGCGGCAGCCCCAGCGCAGCAGCATCAGGTCGTAGTTGCAGTCCGGGGCGTTGACGCCGTACTCGGGGGAGAACGTCGCCGGCAGGTGCAGCTTTCCGTCGGTGCCCGGTGTGAGGAAGTGCAGGTAGTAGTTGACGGCCTTGCGCAGCAGCGGGAAGAGCGTGTCGCGCAGGACCGACTCGTCCATGGTGTGGCGGTAGGAGAGCCAGACGTTGTGCAGCGCCCAGGTCAGATTGCCGACCTCGGGGGTGGGCGGGTCCTGGCCGGGGATGCCGACCCCGTAGCCGCCGTCGGTCACCGCGGCGCCGTTGACCAGCTGCGGGTCGGTGGTCCGGGGGATGCCGGCCGAGTCGGTCCGGTAGGGGGCGGCGACCTCCCGCGAGAGCTGGTCCCGGAATTCGCTCAGGGCCCGGGTGACGGCGTCCAGTTCGAGGTGGTTGGAGCCGTGGATCAGCCAGTACTCCAGCTGGACGTTGAGGTTCCACCAGGTGTTGGGCCAGGGCGTGGGCTCCAGCCAGGGGCCGGAGGTGGCCATCACCGGGGCGTCCTTGCGGGCCGCCGACGCGGTCTTGTAGAGCTGGATCCAGTAGAAGCGCTGCAACCGGGCGTCGGGCAGCGAGAGGAAGCTCTTGCGGTAGAACCGGTCCCACCAGGTGCGGTGGGGTGCGGCGAGCGGACCGTACGGGAACGCGGACGCGGTCCTGACGGTGCGCAGCGCGTGGTCACGGGCGGTGTCCGTGGGGTGGGAGTGCGCGACCGTGACGTACAGGGTGCGGACCGTGCCCCGGGTGCGTTCGCGCCAGGCGGTGACGTGCCGGCCGCCCGCGAGCAGTGGCTGGACGGCGGCGGTGGTGTCGCCGTGCTGCTCGGTCACGGCGGGAGGATTGCCGGTGTAGCCGTCCGGGACCGGCTTGAAGGCGGCACGCGGGCTGATCGCCTCGGCGGGGTGGAAGACCCAGCGGAAGCCCTGTTCGCCGGCGCTCGGGGTGATCTCCACGGCGAGCAGATCGCTGGTGGAGTGGACGAACGCGCGGAGCTTCAGGGTTCCCGCGGTCGTGGTGACCGTGCCTTCGAGCTCCGCGGTGCGCAACCGCATCCACCACTCGATGCCCGTGATGGTGCCCACCGGCTCCAGGGTGAAGTGGCCGATGGGGAGGCGGGCGAGGCCGAAGAGCGAACCGAATTCTGGGCGGTGGTCCTGGACCTCGGAGTGCTGGACGTTGAAGCGGACGGCCCGGGTGGTGGCGCCGGGTTCCGCGTAGATGCCGGAGCCGAGGCGGCCGTTGCCCAGATACGGGCCCTCGTACCAGGTCTTCGGCAGCTTCCGCCAGAGCAGGTCGGCGTCGTCGAGGACCGTGCGCCAGCTGTCGCCGGGGGAGTGCACGGTGGTGGGGGCCGGGGCGGCGGAGGCGGCCGGGGTGGCGGAGGCGGCCGGGGTGGCGGCGAGGGCGGGGACGGGGGTCCCGGCGGCCACGAGCGCACCGCCGATCGCGGTGCCGGTGGCGAGCACTGATCTGCGCGAAGGGGCGGGCCGGGACGGGGATGAGGCTTCGGTGCGGGGCGGGCGGGAGGGGTCCGGTGCTGTGGGCAAGGCTTCTCCTGGCGACTCGTACGCAGGCGCTTCAATTCATCCGAGCTATACCCTCAGGGAAGGTAGGCACAGGCCATTGCTCCGTCAATGGAGCAGGAGAGATCCGATGTGTTTCCGTGTATCTGGACACCGTCCAGCCAGATGTCACCAGAGTGGGAGGTGGTCAGCCCCAGATCACCGCGCCGAGCCAGGCTCCCGTCACCAGCAGACACACGAAGAGCTCGACGAGTACCGACCAGCCGGTCGCCCGCATCACCGAGCGCACCGATGTCCACCCCGCCCCGTGGCTGCCGAGCCGCAGCCGCTCCGCCCCGTAGATGGTCCCCACGTAACCGGCGACCGCCCCGATCACCGGCACCACGAAGAAGCCCACGATCGCGCCGACCCCGCCGAGCATCAGGGTCCTGCGCGGCGCCCCCGTCTCGTGCGGGCGGCGCGGTGGCAGCAGCGGCTTCAGCGCCTGGTTCAGCAGCAGCAGCGCGGTGGCGCCGATGAGTACGCCCCAGGCGACCGGCGTCATGTCGGTCAGCGCCCACCACAGCACGGCGGCCCAGACGATCGCCTGCCCCGGCGCCCCCGGCACCAGTACGCCCAGCAGGCCGAGGAGCATGACGAGCCCGACGGCGACGAGTTGCCACACACTCATCTCACCAGCGTGCCGGAGTCCGGCCGGTCCCGCCCGTCAGCGCACCCCGGGGACGGCGGCCGTCGGCGCAGCTCAGGGCCGTGTCGGAGCGGTAGCGGTGCGCAGTCGCGGCGGCCGTGCCGGACCGTTCAGAACCGTGGGGTGCGGGCGACCCAGCCCCGCTCGTAGGCGTGCCAGCCCAGCTGCAGCCGGGTCGACACGCCGGTCAGCTCCATCAGGCCCTTCACCCGTCGCTGTACGGTCCGCAGCCCCAGCTCCAGCTGTTTCGCCACGCTCGCGTCCGTCAGCCCGGCCAGCAGCAGCGACAGGATCTCCAGATCCGTCGGATCCGGCCCCGTCGCCTCGTCCTGGGGCCGGTCGCCCTCGCCCAGTCTGAGCGGCATCGCCTCGCGCCACACCGCCTCGAAGAGCCCCATCAGCGACTCCAGCAGCCCGGAGGCATGGACCACCAGGGCGGCGGGCTCGGCGCCGCGCCCGGTCAGCGGCACCATCGCCAGTGAACCGTCGGCGACGACCAGCTTGGTCGGCACCCGGTCGATCACCCGGCACTGCTCGTCCCGGCTCAGCGCCGCCGACAGCTCCGTGATCCCGGACGGCAGCGAGAGCAGCTCGCGCTCGACCACCACCCGGTAGGACACCCCGCGTGTCGCGGCCCGCTCCTCCGCCTCGTTCTCCATCCCGCTGACCGCGATCGGCTTCCCGGTGACCAGGGCGCACACCTCGCTCGCCGCGCCGAGCTGCAACTGGTGGAAGCGGTGCGAGACCGCGCTCGCCCCGGTCACCACCTCGACCAGATCGTGCACGGCCGGCTCGGCGGCCTCCGCCCGGTACTCCTCGGCGAGCAACGCCGCCGCCAGCTCCGCCTGCTCCAGCTCATGACGCTGCTGGGTCAGCAGCGCTCCGAGCGCCACGCCCGGCGGAGCCGCCACCCAACGCCCCGTGCGCGCCGAGGCCTGCGCGGCCAGACCGTGCTGCTCCAGCCTCCGCAGAGCCCGCTCGGTGTCCGGCTCCGGAAGCGCCAGCCGGTGCGCGAGATCGGCGACCTCCGCGGCCCCCACCGCCACGAGCGCTCGGTACGCCGACTCCTGTATCTCGTCGAGCCCTATGGCTCCCAGCATCCCCGGACCCCTCCCGGACGCAGTGATTCCGCACGATGTCGCTGTCGCCGGGCGTCCGTCCATGGCGGAAAGCGGCCACGGCGTAAACCCGCCGTGTACATCATCCCTTTATCGCTCGTCGCTCTGCCAATGTGGCGCCACCGAAGTACCAACAACCTCCGGAAGACTGCGGTTTGCGCGGATTGGTTCCGGATTCACTTGGGGAGAGCGATGCGTCCGATATCGCGCACGGCACTGGGGGCGGCCACCGCCGCCGTCCTGGCCGTCACCGCGATCGCACCGTCCGCGGCACAGCCGCAGGACGGAGCGACGGGGAAGAGAGCACTGACCGGCAGCGCCGCCGCCGACGCCAAGCAGGCCAAGCCCGTCACCGTGACGCTGGTGACCGGCGACAAGGTCCTGGTGAGCACGGACAGTTCGGGGGCCGCGTCGGTCACCGCTCTGCCCCGCGAGGACGGGACCGTACCCCTCCTCCAGACCAGGCAGTCCGGCAAGAACCTCTATGCCTACCCCGACACCGCCGTCGCCGCGCTGGCCGCGGGCAAGGTGGACGAGGAACTCTTCAACGTCACCGGCCTCATCCGGCAGGGCTACGACGACGCGCACACCAAGTCGCTGCCCCTGATCGCGGTCTACGGCAAGGGCCAGGCCCGCGCCGCGCTCGCCGCCCCGCGCGGCGCGAAGCGCGGACTCGCGCTCGACGCCATCGACGGCGTCGCGCTCAAGGCGGACAAGGAGAAGGCCGCCGACTTCTGGGCGGACGTCACCAACACCCGTTCCCGCTCGGCCTCCGGCATGAAGAAGCTCTGGCTCGACCGCAAGGTCCGGGCCACCCTCGATAAGTCGACCAAGCAGGTCGGCGCCGACCTCGCCTGGGCCGCCGGATACGACGGCAAGGGCACCAAGGTCGCCGTCCTCGACACCGGTGTCGACGCCGAACACCCCGACCTCAAGGGCCGGGTCGCCGCCTCGGAGAACTTCACCGACTCCGACTCCACCGACGACCGGCAGGGCCACGGCACCCACACCATCTCCACCGTCGGCGGCACCGGCGCGGCCAGCGGAGGCAAGAAGAAGGGCGTCGCCCCCGGCGCCGACCTGCTCGCGGGCAAGGTCCTCAACGACAGCGGCTCCGGCGCCGAGTCCTGGATCATCGCCGGCATGCAGTGGGCCGTCGACCAGAAGGCCGACGTCGTCTCCATGAGCCTGGGCAGCCAGGAACCGACCGACTGCACCGACCCGATGAGCGTCGCCGCCGAGGAACTCGCGCAGAACAAGGGCACCTTGTTCGTGATCGCGGCCGGCAACGCGGGCCCGACGCTGAACACCGTCTCCTCGCCCGGCTGCGCCCCGAGCGTGCTGACCGTCGGAGCCGTCGACCGCGACGACACCACGGCCCAGTTCTCCAGCCGCGGCCCCGCGATCGGATCGCACACCCTCAAGCCCGAGATCGCCGCCCCCGGCGTCGCGATCTCGGCCGCCGCGGCCGGCGGCCGCGGCATCTACGCGTACCAGTCGATGTCCGGTACGTCGATGGCCACCCCGCATGTCGCGGGCGCCGCGGCCATCGTGAAGCAGCGCCACCCGGACTGGACCGCCCAGCAGATCAAGGCGGCCCTGGTGTCGTCCGCGAAGAGCGACATCCCCGGTGACGTACGCGAGACCGGCGGCGGCCGCCTCGACGTCAAGGCCGCCATCGACACCACCGTCGTCGGCGCCCCCGCCGTCCAGGGCGGCACCTTCAACTGGCCGCAGGACCGCACCGACCGCACCACGGTCGACCTCCCGTACACCAACTCCGGCACCAAGCCGGTCAAGCTCTCGCTGAGCGTCCGGGGCGTCACCGGGAACGACGGCTCGGCCGTCCGCTCCTCCGTCGCCGAGCTCGACGCCCGCACCGTCACCGTGCCGGCCGGAGCCACCGTCAAGGTCCCGCTGCGGATCGACCCGACGGCGAAGCTGAAGGCCGCCCAGTACGGCGATGTCACCGGACGGGTGCTGGCCACCGGCCCCGGCGGCGCCAAGGTCTCCACTCCGTTCTCGCTGTACGTCGGAGCCGAGACCGTCACCCTGCGGGTCAAGCTCGTCGACCGCACCGGCAGGCCCGCCGCCGGCGCCTCCTCGCTGGACGTCATCGGCACCGACACCTCCAGTGGCGAGCGCCGTTTCAACGACGGCGCCACCGACCAGGTCTACCAGGTGCGCCCCGGCGCGTACTTCGTGTCCAGCTTCGTCTCCTCGCCCGACCCGGCGGACGCCACCGGCAACATGGAGGAGTCCCTCGCCTACCTCGCGCGGCCGCAGCTGAACGTCACCAAGGACACCACCCTGGTCCTGGACGCCCGCAAGGCCCACCGGATCCAGGTGAGGACCGAGGACCGCACCACCGAGAACCGTTCCACCACGCTGGCGTTCGGCCGCAGCTGGGACGACGTCTGGCTGCACTCGGGCTCCGTCACCGCCGGCTCCGACGTCAAGAACTACCTGGCCGACGTGCAGGGCAGGGCGAGCGACGGCGACTTCGAGTTCGACAGCTTCTGGCGCGCCTACGCCCCGCAGATCGACAAGCTCTCGGTCGTCGGCGGTGCCGAACTGCACCCGACGGTGGCCGGCAACGGCTCCGTCAACCTCGACGGCACGGGCGAGGCCGCACTCGTCGACGCCGGAACCGGAACCCCCGACGAGCTGAAGGCCGCGGGCGTCGCCGGAAAGATCGCCCTGGTCGAGGTCGGTGACGACGACAACAACCTGTACGCCCTGACGCGCGACGCGAAGGCCGCGGGCGCCAAGGCCGTCATCGCCCACCGCCCCTCCGCGGGACCGTGGCACCCGACCGTCGGCTACGCCCAGGCGGTGTTGCCCGCGCTCGGCATCGAGGCGGACGAGGCCGCCGCGCTGAAGGCCGCCCTGGCCGACGGCACGGTCGAGCTGCGCTGGAAGGCCACCGCGGTCAGCCCGTTCGTCTACAACCTCGCGTTCCCCGAGACCGGCCCGATCACCTCGGACCGGACCTACAAGGTCCGCGACACCAAGCTCGGCAGGGTCACGGCCGGCTACGAGGCGATGGGCGTCGCCGCCGACTACGTCGACACGATGATCATCAACCGCCCGTACGGCGGTGTCTTCTCCGCGGCCAGTGACGTCGTCGCCGCCCCCGGCAAGCGCACCGAGTACTACTCGGCGGGCGACACCGCCTGGGTGCGGTACCTCTCCTCCAGCTTCCCCTGGGGCGAGCTGATGACCGACCAGCCGCGCACCTACGAGGCGGGCTCGAAGCGCACGGAGAACTGGTACCGGGGCATCCCGGTCCCGGCCGCTCCGCGCGACGCCGCCGGCAAGCTCCAGCTCGCCGGCGAGCGTCAGGACAACCTGATCGGCGTCGCCCCGGGCTTCTGGAGCGACAGCGAGCACGCCGGACTCCAGGGCTCCTTCGGCGACGTCGGCAACATGAGCCTGAGCAGCGGTGGCAAGCTGATCGGCGAGACCGGCTGGCCGTCCGGGGTGTTCACCGTCCCGGCGGAGGACGCCGCGTACGAACTGACCATGATGACCTCCAGGTTCGGACAGCCCGCCGCCGTGTGGAAGCGGTCCACCAGCACCGAGACCACCTGGAAGTTCCGTTCGAAGCGGGACGAGAACGTCTACTCCCAGGGGATCCCGCTGCTCTTCCCCGGCTACGACCTGGACACGGACGGGCTCAAGACCCTCGCGGCGAAGGACGGTCAGAAGATCGGCCTGAGCGTCAGCGGTCACGCCGGCTACACGCCCGGCAAGCTGGTCGCCGCCAAGGTCTCGTACTCGTACGACGGTGGCGAGACCTGGAACGACGCCACCACCGCACAGCAGGGCGGCCGTTGGACCGCGACCGTGAACCACGCGGGCGCGGCCGGCAAGCCGGTCACCCTGAAGACCGAACTGACGGACGCCAACGGCAACTCCGTCATCCAGACCGTGAACGACGCGTACGCCGTGCGTTGATCACCGACTGACCGGTCCGCCGGGCGTCCTTCCCGTGGGGGGTGGGGCCGCCCGGCGGACCCATGTTCGCAGTCACTATTTCCGGATGACCCGTTTTCGTACGGCCCTCGCGGTCGACAATAAGGGCATGAGTCAGCAGGGGGAGAAGCCCGCCGCCAACGAGGACGACTGGTGGCGGAGGCTGTACGACGAGAGCGCCCGGGACACCGGGACGAGCGACGCACCCGACAGTCTCGACGACCGCTTCGACTCGGCGTCGGACGCGGTGAGGCCGGGCCGGGCCGGAGCCGGTGCCGGGGGCGGGGCTTCCGGAGGGGGATTCGATGGTGGGTTGGGGAGCGGTGCCGGGAGTGGGTGCGGCGGTGGGCTCGGCGTAGCGGCCGGTGACGGAGCCGGCGGGCGTGCGGGGGCGCCTTCCGAGGTGAAGCCCGGGGCGGACCCGGTGGTGGTGTCCCGGCCGGTGCGGGAGGAGACCGTACGGGAGCGGGCTCCGTGGGAGCCGCCTGCCGCTGCCCCGGCCGGCCCGACGCCGCCGCGTACCTTCGCCGTGCCGGCGATTCCGGTGGATCCGCCGCTCCCTTCGCCTGCGCCTCCATCGACGTCCGAGCCGGTGTTTGCGCCCGCGTCTGCGCAGGCCGTGGAGCCGCCGCCGGTCGCGCCGCCTCCGCCCCCGGCGCCGCCTCTGCCCAGGCGGCCGGTGGCCGCGAAGCCCTCCGCTCCACCGCCACCCGCCGGCGCGCCCATCACATCCGTCACATCGGTCACATCCGCGGCGTCCGGCACACCCGCCGTATCCGGCACACCCGCTGTATCCGTCCCACCCGTGCCGGAGGCGGAGCGTGAAGCCGGCTCGGTCGTCCGTCCCGTGATCGGCCATGTGGGTGATCGGCCGCCCACCTACGACCCCGAGCCCACCGCGCTGCCCCCCACCGTCCCGCAGGAGCTGGACGGCCTGGTCGCCGACACCGTGCTCGACGGTGCCCGATACGGCACCTACACCCTGCGCGCCGCCTCCGTGCGCGGGGACTCCGCGCGGTTTCGCGGCGAGCCCCGCCGCGATGCGCTGCTCACGGCGCGCTTCGGCACCGACGAACGCGCCCTGGTCCTGGTCGCCGTCGCGACCGGGGCCCGCGCCGCCGACTCGGCACACCTGGCGGCGGCCGATGCCTGCCGCTGGATCGGCGCAGCGGTCGGCCGCAGCCACGTCCGGCTCTCCGAGGACATAAGGGCGGGCCGCCGCGGGGAGCTCAAGTCCGGGCTCAACCGCCTCACCGACCGCACGTACGGCAAGCTGCGGGCCCGCGCCGCCGAGCTGGGGGTGGAGCCGCAGCAGTACACGGCGGGGCTGCGCTGTCTTCTGCTGCCGGCGGATCCGGACTGCCGTACACGGGTCTTCTTCGGTGTCGGGGCCGGTGGTCTCTTCCGGCTGCGCGGCGGAGTCTGGCACGATCTCGAACCTGAGATCCCGGCAGCCGGGAACGTCGCCGGGGACATCGGGGGCGCCGGGACCGGTGTCACGGACCCCGGGCCCGGGTTCGGGGCTCCGTCACACGCGGGCGGGGCGGAAGGCGACCACCTCACCACGGACCCGGCCGCCACGACGCCTCCGGGCCCGTATGCCGAGTCTCCGCCCGACCCACCTGCCCCGCCCGCCCCGCCCGCCCCGCCCGCAGAACCGTTCCGCTTCCGGGGGTCGGTGGCCCGGCCGGGCGACGCCCTGCTGCTGTGCGGCCCCGGGCTGGCCGAACCGATGCGCGGCGAGCCCGCCCTGGCCGAGGAGCTCGCCGCACGCTGGATGACCGAGGAGGCACCTGGGCTCGTGGCCTTTCTCGCGGACATCCAGCTCCGGGTGAAGGGGTACGCCGACGACCGTACGGCTGCGGGCGTCTGGGAGGCGTAACCGCGTCCGCCATGGGTTGATGGATGCGGAGTCCGGAAGCCGAAGCGCGGAAAGGGTACGCACCCATGGCCAAGCAGAACGTGTCGGAGCAGTTCGTCGACATCCTCGTCCGGGCGGGCGTCAGGCGTATGTACGGTGTCGTCGGCGACAGCCTCAACCCGGTCGTCGACGCGATCCGCCGCAACCGGGCCATCGACTGGATCCAGGTCAGGCACGAGGAGACCGCCGCTTTCGCCGCCGGCGCGGAGGCCCAGGTCACGGGCGAGCTGGCGGCCTGCGCGGGATCCTGCGGTCCTGGCAATCTGCACCTCATCAACGGCCTCTACGACGCCCACCGCTCCATGGCACCGGTGCTCGCCCTCGCCTCGCACATCCCGTCGAGCGAGATCGGGCTCGGCTACTTCCAGGAGACCCACCCGGAGCTGCTCTTCCAGGAGTGCAGCCACTACAACGAGATGATCTCCAACCCGCAGCAGATGCCCCGGCTGCTCCAGACCGCCATTCAGCACGCGATCGGCCGGGGCGGGGTCAGCGTCGTCACGATGCCGGGTGACATCGCATCGCAGCCCGCCCCGGAGAAGTCCATCGAGCACGCGCTGGTCACCTCGCGGCCGACGGTCCGGCCCGGTGACGAGGAGATCGACAGGCTCCGCCGGATGGTCGACGAGGCGAAGCGTGTGACATTGTTCTGCGGCAGCGGCACGGCGGGTGCCCACGCCGAGGTGATGCAGTTCGCCGAACGGGTGAAGTCCCCGGTCGGGCACGCGCTGCGCGGCAAGGAGTGGATCCAGTACGACAACCCGTACGACGTCGGCATGAGCGGTCTGCTCGGCTACGGCGCCGCCTACGAGGCGACCAACGAGTGCGACCTCCTGATCCTGCTCGGCACCGACTTCCCGTACAACGCCTTCCTCCCGACCGATGTGAAGATCGTCCAGGTCGATGTGCGCCCCGAGCACCTGGGCCGCCGCTCCAAGCTGGATCTGGCGGTCTGGGGCGATGTCCGCGAGACCCTGCGCTGTCTGACGCCGCAGGTGAAGGAGAAGACCGACCGCAGGTTCCTCGACCGGATGCTGAAGAAGCACGCCGAAGCGCTGGAGGGCGTGGTCAAGGCGTACACCCGCAAGGTCGAGAAGCACATCCCGATCCATCCGGAGTACGTCGCCTCGGTGCTGGACGAACTGGCCGACGACGACGCCGTGTTCACCGTCGACACCGGAATGTGCAATGTGTGGGCCGCGCGATATCTCACCCCCAACGGCAAGCGCCGCGTCATCGGATCGTTCAGCCACGGCTCGATGGCCAACGCACTCCCGCAGGCCATCGGCGCCCAGTTCACCGACCGGAACCGTCAGGTGGTCTCGATGTCCGGCGACGGCGGATTCACCATGCTGATGGGCGACTTCCTGACCCTGGTGCAGTACGACCTGCCGGTGAAGGTCGTGCTGTTCAACAACTCGTCCCTCGGCATGGTCGAGTTGGAGATGCTGGTCGCGGGACTGCCGTCGTTCGGCACGGCCAACAAGAACCCGGACTTCGCCGCGGTCGCCCGCGCGTGCGGGGCGTACGGCGTGCGGGTGGAGAAGCCCAAGCAGCTCGAAGGCGCCCTCAAGGAGGCCTTCAAGCACAAGGGCCCCGCGCTCGTCGATGTCGTCACCGACCCCAACGCCCTCTCCATCCCACCGAAGATCAGCGCCGAGATGGTGACCGGCTTCGCGCTCTCCGCCAGCAAGATCGTGCTGGACGGGGGAGTGGGCCGAATGGTCCAGATGGCCCGCTCCAACCTGCGTAACGTGCCCCGCCCCTGAACGTACGCCGCCGCCGCACGGGCCCGCCCCCGAACGTGCCCTCCGCTGAACGAGGGCCCGGGAGGGGGCGGTGCGGTGTTCCGCAACCGTCACGCCGGGGTCAGGCGCAGCGTCAGGATCTGGAACGGCCGGAGCGACAGTACGAGACCGTGCTCGTCGGTGTCCGCCTCGCGCAACGGCTGTTCCAGCAGGTCGGTGACCTGGGCCCGCACGACGGGGAAGCCGACCCGCAGGGTGGTGCCGGCGCGGCCGCCCGCCGACTCGTAGAGCCGCACGATCACATCGCCGCCGCGGTCCTCGGCGAGCTTCACCGACTCCACCGTGACCGCCGGATGCCCCGTGTCGACCAGCGACGGCAGTACCGGTGCCACCGCCGCCCGCAGCGGCAGGTTGAGCGCGAGCCCTTCCCGTACCGCGTCGGTGATCCCGCCGCCCGGCGCCAGCGCGTACCTGAACCGGTGCCGGCCGAGGTCGGTCTCCGGGTCGGGGCTGTGCGGGGCGCGCAGCAGCGTCAGCCGTACCGTCGTGCCCAGCCCCGAAGGGTGCGGGGTCCGGGTCACGTCGTGCCCGTACGTCGAGTCGTTGAGCAGTGTCACGCCGTACCCCGGTTCGGCGACCCGCAGCCAGCGATGGGCGCAGATCTCGAAACGGGCGGCGTCCCAGCTGGTGTTGTCGTGCGTGGGGCGGTGGACATGGCCGAACTGGATCTCGGAGGTGGACCGTTCGGCGTGCACATCGAGCGGGAAGGCCGCCTTGAGGACCTTCTCCGACTCCCGCCAGTCGATCTCGGTGTCGATGTCGATCCGACGGCTGCCGGCGCTCAGCCGGATCTCCTGTGTGACATGTGACTGCCCGAAGGACCGCCGGACCCGGACCGCGGCCCGCAACGGCCCCTCCTCCACCAGGTCGACGGAGTCGGCATCGGTGAGATCGGTCCGGGTGCGGCGGTAGTGCCGGTCGATGTCCCAGGCGTCCCAGTGGTTGGGGTGGTCCGGGTGCAGCTGGAGAAGGTTGGCCCGGTGGCCGGGGACGAGGACGTCCCGCCCCGCGCCGAGATCGCGGACGGCGGCGATCAGCCCGTCGGCGTCGATCACCAACCGCAGCAGCCCGTTGTCGAGCACGAGACCCCCGTCCGCGGAACCGGTCGCGGAGACCGGGTGCCCCGGCGCCGCCGAGCCGTTCAGCGGACCCGCGCCGAGCCCGGGTGCCTCGGCGGGCACCACCGTACGGCCGTCTCCCAGGTGCTGCACCTGCGCGCCGGACGGCAGTACCGCACTCGCCTCCGGGTCCAGCTCGACCACTTGACGGCGTTGGTACGGCGACGAGTTGAGCGCCACCAGCCCCTTGGCCCCGCTCAGCGCGGCCACCGCGTCCGCCACCAGATCCGCCAGTTCCGACCGCACCCGCTCGTAGGTCTCGCGGGCCTCGCGGTGCACCCAGGCGATCGACGAGCCGGGCAGGATGTCATGGAACTGATGCAGCAGGACCGTCTTCCACAGCCGGTCCAACGCCTCGTACGGATAGTGGTAGCGGTGTCCGGGGTCGCGCAGTGCCGCCGTCGTCGCCCACAACTCCGCCTCCCGGAGGAGGTGTTCGCTGCGGCGGTTGCCCTGTTTGGTCTTGGCCTGGGTGGTGTACGTGGCCCGGTGCAGTTCCAGGTACAGCTCGCCCGACCAGACCGGAGCCCGCGCCCCGTACTCCTCCTCGGCCGCCGCGAAGAACGCCGCCGGCCGCTCGACGGTCACCTTGGGGGAGCCCTCCAGGTTCCGGAGCCTGCGCGCCTTCTCCAGCATCTCGCGGGTGGGGCCGCCCCCGCCGTCGCCCCAGCCGAACGGGACGAGGGAGCGAGTGGCAGGCCCCTTCTCGGTGAAGTTGCGTTCGGCGTGGGCGAGTTCGCTGCCGTGGAACTGTGCGTTGTAGGTGTCCACCGGCGGGAAGTGGGTGAAGACCCTGGTCCCGTCGATGCCCTCCCACCAGAAGGTGTGATGTGGCATTTTATTGCTCTGGTTCCAGGACAGCTTCTGCGTCAGGAACCATTTCACCCCCGCGAGCCGGGCCAGCTGCGGGAAGGCCGCCGTGTAGCCGAAGGTGTCCGGCAGCCAGATCTCCTCGGTCTCCACTCCCAGCTCCTGCCGGAAGAACCGCTTGCCGTGCACGAGCTGCCGGGCCAGCGCCTCACCGCCGGGCATGTTGGCGTCGGACTCCACCCACATCGACCCGACGGGCGCCCACTGCCCGTCGGCCACGGCCTGCTTGACGCGCTCCCAGATGTGCGGCTGGTGTTCCTTCACCCAGGCGTACTGCTGTGCCTGCGAGGCCGCGAAGACCAGCTCCGGATAGTCCCGGGCCAGCGCGGTGACATTGGCGAAGGTGCGCGACGCCTTGCGCACCGTCTCGCGCAGCGGCCACAGCCATGCCGAGTCGATGTGCGCATGACCGGCGGCCGAGATCCGGTGCGCGCTCGCCGCGGCCGGGCGGGACAGCGCTTCGGCCAGCTGCTCCCGGCCGGCCCGCGCCGTTCCCGCCACGTCGTGCAGATCCAGCGCGTCCAGCATGCGTTCCAGGGCGCGCAGGATCTCGTGGCGCCGGGAGCGTTCGACGGGGAGTTCCCGCATCAGTTCGCAGAGCACCTCGATGTCCAGGACAAGATGCCAGACCTCCTCGTCCAGCACCGCCAGGTCCGCGGAGGCGAACCGGTACAGCGGCCGGTCGCCGGCCGTCCGCACGTCCCCGAGCCGTGTCGGCGCGAAGCCGTGTTCCAGCACGGCGGGGTTGGCCGCCGCCTCCAGCAGCAGCTCGACGGGCTCGCCGCCCGCCGCCGGGGCGGCCACCGTCAGATGGCGATTGCGCGGATGGATGCCCTTGAGCGGGACGCCGCTGGTGTCGTACAGCATGCCCTCGGCCTGGAACCCCGGTCCCTGACCGGAGAAGCCGGGATCCACGACGACCTCGGCCCGGCGCCCCGCCCACGTTGCCGGTACGGTCCCCTCCAGCCGGAACCAGCTGGTGGACCAGGGTTTCCCCCACTCGGTGCCGGTACGGAACGGCTCGAACGGTTCCCGGAGTACCCGGTCCACCGGGACGGGGTCGCCGGGGATGTGCCGGACGGAGAGTGCGAGCGGCGTGCGGGCCGGGTACTGGGCGGGGCGGATGAACTGGTGAAGGGCTCGTTCGAGGCGGTCCTCCACCACGGTGCGGTCGTCGTGCATCACGGCTCCAAGCGGTCGGCGCCTTCGGGGTTCATGGCTCCACTTCCCCGGCTGCCGATCCGGCACCCCCGCGGGCGGTGCGGGGGAGTGATGGTTGATCAACTGGCCCTGTGCGCACCCTTGGCGACCCTTGAGCAATGTGACATATTACTGCCGTGCTCACGAGACGCCCCCTGGATGTCGTCATCGTCGGGGCCGGAATGGTCGGCGCCGCCTGCGCCTACTACACCTCCCGGTCCGGACTCTCCGTAGCCGTCGTCGACCGAGGGCCGGTGGCCGGCGGTACCACCGGAACCGGCGAGGGCAACCTCCTGGTCTCCGACAAAGTGCCCGGACCGGAACTGGAACTCGCCCTGCTGTCCGCCTCCTTGTGGCGGCGGCTGTCCGAAGAACTGCCCACGGGCATCGAGTACGAACTCAAGGGCGGTGTCGTCGTCGCGGCATCCGGGAAATCCCTGGCCGCCCTGACCGGCACGGCCGATGCCCAGCGGGCGGCGGGTGTCGAGGCGTACCACGTCACCTCCGACCGGCTCCGCGACATCGAGCCCCATCTCGCACCGGACCTGTCCGGTGGCTGCCACTACCCGCAGGATGCCCAGGTCCAACCGGCTCTGGCCGCTGCCGAGTTGCTGAGCGCCGCCAGGAGGGCGGGTGCGCTGGTGCGCCCGGGGGAGGAGGTGACCGGGATCCTCCGGGACCGGAAGGGCGCCGTACGCGGGGTCCGCACGGCGCGGGGTGAACTGCACGCCCCCGTCGTGGTCAACGCGGCGGGCACCTGGGGCGGCGATCTGGCCGCGCTGGCCGATGTGAACCTGCCGGTCCTGCCGCGCAGGGGGTTCGTGCTGGTCACCGAACCACTGCCCCGGCTGATCCGGCACAAGGTCTACGCCGCGGAGTACGTGGCCGACGTGTCGAGCGGGTCCGCGGCGCTCCAGACCTCGCCGGTAGTGGAGGGAACGCCCGCGGGGCCGGTGCTCATCGGGGCCAGCCGCGAACGGGTCGGCTTCGACCGGACCTTGTCCGTCGAGGTGATCTCCCGGCTGGCGGCGGGCGCCGCCGCGCTCTTTCCCGCGCTCGCCGACGTACGGGTGATGCGCGCCTACCACGGATTCCGCCCCTACCTGCCCGATCACCTCCCGGCGATCGGGCCGGACCCCAGGGTGCCGGGGCTCTTCCACGCCTGCGGCCACGAGGGTGCCGGGATCGGGCTGGCGCCCGCGACCGGACAGCTCATCGCCGACGCGATCCGGGGAGAGCGGCCCGCACTCGACCTCGGACCCTTCGCCCCCGATCGGTTCGACCACATGCCATGTCACATGAGGGTGGAGAGCGGGGCGCCCCCGCCCCAGGAGAGGACCCAGTGAGACGCACCCGCGCACGTACCCCCGCCGAACTCGTCGGGGCCGCGCCCGAGACGGAGTTCCAGCTCACCTTCGACGGCCGCCCGGTCCGCGCGCTGCCGGGCCAGACCATCGCCGCCGCACTCTGGTCGGCGGGCATCCTGACCTGGCGCACCACCCGGGTGAACGGGCGGCCGCGAGGCGCCTTCTGCGGGATCGGCGCCTGCTACGACTGTCTGGCCACCGTCAACGGCCGGCCCAACCAGCGCGCCTGCCTGCTGCCCGCGGCACCGGGCGACGCGGTAGTGACGCAGGAGGGGGACGGCCATGCCGAACTCGACCGATGAGCCCGGGGCGCGGGAGACCGGCCACGTCGAGCTCGCCGTGGTGGGCGCCGGACCGGCGGGCCTCGCCGCGGCCGTCACCGCCGCCGACCACGGGCTCGACGTGGTCCTGCTGGACGCGGCCGCCGCACCCGGCGGGCAGTACTACCGCAGCCCGGCCGACGGACTCGGCGCCACCCGGCCCGGGGCCCTGCACCACGGCTGGCGCACCTTCACGGAACTCTCCGCCCGGCTGGCCGCACACCGCGACACCGGCACGATCCGCCACCTCACCGGCCACCAGGTGTGGACGGTCGAACGAACCGGTGACGGCGACTGGATCCTGCACGCGGTCACCGGGGCGGACGAGGAGATCCGCACCGCTGTCCGGGCCCGGCGGATGCTCCTCGCGACCGGCGCCCACGAACGCCAACTGCCCTTCCCCGGCTGGACACTCCCAGGCGTGGTGGGCGCGGCGGGGGCCCAGGCGATGCTGAAGTCGGGGCTGGTGCTGCCGGGAAGAAGGATCGTGGTCGCGGGCAGCGGGCCGCTCCTCCAGGCGGTCGCCCTCTCGCTGACCCGCGCGGGGGCACAGGTCCCGGCGCTGGTCGAGGCCGCCGGCTACGGGGCGTACGCCCGTGCTCCCCGGGTGCTGGCGGCCAACCCGGGCAAGGCGGCGGAAGGGGCCCGGTTCGCGGCGGAGCTGGCCCGCGCCCGGGTGCGGGTGCTGAGCCACCGGGCGGTCACCGAGGTGCACGGGGACGAGCGGGTGGAGGCGGTGACCGTCAGCAGGGTGGACCGCCGGTGGCGGCCCGTCGCCGGGACCGGCCGCCGGATCCCCTGCGACGCGCTCGCCGTGGGACACGGGCTGATGCCGCAGCTCGACCTCGCCGTGGCAGCCGGCTGCGATACACGGCCCGGCCCCGACGGCACGCACGCGGTCACCCTCGACGAACAGCTCAGGACCACCGTTCCCGGAGTCTGGGCGGCCGGCGAGACAGGTGGCGTAGGGGGCGTCGAACTCGCCTTGTCCGAGGGCGAGTTGGCGGCACTCTCCATCGTCCGCGAGGTCCGGGGCGGAGTGCGGAGGCGGGAGGCCCGCAGGGCTGTCGCGCTGCACCGCTCCCGCCGTCGTCTGCGGGCCTTCGCCGATCTGATGGGGGCCGTGCACCGACCGGGGCCGGGCTGGCGCGAGTGGCCGGCCGACGGGACGGAGGTGTGCCGCTGCGAAGAGGTCGGCGCGGGCCGGATCCGCACCGCGTGCGAGGAGCTGGGAGCCGGTGACACCAGGACCGTCAAACTGCTCACCCGGGCCGGGATGGGATGGTGCCAGGGCCGGACGTGCGGATTCGCCGTCCGGGAACTCGCCGCCGCGCACGGCGGTGGACAGGAGCCGGGCGGACCCGACCGGCGCCCGCTGGCCTGCCCGGTGAAACTCTCCACCCTCGCCGGCCTGTCCGGTCCCGGGTAGGCCGGGTCCGGACCACCCCCAGGGGCGCTCTGCGCGCCGACCGTTGTGCCCTGCCCCGAGTCCTTCCTTCCAGCTTCCGCGTTCCCTTCCGTTTCTGCGGTCTCGCGTTCTCACCGTTTCGCACCACTGCGGTCTCGCGTTCCCGCCGTTTCGCACCACTGCGGTCTCGCGTTCCCGCGGTTCACGTTTCCGCCACACCGTGACATGTCACACCTCTCAAGGAGCCACTATGCAGACGAACACCGACTCGCGCACCCGTCCCTGGCACGGAGTCATGGTCGCCACCCCGATCACCCTGCGCGACGACTGCACCATCGACTACGACGCCTACGCCGACCATGTACGGCAGCTCATCGAGGCGGGCTGCGACGGGGTGGTGCCCAACGGCTCGCTGGGGGAGTACCAGACCCTGACCGACAGCGAACGCGAGCAGGTGGTCCGGGTCGCCGTCGAGGCCGCGGGCGACGGCAACCGCGTCATGCCGGGCGTCGCCGCCTACGGCAGCGCGGAATCGAGGCGCTGGGCGGAACAGGCCGCGGCGGCGGGGGCCGGCTCCGTGCTGCTGCTGCCGCCCAACGGGTACCGCTGCGAGGAGGCGGCGGTGCGCGCCCACTACGCCGATGTGGCCGAGGCCGGGGTGCCGGTCGTCGCGTACAACAACCCGTACGACACCAAGGTGGACCTGACGCCGGGGCTGCTCGCCCGCCTGCACCAGGACGGCAGCATCGTGGCCGTCAAGGAGTTCAGCGGTGACGTCCGCCGGGCCTATGAGATCGCCGAACAGGCCCCCGGGCTCGACGTGCTGGTGGGCGCCGACGACGTACTTCTGGAACTGGCGCTCGCCGGGGCCGTCGGCTGGATCGCGGGCTGCCCGAACATGCTGCCGTCCTGCTGTGTCGAGTTGTACCGGGCCGCTGTCACCGGTGACATGGCAACCGCCCTGCCGCTGTACCGGGAGCTGCACCCGCTGCTCCGATGGGACTCGAAGCCGGAGTTCGTCCAGGCCATCAAGGCGTCCATGGACGTCGCCGGACGCCATGGGGGCCGTACCCGGCCGCCGCGGTTCCCCCTTCCCGCCGACGACGTGGCCGCCGTACGCGCCGCGACGGAGAAGGCGCTGGCCGGGGGCCTCCACTGAGACCGGGGGCCTTTGCCGGGGCCGGTGCGCGGCCGCAGCAGAGGCGGGGCCGGCCGTACGCCCGGACGGAGCGCGCGGCCCGGCCCCTTTCGCCAAGACCCGTTCCGTCCGCTTCCAGTGTTCTTCGTGTCCGACCCGACCAACCAGGGGGAGCCTTGCAGACACGTCACATTTTCCATGCCGTCGACTCACACACCGAGGGCATGCCCACCCGGGTCATCACCGGAGGCATCGGCACCATCCCCGGTACGACGATGGCCGAGCGGCGCCTCCACTTCCAGCAGCACCGGGACGCCGTGCGCACCCTGCTCATGTACGAACCGCGCGGCCACGCCTCGATGAGCGGCGCGATCCTCCAGCCGCCCACCCGGCCGGACGCGGACTACGGCGTCCTGTTCATAGAGGTCTCCGGCTATCTGCCGATGTGCGGGCACGGCACCATCGGGGTGGCGACCGTTCTGGTGGAGACCGGCATGGTGGAGGTCACCGAACCCGTCACCACCGTGCGGCTGGACACCCCGGCCGGGCTCGTCAGCGTGGACGTACAGGTGAAGGACGGCGCGGCGACCGGGGTGACCCTGACCAACGTTCCGGCGTTCAGCGTCGCGCTCGACCGGACGGTGGACGTGCCCGGCCACGGGGCGCTGCGCTACGACCTCGCCTACGGCGGCAATTTCTACGCGATGGTGCAGCTGTCCGACCTGGGGCTGCCCTTCGACCGGGCCCGCAAGGACGACATCCTGGCCGCCGGACTCGCTCTGATGGACGCGGTCAACGCCACCGAGCGGCCCGTCCACCCCGAGGATCCGGACATCCACGGTCTCAAGCACGTGCAGTTCGTCGCGCCCGGGTCCGACGCCCGCCACTCCCGGCACGCGATGGCCATCCATCCCGGCTGGTTCGACCGCTCGCCCTGCGGGACCGGCACCTCGGCACGCATGGCGCAACTGCACGCACGCGGTGAACTCCCCCTGGACACCGACTTCGTGAACGAGTCGTTCATCGGCACCTCGTTCACCGGGCGCCTGGTCCAGGAGACCACCGTGGGCGGGTTGCCGGCCGTCGTCCCCACCGTCACCGGCCGCGCCTGGATCACCGGTACCGCACAATTCTTCCTGAACCCGTCCGACCCCTTCCCCGAAGGATTCCTGCTGTGAACCTCCCCCTGCTCGGCGCCGACGACATCCAGGCCCTGGGACCCACCGGAGCCGTGGACGCACTGGAGGCGGCGCTGAGCGGGGGACTGGATCCGGAGACGGCCCCCGCCCGGCACCATGTCACGGTGCCCGGCGGGGAGCTGCTGATCATGCCCGCCACCACACAGCAGGTGACCGGCGTGAAGATCGCCGGGGTGGCCCCGGACAACCCGTCCCGCGACCTGCCCCGGATCACCGGAAGCTATCTGCTGCTCGACGCACCCACCCTGCTGCCGCTCGCCCTGCTGGACGGGGCCGCGCTCACCACCCTGCGCACCCCGGCCGTGTCCGCTCTCGCGATCCGCCACCTCACCGGCCCCGTCGTGCATCATCTGGTGCTCTTCGGGACGGGCCCCCAGGCGTACGGACACCTCGACGCGGTGCTCGCGGAACGTCAGGTCGAACGGGTCACCGTGGTCGGCCGCACCCCGCACCGGGCCGAAGCACTGGCGGCGCACGCCCGCCGCCTCGGCGTGGACGCCCGTACGGCGCAGGCGCCCGGCGACCGTGAAGTCGCCACGGCCGATCTGGTGCTCTGCTGCACGACCTCCGCCGTCCCGCTGTTCGACGGTGACCTGGTGCCGGACGGCGCGACGGTCGTCGCGGTGGGTTCCCACACCCCCGATGCCCGGGAGGTCGACACAGCTCTGGTGGCACGCTCCGCCGTCGTCGTCGAATCGCGGTCGGCCGCGTTGTCGGAGGCGGGCGACCTGCTGGTCCCGATGGCCGAGGGAGCCTTCCGGGCCGAGGACATCCACGCCAACCTGGCCGAACTGGTGACGGGACGCGCTCCCGGCGGAGCACCGGCCGGCTTCGGGGGACCACGGTTCTTCAAGAGCGTCGGAATGGGCTGGGAGGACCTCGCCGTCGCCGCCGCGGTGCACCGTGATTCGGCGCCCTGAGCGAGTTGTCCACAGCCTCGGAGCGATGGGCCCTGACCGAATCGTGCCATTGTATTCTGAGGCCCCGCACGGCGCTGGAGGAACAGATATGGCCCGCCTGACGACGCTCAACGCCATCTCCGCGCAGGAGCACTTGCGTGACCAGGTGGCAAATGCCCTCAGGGCGGCCCTGATCGCGGGCGACCTCCGGCCGGGCATGATCTACTCCGCCCCCGCGCTCGCCGCCGACTTCGGAGTGTCCGCGACCCCGGTGCGCGAGGCCATGCTCGACCTGGCACGCGAGGGCCTGGTCGAAGCGGTGCGCAACAAGGGCTTCCGGATAACGGAGTTGACCGAACAGGACCTCGACGACTTCACCGAGCTGCGGGTCATGATCGAGGTCCCCACCATCGGCCGCATCGCCCGGATGGGCCGGACCAGGGAGCTGGAGGCGTTGCGTCCGCTGGCCCAGGCGATCGTCGCGGCCGCAGCCGAGCACGACATCATCGGCTACCTGGAGGCCGACCGCCGCTTCCATCTGGAACTGCTCGGCCTGGCGGGAAACCGCCGCCTGGTGGAGGAGGTCGGCAATCTTCGCAAGCGATCGCGTCTCTTCGGACTCAACCGGCTCGACCAGTCCGGTCTGCTGGTCACATCGGCCGAGGAGCACGCCCAGCTGCTCGACGTTCTGATCGCGGGCGACGCGGAGCGTGCCGAGAGATGCATGCTCTCGCATATGTCACATGTCAGAAATCTCTGGGCCGAGGAGGAGGCCGCCGAGACCGCGGCGGAAGGCGAGCGGATCCGAAGAGTGTCGCTGCCGGCCGCGGAGGCCTGATCCGCCGATTCCGTCCGGGGGCTGCGTAGCCCCAGGAGCCCCAGGAGCCCCAGGAGCCCCAGGAGCCCCAGGAGCCCCAGGAGCCCTGGGCTCAAGCGGCTCACGCGGCTCCCGGAGCCCTGGGCTCATGGAGCCCTTGCAGGATCCTGCCGCCGGACGTTTCGACGCGCCGCTCAACGACCGCCCGACGGGCAGTCGTTGAAACGGTGCGCAGGGTCCTGGCTCAGTCCCGGGACTCCAGTAGCGTGGCCATCCACTCCTCGATGCCGTCGGCGGTGCGGGGCAGCGCCGACGACATGAGACGGGCACCGTCGGCCGTGATCACGAGGTCGTCCTCGATCCGCACCCCGATCCCGCGCAGCGATTGGGGCAGCGTCTCGTCGTCGGGCTGGAGGTAGAGCCCGGGTTCCACCGTCAGTACCTGACCGGGCTCCAGGAGTCCGTCCAGATAGGCCCCGGCGCGCGCCTGTGCGCAGTCGTGCACATCCATGCCGAGCATGTGACCGCTGCTGCAGAGCGTGTACCGGCGGTAGAAGCCGTTGTCCGGGTCGAGCGCCTCGTCCACCGACATCCGCAGCACGCCCCACTCGTGCAGCCCCTCGGTGATGACCCGCATGGCGGCCAGATGGAAGTCGCGGAACCGCGCCCCGGGACGCAGGGCCGCGATGCCGGCCTCCTGTGCTGCCAGCACCAGCTCGTAGACCGTTCGCTGCACCGGGGAGAAGCGGCCGGACAACGGCAGGGTGCGGGTGATGTCGGCGGTGTAGAGCGAGTCGGTCTCCACCCCGGCGTCCAGGAGCAGCAACTGCCCCTGTTCCAGCGGGCCGTCATTGCGGGTCCAGTGCAGCACGCAGGCGTGCGCTCCGGCGGCGGCGATCGTGGCGTAGCCCGGTCCGTTCCCCTCCGACCGGGCCCGGAGATCGAAGACGCCCTCGATCCAGCGCTCGCCCCGCGGGTGGCGCAGCGCCTGCGGCAGGCTTCGTACCACGTCCTCGAAACCGACCGCCGTCGCGTCGACGGCCTGCTGCAACTGTCCGGCCTCCCAGGGGTCCTTGACGAGCCGGAGCTCGCTGAGCACCGCTTCGAGCCCGGCCGGTGCCGAGCGCCCGAGCGGGAACGCGCGGCAGGTACGCAGGAGTTCATCGACGGACGGGTCGACCCCGGACAGCACCCGGACCGGCGGCTGCGGCCCGGTGAGCAGCTTCTCCCAGGCATCCGGATGCGCGCAGCGGATGCCGGTCAGCCGGGCCGCCTCCGCCAGGTCGGGCCTGCGCCCGACCCAGAACTCGCCGTATCTGCGGTCACGGTAGAACTCCTGGCCGGTGCGCGGCGACCGGGGCCGCAGGTACAGCACCGCCTCGTGCCGCTCGTCGCCGTCCGGTTCCAGGACGAGCACGTGACCGGCCTGGTCCTCGCCGGTGAGGCCGGTGAGCCAGGCGTATCCGGTGTGCGGCCGGAAGCGGTGGTCAGTGTCGTTGGAGCGGACCGCGAGCGCACCGGCCGGGATGATCAGGCGCTCACCGGGGAAGCGGGCGGCCAGCCGGGCGCGGCGGGCGGGGGTGGCGCCGATGGAGGGGACGCGAAGGTCCTCCGGCAGCGGGGACTCGGCCCACCCGGTGCCCATGAAGGCGTCCAGGGCGGGTGACACCGGCAGGTCGTGGCTGCCGGTGCGGGGCGCGGAGAAGGAACGGGACACGGGCATTGCTCCTCGGGGGCTCTGTGGGGCCGGGACCGGGGCCGGGATTCCGGCTCTCCGGGGACGCGGTGGTGGGTGGCGCGATGGTCGAAAGCCGGTGATGGCGGCCGGTGCGCTCGGGCCACGTGTCATGTCCCGTGCTGCGACGAGAAGTTGTCGCGCGGATGAATGTGCGCGAGAGGGGTTCCAAAGAACATGTGACATGTGCCATTGTACAGCGCGCAAGAGGGCAGGACGCGTGTTCATGTCACGACGTGAGTGCAGTCGGACCCGTCCCGTTCCGGCCCCTTGCATTCCCCCACAGCCGCGCCCTGTCGCGCGGTCACCACTCCGCTGGGAGGCGGCACGTGAAGAACCCGAGGGTTCGAGAGAAGATAACCGGATTGTCCACTGTGGTCCTGGCGGCATGCCTGGGCGTGGGACTGTTCACGGCACCGAGCCAGGCCGTCGAGCGACACCCCGCCGTGTCGACCGTGACCCCCCACTCCTCGGACACCGCCAAGAAGGGGGCACAACCCCGGACCGAGGAGCCCGGCGGCCCCACCGCCGAGTCGCTGACGGCACCCGCCGACGATGCCGCTCACGTCCGGCGCAAGCCGCTCGAAGCCGCCGACCAGCCGCCGCTGTCCGCGTCGAAGGACGCGCTCAAGCGGGACTACGACGACCAGGCCACCGCGCTTCCGAGCCACCAGGCACCTTCGATGAAGGCCGAGAAGCGCCGCGCCAAGAAGCTCGGCAGGGCCGCGGCCGAGTGCAACATCACCGATTTCACCAACAACACCGGAAGCGCCCTGGTCGAGAAGGTCAAGGCGGCGACCACCGACTGCGTCAACACGCTGTTCCGCATCCAGGGCCAGGACGGCTACAACGCCTTCCGCGAGGACCAGATGGTCACCGTCGCCGATGCGATGCGCGACGCGTCGGCCTCCTACCCGGGTGACGACAGCACCGGCATGCCCCAACTGATTCTGTTCCTCCGGGCCGGCTACTTCGTCCAGTACTACGACCCCGACACCGTCGGGGAGTACGGGCCGCGCCTGCGCACGGCCATCCAGGGCGCGCTCGACGGCTTCTTCGGCTCCTCGCACGCCTTCGACGTCACCGACGCCAACGGCGAGAGCCTGTCCGAGGCGATCATCCTCGTCGACAGCGCCGAGCAGAACGCCCGCTACCTGAACATCGTCAAGAAGATGCTGGCCGGCTACGACGAGTCGTACAACGACTCGTGGTACATGCTCAACGCCGTGAACAGCGTGTACACGGTGATGTTCCGCGGTCACCAGGTGCCGGAGTTCATCACCGCCGTCGAGGCCGACCCCAGCGTGCTGACCTCGCTGCACGACTTCGCGGCGAACCACCTCGATCTGCTGGGCACCAAGAATTCGTTCCTGGCCGCCAACGCGGGGCTGGAGCTCGGTCGTTTCCTCAAGGAGGACTCGCTGCGCGACAAGGCGAGCCCGCCGGCGATCGACCTGATGGGCAAGAGTTCCATCGACGGTCCCACCGCCCCGCTCTGGGTCAACCTGGCCAAGATGGTCGACGCCTACGACAAGGACAACTGCGCGAAGTACGACGCCTGCAACCTCGCGGAGCGTCTTGAGAAGACCGTCCTGCCGGTCAAGCACACCTGTAGCGACAGCATCACCATCCGGGCGCAGGACATGGCTGCGGCGGAGCTGGAGGCCAGCTGTACCAGTCTGAACAACCAGGACTCCTACTTCCACGAGGTGGCCCGGGACAACGGCGCGGTCGCCGATGACAACAACAAGACCATCGAGGTCATCGCCTTCGACTCCAGCGCTGACTACCAGACCTACGCCGGCGTGATCTTCGGTATCGACACCAACAACGGCGGCATGTACCTGGAGGGCGACCCCAAGGCCGAGGGCAACCAGCCCCGGTTCATCGCCTACGAGGCCGAGTGGGCCCGTCCCGACTTCCAGATCTGGAACCTCAACCACGAGTACACGCACTACCTCGACGGCCGCTTCGACATGTACGGCGACTTCGAGGCCGGAATGACCACGCCGACCGTGTGGTGGGTCGAGGGCTTCGCGGAGTTCGTCTCCTACTCGTACCGCAAGGTCACCTACGACGATGCCATCGCCCAGGCCGCGAACCGCACCTACCCCCTGAGTACCCTGTTCGACACCACCTATGAGAACGCCGACCAGACCCGCGTGTACAACTGGGGCTACCTGGCCGTCCGTTACATGCTTGAGTCCCACCGCTCGGACGTCGACACCCTGCTCGGTCTCTACCGCAAGGGTGACTGGGACGGTGCCCGCACCCTGCTCACGTCGACCATCGGCAACCGTTACGACGCCGACTGGAACACCTGGCTGGCCGCCTGCGCGGCCGGTGCCTGCGGCGGCGGGTCCACCAACCCGCCCGGCGAGATCACCGAGTGCAAGGCCGCCGACACCAGGATGCTGGACCGGAACTGCATGCGCAGCGGGCTGAAGGCCGTCAAGGGCGACTACGCCTACCTGGCCGTCGTCATCCCGGCCGGCACCACCCAGCTGAAGATCACCTCGTCCGGAGGCACGGGTGACGCCGACCTCTACTACAGCTCGCAGGACTGGGCGACCACCGAGGTCAACACCGACAAGTCGGCCGGGGCGGGCAACGAGCACACCCTGACCATCAACAACCCGGCGCCGGGCTACCACTTCATCAGCCTCTACGGCAACGAGGCGTTCGACGGCGCCAAGGTCACCACCGAGTTCTGATCCCTACGACCCCCATGGTGTCGGCCGGCCGAGTGGTGATGCCGCTCGGCCGGCCGGCGCCGTCACGCCGGCCGGCGTCCACCGGTCACGGCGCGGGACTCACGAGAGCAGCAGCCTGTCCGGGGCCGCACCGTCGGTCAGGACCGCCACGATCAGATCGAAGAGGGTCGGGCCCCGGCCCGCCAGGGCCTCGTCCAGCCGCTGCTGGACCGCCGCCCGGTTCGTGGGGTGAGTCCGGTCCAGGCTCTGCCGCAGATGCCGTGCTGTCTCCTCGTGGCCCAGGGCCCGCGCGGAGGCGGCGTGGTCCCGCCACTCGAAGGTGAAGTCGCCGTCGTCAGGCGTGCCCATGCCACCGCCGAGACAGTCCGCGAGCGCGTCGAGGTTGCGGCCGAAATACCCGCCCGGTCCGTTCACCGCCTCGCCGATCACTGTCCAGAACTGCTCCAGGCCGGTGACCCGGGAGCCTTCGATCACATAGGTCACGGTCATGGGTGGAGGGTACAAGTCCATCCACTTCTCCGGGTCCGTTGATCCGCGCCGCAGGTGGGGGGCTACGGCGCGGATCGGTCCGGAGGGGCCGGGCTTCAGCAGCCCTGGTCGATCAGGTCGAAGGTGGCGTAGTGGTCACTGGTGTAGTAGTCCTCCTGCGACCGCTCGCCCGTGACGACCCGACGTGCGCCACGGGTGGGGGAGTTGGGCGTGATGACCGTGTACTCGTGGTAGTAGCCGGTGCTCTGGCCGGGCAGGACGCCTTCCCGGTTCTGGAAGACGGTGCCGTCCTGGGAGTACGGGAACGGTCCGCCCGCGTCGATCAGATCGAGGGTGTCGTGGGCCTGGGAGGGCAGCGCCGAATAGCAGATGCTGCCCACCGAATCGGTGGACGGGGTCGAGGCGGTGGCCGCGGTGACCGGGCCGCCGACGAGCAGGGCGGACAGGAGGGCGGCTGCGCCACCGAGCGTGGTGATCCGTGGGGGGATTCGCATAGCCACCATGATGACGCGCGTAGACATGGTCCCGTCAACGCCAACCGATGTGAATTTTTTGGAAGTTAACCCGGGGGTAGGAAATGTGACGTGCAGATGTCCGGAGGTCCGCGGGCCGGATCCGCTCCTCTGTTCACTTATTGATGAGTCGACAAGCGTGGCGGCCCGTCTGTGGGGCATGCATCCCGGTGAACGTGTTTCCGCGAAGGAGTCCGACGAGCAGCACACACCCGGGGAAGCCGGGACCACGAGCAGGGGGCGATGCACTGTGCGGGCGGGGGAGACGATGGAGCGTCAGGGAGATGCCGATTCCATGAAGGGCGAGGCCGCGCACGAGCCGGGGGCACACGAGCGGGGGTCGCGGGACCGGCGGCCGGTCCGGCTGCACCGCAGACTGGCCCGCACCGACCTGGCGTCCGTGAGCGAAGTCAGAGGCGCGTTACGGGAGTTCCTGCGCTACCGGTGGAAGGAGGAGCCGGCTCAGGTGGCGGAGCTCCTGCTCAGCGAGCTGGTGACCAACGCACTGATCCACACCCCGCACGGCGCGGTCGTCACGGTCAGCATGGCGCCCGCCAGGTTGCGGGTGGAAGTGCGGGACTTCGTGTCCGGACTGCCGCTGTCGTACGTACCGGACGCCGACGACGGTACGCACGGCCGGGGGCTGCTCCTGGTACGGAGCCTGGCGGACGCCTGGGGCGTCGGTGCTCACGCACTGGGCAAGGTCGTCTGGTTCGAACTGGACGGCGAAGGAGCCTGACCCGGCGTCAAGAGCGGCACCGGGACAGCGAAAAGCCCTGACGGACCGGAAGGTACCGGGCCGTCAGGGCTTGCCGGCTTCAGCCGAACTGCTGCTCCAGATCCTTCAGTTTCTGCTCCAGCGAATCGAGCCGGGGCAGCGCCTGGGTGTCGTCCTCGGCGGTCAGGTCGACGGTGACCGGATCACCGGTGCTCCGGTCCGAGCCGCCGGTGCTCGGACCCGTCACGGCTTGCAGGGATGGCCGGGGGCGCAGAGGCAGTTGTCCCGGCTCGGATATGGCGGGCTCCACGACGGACTGCGCGGAGCCCGGCGAGGCGGGGAGGGCCTGGACGTCCACCTGGGTGCCGCCCCGGCCGACCCGGCGCCAGGCCCGGTTCTGCCGGTTCAGCGCCTTGATGTGGGCCCGGTCCAGCTTCTCCTGGTCCTTCCTGCGGAGGCGGTTCTGCTCCTTCTCCCGCCTGTCCTCACGTACCTCGTCGACCGCCTCGTCCAGGGTGCGTACGCCCTCCAGCAGCATCAGCGACCAGGCGCCGAAGGTCTCCCGGGGGGCGCGCAGCCACCGTACGATCCGGATCTGCGGCAGCGGGCGGGGCACCAGGCCCTGCTCGCGCAGCGCGGCCCGGCGGGTCTGCTTCAGCGCCCGGTCGAAGAGCACGGCCGCCGAGAGCGACATCCCCGCGAAGAAGTGCGGGGCGCCCGCGTGGTCGATCCCGCGCGGCGCGTGCACCCAGTTGAACCAGGCGGCGGCACCGGCGAACGTCCATACGAGCAGGCGCGAGCCGAGCGCCGCGTCACCGTGGCTGGCCTCGCGCACCGCCAGTACGGAACAGAACATGGCCGCCCCGTCGAGGCCGAACGGGACGAGGTACTCCCAGCCCCCGGAGAGGCCGAGGTTCTGCTCGCCGAAGCCGACGAGCCCGTGGAAGGAGAGCGCGGCGGCGACCGCCGCGCAGCAGAACAGCAGGACGTACGAGGCGGTGGCGTACATGGCCTCCTTGCGTCTGCGGCGCTCCTCGCTGCGTTCCCAGCTGTCGTCGGCCGCGGATGTGTCAGCGGCACGCTTGCCGCGTGCGACCACCGCCACCGCCGCCAGGACTCCCACGAGCAGCACGGCGCCCGGAAGCAGCCAATTCAGCGATATGTCGGTCAGTCTCATGCGCGGTCCCTTGCATTGCGTAGGGCATTTCGGGCGCCATGATTGCCGAAACCCCCTCATGCGCACGGGGGTTTCGGGGCAAGAGAACGCCATTGGGTCGGCACGGCGTACGGATGACGGGGATCCGGTCGAATGACTGTACGCGGCCGATGAGTTGCGTTCGAATTGTACTACTCGCGCGAGTGGTGTTGATCAGTGAGCGGGTGTCAGCTTCCGCACGCGGTCGGCGTCGCAGGTACGAGGGCACGTGACGCAGGTGTCCTCGGGGCGCAGCGTGTAGAAGAGGCAGCAGCTCGCCCGGTCGCGGGTGGGCAGCGACTCGCCGTTCGGCCCGGTCAGTTCACGGAAGCCCGCGTTCCCGACGTACGGCTTCGTGGTGCCCGGCAGCAGCGCCTCCAGCTCCGCCATCGCCCGCCGCTCCTCGCCGAGCAGATGGGCGACGTACCAGAGGCCCTCGACGATCTCGTCCGTCGCCATGCCCCACAGCGCGCGCCGGCCGCGCCGCATCCGCGGTCCGAAGCCGTCGAGCACCGGCCCGATGTGGTCGGCCACCGCCGCCAGCACCTCGGCCCGCAGCGCGGCCTCGTCGGGCACCACCCGGGCGCCCGGCAGTACCGCGGCGGGATCGTCCGGCAGGCAGGCGAACTCCTTCACCCGGAGGGTCAGATGGCCCAGTGCCCGCTGGAACGACACATCCGCGACGGGGACCCGGGGCACCCGCCGGTGCAGGAACCAGGGCACCGTCACCAGCAGACAGGCGGGCCAGGCGTAGCGGTGCAGTCCGAAGCTGGCGACCACGTCGGGGCGGGGCTGCTGCCCGTAGTCCCGGACCACCTGGGCGTGGTCCCAGTCGAGGAAGGCGTCGAGCGCCGCGCCCCCGGCCGCGAGCTCGGCCGCGCCCACCCAGCCGGCACCGCCGGGGGCGGTCTCGCCGTCCGTCAGCACCTGGGCACGCAGGCCGGGAAAGACCTCCGCGAGGCGCGCGTACGCGTCCGTCACGGCGGACGCCGTGGTGCCGGGGAGCAGGGCGGGGAGTGTCATGCAGGGACCACCGAATCGCGACCGTTTGCAGGTTAGCCTTACCTTACCCGAACGGATCGATGTTTGAACTGCGGCGTCCTGCGCCTATCGTGCACAAGGGGCATGGCGCACGCGAGCCGCGCCCACGGCAGGCCGAGGAGGTCCGAGTGGAGCAGGGCAGAGCGCGTGAGGCGTACGGGACCGCCGCCCCCGCGACCGCCCCGGCGGTCGTCCGGGTGCCCGAACAGGCGCGCGGCGAGCACACCCACAGCGAGCCGCCCGCCCCGCGGCCGGCGGTGCAGCGGCACTCCGTTCGCGGCCAGGTCCTGGAGGCGCTGCGCGCCGCGCTGGTCGACGGCCGGCTGGTGCCGGGCCAGGTCTACTCCGCTCCGGCCCTCGGCGCCCGGTTCGGGGTCTCGGCCACCCCGGTCCGCGAGGCGATGCAGCAGCTGGCCGTCGAGGGCGCCGTCGAGGTCGTGCCGAACCGGGGGTTCAGGGTGTCCGAGCGGGGCCCGCGCGAACTCGCCGAGCTGGCCGAGGTGCGGGCCCTGATCGAGGTCCCCGTGATGCTGCGGCTGGCCCGTACCGTCCCGCCCGGCACCTGGTGCTCCCTGCGCCCGCTGGCCGATGCCACGGTGGCCGCCGCGGCCGTCGGCGACCGGGCGAGCTACGCCGAGTCCGACCGGGCCTTCCACGGCGCGGTTCTCGGGCTCTGCGGCAACGAGCAACTGGTGACGGTCGCCGACGAGCTGCACCGCCGCTCCCAGTGGCCACTGGAGAACAACCCCGCCGCCCGCCGCGCCGATCTCCTCGCCGACGCCGCCGAACACACCGCGCTGCTCGACGCGCTGATCGCCCAGGACCTGCCCGTCGTCCAGTCGCTCGTGCGCGAGCACTTCGCCGGCGCCTGACCGCCCGGCCGGGTGCCGGCCGCGGTCCGGGTCCGGCCGGGCGATGACCGGCCGGACCCCGGGCTCAGTTCGCCCCGACGGCCTCCGCGGGCGGCGGGTCCAGATGCGGGGCCAGCCACGTCGGTACGCCGCCGAGCAGCCGGAACAGCCGGCCCGCCTCGGCGCGCAGCCGGGTCGCCAGCTCCGGCTCCGGCTCGGAGTCCGCGAGGGCGATGAGGGCCGGGGCCGTACCGATCAGATAGCCCAGCTCCTCCCTGATCCGCAGGGACTCCGCGAAGCCGTGCCGGGCCTCCGCCAGTTCGCCCTCGCGCAGGGACAGCAGGGCGAGGTGGCGCCAGGTGGAGGAGAGCAGCAGCGCGTCGCCCTGGGCGGTGGCCCCGGCGTGGGCCCTGCGGTACGCGGCGCGCGCCGCCTGCGGCGAATCGGCGATGTTCTGCGCGATCAGGCCCCGCCGGAAGTCCAGCAGCGGGCGGCCCGGTGCGGACGGGGCGAGCAGTGCCGCGGCCCGGCTCAGGGCGACGCTGGCCTCGTCGGCCCGGTCCCGTACCCCGAGGAGTGTCGACGCGTAGGCCAGATGGCCGCGTTCACAGGCGGCCGCGCCGCGTTCGGCGTCGTCGTGGGCCAGCGCCTCCGCGGTGCGCAGCGCGTCCTCCGCGTCGGTCCAGCCCTTTCCGGTGTACAGGCACCGTTCGGTCAGCAGGGCGGTCCGCTGGAGCGCGGCGGCCGGATCGGTGGCGGCGCCGGGTTCGAGCAGCGCGGCGGCGTCCGTCCAGCAGGCGCGCGACCGAAGCCGCCATACCGCTGTCTGGAGCGGCGGATCGTCATCTGCTGTCGTTCCGGAACCAGACATGGCGGTATGCGCCACATTGCCCTCCCCGAGCGCGCCATCGAGCTGTTGAGTCTGGCGGCATCTCAGCACGGATCCGCATGCCGGGCCAAGGGTTCGTTCAATCTCAGGTGAAAGTTTTCACAAACGAACAGGGCGGCCAACAGCCGTGACAGGCCCGGGAAATCAGCTCATACGCAGGGCGAGGAAGAAATCGAGCTTGTCCTCCAGCCGCGAAAGATCGCGTCCCGTCAACTGCTCGATTCGTCCGACCCGGTAGCGCAGCGTGTTGACGTGCAGGTGGAGCCGGGCGGCGCAGCGGGTCCACGAACCGTCGCAGTCCAGGAACGTCTCCAGCGTGGGGATCAGCTCCGCGCGGTGGCGCCGGTCGTAGTCACGCAGCGGATCGAGCAGGCGTGCGGTGAACGCGCGGCGCACGTCGTCCGGCACGAACGGCAGCAGCAGCACGTGCGAGGCCAGTTCGTGGTGGCCGGCCGCGCAGACCCGGCCGGGGCGGGCCGCCGCCACCCGGCGGGCGTGCCGGGCCTCCTCCAGGGCGCCGCGCAGCCCCTCGGGCGAATGGACGGCCGCGCTGACACCCAGGGTCAGCCGCCCGTCGTCGGCGAGGCCCGCGGAGAGCGGTTCGCGGACGGCGGCCAGCAGCACATCGGCGTGGAGCGCCGGATCCCGGTCCGGCCCCTCGGCGCGCTCGCCGTCCCGGTCCGGTACGGGCGCGGCGACGGCGGGCAGCGGTACGAGGGCGACGGCCTCCTCGCCCGTGTGGGCGACCGCGATCCGGTCCGCCGAGTCGGGGCCGGAGACCGCGGGGTCGACCAGGATCTCCTCCAGGAGCGCCTGGGCGACCGGGCCGCCCGCGATCTCGGAACCGGAGGTCCCGGAGCCCGCCTGGGCGCCGCCGGCGGCCCGGCCCTCCGCGTCGCTCCACTCGACCCGCGCCACCACCACCTGCCAGTGCGGCGCGCTCCCGAGCCCCGGCAGCAGCACCGGGGCCGCCACCCGCAGCCTGGCGGCGATCTCGGCCGGCGGGGCACCCGTCTGGACCAGCTCCAGGACCTCCTGGGCGAGCCTGCGGCGTACCGTGCGCGCCGCGTCGCGGCGGTCCCGCTCGACGGCGATCAGCTGGGTGACACCCTGGAGCAGGTCCAGCCGGGCCGGCGGCCAGTCGCTCGCGTCCGCCTCGACCGCCAGCAGCCAGTCCGAGAGCACCGACTCGCGGACATCGCGGGAGGCCGGAAGGGCGCCGCGGCCGGTGTTCCGGATCGGGAAGAGCGAATACGCGGTGCCGTCGACCGTGGCCCGGTGCGGGGCGCGGCGGCCGGTGCGGGTGGCTGCCAGATGGTGGCCGGCGAGCGCCGCGCCGACCGGGCCGGGCAGTGACGTTTCACCGGCGCCCGCGATCTGCCGGCCGGTGGGGGAGAGCACCCAGGCGTGCAGGTCGAGGTCGGTCCCGAGCAGATCGAGCACCACCTCGGGACCGCCACCCGCCGGCCCCGAGGTCATCAGCCTGCGGTGCCGGTCCACGACCGCAGCCAGATCGCCCGCCCGCTCCCCGGACACCTGGCGCACCACATGCTCGGTGATCGTTGCGAACGCGACGGTCTCATGGACGGCGAAGAGTGGCAGCCGGTGCCGGGCACAGGCCTCCACCAGATCGGCGGGGATGTCGCCGAGCTCCGCCTCGCCCGCCGCGAGCCCGGCGACACCGGCACCCGCCAGGATCCGTACGAACGGCTCCGAGTCCGCCGCGTCCCGGCGCCAGGCCAGACCCGTGAGGACCAGCTCGCCGCCCGACAGGTAGCGGCTGGGATCCCGCAGGTCGGTGGTCATCACGCCGCGGACCGAACGGTCCAGCTCGTCCTCGCCGCCGAGCAGCCGCAGGCCCAGCGCGTCGGTCTCCAGCAGTGCGCGCAGCCGCATCTCGTCGCCGCCGATCTCTTTCGTTGGTGCGGGTGAAAACTGGGTATTGCGGTGAGGTCACCGATCCCCGCCATTCGTTCGAATCTACAAGACGCGGAGATCGACCAGCCAACTCCTTCATGGTTTCGGTGACTGCACCGGGTGGAGCACGGCTTGTGTACTTGGCCCCACACCGCGTCAACAACAACATGAACGAACCGAAAGACCAGTCGAGGGCCGGCCGTCCCCAGCCCCCAGCGAACGACCCGATTGAGAAGAAGAGAGCCACTCATGGACTTCCTTCGCCCCGCCAGCTGGGAGGAGGCGCTCGCCGCCAAGGCCGAGCACCCGACGGCTGTGCCCATCGCGGGTGGCACCGATGTGATGGTCGAGATCAACTTCGACCACCGGCGGCCCGAGTACCTCCTGGACCTGAACCGCATCGGAGAGCTGTCCGAGTGGGAGGTGGGCCAGGAGAACGTACGGCTCGGCGCCTCCGTCCCGTACAGCCACATCATGGAGCACCTGCGCGCCGAGCTGCCCGGACTGGCGCTCGCCTCGCACACCGTCGCCTCGCCGCAGATCCGCAACCGCGGCGGCGTCGGGGGCAACCTGGGCACCGCCTCGCCCGCCGGGGACGCCCACCCGGCACTGCTCGCCGCGGGCGCGGAGGTCGAGGCCGAGTCCGTGCGCGGAACCAGGATGATCCCGATCGACGCCTTCTACACCGGCGTCAAGCGCAACGCCCTCGCGCCGGACGAGCTGATCCGGGCCGTGCACATCAAGAAGGCCGACGGTCCGCAGCAGTACTCCAAGGTCGGCACCCGCAACGCGATGGTCATCGCCGTCTGCGCCTTCGGCCTGGCCCTGCACCCCGGGACCCGCACGGTGCGCACCGGAATCGGATCGGCCGCTCCCACGCCCGTACGGGCGAAGGAGGCCGAGGACTTCCTGAACGCCGCGCTGGAGGAGGGCGGGTTCTGGGACAGCCGCGCGATCATCACGCCGTCCGTCGCCAAGCAGTTCGCCGCGCTCGCCGCGGGCGCCTGCAACCCGATCGACGACGTGCGCGGTACCGCGAGCTATCGCCGGCACGCGGTCGGGATCATGGCCCGCCGCACCCTCGGCTGGACCTGGGAGTCGTACCGCGGCAACGGCCGCAGCACCGAAGGAGCTGCCTGATCATGCGCGTCAATTTCACGGTCAACGGTCGCAGGCACGAGGCGGACGACGTCTGGGAGGGCGAGTCCCTCCTCTACGTGCTGCGCGAGCGGATGGGCCTGCCCGGCTCGAAGAACGCCTGCGAGCAGGGCGAGTGCGGCTCCTGCACGGTCCGCCTCGACGGTGTCCCGGTCTGCTCCTGCCTGGTCGCGGCCGGCCAGGTGGAGGGCCGCGAGGTCGTCACGGTGGAGGGCCTCGCGGACTTCGCCGCCCACCGCTCCGAGCAGCACCCCGGCAGCGGCTGCGCCTCCGGCGCGTGCGGCACGGCGCTCGACAGGGCCCGGCGGTGGGAGGCCCGGCCGGCCGGCGAGGAGACCCGGGAGACCGGTGAGCTCTCCCCGATCCAGCAGGCGTTCATCGACGCCGGAGCCGTCCAGTGCGGATTCTGCACCCCCGGCCTGCTGGTCGCCGCCGACGAGCTGCTGGAGCGCAACCCGGAACCGTCCGACGCGGACATCCGCGAGGCGCTCTCCGGCAACCTCTGCCGCTGCACCGGCTACGAGAAGATCCTCGACGCGGTCCGCCTCGCGGCCGCCCGCGCGGAAGAAACGGTCTGACGATGGGCGTAACCGGCAACCCCACCAGCATCAACCAGGGCACCCGCACCAAGGGCGGCATCGGCGAGTCCACGCTCCGCCCCGACGGCATCCTCAAGGTCACCGGCGAGTTCGCGTACTCCTCCGACATGTGGCACGAGGACATGCTCTGGGGCCACACCCTGCGCTCCACGGTCGCGCACGCCGAGATCGTCTCCATCGACACCTCGGAGGCGCTCGCCACGTCCGGCGTCTACGCCGTACTCACCTACGACGACCTGCCGAGCACGGTGAAGAACTACGGCCTGGAGATCCAGGACACCCCGGTCCTCGCCCACGGCAAGGTCCGCCACCACGGCGAACCGGTGGCGCTCGTCGCCGCCGACCACCCGGAGACGGCCCGCCGTGCCGCCGCGAAGATCAGGATCGACTACCGCGAACTGCCCGTCATCACCGACGAGGCCTCCGCGACCGCCCCCGACGCGATCCTCGTCCACGAGGGCCGCGACGACCACCACGCGGGGCACGTACCGCACCCCAACATCGTCCACCGCCAGCCCATCGTCCGCGGCGACGCGGACGCGGCGGCGGCCCGCGCCGATGTCGTCGTGAGCGGTGAGTACGTCTTCGGCATGCAGGACCAGGCATTCCTCGGCCCCGAGTCCGGACTGGCCGTGCCCGCCGAGGACGGCGGCGTCGACCTGTACGTCGCCACCCAGTGGCTCCACTCCGACCTGCGCCAGATCGCACCGGTCCTGGGCCTGCCCGAGGACAAGGTCCGCATGACCCTCTCCGGTGTCGGCGGGGCCTTCGGCGGCCGCGAGGACCTGTCGATGCAGATCCACGCCTGCCTGCTCGCCCTGCGCACCGGCAAGCCGGTCAAGATCGTCTACAACCGGTTCGAGTCCTTCTTCGGCCACGTCCACCGGCACCCGGCGAAGCTCTGGTACGAGCACGGTGCCACCCGCGACGGCAAGCTGACACATATGAAATGTCGCATTGTGCTGGACGGCGGCGCCTACGCGTCCGCCTCCCCGGCCGTCGTCGGCAACGCCTCCTCGCTCTCCGTCGGCCCGTACGTCATCGACGACGTCGACATCGAGGCCATCGCGCTCTACACCAACAACCCGCCGTGCGGCGCCATGCGCGGCTTCGGCGCGGTACAGGCATGCTTCGCCTACGAGGCGCAGATGGACAAGCTCGCGGCCGGACTGGGCATGGACCCGGTCGAGTTCAGGCAGCTCAACGCCATGGAGCAGGGCACCCTGCTGCCGACCGGACAGGTCGTCGACTCGCCCGCCCCGGTCGCCGAGCTGCTGCGACGGGTCAAGGCCAGGCCGCTGCCGCCCGAGCGGCAGTGGGAGGTGGCCGGGGAGCCGGCCGACGTACGCGCGCTGCCCGGCGGACTCTCCAACACCACCCACGGCGAAGGCGTGGTGCGCGGCATCGGCTACGCGGTCGGTCTCAAGAACGTCGGCTTCTCCGAGGGCTTCGACGACTACTCCACCGCCCGGGTACGCATGGAGGTCGTCGCCGGTGAACCGGTCGCCACCGTGCACACCGCCATGGCGGAGGTCGGGCAGGGCGGTGTCACCGTGCACGCCCAGATCGCCCGAACCGAACTCGGCGTCTCGCAGGTCACCATCAACCCGGCCGACACCCGGGTCGGCTCGGCCGGTTCCACCTCCGCGTCCCGCCAGACCTACGTCACCGGCGGCGCCGTGAAGCACTCCTGCGAGGCCGTCCGCGAGAAGGTCCTGGAGATGGGGCGCCGCAAGTTCGGTACGTACCACCCCGCCTGGGCCACCGCCGAACTGCTCCTGGAGGGCGGCAAGGTCGTCACCGACGGCGGCGAGGTGCTGGCCGACCTGGTCGATGTGCTGGAGGACGAGGCGGTCGACATCGAGCTGGAGTGGCGCCACCGGCCCACCGAGGCGTTCGACCTGCGCACCGGACAGGGCAACGGCCATGTCCAGTACTCCTTCGCCGCCCACCGCGCGGTCGTCGAGGTCGACACCGAACTCGGCCTGGTCAAGGTCATCGAACTGGCCTGCGCCCAGGACGTCGGCAAGGCGCTCAACCCGCTCTCCGTCGTCGGCCAGATCCAGGGCGGCACGATCCAGGGCATGGGCATCGCGGTGATGGAGGAGATCATCGTCGATCCCACGACCGCGAAGGTCAGGAACCCGTCCTTCACGGACTACCTGCTTCCCACGATCCTCGACACGCCGACCATCCCCGTCGACGTGCTCGAACTCGCCGACGAGCACGCCCCGTACGGGCTGCGTGGCATCGGCGAGGCCCCCACCCTGTCGTCGACCCCGGCCGTCCTCGCGGCGATCCGGAACGCGACGGGCCTGGAGCTCAACCGGACGCCGGTACGCCCCGAGCACCTCACCGGCGCCTGAGCCGCGGCTCCGACCGAACTCTCCGGGCGGTGCGTGCCTCCCAGGAACGTCACACTTCCGTCGCCCGCACCGCCCGGAGTTCCGCAATACCGCAGCACCGCAGTACCGCGACACACGGCAGTACCCGCAGCGCGGCAGCAGCCGCAGGGAGGGTGACGCCGCACATGTAGCACGTCACACCACATCGTGCGTGTCGCGTCGCACCACCGGCAACACGTCACGCCGTCAGTACGACGTCACATCGCCAGTGCCACGTCGCACCGTCAGTACGACGTCACATCGCCAACACCACGTCACACCGCTAACACCACGTCACACGTCACATTCCACTCTGCATGAACAGTTCGCCTCGGGCCGTCCCCCGGGTCGTGCCGCCAGCGCAGTCATCCCAAATCCCGCATATCGATTCTTCATCGCGGGTGCCCCTGTGAACCTTGGGAGTCAGGCATCATGACCCAGCAGTCAGTGGAGCCCAGGACAAGTGCGGAAGACGCGGCCTCAGGCTCGCGCGTCCCCGCCGGAAGATCCTGGCTCGACCGGTACTTCCACATCTCCGACCGTGGCTCCACCGTCGCACGCGAAGTGCGCGGCGGCATCACCACCTTCATGGCGATGTGTTACATCCTCCTGCTCAACCCGCTCCTGCTGTCCGGGCCCGACGCGGCGGGCGACCGGCTCAGCCACGCCGGACTGATCACCGCGACCGCCCTGGCCGCGGCCGTCTCCACCCTGCTGATGGGCTTCATCGGCAAGGTGCCCCTCGCCCTCGCCGCGGGACTCTCCGTCTCCGGCGTGCTCGCCACCCAGGTGGCACCCCACATGACGTGGCCGCAGGCCATGGGCATGTGCGTGATGTACGGCGCCGTGATCGTTCTGCTGGTCGTCACCGGGCTGCGCGAGATCATCATGAACGCGATACCGCTGGCCCTGAAGCACGGCATCACCATCGGCATCGGCATGTTCATCGCGCTGATCGGCCTGGTCAACGCCGGCTTCGTCGGCAAGGGCGCCCCCGTCACGCTCGGTACCGGCGGGCAGCTCACCGGCTGGCCGGTACTCCTCTTCTGCGTCACCCTGCTGCTCATCTTCATGCTCCAGGCCCGCAATGTGCCCGGCGCGATCCTGATCGGCATCGTCGTCGGCACGGTCCTCGCCGTCATCGTCAACGCGGTCACCGACATCAGCCCCAAGGCCTGGGGCGGCAGCGCACCCGAACTGCAGGGCAGCGCGGTCTCGATGCCCGACTTCGGGCTCTTCGGCCATGTCGAGTTCGGCGGCTGGGGCGACATCGGCGTGATGACCGTCGGCATGATCGTCTTCACCCTGGTGCTGGCCGGCTTCTTCGACGCGATGGCGACCATCATCGGGGTCGGCACCGAGGCCGGACTCGCCGACAGCAAGGGCCGGATGCCGGGCCTGTCCAAGGCCCTGTTCATCGATGGCGCGGGCGGCGCGATCGGCGGCGTCTCCGGGGCGTCCGGCCAGACCGTCTTCATCGAGTCCGCGACCGGTGTCGGTGAAGGCGCCCGTACCGGCCTGTCCTCCGTTGTCACCGGTGTGCTCTTCGCCGCCGGACTGTTCTTCACCCCGCTCGCCCAGATCGTGCCGGGACCGATCGCCGCCGCGGCGCTCGTCGTCATCGGCGCGATGATGATGCAGAACGCCCGCCACGTCGACTGGAGCGACCGCGCCGTCGCCGTGCCGGTCTTCCTGACCGTGGCACTGATGCCGTTCACCTACTCGATCACCGCCGGTGTCGGCGCCGGAGTGATCTCCTTCGCCGCGATCAAGGCGGCGCAGGGCAAGTTCCGTGAGGTGGGCGTCTTCATGTGGGTACTGACCGCCGTGTTCGTCGTGTACTTCGCGCTCAGCCCGATCGAGAGCTGGATCGGCGCCAAGTAGCAGCCGAGCGGTAGCGGCCCGTGCCGGGCCCCCGCCCGCCCCTCCGCACACCCGTAGAAGGAGAGACGCCATGCTGGACATCGCCGAGGAGCTGGACCGGTGGGTCGAGCAGGGACGCGAATTCGCCGTGGCCACCGTCGTGGCGGTCGGCGGCAGTGCGCCCCGGCAGCCCGGAGCCGCGCTCGCCGTCGACCGCGACGGCACGGCGATCGGTTCCGTCTCCGGCGGGTGTGTGGAGGGCGCGGTCTACGAACTGTGCGAGCAGGCGCTGGCCGACGGCACCGCGGTGCGCGAACGGTTCGGCTACAGCGACGAGGACGCCTTCGCGGTCGGACTGACCTGCGGCGGCGTCATCGACATCCTGGTGACACCGGTCCGTGCGGACGACCCCGCACGGGCGGTGTTGGCCGCCGCGCTCGCCGCCGCCGCCCGGGGGACGGCGGCGGCGCTCGCCAGGATCACCGACGGGCCGGCCGAACTCCTCGGCCGCCCCCTGCTCGTCCGTTCCGACGGCTCGTACGAGGGCGGGCTCGGCGGGCATCCGGAGCTGGACCGCACCGCCGCGGCCGACGCCCGCGCCATGCTGGACACGGGCCGCACCGGCCCCGTCACCATCGGCACCGACGGCTCGCGCTGCGGCCGGCCGATCACCCTGCTCGTCGAATCCAGCGTTCCGCCGCCCCGGATGATCGTCTTCGGGGCCATCGACTTCGCCTCGGCGCTGGTCCGCGCGGGCAAGTTCCTCGGGTACCACGTGACATTGTGCGACGCCCGCCCGGTCTTCGCGACGAAGGCCCGCTTCCCCGAGGCCGACGAACTGGTCGTCGACTGGCCGCACCGCTATCTCTCGGAGACCGAGGTCGACGCGCGCACCGTCCTGTGCGTCCTCACCCACGACGCCAAGTTCGATGTCCCGCTGCTGGAACTCGCGTTGAAGCTGCCGGTCGCCTATGTCGGGGCGATGGGCTCGCGCCGCACCCATCTGGAGCGCAACGACCGGCTGCGCGACGTCGGAGTCACGGAGCTGGAACTGGCCAGGCTGCACTCGCCGATCGGTCTCGATCTCGGAGCGCGCACCCCCGAGGAGACCGCGCTCTCGATCGCCGCGGAAATCGTCGCCGACCGGCGCGGCGGCAGTGGCGTACCGCTCAAGGGCGCGCACACGCCGATCCATCACGAGGCCGGTCAGCCGCCCACCGGAGTGATCACTTCGGTGGCCTGAACCGGCCCCCGGAACCCGTCCGCCCAGGGCGGGTTGCCGCCACGGCGGCTTCACGCCAGTGCCAACTCGGCCGTAGCCGCGCATTTGCCGGTAGATCAGCAGCATGACTCCTTCACCTTCCTCCGCCTCCGGCCGGGCGAGATCCGCCCGTACCGGGCGCAGGGCGCTGCTGCTGGCGACCGCGGTCGCCCTCATGAGCGGCGCTCTGGTCCCCGCAGCCGGTGCCGCCTCCGCCGCGGGCGCGGACACGCCCCGACCCGCCGACCGCCGAGTCCCCTCCGTCCAGGAGTACGACATCACCCTGCTCACGGGCGATGTCGTGCACTACACCGACGGCGCCGGCAAGCAGGACACCGTCACCGTGGACCGCCCCGACGGCGCGTTCGGCGGAGTGCACGTCCAGCAGGCCGGCGACGACATCTACGTACTGCCCGACGAGGCCACCGCACTGCTCGCGGCCGGGAAGCTGGACCGCAGACTGTTCAACGTCTCCGCGCTCGCGAAGATGGGGTACGACGACAAGCGGTCGGGCGGCATCCCGATGATCGCCACCTACCCGGCGGGCAAGGGCCGTTCGCTGCCCGCCGCCCCGCGAGGCGCCGAGAAGGTCCGTACCCTCGAAAGCATCCACGGCGCCGCGCTGAAGGCGGACAAGGACACCGCCCGTACCTTCTGGAACGGCATAACCACCACCCCCGCGGCCCGTTCGCTGGACGGCGGCATCACCAGGCTCTGGCTCGACGGCCGGGCCGAGGCGGCGCTCAAGGACTCGGTGCCGCAGGTCAACGCCCCGCAGGCCTGGGCCGAGGGGTACGACGGCAAGGGCTCCAAGGTCGCCGTCCTGGACACCGGCATCGACGCGACGCACCCGGACGTCAAGGACCGCATCCTGGAGACCAGGAGCTTCGTGCCGGGCGAGGAGGTCGTCGACCGCAACGGCCACGGCACCCACGTCGCCTCCACGATCGCGGGCTCCGGCGCGGCCTCCGAGGGCGTCAACAAGGGCGTCGCCCCGGGCGCCGGCCTGATCGTCGGCAAGGTGCTCAGCGACGAGGGCTCCGGTGCCGACTCCGGCATCATCGAAGCCATGGAGTGGGCGAAGGCCGAGGGCGCCGACGTCGTCTCCATGAGCCTCGGCTCCAGCATTCCGGACGACGGCTCCGACCCCATGTCCCAGGCCGTCGACGCGCTTTCCGCCGACGGCGGTCCGCTGTTCGTGATCGCCGCGGGCAACGCCTACGGCGCGGGCACCATCGGCTCGCCCGGCTCGGCGCAGAAGGCGCTCACCATCGCCGCCGTAGACAAGCAGGACAACCGCGCGGACTTCTCCTCGATGGGCCCGCTGGTCAGGTCGTACGGGCTCAAGCCCGACCTGTCCGCACCGGGCGTGGACATCAACGCGGCCGCCTCGCAGTCGGTCCCGGGCATCGAGGGCATGTACCAGTCGATGTCCGGTACGTCGATGGCGACCCCGCACGTCGCGGGCGCGGCGGCGATCCTGAAGCAGCGTCACCCCGACTGGTCCGGTCAGCGGATCAAGGACGCGCTGATGAGCTCGTCCAAGCAGCTGACGGACCACACCCCGTACGAGCAGGGCACCGGCCGGCTCGATGTGAAGGCGGCGGTCGACACCACGATCGAGGCCACCGGCTCCGTCGCGGTCGCCTCCTACGACTGGCCGCACTCCCCGTCCGACCCGGTCGCCGAGCGGACCATCACGTACCGCAACACGGGTGCGAAGGACGTCACGCTCGCTCTGGCGACGGACACGGACGCCGACGCGTACACCCTCTCGGCGAAGCAGCTCACCGTCCCGGCCGGCTCCACCGCCGAGGCCGTGCTCTCGCTGGACCCGTCGAAGGTCGCGAACAACACCCAGTTCTCCGGCCAGGTCGTCGCCAAGGACGCGGCGGGCACCACCGTCGCCCACACCGGCTTCGCCCTGAACAAGGAGCAGGAGCTGTACGACCTGAAACTCCAGCTCCGTGACCGGGGCGGCAAGCCGATGGACGGCGTCGTCGTCCTCGGTGCCCTCGGCGACCCCCAGCTGATGCCGGTCCAGGTGTCGGGCGAGACCACGCTCCGGCTCCCGCCGGGCAACTACACCGCGTGGACGGCCGCCGACATCGCCGGTGACCGCGCGGACTCCAGGGCCCTCGCCTTCCTCGCGGCCCCCGAGATCATCCTGGACAAGCCGTCCACGGTGACCCTGGACGCCTCCGAGGCCCGCAAGGTCAGCGTGCGGACGCCCAAGGAGACCGAGACCCGGCAGCTGCGCTACGACATGGCACGTACCGCACCGGACGGCACCGTCCAGCGCGACGCGTACCAGATCCCGCTGACGTACGACCAGCTGTGGGCGAGCCCCACCGAGAAGGTCACCCAGGGCAGCTTCTCGTTCCTGACCCGCTGGCGGCAGGGCGAGAAGCTGATCGACCTGACGGCCGGCGGCCGTGATGTCCCGGTGACCGTGCAGGGCGGTTCGCCGGTCGCGGAGAGCGGCAGGAAGAAGCTCGCCGCCGTCTTCGCGGGCAACGGCGCGGCGGCCGACTACAAGGGCCTGGACGCCAAGGGCAAGGCGGTCGTCGTCCGCCGCAGCGACGCGGTCGCCCCCGAGGACCGGGCCGCGAACGCGGTGGCCGCGGGCGCCGAGGCGCTCTTCGTCGTCAACGACGGCGACGGCGTCGCGATGGAGACGTACGCCCCCTACGGCACCGAGACCGCCGTCCCGGTCGCCTCGGTCCAGCGCCTGGCCGGCGAGAAGCTGATCGAGACGGCCCGGCACGGCTCGAAGGTGACGATCGAGCAGCGCAGGTTCGCCCGCTACGTGTACGACCTGGTCGACCGCCACGACGGCGTCGTCCCGGACCGCTCACTGGCGTACGCCCCGTCGGCCGGCCGGCTGGCGAAGGTGAAGAACACCTTCTACGGCCACAAGGACGTGCTCGGCGGCGGCTACCGCTACGACATCCCGGACTACGGACCGGGGATCGGCTTCGAGGAGTACGAGAAGTTCCCCGGCACCCGCGAGGAGTGGGTCACCCCGCTGCCGGGCGCCTCGTTCTGGTACGAGAACCACTCGGTCCTGAACGCCGACGAGTCGGGTTCCGCGCAGGAGATGCGCAGCGGCGAGCTGGACTACACGGCGGGCCGCACCTACCCGGCCCAGTGGTTCGCCCCGATCACCCGGCCGCGCCTGGGCACCGGCTACTGGGGTCCGTTCCGGTCCGTCTACAACGACATCCAGTACAACTTCACCCCGTGGACGGACTCCGGAGCGGGCCACTCGGGCGCCATGCCGGAGGACGAGTACGACACCACCACCACGGCCTTCTTCCAGGGCGACACCCTGATCAAGAAGGCCGCGGGGCGAGCCGGCTTCGCCTGGGACGTCTCGCCCGAGAAGCTGCCGTACCGCTTCGTCCTCGACTCCGCCCGCGACAGCGACCGGTGGCGGACGTCCACCCGCACCCACACCGAGTGGAACTTCGTCTCGGGTGCCATGGACGAGAACGGCCCGTTCCAGGCCGACATCCCGATGCTCCAGCTGGACTACGAGGTCGACACCGACCTGGCCGGGGACGTCAGGGCCGGCAAGTGGACCGAGGTCGGTCTCTCCTCCGGTACGCAGGAGTGGCTGGACGGTGCGGTGAAGGCCTCCGGGGCCTCGCTGTCGGTCAGCTACGACGACGGGGACACCTGGGAGGCGGTGCAGCTCCGCAAGGACGCGGCCGGCTCCTGGACCGCCCGGTTCAAGACCCCGAAGAAGGCGGGCTCGTTCGTCTCGCTGAAGGCGCACGCCGAGGCGGCCGACGGCCTGGGCGTGGACCAGGAGATCATCCGGGCCTTCGGCCTGAAGTGACCTGCTGAGCTTTGCTCTTGAGGCGGCCGTGAACCCCGCGCCGGGGTGCACGGCCGCCTCTCTTTACTGTTTCTTGATGGACAAAATTTGTCTACTTTGCCCGTATATGGTGGGCGATAAGGGCAGAAAGGGACTTATCGCGGAGCGGTGCAAGTTGCCACGGCGTGGTCGGGAGGCTTATAAGAGGAACGTGGCCAGGGCGATTCCGGGAATTCCGGGGACTGCCGCCATGGAGGTTTCCCAATGTTTCTCACTCCGTCCGACACGGAGAAATTGCTGCTGAGCGTCGCCGGAATGGTCGCTCGTGACAGACGGGATCGTGGCGTTCGGCTCAACTACCCCGAGGCCGTCGCGCTGCTCTCCTGCTGGGCCGTGGAACGTGCTCGCGAGGGTGCCCTCGTGAGCGACCTGATGGTCGCGGGACGGAATGTCCTCACCCGCGCTGACGTGCTGGAAGGTGTTCCTGAGATGCTGCATGACGTCCAGGTCGAGGCGACCTTCCCGGACGGGCGCAAGCTCGTCACGATCACCTCGCCGATCCCGTGATCCCCGGTGAGATCCGGACCGGTCCCGGTGAACTGAAAATCAACGACACTCGTACTCAATTGCATGTGACCGTGGTGAACGACGGTGATCGTCCTATTCAGATCGGCTCGCATCTGCATTTCTCCGACGCGAATCCGGCACTTTCTTTCGACCGGTCCCTGACCGAAGGATTCCGGCTCGACATTCCCTCCGGTACTTCTCTGCGCTTCGAGCCCGGAGTGGGTGCCGAGGTCACCCTCGTCGAGCTGGGGGGCCGCCGGAAGGTGCCCGGCATCGTCGTGCCGGGCACCCGCGCCGCCCGAATAGATGGCATGTGACATGGCACAAATGACCCGCGCCGCCTACGCGTCGCTCTACGGACCCACCACCGGCGACCGCGTCCGTCTCGCCGACACCGACCTCTGGATCGAGGTCGAGGAGGACCGCTGCTTCGGCGGAGACGAGGCCGTGTTCGGCGGCGGCAAGTCCATCCGCGAATCCATGGCCCAGTCCACCGCCGCACGCGCCGACGGCGCCCTCGACCTCGTCATCACCAATGTCGTCGTCCTCGACCACTGGGGCATCGTCAAGACCGACGTGGGCGTCCGGGCCGGCCGCATCGTCGCGCTCGGCCGCTCCGGGAACCCGGACATCAGCGACGGCGTCCACCCCGACCTGGTCATCGGACCCGGCACCGACGTGGTCTCCGGCGAGGGCCGTGTCCTCACCGCCGGAGCCGTCGACACCCACGTCCACTTCCTCATGCCGCAGACCCTGCACGAGGCCCTCGCCACCGGCACCACCACCGTCATCGGCGGCGGCACCGGCGCCACCGAGGGCTCCAAGGCCACCACCGTCACCCCCGGCGCCTGGAACCTCGCGATGATGCACCGGTCCCTGGACCGGGTCCCGCTCAACGTCATGCTCTTCGCCAAGGGCTCCACCGTCGGCGAGGAGGCCCTGCGCGAGGCGGCGCTCGGCGGGGCCGGCGGCTACAAGGTCCACGAGGACTGGGGCGCCACCCCCGCCGCCATCGACGCGGCGCTGAAGGCCGCCGACGCACACGGCCTCCAGGTCGCCCTGCACGCCGACAGCCTCAACGAGGCCGGCTACGTCGAAGGGACCCTCGACGCCATCGCCGGACGCGGCATCCACGTCTTCCACGCCGAGGGCGCGGGCGGCGGCCACGCACCCGACATCATCACCGTCGCCTCGCACCCCAACATCCTTCCGGCGTCCACCAATCCGACGCTGCCGCACACCGTCAACACCGTCGCCGAACACCTCGACATGCTGATGGTCTGCCACCACCTCAACCCGCGCGTCCCCGAGGACCTCGCCTTCGCCGAGTCCCGCATCCGCGCCACCACCATCGCGGCCGAGGACGTCCTGCACGACATCGGCGCACTCTCCATCACCTCCTCGGACGCCCAGGCCATGGGCCGCATCGGCGAGGTCGTCTGCCGCACCTGGCAGGTCGCGCACGTGATGAAGCAGCGCTTCGGCGACCGCGGCAGCGAACTGCCCGCCGACAACGAACGCGCCCGCCGCTACGTCGCCAAGTACACGATCTGCCCCGCGGTCGCCCACGGCATCGACCATGTCGTCGGCTCCGTCGAACCCGGCAAGCTCGCCGACCTGGTGCTCTGGGACCCCGCCTTCTTCGGCATCCGCCCCGCCGCCGTCATCAAGGGCGGCATGGTGGTGTACGCGCCGCTCGGTGACGCCAACGCCGCGATCCCCACCACCCAGCCCGTCCTGATGCGACCCACCGCCGCCGCCGAGGCCGCCCCGCACCTCTCGGTCAGCTTCGTGGCCCCGGCCGCCCTGGAGGACGGACTGGCCGAACGGCTCGGTCTGGTACGGGAGTTGGTCGCCGTGCGCCCCACCCGGCACCTCACCAAGGCGGACCTGCCGAACAACACGGCGCTCCCCGACATCGACGTCGACCCGGAGACCTTCGCCATCCGGATCGACGGAGAGCTCGTGGAGCCCGCGCCCGCCACCGAACTGCCGCTGGCCCAGCGGTACTCCATGTTCTGATGGCGGGCCTGGCACACCTGCTGCTCGGTGACGGACGGCTCCCGGTCGGCGCGTACACCTACAGCGCGGGACTCGAACCGGCCGTCGCGGCGGGTCTCACCCGGGACCGGATCCCCGCCCTGCTGCGGGCCCGGCTGCACACCGCGGCCGTCACCGAGGCCGCCGCCGCGGTACTCGCCCTGCGCGCCGCCGGGCGGGATCCGGTGGACTACGGCCCCGTACAACAGGCCCTCGCCGCCCGGACCCCGGCCGCACCCCTGCGCGAGGCATCGGCGACGCTCGGCCGCGGTGTGCGGCGCCTGGCGCGCCGGCTGGATCCCGGACACCCGGCGGTCACCGCCCTGGCCGGGATCAGCCCCCGCCCGCTGCGGCCGGTGGCCCTCGGCGCGCTCGGGGCCGTCCTGCGGGTGACGGAGGAGGAGCTGGCGCGCGGCGTCGTCTACGACGAACTGCAGACCATCACCTCAGCGGCGCTCAAGCTGCTGCCCGGCGACCCGCTGGACTCGGTCGCCTGGATCCTCGACGCCGAGCCGTACGCGGCGGCCGCGGTGGCCGAGGCCCTCGCCGTACGGACCCCGGCCGGCCTGCCCGCCCGTACACCCCCGCTCACCGAACAGTGGGCGCTCGAACACGCACAACGAGAACGGAGACTCTTCCTTGCCTGACCAGCACATCGACACCACGCCCGGCCGGCACCCCGACACCACGCCCGGCCGGCACATCGACCACAACACCCCGCACCTTCCGCACGACCACCCGCGACGCGCGCTGCGCCTCGGTGTGGCCGGGCCGGTCGGCACCGGCAAGAGCTCGATCCTGGCCACCCTCTGCCGTGAGCTGGCCGGCGAACTCGCCATGGCCGTCGTCACCAACGACATCTACACCGACGAGGACGCCCGGTTCCTCCGCTCGGCCGGGGTACTGCCCACCGAGCGCATCCGGGCCGTCGAGACGGGCGCCTGCCCGCATACCGCGATCCGGGACGACGTCAGCGCCAACCTCGACGCGGTCGAGGACCTGGAGGAGGCGTACGGACCGCTCGACCTGGTGCTCGTCGAGAGCGGTGGCGACAACCTCACCGCCACCTTCAGCCCGGCCCTCGCCGATGCCCAGCTCTTCTGCATCGACGTCGCGGGCGGCGGCGATGTCGCCCGCAAGGGCGGCCCCGGCATCACCGGCGCCGACCTCCTGATCATCAACAAGACCGACCTCGCGCCCCACGTGGAGGTCGACGTGGCGGCGATGGTCGCCGACGCGTCGCGGGCCCGCGAGGGCCTGCCGGTCCTCGCGCTCTCCCGGCACGACCCGGCATCGGTGGCCGAACTCGCCGACTGGGTACGCGAGTTGCTCGTACGCCACCGTTCCGGAACCCATGTACCCACGGATCCGGGCCCGATGGCGCCGCACAGCCACAGCCACGACGGCTCATGACCCGGGAGTCCGCCGAGCCCACGGTCGTCACGGTGGAGCTCGACGGTTCGGGACGCCACATCGCTCGGGAACTGCGCCCCGGCTCCTTCCTCGCGCCCCGGCCCCTGCTGCCGTCCCCCGACCGTCTGCGGATCGCGCTGGTCGGCACCCGGGCGGGTCTGCTCGCGGGCGACGATCTGCGGCTGGACGTCTCGGTCGGCCCCGGCGCCCGGCTGGAGCTGGTCGAGCCGTCCGGCCTGGTCGCGTACGACCACCGTGGCGGCACATCGAGCTGGCGGGCCCGCGTGGGCATCGCCGAGGGCGGCGAACTCCACTGGGACGCCCGGCCGTTCGTGATCTCGACGGGTGCCCGGGTCGAGCGCTCGATGGAGGTGTCACTGGCGGCCGGGGCGCGGATGCTGTGGCGCGACACCCTGGTTCTCGGGCGTTCCGGCGAGCGGGGCGGCGGGGTGCGGGCGATGACGCGTGCCACGTACGACGGCTGCGAGCTGCTGGTCGAGGACCTGGACCTGACGGACCCGGAGATACGTGAACTCCCCGGCATCCTGGGCCCCAACCGTGTCATCGGTTCGGTCACCGTGCTCGGCGCCACCCCGGCCGGCCGGCCCCACCCGTACCGCATGGACCTGGCGGGGCCGGGGGCGCAGGTACGGCTGCTGGACACGGTGGCGCCGGCCGCCGAGGCGGAACTGGCCGCCGTCTGGGCCCAATGGCTCGCGGACGGCGGCCCGGGAGCGCCGGGTCGGTGAAGCAGCCGGTAGCGGTGGTGACGGCCACCGCCGTCAAGAACGCCGTGGCGCTCGCCGGCACACGGCCTGCCCGGCGCCGCGCCGGTCACGACCGGCCGCCCGCACCGCCGTCCGCCGAGCCGCGCGTCACCACGGCCGCACACAACAGCGCCGGGACCGCCGCGACCGCGAAGCAGACGGCGGGCGACAGGCGGTCCACCAGCAGACCCACCACCGCGACGCCCACCGACGACCCCGCGTTGATCGCGGTGTTCACCCAGGCGCCCGCCTGCGTACGGCTGCCCGCGCCCACCGACTCGTCCGCGATGAGGTAGGCGGTGGTCAGGGCGGGCGCGATGAACAGCCCGGCCACCGCGGTGACCGCGGCCAGGACGTACACATTCGGCGACAGCCCCGCTCCGACCATGGCGGCGCCCAGGCCGACGGCCAGCAGCGGCAGCCGTACCCGGTTCGACGCCCGCCAGGAGACGGCGCCGTAGGCCAGTCCACCGACCGCGCTACCGGCCGAGAGCGCGGCGAGCACCCACGACACCGCCCCGCTCTGGTGACGCTGCTCGGTGAACGCCACCACCAGCAGATCCAGACCTCCCAGGCACAGCCCCACGGCCGCCGTCACCAGCACCGCGCGCCGCAGTCCGACGATGCCGAGCAACCGCCGCCCGGACGGCGGCACGTCCGTACCGGGCGCCGCGTCATCGGACGGAGCCGCGCGCCTGCCGCGCACCGCCGGTGAGGACACCAGTGCCAGCGTGCCCACGAACACCAGCGCGGCGCTGATCGCGAGGCCGGCCGCGGGCGGAGCGAACCTCACGACCAGCCCCACCAGCAACGGGCCGCTGACGAAGAGGAGTTCCTCGGCCACACCGTCCAGGCTGTAGGCGCGCCGCAGCAGTTCCCGGTCGGTGACGAGGTCGCTCCACAGGGTCCGCATCACCGGCCCCAGCGGCGGAGTGGAGGCCCCCGCCGCAGCGGTCAGCACCCCCAGCAGGACCGCCGGGGCCCCCGGCCGCCAGGTGGCGTACGCCAGCGCGGCGAGCAGCGCCGCGTAGAGGCCGGCCATCGGCGGCAGGACCCGGCGCGGTCCGTGCCGGTCGATCAGCGCGGCGCGGGCGGGGGAGAGGAAGACGCTGGTCGCCCCGAACACGGCCATGACGGCCCCGGCGACGGAGTAGGAGCCGGTGGAGGCGTTCACCGCCAGCATCAGGGAAAGGGAGACCATCCCGTACGACAGCCGCCCCAGCAGGGCGGCGCCGAAGGTGCGGGTGGCATGAGGGGTGCGCAGGACGGTGGCGTACGAAGGCGTGCGTGCGGGCACGGGTGAGGGCGAAAGCATCGATACGTTCCTCGGGAGGGCAGCGCGGCAGAGGGCGCTGCGGGCATGCGGGGACACCGGAGTGCCGCACCCGGCGGAAGCAGGGGTGCGGTCGGAGCGGGGTCCTACGCACGGGAGAGGAACATGGCGGCCAAGGTACCAGGACGACAGGGCCGGGACGAGGGGAGTTCGGCGGTCGCATCCGCCGACGGGTGAGGTGAGGTGTGACATCGGCGCGGGTAGCATCGACGTCCATGCCGCCCTCCTCGTACCCCTCCCGCACGCGCCCGGACTTCGAGGCGGACGAGCGGACCCAGCTCGTCGGCTGGCTCGACACACAGCGGGCCACCGCCCGCTGGAAGTGCGAGGAACTGTCGGAGGCGGACGCGCACCGCGCCGTTCTGCCGTCCTCCCCGCTCATGACGGTGGCGGGTGTCATGTCACACCTTCGCTGGGCCGAGCACCTCTGGTTCGAGGTCGTCCTGCTGGGCCGCCCGGCCGTGGGGCCGGTGTTCGACGAACCGGATGACTCCGACATGAGGGTCGAGGGCGTTCCGCTCGCGAAGCTCCTCGACGACTACGACCGGCAGGTCGCGGTGTCGAACGGGATCTTCGACGGACGGTCGCTCGACGACGTGGGCCGGCACCCGGACTTCGACGCGTCGGGCGCGAGCCTGCGCTGGATCATGTTCCACATGATCGAGGAGACCGCCCGGCACGCGGGCCACCTGGACGCCATCAGGGAGCTCCTGGACGGCCGGACCGGCCACTACTGATCAGGCCGGCGCCCGGCGCCCCCGCCCGGGTCGGCCGGTGACGTCGGTGCAGGCCGCCATGATCTCTTCGGCGGCCCGCCGGAGAGCGGGGAGGAAGGCGATGACCTCCTCGCCCCGGCGGACGAGGTCGTCGGCGGATGTGATTCCGAGGTCGGCGACCGCCTCCAGGAAGGCCGGGAGGCGTGCCTGGTGCAGTCCGGGGGCGTCCGCGGCCAGTACGGTGTGACATCGCGCGAAGGTGGCGATGATCCAGAACACCGCTTCGCGATGGTCGCCCCGCTCGACGAGATGCCGGCTGCCGTCGATCGCGACCGGCCGGGCCCCGGGCGTGATGTCGCCGCTGAAGAAGAACGGCGTACGGGCGACCGCCGCCGTGGCGTCGAAGGTGCGGGCCAGCTCGTCCAGGTGGTGCCCCGTCCTGGCGGCCGGCAGCCGTGCGCACCCCAGGAGCTCCAGCAGCTCCGGGTACAGATGCGCCTGCCCGTACGTGTCGAGGACCTCCCGCGCCGCCGGGTACCGCAGGCGGACCGTGGGGTTGCGCAGTGCGGCGACCAGCAGGACATGGGTGGTGACCCCGGTCGGGAACAGCCAGGACGTCACCTGCTCGTGGAAGGGCGCCGAGGCGTCGAAGGCGGCCAGGCGGGTCTCGATCCGGCGTTCGGCGTCCTGGCATCTGCGGCGCACCCAGCGCCGCTCGGCGAACCGGCGCGACACGTCCGCCCGCAGCCCGCGCAGCCGGCCCGTCGGGTCGTCGATGACCGTGTCCCGGCGGAAGCTTCCCGCGAGGTGGTACGAGGAGAGCACCACGTCCACCGGGGCGAGTTCCTCCCACGGCAGATGACTGACCTCCAGCAGCGCACCCCGGAAGCGGAACTTTCCGGGCCCGGCCGGCGGACCCGGCGCGGCGGTGACGACCACCACGTCCACGTCCGAGAACGGGGACAGCTCGGCGTCGTCCGGCAGCCCCACCGTGGAGCCGCTGAAATAGGCACCTCGGAAGCCGGCTTCGGGCCGGGCGTGCTCGGCGACCCACTGGACCGCGGCCGATCGGGCCGTACCGACTCTCACGCGCAACCTCGTTCCTCCGGATCGCTCCGGGGCATCACCGTATGCCGTACCCGGCGCGGACCGCGCCCGCCGAAGCGTGTCACTCGTTGCCGGGCGCGTGGCGGAGGTGTCAACTACCGGGGTGCCGGGCAACCGTGCGGCACCACGCCTCCGGCGGGAGAGGACCGCGATGAGGAAGATCGTCCTGATGAGTTCGGTGTCCCTTGACGGCTTCATGGAAGGGCCGGACCGAGAGATCGACTGGCACCTGGTCGACGACGAACTGCACCGTCACTTCAACGAGCTGCTCGGGACCATGGGCGGCTTCCTCGAAGGCCGGGTGACCTATCGGCTCATGGAGGATTTCTGGCCGACCGCCGACTCCGATCCCTCCGCCACCGAAACCGTGGCGGAGTTCGCCGGGATCTGGCGGGACATGCCCAAGATCGTGTTCTCCCGGACCCTGGAACACGCCGGCCCGAACGCCACGATCAAACGGGAGGTCGACGCGGAGGAGATCCGGGCCCTGAAGGCGCAGCCCGGCGGGGACCTGTGCCTGGGGGGCGCCGATCTCGCCGCGACCTTCATGCGGCTCGACCTGGTCGACGAGTACCGCGTCTACGTCCATCCGGTCCTCATCGGCCGGGGCAAACCCCTGTTCCCGGCCTTGGCGCACCGGACCGCGCTCCGTCCGACGGAGACCCGGGAGTTCGGCAGCGGGGTCGTGCTGCTCCGCTACGGCCGCCGCGAGGTTGCTCCAGCGGAATGAACTCGCCGGGGCGGGACGGTGTGCGACCGGTGCTGTGCCGCGTGGACCGGGGCTCTCTCCCCGTATAACGGCCGCACCATCGCGAGATCTCATGAAAGGACCGGCAATGACGCTCAGTGTCGAGGACCGGCTGGACATCTCCGAACTGCTCGCCCTACACGGGCACTTGGTCGACAACGACGAACTTGACCGGTTGGACGAGCTGTTCACCGACGACATCGTCTACGAAACCTCGAACCTCGGCCATGGAGAGCTGCGCGGGCTGGCCGCCTTCCGGGACATGGCACGGGCACGTGCGGGCACGCCGGGCGCCCCCGTCGGCCACCACGTCAGCAACATCGTCCTCACCGAGGCCGGGGACGGCCGGGTCCACGCACGGTCCAAGGGGATCGGTGTCGGCGCGGACGGCGAGTCCGGGAGCGTGACCTACGAGGACGTGGTCGTGCGGGGCGAGCGGGGCTGGCGCATCTGCCGGCGTCGTATCACCCTGCACTTCACACCCGCCGGCGCACCGGAGGCGGAGGGATCCGGCACGTGACGGACACGGACGGCGGCGCCCCTGCTCGTCCGAGGGGCGCCGCCGTCCGCGGCACGGTCCGGGCGTCAGCCGTTCAGCATGCCCGAGGTGTCGATGACCTGACGGATCGCCCGGCCGGAGGCCAGCTCCTCCAGCGCCGTGTTGATGTCGGACAGCGGCAGCGTGCCGGTGTGCATCAGTTCCACCGGCATCAGGCCCGCCCGCCACAGCTCCAGGAACCTCGGGATGTCGCGGCGCGGCACCGCGTCGCCCATGTACGAGCCCAGCAGGGACTTGCCCTCGCCCGCGAACGCCAGGGCCGGGACCTCCAGCACCCGGCCGGGGGCGGGCAGGCCCACCGAGACGACCCTGCCGCCCCGGGCCACGGCGCTCAGGCACTCGGCCATTACCTTGGGACTGCCCACCGCCTCCACCGCCAACTCGGCGCCGCCGGAGGTGAGTTCACGGATCTGTCGCACCGCGTCGTCAGGGGCGTAGGCATGTGAGGCACCCATCCGGAGCGCCAGCTCGCGCTTCTCCCGGACCGGATCGACCGCGACGACCGGATACGCGCCGGCCGCACGGGCGCCGAGCACCGCGGACAGGCCCACCCCGCCCAGGCCGTAGACCACCGCCGACTGCCCCGGACGCAGGGCCGCCGTGTTGATGACCGCGCCCGCGCCCGTCAGGACCGCGCAGCCGAACATCGAGGCGACGGCGAACGGGATGTCCTTGGGGATCGGTACCACCGACTCCTGGGCCAGCACCGCGTGTTCGGAGAACGCCGAGACGCCCAGCTGGTGATGGACCGGGGCGCCGGAGGCGTCGGTCAGCAGCGAGGGGCCGTGCAGCAGCGCACCGGAACCGTTCGCCGCCGCGGCCTGGGCGCACAGGGCCGGCCGGCCCGCCGCGCAGTCGCCGCAGAAGCCGCAGCTCGGTACGAAGACCAGCGCCACATGGTCACCGGGCGAGACCCGGCCGACGCCCGGACCGGTGTCCTGGACGACGCCCACCGCCTCGTGGCCCAGCGCCATCGGCAGCGGACGGACCCGGTCGCCGTTGACCACCGAGAGGTCCGAGTGGCAGAGCGAGGCGGCCGCGACGCGGACCAGTACCTCGCCCTCGCGCGGGGCGCCCAGCTCCAGTTCCTCCACCTCGACCGGACGCGAATCGGAATACGGGCGGGCCGTCGACGTTCCGCGCAGCACCACCGCACGGGTCTTCACGCGACCGCCTCCGGACGCGGGGCGCAGCGCAGCACGTCACGGCTCTCCAGCAGCGGGACGACCCTGCCGAGCACGATCTCCTGGAAGTGCGGGGTGGCACAGTGCGCGGTGAAGTCGGCCTCGGAGGCGTACTCCTCGTACAGCACGATCGCGCGCGGGTCCTCGGTGCCCTGGTGGACCCGGTAGGCGAGATTGCCGGGCTCCGCGCGGGAGGCGGCGGCCATCGTGTCGAGCAGCGGGAGAACGGTGCTCTCCTCGCCCTCCTTGGTGCGGTAGCGGGCTACGACCACGTATGTCATGGGGGTTACTCCTGGGGTGGGGCGGGCCTCTTCAGCGCGGCGGGCGGGACCGGCGGCAGCTGGTCGCGGCGCAGATGCCAGAGGCGGGGGTCGGACGTGGCGGCGGCGGCCGACCCGAGGGCCAGTGCGAGCGCGACGTCCGCGGCGGACTCCACGAAGCCCGCGGCCACCGACGGGGACATCGCGCGCTGTGCCTGCGCGCTCATCCGGGCGACGATCGGGGCGGGCATGATCTCGACCAGGTCCGGCGCCCCGCGCGAGATCGCGTCCGTGGAGCGGCGCAGATTGGACCGGTCGGTGACGAACACCTTCATCATCGTCAGCAGGCCGAGCGGGCGGCCCTTCTCTATGAGGGAGAGCCGGGTGCTGACCACGCCGTGCGCGCCCATGTTCTTGATGAACTCCAGCGCGCCCCGGTCCTGAGCCAGACCGGGGCTGCTGTCCACGTTCACGAACACGGTCTTCCCCGCCCGGCCCAGCGCCGGCACGACCTGGGGCAACTGCCCCACGGCGAACGAGGCGAGGATGCACACCTTGGCCGGTGCGGTCAGGAACTGCCGCAGCGGCTGGGTGCCGACGACCGACGCGACGACCGGCACCTCGGCGAACGCCGCGGTGAGCCGGGGGTCGAGCGGGGCACCGGACCGGGAGGAGGAAGGGGGCATGGCGAGGACCTGCCTGGGGGAAGGGGGTTCGTGGCTGCTGAGATCCTGCGGTCAGTTCAGCGGAGACGTACCGAATCGGCTGGGAAGGCCCAGTTTGCCAGGGTTGAGAATGCCGGCCGGGTCCAGGGCCTTCTTCACCGCGACGAACGTCGCGAAGCCCGCCCCGAGGGATTCCTCCAGGTAGGGGCCGCGCAGCAGACCGCAGCCGTGGTGGTGGCTGAGCGCGGCCGCGTGCTCGATCAGTACGGCGTTGGCGGCGTCCCACACCGAGCGGTACCAGTCGCGGCGCGACTCGGGTGCCACGTCGCCGCGCAGCGAGAAGTACACGCAGGCGCCGTCCGTGTACGCGTGGGACTGGTGCGCCGAGGCGGCCAGGGTGCCGGGCACCGACTGGATCGCGGCGACCACCTCGTCGTAGATCACCGGCAGGTCGGTCCAGGACGCGGCCATCTCCAGCGTGTCGGCGACGAAACCGGGGCCGGGCCTGAAGCCGTCGGCGGACTTGCCGACCAGCATCCGCTCGTCCAGCCAGCGCTCGAAGACCGCCTTGCTGTCCAGCTCGGGGCCGTACGCCTCGCAGACCTCCTTGGCCACCTTGATCGACGCGTCCACGATGGCCGGGTCGCCCTCGTCGGCGACGAGCAACAGGTTGGTCTCCGGGTGCCCGAAGTGGGTGCCCGACTCCAGGGCGTCGTACAGCCGCAGTACGGCCGGGGTGGCGCCGCGCTGCATGATCCGTCGGCAGGCGTCCAGGCCCTCCGCGAAGGTCTTGAAGCCGTACGCGACGGCGTCGGCGTACTCGGGCAGCGGGTGGACCCGCAGCCGGGCCGAGACGATGACGCCGAGGGTGCCCTCGGAACCGACGAACAGCTGGCGCAGGTCCGGGCCGACCGCGGCACGGGCGTAGTCGCCGTAGGTGGCACGGGTGCCGTCCGCGTGCACGACGTCCACGCCGACGACCATGTCCTCGATCTTGCCGTACCGGGTGGAGAGCTGACCGGCGCCGCGGCAGGCGATCCAGCCGCCGACCGTGGACACGGCGAACGCGGACGGCCAGTGGCCGGTGGTGACCCCGTACTCCTCCTGGAGCCGCTTCTCGAAGAGGTCCCCGAACATGCCGGCCTGGACGTCCACGATGTTCGACTCGGCGTCGAAGCCGGTGATCTCGTTCAGCCCGCAGACGTCCAGGACGACACCGCCGAAGACGGGCAGCGCGGCGCCCGTGACGTTGGAGCGGCCGGCCGACGGGGTGACCGGGATGCCCGCCTCGTGGCAGATCCGCAGCACGGCCGCGACCTGGTCGGCGTCGGCCGCCTCGACGATCACGGCGTCCGGCGTCGCGGGACGGCCCTCGGTCTCGCCGATCATCGAGCCGGCCCACCAGTCACGGGTCCGGGTGACGACCTCCTCGCGGGCGGTGTGCACGGCGTGCGCGGCCTCGCGCAGCGCCTCGATCACGGTCTCGGGGACCTCGACCGGGTCCACCTGGAGGGCGGCCTCGCCGTCCCCGATCGGCGTGTTCTGCGCCCACTTGGCGAAACTGGGGGCGCCGATCGTGTAGTTGCCCCGGTTGAACGGGTGGGTGATGGTCTGACGGCTGATCATGCTGCTGCCCCTTCGAGGAGTACGGACTTTTCGTGACGGACGGCTGCGAGGTACTCGGAGACCGAACGCTCCACCTCGGCCTCCGAGAGGTTCAGTTCCCGGCCGAGGATCGCGCCCACGGCCCCGGCGGCCTCGGCGGACGCGTCCCGGGCGAACAGCCGGGCGCGCATCCGGCGCGAGAGCACGTCGTCGACCGAGCGGGCCAGTTCGGCGCGGGCCGCGTAGACGACCTCGGCCCTGGTGTACGGGAGTCCCGCGACGATCGGCTCGGCCAGCGACGGGTCGTCCTGGATCAGGTCGCCGACGAAGCGGGCCTCGGTGCCGAAGCGCTCGCCGAGGTGGGCGGCGATGCCGCCGGAGGCCGCGACGGCCTCGGCGTCGTATCCGGCGCCGCCGAGCAGCGGCAGATCGGTGGTGCGGCTCTTCGCCCTGCGGCCGAGGACCGTCATCACCTTGTCGATGACGAGTTCGCCCATGTGCCGGCTGGTGGTGAGCTTGCCGCCGGTCACCGTCACCATGCCGGTGCGGCCCACGGTGATGTGGTGGTCGCGGCGCATGTCGAGGGTCGCGCCCTCCTTGCCGCCGACCAGCGGGCGCAGACCGCCGATGGAGCCGACCACGTCGTCCGGGGTGAGCTTCCCCTCGAAGGCGGTGTTGGCGCCCTCCAGCAGGAAGTCCATCTCCTCGCGGGTGCAGTGCACATCGTCGGGGGAGCCCTGGTAGTCCTCGTCGGTGGTGCCGAGCACGACGCTGTTGCCCCAGCGGGTGCAGGTGGCGCGGCGGGCCCGGCCGGGAATCGGCACGGTGACCGTGCAGTTGATCCGCACCTTGTCCCACGGCACCACGATGTGGACGCCCTTGGCGGGCCGGACCTGCGGCCGGTGGCCGTCGTCCGCCTTCGCGTCGAGCTCGTCGGTCCACACGCCGGTGGCGTTGACGACGGCCCGCGCACGGATGTCGAGGCTGTCGCCGTCCGCCGACACCCGGGCACCGGACACCTTCCCCATCTGCATCAGCAGACCCTCGGCCCTGGCCCCGTTGAGGATCGTCGCACCGAGCGCGGCGGCGGTCCGGACGATGGTGAGGACGAGACGGGCGTCATCGGTGCGGGCGTCGAAGTACATCAGCCCGCCCTTGAGGTTCTCCGCGCGCAGCGTCGGCGCCTGCGCGAGGACCTCGGGAACGGTGAGCCGCTGGTGCAGCTTCCCGATCCGCCAGCCGCCGACCAGGTCGTACGTCCACAGCAGTCCCTCGAAACCCTTGGCCAGGCGGGCGTCGAAGATGCCCTCCTTCTCCAGGATCGGGAAGAGGAACGGCAGCCGGTGCACCAGGTGCGGGGCGTTCTTGCGGAAGCGGTGCCGCTCCAGGAGCGAATGGCGGACCAGGTTGACGTTGCCCTGCTCGATGTAGCGCAGGCCGCCGTGCACCATCTTCGAGGACTTCGACGACGTCCCGGAGGCGAAGTCGTCCTTCTCGACCAGCGCCGCGCGCAGCCCGCGCGAGGCCGCGTCGAGCACGGCGTACGCCCCGGTGATGCCGCCGCCGATGACGAGCACGTCGTACGTGTCGTCGGCCAGCCGGCGCTTGAGGGCCGCCCGGTCGAGCAGCAGGGGCGTTCGGCGGGTCGCCGCGGCGCTGCGCCGCGGCTTCCGGGCGGGCATGGTGATCACAACATCAACTCCTGGTGTTTCGGTGCGGCGGCCGCGTGGTCGGTACCGGCCGCCGGGTGACGGTCGGGGGCCGTCAGTGGGGGGTGTGAGGTTCGGGGGCCTTCAGGGGGAGCAGGGCGGGGTCGCCGAGGTGGGCGATCAGCACGTCGCGCCAGGCGGACCGCTGGGCGGTGCGTTCGGCGGAGGCGATCGCGGGTTCGAAGATCCGGCCGAGCGGCTGGGCCTCGACGACCTCTTCGAGCGAGGACCACAGGCCCTGCGCGACACCGGCGAGATACGCGGTGCCCCGCAGGCTGGCGGTCGCGGAGTCGGAGACCCGCTCCAGCGGCAGGCCGGTCAGGTCGGCCTGGGTCTGCATGAGCGGGTCGCTGCCGGAGACCCCGCCGCCGACCCGGAGCCGGGTGAACGGGGTGCCCATGGTGTCGGCGACGCCGTCGATCAGGTCGCACACCGAGTGCGCGATCCCGTCGAGCACGGCACGGGCGAGGTCGGCGCGGGTGGTGGCGAGGGTGAGCCCGGTGAGGGCGGCGGTGGCCTCCGGGTGCCAGACCGGCGTACGGACCCCGGCGAGAGCCGGGACGAAACGCGGGGTGCGGCCCGGCCGGGTGGGGACCCGGCCCGCCTCCTCACCGAGCTCCTTCGGCGACGCGAACAGGCCCAGGTCGTCGCAGAGCCAGTTCAGCGCCGAACCCGCCGTGGAGGTGTACGCCTCCAGGCTGTAGTGGCTGGTGTCGCCCTGCCGCCGGCCGGGCTGGGCGAGCACCCCGGAGATGTCCGGCCGGGGCAGGGCGGGCGTGGTGCCGGTCGCCGCGTCGACGAAGGCGCCGGTCCCGTAGACGCACATGCCCTGCCCGGCGGCGAGGCCGCCGAGCGCGACGAGTGCGGCGTGCTGGTCGCCCATGGAGGCGGCCAGCGGGACGGCGATGCCGAGGGCGGCCGGGTCGGTGGTGCCGAATCCGGCGTCGTCGGAGCGGAGCTCCGGAAGCAGATCGAGGGGGAAGCCGAGGTGGCCGATCCACTCCTCGTCCCAGGCGTGCCGCTGGAGCAGATAACCACCGGTGGAGGCGGCGTTCGTCGGCGTCGTGGCGTGCACGGCGCCGCCGGTGAGGCGCCAGATCAACCAGGTGTCGACGGTACCGAAGAGCAGCCGTCCCTCCCGGTGCGCGGCGGCCACCTCCGGGTGCGCGGCGATCTGCCGGGCGGCCCAGAGGAAGGGTGCGCGGGCGCCGACCGGCCGGCCCTGCCGGGCCAGCAGGGCGGCGTCCCACTCCGCCTCGTACGAGGTGAGGTCGGCCGCGTACCGCCGGTCCTGCCACACCACCGCGGGCAGCAGCGGCCGCCCGGTCACCCGGTCCCACAGCATCGCGGTCGCCCGCTGGGTGGACAGTGCCACCGCGGTGATCCCGATGCCCTCCTCGCGGGCCCGGCCGACGGCCCGGCGCGCCACCTCGACGGTGGCGGCCCAGATCTCCATCGGGTCCTGCTCGACCGAGAGGTCGTCCGGATGGCTGACCTTGATCGAGCGGTAGAACACCTCGTGGGCGGCGCCGGAGTCGAGGACGACTCCGGCCCGGGTGCCCGTGGTGCCCTCGTCGATGGACAGCACACCGCGCCGTGCGGCGGCGCCGGGGAACGTCTGCGTCATTGCAGCCCTTTCATTGCGAGCATCGCGAGCGAGCCGTGCGGGAAACAGGGAGGGGAGGGGACCATCGTGTGGTGCGAGGGGTCCGGCGGCCGGTCAGCGCGCGGTCATGGACCCGGCGGATTCTGGTGAGCCGGCCGGCGTGGAGCGGTCCTGCCCGGCGGCCTCGTCGGGGGAGGCCGCCTTCGTCGGGTCCCACTTGATCGCCAGACAGGTGATCAGGCCGAGCAGCGGCACGACGGAGAGCACCAGGAAGGTGTCGGCGAGCCCGAGGGAGTCCTTGATCTGCGGGAAGACGTACAGCCCGACGACACTGCCGAAGCTGCCGACCATCCCGGTGACACCGGTGCCCAGCGCCCGGACGTCGCTGCTGTACGAGAGCGCCGCGATGGACTTGCCGTTGGCGCCGGGGCCCGCGGAGTGGCAGAGGATGAACAGCACCGGCAGCAGGAACGCCACGGCCGTGGGCACCTTCTCGAAGGTCAGCCCCATCGCGAGCAGCGCCACGAACACCCCGGCGAAACCGGCGGCGGAGCTGAGCCGCAGCCCGAGCCGGCGGCCGAAGTACGCGGAGAGCAGACCGCCCGCGATACCGAAGGCGTTGAAGACCATCGAGCCGATCGTGGCCTTCTCGAAGCTCTCGCCGAAGATCGTCAGGCTGATCAGCGGGAGGTACCAGCCGACCGCGAAGTACTGCATCGACTGCCCGAGCGAGATGACCGAGGAGAGGACCGTCCGGGGCAGGTACTCGCCCTTGAAGAGCACCCCGGCCTGGCGGAAGCCGATGGCGGGCGCCTCGGTGGCGGCGCGGGTCGCCTCGTCCGGCTTCCCGGCGACGGCCTTGATGCCGTAGATCCTGTCCAGGTTGCCCACGGCCTCGTCCAGCCGGCCCTTGCTCGCCAGCCAGGTGGGACTCTCCCGCAGCATCAGCCACTGCCCGATGAGCAGCGCGACGGCGACGACCGCGGCCGAGCCGACCGACCAGCGCCAGATGTCCGCGCCGACGTCCAGGTTGAAGAAGAGCAGGGCGAGCGCGAGGTTGCTGGTGGTGGCGACGTACCAGACCGCCTGCCACAGGTTCAGCCGGCCGCCCAGCTTCGCGGGCGTGTACTCGGCCAGCAGCGCCATGGCGACGGCGAAGTCGATGCCGTAGGCGACACCCACCAGGACCCGGCCGAGCCAGACCACGGTGAAGTCACCGGCGAAGGCGGCCAGCAGGGCGCCCGCGATCGCGAACACCTTGGCGATGAGCAGCGGGGGAACGCGGCCGATCCGGGTGGCGAGCCAGCCGCCGACCGGGTTGAAGATGATCGCCAGGGCCGGAGCGGTGGCCGTGAGGATCGAGACCTGCGTGCTGGTGAGCTCCATCTGGGACGTCATCGGCCCCAGACCGGCGCTCAGCGCGGCGTTCGAGTAGGCATCGAGGAACAGCCCGCCGAACACGAGAAACCAGATGACCTGCGCCCGGCCGGTGATCTTTCCCAGCCCATCGATGAGCGCAACGACGTCGGCGACGCCTTTGACGCTCGGACGTTGTGCCATGAATCCGCCTTCGAGGAAGACCCATCGGCGGCACGGGGAGCACAAAAAAACAGGCATGACGAAACCACCGACAGGTGGTCTATGTCTGTGCCTGTCAAAACACTGCGGAAAGCGCCGCAGCACGTGAACTGCAAGGAATGCGAACTACGCAGTGAGGTTAAGAACGCGCCAGGAGAAACGTCAAGGGTTTCCGGCAGGTTACTCGAACGTGACATGGCTCCGGCGGGGCGGGGCCGTCGTGGTGGCCGGGGTGTGCGCGGGGCGGGGCGGTGGTGGCCGGGGCGTGCGCGGGGCGGGGCGGACCGTACCGGCACCGCCCCGCCCCACCTGCGCGGACGGTTCTCAGCGGCCCGTCTGCAGCGCCGTCCAGGTGCCCGGACCCACCATGCCGTCGGCCGTCAGTCCCCGGCCCGTCTGATAGGTGCGCACCGCCGTCACGGTCGCCGGACCGAAGCTGCCGTCGACGCCCACCGTCGAGCCGAGCGCGGCGGTCAGCGCGCGCTGGAGCCGCTTGACCCCGTCGCCCGAGGCGCCCTGCTGGAGGCTCGGTGTCGCGCCGGCCGACAGCAGCGCGGTCCAGGTCCTGGCACCCACCACACCGTCGGCGTCCAGCCCGCGGGCCGCCTGGTACGCGGTCACCGCGGTCTGCGTGGCCGGCCCGAAGCTGCCGTCCACGGCCCCCGCGGAGTAGCCCTGGTCGTTCAGCAGCTGCTGGACCGCCTCGACCTGGGCGCCCGTCGAGCCGCTCTGCTGGGTCGCGTACGAGGTGAAGCTCAGCCGGTCGGTGCCCTGGCCGCCACCGGCGGCTCCGCCCACCAGCTCCATGTAGCGGTTCCAGTCCCAGTAGGTCCCGGGGTCGGTGTGGTCGTTGCCCGGTGCCTCGCTGTGCCCGATGATGTGCGCCCGGTCCTTGGGGATCCCGTAGCGGTCGCACAGCGACTTGGTCAGGGCCGCGGACGCGCGGTACATCGTGTCCGTGAACCAGGACGGGTCGTCGATGAACCCCTCGTGCTCGATCCCGAGCGACGAGGAGTTGGCGCTCCTGGCGTGGTAGGCGGTGTCGCTGTTGCGCACCGTCTGGGTGATCTCGCCGTCGGAGGAGCGCACCACGTAGTGGGCGCTCACCTCCGCCGCCGGGTTCTGGAACCAGCTGATCGAGCCCGCGTACGAGCCCTGCGTGACGTGCACGACCACCTTGTCGATCTTCGCCGAGCGGCCCGCCGCGAAGTTGTTCGGGTCGGCGGGCACCCACAGCGCGGACGGGTAGTCGGGGCTCTGGGTGCGTACGCCGGAGGCGGCGAGCGCACCCTTGTGCGGGGACACCGGACGGCTCGTCACCGAGATCCGCTCGCCGCCGGGGACGACCGCGTCGAGTCCGGAGGCCAGGAAGGTGTAGACGGCGTCGGCGTAGAGGGCGGCGGCAGGGCCCCGCGCGCCGCCGTACCGGGCGACGGCCGGGTACCAGGCGTCGATGTCGTCGCGGTCCCGGGCGTCGAGGCCGAGCTTGTCCGCGTAGCCGCGCAGCACCGCGGCGCCGCCCATGATGTTGGCCCCGGTGTCGGTGCGCAGCTCGGCCGGCGGCTTGCCGGTGAGGGCGGCGGCCCGCTCCAGCGTCCGGTTCGAGGGGTTGCTCACCAGGTGCATCACACCGAAGCCGTTGGCCTGGCTGGGGCGCCCGGCGTGACCGTCGAGCCGGGTCTCGCCGTAACCGACGGCGGCGAGCAGATCGCGCGGCACGTCGAACCGCGCGGCGGCGAGGGCGAACGCCCGGTCCATCGGGTGGCCGTCGTCCGCAGCGGCGAAGGCCGGCGTGCCGGTCACGGTCAGGACGGTGGCGGTGAGGGCCGCCAGGACGGATGCGCGGCCCTTTGTGTGGGCGGCGACGCGGCTGGGCATACCTGCTCCTGCTCGGTGGGGGGAAGGAGGACGGCCCCCGGCCGAGTGGGGTGGGCCGAGGGCCGTGAAGCCCGCTCAGCGTAACCATCTGTTCAGGGCATGACAATCATTTGCCCGGCGTGTCCAACTGCCGTTCACTCCAACGGAGTTGGTGCGGCACCCGGCGGCCTGCCCGGCGAACGGATGGACCGTCGCAGGGCAGGACCGGCGGTGGGTCCGTCCTACCAGCGGTCGCGGTGGATGACGTCGGCCACCGGGCGGCGCCGCACCGGACCGAAGTTGCCCTGCGGCCATCCGACCGGAACGGCGGCGTAGGTGTGCATGTCCTCGGGGATGCCGAGGGCCTCCTTCCACTCCTGCTCCAGCATCAGGTGCCAGATGGTGATGTTCGCCGCGAGCCCCAGGGCCCGCGCGGCGAGCAGGATGTTCTGCACGCCCGGATAGACGCACGAGCCCTCGGCGAGCGCCTGGAAGCGCGTCTGCGTGTTCATCATCTGCTCGGTCGCGGCCGGGCCGAGCGCCCGGGCGGAGGCCAGCAGCCCCTCCTCGTCCAGGCGCGGCTCAGGGAACCGGTAGCAGGGCACGATCAGCGCCGGAGTATCGGCGAAGTGGTCGCGCTGGTACTCGATCGCGGCGACCATCCGGCCGTACGCCGCGTCGTCCATGCCCTTCGGGGCGTACTTCCCGGTCGTCGCCAGGTAGGCGTCCACGCACCGCTTCCACAGGGGCGCCAGACGGGCCATCACCTCACGGTCGGTCACCACGACATACTCGTAACACTGCATGTTGCCGCCGCTGGGGCCCCAGACGGCGGCCTGTATGAGCTGCTCCAGCGTCTCGTCCGGCACCGGTTCCGGCTTCAGGCGGCGCATCGCGCGCATGGTGGACATCGTCGGGAAGAGCGCGGGCCCGTCGGCATGGGTCGTGTCGATCGTCATGATCGCGGAGTGTACGGGCCGCGCACCGGCCGCGGGAGGCCCGCCGGCGGGGGCCGAGGGTGGCGTCCCGCCGGGTTCGCTCCCGCCATCGTGACGGCCGCCGCGGACCCCCGCGGCCGGTCGCCGTGAACCACCGAAATCGCACACCTGGACAGCAGCCCACCGCACGGGGGAACGCGGATCGGCTTCACCTTCGCGAAGGCGTATAAATGGTTCCTCCGGAGACCAGTCGGCGTCCCCCGATGGCACTCACACCTCACGCGGCAGGGCGTCACCGCGTACGAGAACGCAGGAGCGCCGCATGAGCACGGCAGAAGAGATCAGCACCTTGCTGGTGGCGAACTTCGGCACCGATCCCCTCGAAATCCGTCCCGAGGTGTCGCTCCGTCACCTCTGCCTCGACTCACTGGCGTTGGAGGAACTGCGGCTGATCATCGAGGACCGGATGGGCGTCGACCTGGACGACATCGAGCTGACCTCGCGGGACACCGTCGGCAGGCTCGTCGACGTGGTGCACCGCAAGGCAGCCGCGTGACGGGCCGCGCGTACCGCCCCGAGCCGTTCGCCGCCGCCGTCACCGGCATCGGCATGGTCACCGCCGCGGGCGTCGGGGCCGAAGCGACCTGGCGCACGGTCTGTGAGGCGTCGACCGCCCCGTCGGTGCCGCACCGGCCCGAACTCCACGACCTGCCCTGCGACTTCATGTACACCATCGCCGGCCTCGACCCCCGGGCACTGCTCGGGGTGGCGACCGCGCGGCTGATGGACCGCTTCTCGCAACTGGCCGTCATCGCGGCCCGCGAGGCCGTCGCCGACGCCGGACTCGACCCCTCGGTCTGGGACGGCGGACGGGTCGCCGTGGTCATCGGCTCGGCCCACGGCGGACTGCCCTTCTACGACGAGCAGCACACCACCCTCACCGAACGCGGCGCACGCCGGGTCTCCCCGAAGCTGGCCCCGCTCACCGTCGTCAACGGCGCGGCCAGCAGCGTCGCCACCGACCTCGGTGCCCTCGGCCCGAGCCAGGCAGTCTCCACGGCCTGCTCCTCCGGCACCGTCGCCATCGGCACCGCCCATCAGATGCTCCGCACCGGAGCCTGCGACATCGTCATCGCGGGCGGCGCCGAATCGGTCTGCTCCCGGCTGCTGATCGCCAGCGCCTGCCAGCTCAAGGCCGTCTCCACCCGGCGCGACGACCCCGAGGCGGCCTGCCGCCCCTTCGACATCCACCGGGACGGCTTCGTCGTCGGCGAGGGTGCCGGGCTCCTGGTGCTGGAGCGCCCGGAACACGCCCTGGCCCGCGGCGCCACCGTCCGCGCGCACATCGCCGGCTACGGCGCCTCCAGCGACGCCCACTCCGCGGTCGCCCCGGACCCCGAGGGCCTGGGCATCGAGCGGGCGCTGCGCTTCGCGCTCGCGGACGCCCGGATCGCGGCCCGGGACATCGGCCATGTCAACGCCCACGGCACCTCGACCGTCTCCAACGACCTCATCGAGGGAACGATGCTGCGCCGGGTCCTCGGCGAACACCCCCTGGTCACCTCGACGAAGGCGATGACCGGACACACACTGGGGGCCGCCGGCGGCATCGAGACCGCACTGACCGTACTGGCGCTGGAGCACCGGCTCGTACCGCCCACCGCGAACCTCGACTCCCCGGACCCCGCGATCCCCGTCGAAGTGGTGAGCAAGGAGGCCCGGCCCGGAACGTTCGACGCGGCCGTCAAGACCTCGCTCGGTTTCGGCGGACACAACGCCGCACTCGTTCTCACCAGGGCCTGACCCGGAAACCCAAGAGGCAGGCGAACCACCATGGCCGACGAGATCATCCGGACCCTGACGGTGGACGGGCTGCGCTACGGCTACCGGGTCCTGAGACAGCCCTCGCCGCGCACCGAACCGGTCATCATCCTCGGCGGCGCGCTCCAGGGAATGTACGGCTGGCCGCAGATGGACGACCATCTCGGACCGCTCACCTCCGTGGTCACCGCCGACCTGCCCGGCATGGGCGACGCGGACCTGCTCCCGCCCGGTGCGGGTGACGACGTCCTGCACGCCGCCGTCACCGGGATCATCGACGATCTGGACGTGCCGAGGGCCAACCTCTTCGGGTTCTCCTACGGCACCTCGATCGCCTTCGGCTGCGCACAGCGGCATCCCGGCCGGATCGCCCGGCTGATGCTCGGTGGAGTGCCCGCCCACATCACCGACGATCAGCGGGCCCGGTGGGGCCGCGCCGTCGACCGGCTGGAGACCGGTGACCTGGAGGGGCTGGCCGGACTGGCCGCCGGGGTGCTGATGTGCCAGGACCCCGAACGCAAGGTGCACCGCGGCGAGTTGGCGCGACGCTATGTGAGGCGTTCGTTCCTGTACGCCCTCACCCACTCCCCGCACGCCGCACTGTCGCTGCACCGGGCGCTGGGGCACCGCCCGGACTTCTCCGGTGGGCTGACCGGTGTACCGGCCCTGGTCTTCGCGGGTGAGCACGACACCGTGACCTCGCCGGAGCGGCAGCGCACCTTCGCCGCGACGATCGAGGACAGCAGGTTCGTCACGATCGGGGAGTCCGACCACTGGGTGGTCCTGGAGCGTCCGGACGACGTCGCCGACCTCGCGGCCCGCTTCTTCACCGACCGTCCGCTGGAGCCGGCCCCCGGTCTCGCCGCGCTCCCGGCGCAGGCACGCGGCTCGCGCACCCCGGCCGGCCGGGACCTCGCCGACACCCCGTAGTCCGTCCGGGCCCACGGGGCGCCGCTCCGTTCGACGGGCCGGTGCCGGGCTGCCTACGGTGGAGGCCGGGAGGGGGACTCCGGAAGGAACGGTCATGGGCAAGCCCGAGTTCGTCTACGTCATCTACATCCAGACCACCGCCGAGAAGCTCTACCAGGCGCTGACCGACCCCGGATCGATCAAGATCTACATGGGCGGTTACGGCCCCGAGTCGAGCTGGGAGACCGGGGCGCCGGTCCGCTGGAAGATGGACCCGGACGGCGAGTTCGAAGAGGTCGGTCAGCGGGTCCTGGAAGCGGCCCCCGGCAAGCGGCTCGCGTACACCTGGCACACCCTCCAGCCCATGCACCGCCAGATGTTCGACTTCGCCTCGGACGAGGAGTGGGACCGGGCGGTGCGGGAGCGGTCGAAGGTCGCCTTCGACATCGAGCCGGCCGAGGAACCCGAGATGGGCATCAAACTGACCCTCACCCACGACGGGTTCGACAGCCCCGACAGCAGGATGCTGGAGGGCGTGAGCGGCGGCTGGATCATGATCCTCTCGACGCTCAAGACCCTCCTGGAGGGCGGCAGGTTCCTCGACGAGCCGGCCTGACGCTCAGGCGCCGGGCACCCGGTCGAGGAAGCCGCTGACCGAGGTGATGCGCCCGTCACCGGCGAGGGCGATCACGTCGGAACCGGCGACCGGCGCCGAGCCGTCGGCGGTGGAGACCAGCTCCCAGCCGAAGCGCACGATGTCGTGGTGCCCGTCCGGCGTGCCGGCGAGCCGGAACTCGAAGCCGGGGAACTGCTGATGGGCGCCGTCGATCGTGGCCGCGAGCTCCTCGTGGCCGCGTACATCGGCCAGCGGGTCGGTGTAGGTGGCGTCCTCGGTGAAGGCGGCCGCCACGGCCTTCGCCAACTCCTCGTCGGTGGCCGCGTTCCAAGCGGCGAAGTAGCGCTGGACGGCCTCGTCGTATGCGGTCATCGTGCTGCCTCTCCTCGTGTCCCGGCCCCCCGGCCGGGCTCTTGTCGTGCTGGTGAGGAACACGATGTCCGAAGGCGCGCGGGGCGTCGATTACCTGCGGGGTAATGGTCCGCGCGGCCGGGGCGGGAGAGGTGCCGCCTCAGATCCGGCCGTCCGACACCACGTGCATGGCGGCTTCCTCCGCCGACGCGGCGGCCCCGTCGATCCCCACGTCCTCGCCCGCCATGGTGTCCGGCTCGTCGATGTCCAGCTGCCGGGTGAGCCGGCCGGCGCGCACCGTGCCGACCTCCGCGTCCCACAGCTCGCCGTCGCCGTCGGGAAGGTCCCCCAGGCCGTCGCCGACGGTGTCGGAGGACTCGGGCAGTTCGCGGGCCAGACGGCCGTCCAGCGACTCGCCCTCGTGCTGTTCGGTGGCGGTGGTGCCCCGGTCCTCCACGGCCCACGGCCGCTCGGGCGGGGAGTAGCCCTCGTCGAGCGCGTCGGTCAGCTGCCGGTCGTCAAGGGTGTCCTCGACGTCGAGCTGCTCGGAGAGGTCCGAGGCCTCCGGCTGCTGGGGCTGGTAGACATCGTCTCCCCTGTCGGCATCCATCATGGCGTTGTCCCTTCCCGAATCAGGGGATCCCGGGCGTGCATGCCGTGCACACGACTCGGGAGAAAAGGGGATTATTTCTGCGGTATGCACCCGAGTGCTGTCGAACCGCCCGTATGGCTTCAGGATAACGGTCTCCGGCCGGGGAGGGCCGCTGCTCGGGCGCCGAGGGCCGGTCCGAGGGACCATGGAGGATACGGGCGCAACATGCCCTGCCCCATCCGCAACGGAGAACGGTCATGGATTACCCGGAGAGCTACCAGTTGGTATTTCAGGCGTCCGCGGTGGAGGACGACACGGTGACCGTCCGGCGCACGGCACAGTCGGGGGCGGGCGGCTTCCCGGTCTACGAGGACGAGACCGGGATCGTGCGCGCGGAGATCAGCGACCAGGGCGAGGTGCGCATGCTGGCCAGCGGCGGCCACCAGGTGCTCGGCACCCCGCTGGTGGTGCGGGAGCCGAGCGGCTGAATCCCCGCGCCGGTCAGCCCTCGGTCCAGCCGTGGTTCTTGGCGAACTGCAGCAACCCGCGCCGGATCTGCAGGATCTGAGCACCCGTCAGCGAGGGTGCGGACTCCAGCAGCACATCGGTCACGTCCCTGGTGTACTCGGCGGCGCTGAGCACATCGCACAGGGCGTCGTCGTCGGGCGCCCCGGAGGCGGTGACGGCCACGGGCCGCGGGGGAGTCAGCGGCTTCCCGTCGGGCCCCTCGGCGAGCCGGACGGAGGACGCCTTCAGACCGCGGTCCCCGTCCTCGATCTCGAACTCGACCGCCGTACCCGTGTGTACGTAGGACTCGGGGATCAGCATGTCGTTCACATGGAGGAAGACGTCCTCACCTCCGTGATCGGGTGCGATGAAGCCGTAGCCCCGAGCTCCGTCGAACCGCACAACGCGACCAGAAACCACACCGACCCCCAGAAAAGAACCGGGCCCCTTGCCCGTACGCCACACATGACCCGACCGGAGAATAGCCCCGAGCGGCCGGGCGGCGCGACCCGGTCGGGAGCAATCGCCGCCGCCCCCGGGCCGGGACGCCCACGGCCCGCTCATCTGACCCGGGGCCTGGGCGGCGCCGCGTTCCCGGCCGCCAGCGGGGAGCGGGCCAGCTCGACACAGCCCGCCGTGATCAGGACGAGCGCGACCAGCTCAGGCAGCACCCACCACCCGGTGCGCAGCTCCTCGCCGAACAGCGTCACCCCGTACACCACGCTGATCAGCGCGTCCCCGAGGGTCAGCATCGGCTGCACGGCGACCAGCGTGCCCGCCTGGAGGGCGTTCTGGAGGAGGAAAAGGGCTCCCACCCCGGCCGCCGCCGTGGCGTACAGCTGCCAGGAGGTCAGGAGCGCCACCGCCCCGCCGCCCCCTTCGAGCCGGGCCATCGCGTCCTTCATGAGCGCCGCCGTCAGGGCGTACCCGCACGCGGCGGCGAGGCCGAGCAGCGCGCCCCGGGTGTTGCCCCGGCTGCCCAGGGCCGCGCCGATCAGCGCGGCCTCGAAGAGCCCGGTCAGGATCAGCGCCGGGACCCAGGCCGCCCCGTTCACCTGCGTACTGCCGCCGCCGGGGGCCGCCGAGGCCATGCCCAGGGCCAGCCCGAGCGTCACGGCCGCCACCCCGTACCAGACCCTCCGGGGCAGCCGGACGCGCATGACGAACGCGGCCATCAGCAGCGTGGCGGGCAGCTCGATCACGAAGATCGGCTGGACCACGGCGATCGGCCCGGTGGCCAGCGCCACCGCCTGGCAGACGGCCGCGACGATCACCAGGCCGATCCCGGCGAGCCACAGCCGCTGGCGGACCAGGTGCGCGATCAGCGACAGACGCATCGCCTCACTGTCGGGGACGGTGCGGGCGGCACGGCGCTGGAGCACGGAGGCGCTGCCGTTGCTGAGCGCGGTGAGGACGGCGAACAGGACACTGATCACCGGACCATGATGCGGGCGGGCGCCCGCCGATCCCGGGTCCTGCGGCACGGCGGCATGGCGGGATCGCGGACCGGAGGACGATCCCCGAAGAGGACCGGAGCTGTCCGCAAGCCCGAGTAGCGTGCACCCATGGTCGTCAGGAAGAACGCCGCCACTCCCGCCGTGCTGTCCCCGCGCGCGCTGAACCGCGCCACGCTGGAGCGCCAGCTGCTGCTGCGCCGCACCGCGATGTCCGCGAAGGAAGCCGTGGAACACCTGGTCGGCCTCCAGGCACAGAACACCAAACCGCCCTACTACCAGCTCTGCGCCCGCCTCGAAGGCTTCGACCCGGCCGAACTCGCCGGGCTGATGGAGTCCCGCGAGGCGGTCCGCATCGTCACCCTGCGCTCCACCATCCATCTGCACACCGCCGCCGACGCGCTCACCCTGCGCCCCCTGGTCCAGCCGGCCCGCGACCGGGAACTCAACACCTTCCGCAAGGGACTCCTCGGAGTGGACCGGGACCGGCTCAGGGCTCTCGGCAGGCAGCTCGTCGAGGAGCGGCCACGTACGCCCAAGGAGATCCGCGAGGCGCTGCTCACCGAGTGGCCCGACGCGGACCCGCAGTCCCTGGGCGTGGCCGCCCGCTGTCTGCTGCCGCTGGTCCAGGTGACCCCTCGCGGGGTGTGGGGGCGCAGCGGCGCGGTCGCGCTGACCACCGCCGAGCACTGGCTCGGCGCCCCGTCGCAGCCGGCCGCCGCGCCCGATGCCGCGGTGTTGCGCTACCTCGGCGCCTTCGGGCCGGCCTCGGTGCGGGACATGCAGGCCTGGGCCGGGCTGACCCGGCTGCGGGAAGTCTTCGAGCGGCTGCGGCCGCGGCTCGTCACCTTCCGGGACGAGAACGGGGTCGAGCTCTTCGACCTGCCGGACGCCCCGCGCCCGGACGAGGACACCCCGGCCCCGCCGCGCTTCCTGCCCGAGTTCGACAATGTGCTCCTCGGTCACGCGGACCGCACCCGGGTGATCCCGCCGCGCTACCGGGGGCGCAACGGGAACGGCAACCAGTCGTACGGGACGGTGCTCGTCGACGGGTTCCTCGCGGCGGTCTGGCGGCTGGGCGACGGGCCCGGCCGGGCCGTCCTCACCGTGCAGCCGCTCGGCAGTCCGGGCCGGGCCGAGCGGGACGCGGTCACGGAGGAGGCGGCCCGGACGCTCTCCGTCATGGCGCCCCCGGCGGGCGGCGCCGACGGGTACGACATCCGGTTCGGGACGTTCGTCGACTTCGGGGAGTGAACCGGGCGGGGCTACGGCAGCAGCCCCGCGCGCCGGGCCGCCACCACCGCCTCCAGCCGGGTGTGCGCCCCCAGCTTGCGCATCGCCGAACGCAGATAGCCCTTCACCGTCTCCGGCCGCAGCCCGAGCCGCTCGGCCGCCACCCCGTTCGTCGCCCCCGCCGCCACGCAGGCCAGCACATCCAGCTCGCGGGGGGCCAGCTGGACCGCGAGGGCGCCGGGGGCGCGGGCCCCGGCCGCCGAGGCGAGGAGCCCGCACACCGTGAGCAGCTCGTCGCGCAGGGCCGGGTCGACGACCTTCGGGACCAGGGCCCGCAGCTCGCGGTGGGCCTCGCGGACGTCCTCCCACGCCTCCGGGGCGGCCCTGGGATCCGTGACCTGCTCCCGGGTCACGGACAGCAGCTGCTGCACCTCGTCCCGTACCACCAGGGCCTGCTCCACGTCGCGGGCGGCGGCGACCGCCGCGTCGAACGTGCGGTCCCCGAGCGTGATCGGCTCGCGCAGCGCCCCGTACAGCACACCGCGCACCTTGCGCCGCACCACCACGGGCACCGCCACCACCGAGCGCAGACCCTCCGCCGCGACCGCCAGGTCGTACTCGTGGCTGATGTGGCGCGAGGAGTGGTAGTCGGTCACCGCGCACGGCCGGGACAGCGCGATCGCCTTGCCGCCGAGCCCGCTTCCCGCCGAGATGACGAGCCCGCGCAGCGCGCTGGTATGCGCCCCGTTCAGCTCGGCGATCCGGGCATGACGGGCGTCGGCGAGCAGTCCGCCGAAGGCCACCGGCAGGCCACTGGTCCGGCGCAGCCGCAGCAGCGCCGTCTGCATCTCGACCGCATCGACGGATTCCGGCACGCTGACGCCTCCCTGCCCGGCTCCGGGGGCTCGGCCACCCCTCGCTGCACCCCCGTTCGGGGGTGGTGAGACCTGGGTCACTGTTTACATGATGTTAAGTGACCGGTCCGGTCCGCAATGAGGAGGGCACATGTCGGCAACCAGTGCGACGGAAACGTTCCGGGCCGCCCGGGACTTCCTGCTGGAGCACCGCGAGGACTACCACGCGGCCTACGAGGGCTTCAGCTGGCCCAGGAGCGACCACTTCAACTGGGCTCTCGACTGGTTCGACGCCATCGCCGAGAACAACGACCGCACCGCCCTGCACATCGTCGAGGAGGACGGTGGACGCACCGAGGTGTCCTTCGCCCGGATGTCCGCCCGCTCCAACCGGGCCGCGAACTGGCTGCGCGCCCAGGGCGTGCGCGCCGGGGACCGGATCCTCGTCATGCTCGGCAACCAGGTCGAGTTGTGGGAGACGGCCCTCGCCGCGATGAAGCTGCGCGCCGTCGTCATCCCCGCCACCCCGCTCCTGGGCCCGGTCGACCTGCGCGACCGGGTGGAGCGCGGCCGGGTCCGCCACGTCCTGGTCCGGGACGCCGACACCGCGAAGTTCGAGGAGGTGCCCGGCGACTACACCCGGATCGCGGTCGGCGCGGAGGTGCCCGGCTGGCTCGCGTACGCCGGCGCCGACGAGCAGCCGGAGACCTTCGGGGCGGACCGGGAGACCGACGCCGACGAGCCGCTGATGCTCTACTTCACCTCCGGCACGACCGCCAGCCCGAAGCTTGTCGAGCACACCCATGTCTCCTACCCCGTGGGCCACTTGGCGACGATGTACTGGATCGGCCTCAAGCCCGGGGACGTCCACCTCAACATCTCCTCGCCCGGCTGGGCCAAGCACGCCTGGTCGAACCTCTTCGCGCCCTGGAGCGCCGAGGCGACCGTCTTCATCTTCAACTACACCCGCTTCGACGCGGGCCGGCTGATGGCCGAGATGGACCGCTCGGGCGTCACCAGCTTCTGCGCCCCGCCCACCGTCTGGCGGATGCTGATCCAGGCCGACCTCTCCCAGCTGAAGACCCCGCCGCGCGAGGTCGTCGCGGCCGGCGAGCCGCTGAACCCGGAGGTCATCGAGACGGTGCGGCGCACCTGGGGCGTCACCATCCGCGACGGGTTCGGCCAGACCGAGACCGCCGTCCAGGTCGCCAACTCCCCGGGCCAGCTGCTGAAGGCCGGTTCGATGGGGCGGCCCAGCCCCGGCTTCAAGGTCGAGCTGCTGGACCCGGTCACGGGCGAGCCCGGCGCGGCCGAGGGCGAGATCTCCCTGGACCTGTCCGGCCGGCCGGTGGGCCTGATGACCGGCTACCACGGCGACCCGGACCGCACGGCCGAGGCCATGGCGGGCGGCTACTACCGCACCGGCGACATCGGCTCGCGCGACGCGGACGGCTACATCACCTATGTCGGCCGCGCCGACGACGTGTTCAAGGCCTCCGACTACAAGATCTCGCCGTTCGAGCTGGAGAGCGCACTGCTGGAGCACGAGGCGGTCGCCGAGGCGGCGGTCGTTCCCGCCCCCGACCCGGTCCGACTCTCCGTCCCCAAGGCGTACGTCGTGCTCGCGGAGGGCTGGGAGCCCGGCCCGGAGACCGCGAAGGCGCTGTTCGAGCACTCGCGCTCGGTCCTCGCCCCGTACAAGCGGATCCGCAAGCTGGAATTCGCCGAACTGCCCAAGACCGTCTCCGGCAAGATCCGCCGCATCGAGCTCCGCGAGCGCACCGCCAAGGGCACCGGAACCGAGTACGACGAGGGTGATCTGCGATGAGCGAGCTCTCCTACGCGCACGGCACCGGCACCACGGCGCTCCTCGGCGACACCATAGGCCGCAATCTGGACCGCGCCGTCGAGACGTTCGGCGACCGCGAGGCACTCGTGGACGTCGCGTCCGGCCGGCGCTGGACGTACACCGAATTCGGTGCCGCCGTCGACGAACTGGCCCGGGCCCTGATGGCGTCCGGGGTGGCCAAGGGGGACCGGGTCGGGATCTGGGCGGTCAACTGCCCGGAGTGGGTGCTGGTCCAGTACGCCACCGCCTGCATCGGCGCCGTCATGGTCAACATCAACCCGGCGTACCGGGCGCACGAGCTGGAGTACGTGCTGAAGCAGGCCGGGATCTCGCTCCTGGTCTCCTCGCTCTCGCACCGCACCAGCGACTACCGCGCCCTGGTCGGCCAGGTCCGCGCCGACTGTCCCGCGCTGCGCGCCGTGCACTACATCGGCGACCCGTCCTGGGACGAACTGCTGGCCACCGCCGGATCCGTGACGATGGAGCAACTCGCCGCCCGTGAGGCGGAGTTGTCCTGCGACGACCCGATCAACATCCAGTACACCTCGGGCACCACCGGCTTCCCCAAGGGCGCCACCCTCTCCCACCACAACATCCTCAACAACGGCTATTTCGTGGGTGAACTGGTCGGTTACACGGAAGCGGACCGGGTCTGCCTGCCGGTCCCCTTCTACCACTGCTTCGGCATGGTCATGGGGAACCTCGGCACCACCTCGCACGGCGCCTGCATCGTGATCCCGGCCCCCGCCTTCGAGGCCGCCGCCGTGCTCACCGCCGTACAGCAGGAGCGCTGCACCTCGCTCTACGGCGTCCCCACCATGTTCATCGCCGAGCTGAACCTGCCGGACTTCGCCTCGTACGACCTCTCCTCGCTGCGCACCGGGATCATGGCCGGATCCCCCTGCCCGGTCGAGGTGATGAAGCGGGTCGTCGCCGAGATGCACATGGACGAGGTGTCCATCTGCTACGGCATGACGGAGACCTCACCGGTCTCCACCCAGACCCGCCGCGACGACGACCTGGAGCGCCGCACCGGCACCGTCGGCCGGGTGATGCCGCACATCGAGGTCAAGGTCGTCGACCCGGTGACCGGGGTGACGGTGGAGCGCGGCACGGCCGGTGAACTGTGCACCCGTGGCTACAGCGTGATGCTCGGCTACTGGGAACAGCCCGAGCGGACCGCGGAGGCCATCGACGCCGGCCGCTGGATGCACACCGGCGACCTCGCGGTGATGCGCGAGGACGGCTACGTACAGATCGTCGGCCGGATCAAGGACATGATCATCCGCGGTGGGGAGAACGTGTATCCGCGGGAGATCGAGGAATTCCTCTACGGTCACCCGAAGATCGCGGATGTGCAGGTGGTGGGCGTACCGGACGACACCTACGGCGAGGAGATCCTGGCCTGCGTGATCCCGAGGAGCCCGGCGGATCCGCCGACCCTGGACGAGGTGACGGACTACTGCCGTGAGCAACTGGCGCACTACAAGGTCCCGCGGCGGCTGCGGATCCTGGAGGACTTCCCGATGACGGTGAGCGGGAAGGTCCGGAAGATCGAACTGCGGGAGGGCTACGGGCAGTAGGGACGGAGCGCCCCGGGCGCGGTCAGGCGGCCTCGATGATGTCGCCGGTGCCGCCCCGGGTCGCGGCCGCCCACTCGATCAGCAGCACCTCGTAGGCGGCGGACTCCACGGAGGACCAGTCCTGCCCGGCGCGCGCGTCCACGAATGCCCGTATCGCCTCGTTCGCCCGGGCGGCGGACGGGGGCGCCGGCCGGGTCGTGCGCGGCCGGTCGTCAGGTGTGTTCCGTGGAGTTAAAGCCATGCGCACCACTTTAAGCCCCGCCACTGACAGCGGGCCGAACATTTGTGGCCCCCTGGCCCGAACGTGACCGATTGCACTCACTGTTGCCGGTCGGTTCCGGTGAGCTGCCGGAGGTGTCCGGAGTACGGGATCTCGCGCCGCATGCAGACCCGTGGCCAGTGATCCAGGCCGTGTTCGGCCTCCTGCGCCCTGATCTTCCGCAGCCCGTCGGTGAGTTCGCCGTCGTCAAGGGCGCGGAAGCCGAGGCGGGCGTAGTACGGCGCGTTCCAGGGGACGTGGGAGAAGGTCGTGAGCGTGAGCGCGCCCAGACCGCGCTCGCCCGCCCACCCGGCGAGACGGTCGATGAGCGCGCTGCCCAGGCCGCGCCGTGCGGCGGACGGGTGCACGGAGACCTGCTCGATGTGGGCCGCCCCGTCGACCGGGTCGGCGATCAGATAGCCGACCGGGCGGTCGTCCGGGTCCGTGGCCACCCAGGCGCGGCCGGCCCTGCGGTAGTCGTCCAGCAGCCCGAGGGCCGGAGGGTCGTCGTCCGCGATGGCGGTCATGCCGAGGGTGCGGAACGGTTCGCCGGCGGCACGTTCGATGTCCTGGAGCAGCGGGAGGTCGGTGCTGCGGGCGGTACGGATGCGCATGCCGCCAGTATGGCGTCTCAGGCCCCGGTGCTGAGCAGCTCGTCGGCCGGGCTGTTGACCGGTTGCGGGGTTCCCGCCGGGTCCATCACGAAGAGCGGCATGCCCAGGCTCTCGGCGCGCGCCGAGGCGTCCGCCGCGTACCCCGGGACGGAGAAGAAGACGCAGGCGAGCGACGCGCTGAGCGCGTTCAGCCAGAGGCACTCGACATCGCGCAGGCCGGTCGGGCGGGCGACCGTGTCGACCTGGGCGATCAGCCCGGTGGCCCGCAGGTCGATCCGTGCGGGGGAGGTCTTCGGGGACCGCACCACGTCGCGGTAGCCCAGCCACCTCAGATACCGGGCCGCGGTCGCCAGGGCGTCGTCCGCGCCGTGGATGGCGACGGCACGGAACGCGGGCCGGGGCGCCGGGGCGGTGCGTGGCAGCGGGATGTGCGAGGGGCCGGCCGGCCCGGGCTCGTCGTCCGGCGCCGTCACCGGCCGGACCGGCACGCGCAGCACCGTCCCGCACGGGCAGCACAGCTCCGGCTGCGGCCATTGGTCCCGGCGCCCGCAGGAGGGACAGCGCACCGTCACCCAGTCGTCGTTCCAGGTGCGGTGGGTGATGGGCACGGCCGGGGCACCGGGGAGCAGGGGCGGGGCGGTCGGCGCGCCGCACGGGCAGGGGTAGGCCGGCGGGCTGTACGTGTGGTCGCGGCGGCAGGCCGGGCAACGTACCGGCACCGACTCCACCATGTTCTCCCTCCGGCCCCGGGTGCGCCCCGGCGTTCTCTGCCGACGGTCGCTCTCCAGGCGCACCGAAACACATGCGCACCGAAACACGTGCGCACCGAAACACGTACGCACCGGCCGTGACGGGCCGGCTCCGCTCCGGACTCCATCGTCCACCAAGAGCGACGTCCTGGGGAGGGACTTGGCGTACTTCGCGGGGGGACGCGCACATCGGCGGCCGGGTGCGGCCTCTCTTGACGGCCGCCGGAGCGCGCTTTAGATTGACTTTCGTATAGCAGAATCAAGTTTCCGTAATGCGGAATTGGCGCTCTCAGGTGGCGCGACAGAGCCCGACTCCACCAGGTCCGAGCAGGAGCACTCAATGCCTCGAATGACCGCTGCCCGAGCGGCAGTTGAGATCCTCAAGCGCGAAGGCGTCAGCAACGCGTTCGGTGTGCCGGGCGCGGCGATCAACCCCTTCTACGCGGCCCTCAAGGCCTCCGGCGGGGTCCATCACACGCTGGCCCGCCACGTCGAGGGCGCCTCCCACATGGCGGAGGGATACACCCGGGCGCGCCCGGGCAACATCGGCGTCTGCATCGGCACGTCGGGACCGGCCGGTACGGACATGATCACCGGCCTGTACTCCGCGATCGCCGACTCGATCCCGATCCTCTGCATCACCGGCCAGGCCCCGACCGCGGTGCTCCACAAGGAGGACTTCCAGGCGGTCGACATCGCCTCGATCGCGGCGCCCGTCACCAAGGCCGCCACCACTGTCCTGGAAGCCGCCCAGGTCCCCGGCGTCTTCCAGCGTGCCTTCCACCTGATGCGCACCGGCCGCCCCGGCCCGGTCCTCATCGACCTGCCGATCGACGTGCAGCTCACCGAGATCGAGTTCGACCCCGATCTGTACGAGCCGCTGCCGGTGCACAAGCCCGCGGCGACCCGCAAGCAGATCGAGCGCGCGATCGAGATGCTGAACGCCTCCGAGCGTCCGCTGATCGTCGCGGGCGGCGGCATCATCAACGCCGACGCGGCGGAACTCCTCGTCGAGTTCGCCGAGCTGACCGGCGTCCCGGTCGTCCCGACCCTGATGGGCTGGGGCATCGTCCCCGACGACCACGAGCTGAACGCCGGCATGGTCGGCCTCCAGACCTCGCACCGCTACGGCAACGCGAACTTCCTGGAGTCCGACTTCGTCCTCGGCATCGGCAACCGCTGGGCCAACCGCCACACCGGCAGGCTGGACGTCTACACCGAGGGGCGGAAGTTCGTCCACGTCGACATCGAGCCCACCCAGCTCGGCAAGATCTTCGCCCCCGACCTCGGCATCGCCTCCGACGCCGGGGCGGCGCTGGAGCTGTTCGTCGAGGTGGCGCGCGAACTGAAGGCGGCCGGAAAGCTCAAGGACCGCTCGCGGTGGGCCGCCTCCACCCAGGAGCGCAGGGCCACCCTCCAGCGCCGCACGCACTTCGACAACGTGCCCCTGAAGCCCCAGCGGGTGTACGAGGAGATGAACCGGGCGTTCGGCCCCGAGACCCGCTACGTCACCACCATCGGCCTCTCCCAGATCGCCGGCGCGCAGATGCTGCACGTCTACCGGCCGCGCCACTGGATCAACTGCGGCCAGGCGGGGCCGCTCGGCTGGACCATCCCGGCCGCGCTGGGCGTCGCCACGGCCGACCCGGGCGGCTCCGTCGTCGCGCTCTCCGGCGACTACGACTTCCAGTTCATGCTGGAGGAGCTGGCCGTCGGCGCACAGCACCGCATCCCGTACGTCCACGTCCTGGTGAACAACTCCTACCTGGGGCTGATCCGCCAGGCGCAGCGCAACTTCGACATCGACTTCCAGGTCAACCTGGAGTTCGAGAACCTCAACTCGCCGGAGCTCGGCGTCTACGGCGTCGACCACGTCAAGGTCGTCGAGGGCCTGGGCTGCAAGGCCATCCGGGTCACCGAGCCGGACGCCCTCCTCCCGGCCTTCGAGGAGGCCAAGAAGCTGGCGGCGGAGTTCCGGGTGCCGGTGGTCGTCGAGGCGATCCTGGAGCGCGTGACGAACATCGCGATGAGCGGTACGGACATCGCCTCGGTCAACGAGTTCGAAGACGTGGCCACGGACCCGGGCCACGCGCCGACGGCAATCCGGCCGCTCGCCGCGTCCTGACGACCCGCCGGCGGCCCGTGGCCCCCGCCCCGACTCCGGGGGCGGGGGCCACAGCCGTTCCCCGGTACACGGTGACGCCGGTACACGGTGACGCCGCGACGCGGGGGCCGGGGAACGGTGCACCGCCTGCGCGCACACATGAAGAAGGGCGCGGAGTACGGGACCGTATCCGTACTCCGCGCCCTTGCGCGGGAAACACAACAAACAGCACAACGCAAACAACACGACACAACGGAACAGGGGTCGCGGCGGCGGCGATCGGGCCGGGAGGGTTCGTCCTCTTCAGGTCAGAGGACGAGGAGGCACCCGGCCCTCACCACCGCACTGGCATCGCACAACCGCCGCGACCTCGTCCTGCCCACGCCGCGCGGCACCCCTCATCCGGGTGCGCGGCACGAGCAGGGCCCGGTGGGAGGCTCAGTCCTCGCGCAGCGCGCGGACCGCCTCCTCCACGCGCCTGCCGTACTCGGCGTCGGCGGCGTGGAAGTGGGCGAGGTTCTTCTCGATCACGTCGTCGCGGGTGACCTGGGACAGGCCTCCGGCGATGTTCGCGACCAGACGGCCCTTCTCGTCCTCGGACATGAGCCGGTACAGCTCACCCGCCTGGAAGAAGTCGTCGTCCTTGGTGTGGGCGGGCGCCGCGTGGGTGCCGGTCCAGCCGTGGATCGCGAGCGGGGCGGAGAGCGCCGCGCCGGTCTGCGCCGGGCCCGCGTACGAGTTGGGCTCGTAGTTCTTGTCGTGGCGGGCGCCGTTGCGGGTGGCGTGCAGCCCGTCGCGGCCGTAGTTGTCGACGACGGCGGTGCGCGGCGCGTTCACCGGGAGCTGGGTGTGGTTGACGCCCAGCCGGTAGCGGTGCGCGTCCGCGTAGGCGAACAGTCGGCCCTGGAGCATCTTGTCCGGCGAGGGGCCGATGCCGGGCACGAAGTTGTTCGGCGAGAACGCGGCCTGCTCGACCTCGGCGAAGACATTGTCCGGGTTGCGGTCCAGGACCAGGCGGCCGACCCGCTGGAGCGGATGGTCGCTGTGCGGCCACACCTTGGTGAGGTCGAACGGGTTGAAGCGGTAGTCCGCGGCCTCGGCGGCCGGCATGACCTGCACGTACAGCGTCCAGGACGGGTTCATCCCGCGCTCGATGGACTGGAGCAGGTCCGTCTGGTGCGAACTGCCGTCCTTGCCCGCGAGTTCGGCGGCCTGCTCGCTGGAGAGGGACCGCACGCCCTGGTTCGTCTTGAAGTGGTATTTGACGAAGAAGGCCTCGCCCTCGGCGTTCGTCCACTGGTAGGTGTGCGAGCCGTAGCCGTTCATGTGACGGTACGAGGCGGGGATGCCGCGGTCGCCCATCAGCCAGGTGACCTGGTGCGTGGCCTCGGGCGCGTGGGCCCAGAAGTCCCAGACGTTGTCCGGCTCCTGACGGCCGGTGAACGGGTCGCGCTTCTGCGAGTGGATGAAGTCGGGGAACTTGATCGGGTCCTTGATGAAGAACACCGGGGTGTTGTTGCCGACCAGGTCGTAATTTCCCTCGTCCGTATAGAACTTGAGGGCGAAGCCGCGCGGGTCGCGCACCGCGTCCGCGCCGCCCAGCGAGTCGGCGACGGTGGAGAAGCGGATGAACGTCTCGGTGCGCTTGCCGATGGCGGAGAGGAAGTCGGCGCGGGTGAAGCCGGTGACGTCGTCGGTCACCTCGAAGTAGCCGTACGCGCCGGAGCCGCGGGCGTGGACCACGCGCTCCGGGATGCGCTCCCGGTTGAAGCGGGCCAGCTTCTCCAGCAGGTGGCCGTCCTGAAGGAGGATCGGGCCACCGACACCGGCGGTGGCGGAGTTCTGGTTGTCGGCGACCGGGGCGCCTGACTCGGTCGTAAGCACACGCTGCGTCATGGTGTCGGGGCGACCTTCCGTACGGGAGCTGCTGAACTGAGACGGCTCGGGGCTCCAGGAGCGTAAGTACGCCCCGAACCCGACGTCAACAGTTTGTTGAATTTGCTGGCTGGTGTTCCGGACGGCGCCGACGCCTGGGCGCGACAGGACAGGTGTCGGCGCCGACGCCGTCCGGAAGTCTCTGGGGTTGCCGGTCCGGTCAGCCCTGGACGGGCTGCCCCGACAGGCGCTCGACCGAGCGCAGCAGGGCCGAGTGGTCCAGGCCGCCGTCGCCTTGCGCGCGCAGTGAGGCGACGAGCTGGGCGACCACACCGCCGACGGGCAGTGCGGCACCGACATTGCGGGCGGCGTCCGTGACGATGCCCATGTCCTTGTGGTGCAGGTCGATCCGGAAGCCCGGGGCGAAGTCCCGGTTGAGGAAGTTGTCCTTCTTGCGGGTCAGCACGGTCGAACCGGCCAGGCCGCCGTTCAGGACGTCCAGCGCGGCGGCGAGGTCGACCCCGGACTTCTCCAGGAAGACCACGGCCTCGGCGCACGCCTGGATGTTCACCGCGACGATCAGCTGGTTGGCGGCCTTCACCGTCTGGCCGGAGCCGTGCGGACCGCACAGCACGATGGTCTTGCCCAGCGCTTCGAGCAGCGGCTTCGCCGCGTCGAAGTCGGCCTGCTCGCCGCCCGCCATGATGGACAGCACGGCCTCGACGGCGCCGGCCTCACCGCCGGAGACGGGGGCGTCCAGAACCCGGATGCCCTTCTCGGCGGCGTTCTTCGCGAGGTCCACGGAAGTCTGCGGGGTGATCGAGGACATGTCGATCAGCAGCGCGCCGCGCCTCGCGTTCTCCAGGATGCCGTCGGGGCCGTACGCGACCGCCTCGACCTGCGGCGACGCGGGCACCATCGTGATGACCACGTCCGCGTCCTCGACGGCCTCGGCGATCGAGGAGGCGCCGGTGCCGCCGGCCGCGACCAGCCGGTCGATCTTCGCCTGCTCCAGGGTGTGACCGGTGACGTCGTACCCGGCCTTGATCAGGTTCTCGGACATGGGGGAGCCCATGATGCCGAGCCCGATCCACGCAACCTTGGGGAGGTTGTTGCTCATGAGGGTGCCTTCCGATAAGCGTGTGTACGAGGGGAGTCCGCCGCCCTCAGCGGGCGGCCCGCGCGGTGGCCGGGAGCCAGTCGAAGGAGTCGGCGCTCGGGCGGTCGCCGGGCTTGTACTCCAGGCCGACCCAGCCGTCGTAACCGGCCTTCGTCAGCTCGTCCAGGAGCTGTTCCAGCGGGAGCGAGCCGGTGCCGGGCGCGCCGCGCCCCGGGTTGTCGGCGATCTGGACGTGGCCGGTCTTCGCGGCGTACGCGGTGATGACCCGGCTGAGGTCCTCGCCGTTCATCGACAGGTGGTACAGGTCCAGCAGGAACTTCGCGTTGCCGAGGCCGGTCGCCGCGTTGACCCGGTCGACGACCTCGATCCCGGCCGGTGCGCTCACCAGGGGGTAGCGCGGAGACTCCGGCTCGTTGAGGGTCTCGATCAGGAGTACCGCCCCGATCCGGTCGGCCGCACGGGCGGCGACCACCAGGTTCTCCAGGGCGAGTTCGTCCTGCACCGCCGGGTCCACGCCGTCGACCCGGTTGCCGTAGAGCGCGTTGAGCGCCTTGCAGCCGACCGAGGCGGCGAAGCCTGCCGCCACGTCGATATTGGCGCGGAAGCGGTCCGACTCCGTGCCGGGCACGGAGAGCGCGCCGCGGTCGGGGCCGGGGAGCTGTCCGGCGTAGAAGTTCAGGCCCACCAGCTGGGTGCCGGCGTCGTCGAGCGCCTTCTTGAGGGCGTCGAGCTCGGCCTGCGGAGGGGTGGGGGTCTCGATCCAGGGCCACCACAGCTCGACCGCCGTGAAGCCGGCCGCGGCGGCGGCCGCGGGACGCTCCAGGAGCGGGAGTTCCGTGAAGAGGATCGAAAGGTTCACATCGAAGCGCTGGTCCGGGTAGCCCATGAGGGTTCGGCGCTCCTTCCGTATTGCGGAAGTTAGTTTCTACGTAACGGAAGATTGCCTCGGAGCTGCGGAGGCTGTCAAGGGGGTGCCCGGAATTCGGGCCGAGGTCTTTCGGCAGGTGCTTCATGCGGGTTGCGCAAGGTGGGCCCCCAATTGCGCCGGTTGCCGAGGGGGCCCGGGGCGCGCCAGGGTTGCCGGTGCGACCGATGCAGCCGACCCCCACACGAGGTGCCTCGCATGAACCACGCCACCAGCCGGCGCGCCGTCCTCGGAGCGCTCCTCGCCGGCGCGGCCCTGTCGGCGGCTCCCGCGCCGCCCCGCTCCCCGCTTCCCGCGCCGGACCCCGCCGCCGAAGCCGGTCCGCGCGCCGCTCCGCGCCTGCTGATCGGCACCTACACCTCCGCCGAGGGCGGCGGCACCGGAATCGGGACGGCCGGCTACGACGCCACCACCGGGGCGATCACCGCGGGACCGGTGATCGCGGGTGTCGCCGACCCCTCGTACCTGGCCATGCACCCCGCGGGCGGCACCGTCTACGCGGTCGACGAACAGGAACAGGGCGGTGTGACGGCCGTGGCCCTGTCGCCGGACGGCGGGTACCGGGTGCTGGGCACCCGCGCCACGGGCGGGGCCGGGCCCACCCATCTGTCCGTCCACCCCACGGGAAAGTGGCTGCTCAGCGCGAACTACACCGCGGGCAGCGTCGCGGTGCACCCCATCGGGGAGGACGGATCGCTGGGGGAGCGTACCGACCTGGTCGCCCACGACAGCCCGCCGCCCGGCCCCGGCCAGGACGGGCCGCACGCCCACCAGATCATCACCACCCCCGACGGCGGCCACGTCCTCGCCGTCGACCTCGGCAACGACGCCGTGTACACGTACCGGCTCGACGAGCGGCGCGGCACCCTGGGCCAGGTCTCCTACGCGGCCCTGCGTCCCGGCGCCGGACCCCGGCACCTCACGTTCCACCCCGGCGGCCGCCACGCCTACCTGGCCTGCGAGGTCGACAACACCGCCGTCGTCTGCGGCTACGACCCGGCCACCGGCACCCTCTCGCCGGGCACCCCGCAGCCCACCGGGACCGGGCCGGGCACCAGCTACCCCGCGCAGTTCCTGGTCACCGGCGACGGCCGGTTCGCCTACCTCGCCAACCGGGGACACAACAGCCTCACCCGCTACGCCGTGGAGGACGACGGGGCCGCGCTCCGGCTGCTCGGCACCGTGCCCGTCGGCGGCGACTTCCCCCGGCAGATCGCCTTCTCGCCCGACGGGAAACTGCTCTTCGCGGCCAACCAGAGGTCCAGCACGGTGACGGTCTTCCGGGTCGGCACCGGCGACGGCGGTCTGACCCGCACGGGCGCGGCCTTCGCCGCCCCGGTCGCCGTCTGCGTACTGCCGTACGCGGGCGTGCGCCCGGCCGGTCACCGAGCGCGGATCGATCTCCGCACGGCCCCGGCGCGGGTCCGTTAGGGTCGGGCGCGAGCCGCGGGCTTCACAGCGACGCGGCGAACGCATGAGGGAGGCACAGTGCGCTTGAGAGTGGAGTTCACCACCGAGCCCTTCGATCTCGACGAGGCGCCCGCCCACGCGGTCGTGGCCCGCGAGGTCATCCAGTCGGCCGACCTGGACGCCGTGGACGTCGGCCCCTTCGGCAACACGGCGGAGGGCGGCGCGGACGAAGTGCTCACCGCGGTGGACTCGCTGCTGCGCCGCGCCCTGGCATCGGGTGCCACCCGGGTGTCCCTCCAGGTGAACGTGGTCGGGGAGGGCTCCCAGTGACCGAACCGGCCGACCACCCGCTCGTCACCGCGGTCAAACCGCTCGTCGACGCCATGGGTGCCGAGCTGCTCGGACCCGAGCAGGCCGAGCCCGACGACGTCGTACTGGCCTGGGAGGGCGAGGACGTCATAGCCGTCCGGCTGCCCCAGCTCTCGGAGTCGCTCGATCACATCCTGGCCGCCATGGAACGCCGGCACGGCATGCCGCTCGCCGAGCTGGACCGCCGCACCAAGCAGTCGGTGGTGCGGACCCTGGAGGCACGTGGTGCCTTCTCCGTGCGGCACGGCGTGGAGACGGTGGCAGGCGCGCTGGGGGTCAGCCGCTTCACCGTCTACAACTACCTGAACAGGGAAAATGCCGCCAAAGGCGAGTAGTTGAGGCGCTGGGGTCTTTCGTTTGGATCAGGCCGGATCAGTGAGCGGGGTCCGGTGCCGTGCATCGCAAGGCGGAGGAGGGCGACATGGCGGAGCCATGGCAACCGACGACAACGCGGCGAGGCGCGGCACCGGGGCACGCGAGCCCGGCATGTTCCAAACGAGGCCCCAGGGGAGCGAAGGCCGTGCCAGGTCGTGGAGAGCCGTCGTCCGGAGTACCGGGCGACGGCTTTTTACATTCGCGTAATTTCAACAAAGTGTTGACGTGGTGTTGTGGAGGGCGTTAGCTATCCGCAGCCCGACCGACGCGAAGCGGAAAACGCACAGCGAAAACAGCCACGGAGGCTCCCGTGACTTCGAGCTCCACGCCGGGCCTCGCCCGGTTCAACACCCTGGCGGACGACGAGGCCACCACCGCATTGCACGAGGTGTGCGCCTGCGCGGCATGGGGAAGAGAGATCCTCTCCCGACGCCCGTACGCCACCGCCGAAGCCCTCCTGAGTGCCAGTGACGCCATCACGGCCGCACTGACCACCGAGGAGCTGGCCGACGCGATGGCCGGTCACCCGCCGATAGGCCGCCCGAAGCCCGGAGACCCGGCCTCCTCCCGCGAACAGCGCGGGATGGCCGGCGCCACCGAGGAACTCAAGGCCGAGATGCTCGAACTGAACCTGGCCTACCAGGAGCGGTTCGGACATGTCTTCCTGATCTGTGCCACCGGAGCCACCGGTGAGCAGATGCGCGACGCGGTGAAGTCCCGGATCGGGAACTCGCCCGAGCAGGAGCGCGGGATCGTGCGCACCGAGCTTGGCAGGATCAACCGCATCCGGCTGACCCGTCTCGTAACCGAAGGAGAGTGACGGTCTTGAGCACCGACACCACCGCATCGGTGTCCACCCACATCCTGGACACCAGCATCGGCCGCCCCGCCGCGGCCGTCGCCGTCACGCTCGCCGCCCGCAGCGGCAGCGGCGCGCCCTGGGCGACGCTCGGCGGGTCCGCGACCGACGCGGACGGGCGATGCAAGGACCTGCCGGCGCTGCCGGAGGGCACCACCCACGTACGTCTCGACTTCGAGACCGAGGCGTACTTCGCAGCCAAGAAGCAAGCCGAGGCGCAGCAGGACGCCCCCCGCGTAAGGGACAGCGGTGCCTTCTTCCCGGAAGTGGCGATCACCTTCGCCGTCGTACCGGGCGAGCACTACCACGTACCGCTGCTGCTCAACCCGTTCGGCTACTCCGTTTACCGAGGGAGCTAGCAGACATGCCCACGATTCTCGGCCAGAACCAGTACGGCAAAGCAGAGAACCGCGTCGTCAAGATCACCAGGGACGGCGACACCCACCACATCAAGGACCTGAACGTCTCCGTCGCCCTCTCCGGCGACCTGGAAGACGTCCACTACAACGGTTCGAACGCCAACTGCCTTCCGACGGACACCACGAAGAACACCTGCTTCGCGTTCGCCAAGGAACACGGCATCGAGTCGGCCGAGCAGTACGGCATCCACCTCGCCCGGCACTTCGTGGACAGCCAGCCCTCGATCCACCGCGCCCGCATCCGTATCGAGGAGTACGCCTGGGAGCGCATCGCGGGCTCCGACGGCAACTCCAGGTTCATCGGCGCCGACGAGGTCAAGCACTCCTTCGTACGCAAGGGTCAGGAGACCCGCCTCGCGCAGATCACCTACTCCGCCGGAGACGACGGGGAGGCGAAGTTCGAAGTCCTGTCCGGGCTCAAGGACCTGACCGTGATGAACTCCACGAACTCCGAGTTCTGGGGCTACGTCAAGGACAAGTACACGACGCTCCAGGAGGACTACGACCGCATCCTCGCCACGTCCCTGTCGACGTGGTGGCGGCACAACTGGACCTCTGACGAGCAGCGCATGCCGCAGTGGGAGAAGTCCTACGAACAGGCCAGGAAGCACATCCTCCAGGCGTTCGTGGAGACGTACTCGCTCTCGCTCCAGCAGACGCTGTACCAGATGGGTTCGCGGGTCATCAACAGCCGCAGCGAGATCGACGAGATCCGCTTCTCCGCCCCCAACAAGCACCACTTCCGGCAGGACCTCTCCGCCTTCGGGCTGGAGAACGAAGCCAAGGACGGCGCCGTGTACTACGCAGCCGACCGCCCCTACGGCCTGATCGAGGCCACCATCCTGCGCGACGGCTGCGAGCCGCACATCCCGGTCGACATGACCAACCTCTGACGCGGGGCGCGCGTCCCCGTCGCCCGCAGTCGGCGGGGACGCGCCACACCGGAGGGAACAACCAGCCATGGCAACGCCTGCAAAAGGGCCGGCAGAAGGCCCGTGTTCCACCCGGCCGGAAGGGCCCGAGGCCCACCCGGTCGACCAGAAGCTCCACCCCTCGCGGCTCGTCCCCGCCGCGCTCCAGCACATCGCCGCCATGTACGCGGGAGTGGTCACGCCCCCGCTCATCATCGGCCAGGCCGTCCGCCTCGACATCGCGGGCCAGACCCGGCTCATCGCCGCGAGTCTGCTCATCGCCGGTGTGGCCACCCTCCTGCAGACCCTCGGGGTCAGGGGCCTCGTCGGCAACCGGCTGCCCTTCGTCAACGCCGCCTCCTCGGCCGGCATCGCGCCGATGCTCGCCATCGCCGAGACCAACGCCACGGGGGACCAACTCCCGGCCATCTACGGCGCGGTGATGGTCGCCGGTGTCTTCTGCCTCGCCGTCGGACCGTTCTTCGGCAGGCTCCTGCGCTTCTTCCCGCCCCTGGTCACCGGCGTCGTCATCACCCTCATCGGGGTGACCCTGATGCCCGTGCCGGTCGCCTGGGCACAGGGCGGCGACAGGACCGCCGCCGACTTCGGAGACATGAAGTACCTGGCACTCGCCGCCTTCACCCTCCTCGTCATCCTGCTGATCCAGCGCTTCGGCCGCGGCTTCGTCAAGCAAGTGGCCCTGCTGCTCGGCCTGTTGACCGGAACCCTGGCCGCCATCCCGTTCGGCATGGCGGACTTCGGAGCGCTCCGCTCGGCCCCCGTCGCCGCACTGCCCACACCCTTCGCGTTCGGCGCCCCCGAGTTCCAGCCCGCCGCGATCATCTCGCTCTGCCTGGTGACGCTCGTCCTGATGACGGAGTCCAGCGCCGGAATGCTCGCCATCGGCGAGATCTGCGACCGCGAGACCGACGGCAGGACCATCACCCGGGGCCTGCGCACCGACGGCATCGCCACCCTCCTCGGCCCCGTCTTCGGCGGCTTCCCCACCTCCGCCTTCGCCCAGAACGTCGGAGTCGTCTCCCTGACCAAGGTCCGCAGCCGCTACGTCGTCGCCGCGGCCGGCGGCGCACTGCTGGTCCTCGGCATCTTCCCGGTGCTGGGCGCGGTGGTCTCCACGGTGCCGATGCCCGTGCTCGGCGGCGCCGGCATCGTACTGTTCGGTTCGATCGCGGTGAGCGGCATCCGTACCCTCTCCGAGGCCGGACTCGACGACAGCTCCAACATCATCCTGGTCGCCGTGGCACTCGGCGCGGGCATCATCCCGCTCGCCGCGCCCGGCTTCTACGCCGGATTCCCGTCCTGGGCACAGACCGTGCTGGGCTCCGGCATCAGCGCCGGAGCGCTCGTCGCGGTCCTGCTGAACCTGTTCTTCCACCATCTCGGCACCCACGGCCGCCAGGCCGTGGCACTCAAATCCTCCTAGGGTCCTGCCGTGCCCACACCGCCGGAAAGAGAAGGAAGCACCATGGCAGCATCGGCAGCCCCTGAGCACGTGGAACGCATCGTCATCGAGAACTGTTCGATCGCGACGGTCGACGCCGACGACACCGAGTACGCCTCGGGCCATGTCGTCGTCGCGGGCAACCGCATCGAATCGGTCGGCGCCGGCCGGGCACCTGAGGGCCTGGCGGACGTCGTACGCCGCATCGACGGCACCGGACACCTGGTCACCCCCGGCCTGATCAACACGCACCACCACTTCTACCAGTGGATCACCAGGGGCCTGGCCACCGACCACAACCTGTTCGACTGGCTGGTCGCCCTCTACCCCACCTGGGCGCGCATCGACGAGCCGATGGTCCGCGCCGCCGCCCAGGGCTCGCTCGCCATGATGGCCCGCGGCGGCGTCACCACCGCCATGGACCACCACTACGTCTACCCGCGGGGGGCCGGCGACCTGTCCGGCGCCATCATCGGGGCCGCCCGTGACATGGGCGTACGGTTCACCCTCGCCCGCGGGTCCATGGACCGCAGCGTCAAGGACGGCGGGCTGCCGCCGGACTTCGCCGTGGAGACCCTCGACGGCGCGCTGGCCGGCACCGAGGCGACCATCGACGCGTACCACGACGCCTCGTTCGACGCGATGACCCAGATCGCGGCCGCACCCTGCTCCCCGTTCTCCATCTCCACCGAACTGCTGCGCCAGGGCGCCGAACTGGCCCGCCGCAAGGGAGTGCGCATGCACACCCACGGCTCGGAGACCGTGGAGGAGGAGAAGTTCTGCCACGAGCTGTTCGGGATGGGGCCGACCGACTACTTCGAGTCCACCGGCTGGCTCGGCGAGGACGTGTGGATGGCGCACTGCGTCCACATGAACGACTCCGACATCGCCGCCTTCGCCCGCACCGGAACCGGCGTGGCGCACTGCCCCTCGTCCAACGCCCGGCTCGCCGCGGGCATCGCCCGGGTCCCCGACATGCTCGCGGCCGGCGTCCCGGTCGGCCTCGGCGTCGACGGCACCGCCTCCAACGAGTCCGGCGAGCTCCACACCGAGCTGCGCAACGCCCTGCTCATCAACCGCCTCGGCGCCCACCGCGAGAAGGCCCTGAACGCGCGCCAGGCGCTGCGTCTGGGAACGTACGGCGGCGCCCAGGTGCTCGGCCGCGCCGGCCAGATCGGCTCCCTGGAACCCGGCAAGCTCGCCGACCTGGTGCTCTGGAAGCTCGACACCCTCGCCCACGCCTCCATCGCCGACCCGGTCACCGCGCTCGTCTTCGGCGCGGCGGCCCCCGTCACGCTCTCCCTCGTCGACGGCAGGCCGGTCGTCGAGGACGACCACCTGATCACCGCGGACGAGGACGCCATCGCCCGCGCCACCCGTGACGAGGCCCGCCGCCTCGCGCGGATCGCCGCCGGAGCCTGACCCTCCGCGGCACCCCCGATACCGGCCGGCCGAGGGGGACGGCCCTCGGCCGGCCGCCGTGGACCCGAGCGGGGTCCATGGCAACCGGTGCGGGGGCGCGTGCCTGTGACGCACGCGCCCCCGCACCGGTGACCAAAGCTGCCCGCACCAGCTGCACGACCTGCCCCACCTGCTCCAACGCACCACTTGCACCACCTCCCTGACACCCACGTCACCGCAGACGTGTACCCGACCGGAGGAACCGCCGTGGCAGCAAAGCCCAGGTTTCGCAACGACGCAGTCGCAGGATCCGATGGACAACCGCATCTCGACGCCGCCCCCGATCCGGCCTCACCGGACCGGAAGCACCCGGTCGACGAGACGCTCCCCCCACTGAAGATGTTCACCAGCGGCCTCCAGCACGTGGCCGCGATGTACGCGGGCGTGGTGGCCCCGCCGATGATCGTGGGGCCCGCCGTGGGCCTCACCGCCAAGGAGACCGCCTTCCTGATGGGGGCGAGCCTGTTCACCGCGGGCATAGCCACCCTGCTCCAGACCCTCGGTTTCTGGCGGATCGGCGCCCGGCTGCCGTTCGTCAACGGTGTCTCGTTCGCCGGGGTCACCCCGATGGTGGCGATCGGCAAGGATCGCGGGCACGACGGCATCGCCGTCATCTTCGGCGCGATCATCGTCGCCAGCCTGCTGGGCTTCCTGCTGGCCCCGTACTTCTGCAAACTGGTCCGCTTCTTCCCGCCCGTGGTCACCGGCACCGTGATCACCCTGATCGGTGTCTCGCTGCTGCCGGTCGCCTTCAACTGGTCCCAGGGCGGCAACGCCACGGCGGCGGACTACGGCTCGACGACCAACATCATCATGGCCGCCGTCACCCTGGTGATCGTCCTGGCCCTGCGCAAACTGCTGCGCGGTTTCCTCCAGCAGATCGCCATCCTGCTCGGACTGATCGTCGGCACCCTGATCGCGATCCCGGTCGGCATCACCGACTTCGGCACGATCAAGGACGCCGACCTGATCGGCTTCCCGACGCCGTTCCACTTCGGGGCGCCGCAGTTCGAGATCGCCGCGATCGTCTCCATGAGCATCGTGATGCTGGTCTGCATGACCGAGTCCACCGCGGACATGCTCGCGCTCGGCAGGATCGTCGGCAGGCCGGCGGACGAGCGGACCATCGAGGGCGGCCTGCGCGCCGACACCCTGGGCAGTGCCGTCAGCCCGCTCTTCAACGGCTTCATGTGCAGTGCCTTCGCCCAGAACATCGGGCTCGTCGCGATGACCAAGGTCCGCAGCCGCTTCGTGGTGGCGGCCGGCGGCGGGATCCTGATCGTGCTCGGGCTGGTACCCGTCGCGGCGTCCGTCATCGCGCTCGTACCGCTGCCGGTCCTCGGCGGCGCGGGCATCGTGCTCTTCGGCTCGGTCGCAGCGAGCGGCATCCAGACCCTGGCGACCGCCGCGCTGGAGAAGGGCGAGAACGCGCTGATCGTGGCCGCGGCCGTGGGCATCGGCCTGATCCCGATCGCCGCGCCGGAGTTCTACCACTCGTTCCCGAAGGACCTGCTGGTGGTGCTCGACTCCGGCATCTCGACCGGTTGCGTGGTGGCGATCGTTCTCAACCTGGCCTTCAACCACCTCGGCGGGAAGCCGGATCCGGATCCGGAGCCGTCGGAGCGGGAGCAGGGTCCGGCAGCCGTGGACCCGGTGGCCGCGCACTGATCCGATCCGCCCGGTACCGGCCGGTTCCGGCGGACGGGGCGCCGTGGCGCGTACGGCCACCCTCGCGGGTGCTGCCGTACGCGCCACAGCCGTGGTGCGCGAGTGCGTCAGCCGATGTGGAAGCTGTCGCCGTACACCTTCCAGTCCAGCGGCGGGTCCAGGTTCAGGTTGCCCTTCTTCAGGAAGACCCGCTGGGCGGTGTCCACCCGGCTGGTGTCCTCGTGGGCCTCCTCCTGCTTCATCGCCCAGACGCGGGCGTCGAGGAAGGCGTTGAGGTAGGTGACCTCGTTGCCGCCCTGGGACGGCGGCTTCGCCTTCGAGAGGGCCCGCTTGCGGATGGAGCTGAAGCCGGTGCTGTCGCCGCCGTCGCCGTGCATGACGATGGCGTCGTAGTACGCGAACTGGCCCAGCGTGCCGATGCCGTCGGCCTTGCCCTGCTTGACGGCCGGGTTGAAGTAGACCCGGTCCCGCTCGTCGTCCTGAGCCTTCTTGAACGCGGAGTCGGAGGCGGCCTTCACCCAGTCCTTGGTGAAGTTGGGGTCGAGACCGCTGTGTGAGGGGGTGCCGTTGACCTTCCGCAGCGCGGGAAGGTACTTGGCGAGGACGTTGTCCGGCTTGCGTTCGGTGTACAGCTCGACGAGGTCGAGCATGTCGCCGGTGCCGGAGCAGAAGCCGATGATGCCCGCGGTGTAGCCGCGGTCGTCGTCGATGTCCTCGATGTACTTGTACTGGGACTTCCAGTTGAGGGAGGAGTTCTCGGCGCTGGAGACCAGTTGCATGGCGATCTCCTTCTTCGCCGGATCGTCCAGCCCGGTCGCGGCGGCGGCCCTCGGAGCCGCCGCTGCCGGCGTGGGGGCCGCCTGGTGTGAGAGGCCACCGGCGTAGGCGGTGACGGGAATGGCCGTGAGGGCCAGTCCGACCGCGATGACCGTGATGCGCACGGGGCGGGTGTTGCGACGTGCGGCGCGCTTAGGGGGAGCGTGCACCAGTCCTCCAAAGGGAGTTCTTCGTTCCGACGGTCTGTTAGGAAGCTTTCCTATCAGAGTGCGGGGTGGCCGTACACCCCTCCGGCGCCGGGGAGTTCGGAAGTTCTCCGGGAAGGCCGACGGCCCCGCACCGCGCGGAAGGCGCGATGCGGGGCCGGGACGGGTGCCGAGGCGCAGGTCGGCGGGTGGGCCGAGGCGTCGAGATGCGGATCGGCGGGTGGACCGAGGCGCCGGGGCGGCCTCAGCAGTTGAGGTAGGCCACGTGGATCCAGACGCCCGTCGGACCGCCCCACAGGTCGCCCATGACCCAGTTGCCCTGCTGGCCGCGGTAGTTGAGGTTCTGGCCCCGGTTCACGGTGCCCAGGACCGGGTAGTCGGTGCCCGGTCCGCCGCGGAAGTTGACCCCGTTGTCGTTGACGGTGCAGACCGCGGCCGGCCCCTTCACGGCCTGCACGGCGGCGGGGCTCTGCGCGGCCTGGGCGGCGGGGCTCACCGCCAGCCCGAGTCCGGCGGTCAGCACCATCGCGGCCAGCATCATCTTCTTCATCATGTGGCTCTCTCCTCCGTATTCCGGCCCACGTGGGCGTGAGCCGTCCATCAGCACAACGCCGCCTCCCACCGGCCGGTCACGGCTACGGACCGGACGTCGGGCAGGAGCGAAAGCGCAGGTCATGCGGGTTACGCCCCGGCGTGCGCAGGTGCCGGGCGGACGCTTCCCGCGCCCGTCGAGCACGGGTTTGAACGACATCGGATCCGGAGAAAGCCGCCCCGCACCGGCAGGCCGGGACGGGCGCGGGGGCGGCGGAACGATCTTCGTCCGTGCGCCTGTAGCGTCATGGGTATGGAAGATCAGTCTGTAGTGGATGTCGGCGACGTACGGCTCGCGTACCGGACCTGGGGCGACCCCTTCGGCTCGCCCGTGGTCCTGCTGCACGGCCTCGGCGGCTCCGCCGCGAGCTGGGAGGCGGCGGCCGGCCTGCTCGGCGAACAGTGGCGGGTGTACGCCCTGGACCTGCGCGGTCACGGCGAGAGCGACTGGCCGGACGAGTACTCCTTCGAGCTGATGCGGGACGACGTCCTCGGCTTTCTGGACGAGTGCGAGCTCGACCGGGTCGGGCTGGTCGGCCACTCCATGGGCGGCGTCGTCGCCCACCTGCTCGCCCAGGAGCACGCGGACCGGGTGGAGCGGCTGGTACTGGTGGAGACCCCGCCGCCGTTCCCGAGCGAGCCGGGGCCGGCCGCCGAACCGGAGGGTCCGGTGGACTACGACCGGGCCGTCGTCGCTCCCATCAGGGCCGAGGTGGCCGACCCCGACCCCGGGTGGGCGGCCGGTCTCGGCGAGATCGTCGCGCCGACGCTGATGATCGCGGGCGGTCCGGAGTCCACCATGCCCCAGGGGCGACTGCAGGACATGGCCTCGCTGATCCCGGACTGCCGGCTGATCACGATCGGGGGCGGGCACCGGGTGCACGAGGTGCGTCCCGACCAGGTCGCCGAGCAGATCACGGAGTTCTTCACCAGCTGAGGAGCGGAGTACGGGGGCGAAGCGGCGAGCCGGCGGCGGGAGCGGTGTCCGGGGCAACCGGGAGCCGGCCGACGGCTGTTGTCAGTGCCGGGTGGCAGGATCCGCTGCATGGACCTCCGCTCGTTCCTCGCCGACATCGACGCCCAGCCCTGGGCGGACCTCCAGCACGCCTACGGGAGCGCGGCGGACGTCCCCGGCCATCTGCGGGCGCTCGCAGGGGAGAGCGAGGAGGCCGCGTCCGAGGCGGTCTCCGAGCTGTACGGCAGCATCCTGCACCAGGGCTCGGTCTACGGGGCCACGGCCCGCGCCGTTCCGTACCTCGCCCGGCTCGCCGGGGCCGGGTGCCGCACGGAGGACCTGGTGGTGCTGCTCGGCGGGATAGCGGAAGGCGGGGCGGACGGCGGTGACAGCGACGAAGCCGCCTGCCGGGCGGCCGTCGTCGGTGAGCTGGCGCTGATCCTCACGATTGTCGACGCGGAGGCGCCGGGGCTGCGGCGCGCCGCGGTGTGGGCCGCCGCGATGACCGGAGCGGCCGAGCAGGTGCTGCCGGTGCTCCACCGGTGCTGGAAGACCGAGACGGACCCCCTGGTACGGGCCGAACTCCTGGGCGCCATGGCGCATCTGGACCCGTCGGGCACGGCCGGAGCGGCGACCGCGGCCATCGGTGCGGACGAGCCGGGCGAGGTACGGATCGCGGCACTGCTGGCCTGCGTGGACGGCGGACTGCCGTGGGGCCCCGCGCACCACGGGGCGATGCTCTCCCTCCTGCCGGTGAACGGCCTCGTCGAGGACCGGCTGGACCTGGAGCGCAACGAACCGTTTCAGTACGTCGTCGAGGAGCTGCTGCTCCGGGACACCGACGCCGACCGCGAAGCCACGTACGCCCTGCTCGACGCCGCCCTGCGCGACGCGGACCCCGAGGTGCGGGAGGAGGCGCTGTGGGCGGCGGAGACGGCATGCCTGCTGTCGCGAAGCGCGCCGGAGCGGCTGTCCGGTGCCGTGGAGGCGATGACGGCCGATCCGGCGGACGTGCCTGCGGCGTACTCGCTGCTCGCGAAGCTGGGCGTCCGGGCCGCGGCGGCCGCTCCGGTGCTGGTCCGGCTCGCGGCGGGCGAGGGCGATCCGGCGGACTGCGCCCTTGAGGCACTCGTCGCCGTGGCCCCCGACCTGGCCGCACCGCTCCTCGCCCGTGACCTGGGGCGGCGCCCACGGGCACTCCGTGCGGCGTGCGGGTTCCTGATCGACGGTACGGCCGGTTCCGCGTTCCCGTACGACTCGGCGCTGCTGGACGCGGTCCGTACCCGGCTGGGTTCGGCCGGACCCGATGCCGATGAGACCGTCCGGCTCGCACTTCTGCTCGGTGCGTGGGGGAGCCGGGCATCGGCCGCCCTGCCCGAACTGAGGTCCGCGCTGCCCGGATCCCCGAAGGTCGTGCCGAAGGCGCTGGCCGCGATCTGCCCGCCGGAGCACCGGGAGGCGACCGCCGAGCTCCTGACCGCGGCGGCACGCACCGGCCCGGAGGAGGGCCGGCTCGACGCGGCGGTGGCGGTGCGCGAGCTGACGGGGGAGACGGGCCCGCTGCTGGCGGCCGTCGCCGGCCGTCTCACCCCCGGCGGCCCCGCGGTGCGGGAGGCCGCACGTCTCGCCGCGGAGCTGGGCCCGGAGGCGACCGGCCTGGTGCCCGCCCTGCGGTCCGTGCTCGGTGAGTCCGGGGGCGCCCGCAACGCCCCGCAGCTGGACGCCGATGTCGAGATCGCCGCGGCCCTGTGGCGGATCACCGCCGACCCGGAGGCCGCGGTGCCGGTGCTGGCCGGTGTGCTCGCGGAGGCGGAGCCGACCTGGACGCACTGGACGCTCGGCCGTGCCGCGCGTGCGGCGGCCGGTATCGGCACCGCGGCCCGGCCGCTGGTCCCCGCGCTGGAGGGCCTGCTCACCGACCGGGTGCAGATTCCGTCGGCCGTGCTCGCCCTGCACGCGATTGCGCCCGAGTCCCTCGACGGACCTCGCGCGGCCGGGCTGCTCCTGGACGCCGCGGAGCGGGACGCCGACGCGGTGAGGGCGCTGGAGGCCCTTGTCGTACTGGGCTCCACCGCCCTCACCGCGGACCATCACCGGCGTCTGACCGCTCTGGCGGAGCGGGACCGCCGGGTGCGGGCCTCGGGCGTGGAGACGAGGATCGCCCCGGCCGACGAACGGCTGCGGGAGCAGGCACGCGAGGCGGCACGAACACTGGCCGGAGTCTGACCGGCCCCACGCGGGCCACGCCGCCCGGAATCCGGCCGGCGCATCCCGAGCGGCGCACCCCGGGCGGCGCCTCTCCGAGGGGCGCAGCCCGGGTGGGGGCGCCACTCCGACCGGCGCGCCCCGTACCAGCGCACCCTCAGCGCCCCCGTACGGCGCCCCGCCCCCTGCGTACCGGCTCAGTCGCCGGGCTCCCAGTCCGGGCGGCGGCCGCTCATCGCGACGGCCCTGTCGACGAGAGGAGCGTCGGCCGGGACCGGAACCGGCGGGCCGAAGATGCTCTCCGGCCGGGGGTTGTCGTCGCCGGGCGTCAGCACGGCCAGCGAGGTGCGAAGGCTCGCCTCGTCCCCCTCGTACTTCTGGCCGGTCGACCGGGCGAGGTCCCAGCCGTGGATCACCAGTTCGTCCAGAGCGACCAGCAGGGCCACCTCGCCCGGCAGATCCACGCTGCCCGCCCTGGTCATCCCCTGCCGGGCGGCAGGTTCGCGCCAGGCGGTCACCAGCTCGTCCAGCAGCGGCGGCAGTGCCTCGCGCCAGTCGTCACCGAGGACGGGAACGCTCGCGTCCGGTGCGGTGTCGGTCGTCGGGCCGAAGTCCTTGCGCGCCGCGTCACGGAACGCCGTGGCCAGCCCGACCAGATGGGCGAGCAGCTCACGCACGGCGTAGTCGGGACAGGGAGTCGGATCGTTCAGCTGCTGCTCGTCGATGCCGTCGAGCAGCGAGGCGATCTGCCGTGCGGCGGGCTCCAGGTCGATCGTGGCTGTTTTCTCCGGGTGCGTGTCCATACAGTGCTGACTCCTCACGTGCCCGGAACTCATCGCTCATCGCACGACGCGTCCACGGAGCACGATCCGGCTCGGGTGGTTCAGCGCGCCGGGGTCGAGTGTCGGGTCGGTGGCGTACGCGACGACGTCGGCGGGTGCGCCGTCCACCAGACCCGGCAGTCCGAGCCAGGCCCGCGCGGTCCAGGACGCGGCGCCGAGTGCCGCGTGGGCCGGCAGGCCGGCCCGTACCAGCCACTCCATCTCGCCCGCGACCGTCCCGCACGGGAAGGAGTCCGTCCCGGCCAGCACCGTCACCTTCGCCTCGTGGGCCGCGCGCACATTGCCGAGCATGGTGTCCCAGCCGGCCAGCCACAGATCCCGGCGCACGCTCGGCTCCCGCGCCCGCATCGCGTCCTCCCGCGCACCGAACACGCTCAGCGTCGGCACGAACGCCGTGCCCTGTGCGGCCATCCGGTCCAGCAGCGCCGGGTCGAGATGCATGCCGTGCTCCAGGCTGTCGGCGCCCGCCAGTACGGCGTTGCGGGTGCCCTCGGCGGTCTGGCAGTGCACCGCCACCTTGCCGCCGGCCGCGTGCACCGCCCCCACCACCGAGGTCAGCAGCGGCAGCGGCACGGCCGGTTCGTCGGCGGCCCAGTCACCGATGACCTTGCACCAGCCGCCCGAGGCGGCCGCCTCCTCCACGGCCGCCCGTGCCAGACCGGCCTCGCTCACATCGCGTCCGAGGCCGGGGAAGAACCGTCCGGGGGTGGCCAGCCAACGTCCCGCCGACGTCACATGCGGGAGCTCCGGGTCCTCCGCCACCCATGCGGGCATCCGCTGCGAGGTGCCCGGGGTGCGCACCGCGAGCACTCCGGCGTCCCGGTGCTCGCCCAACTGCCTGCGCAGCAACTCCTCGTCGAACGGTGAGTCCGGCCCCAGCGCCCCCGGGTGCGTGTGCACATCGACGAGCCCGGGCAGCAGCCAGCCGCCGTCGACGACCGTCTCCGCGTCCCGGCCGGCGGGCCCGCCCGGCGGACTGCCGGCGCGGAGCACCTCGCCGTCGATCCAGAACGTGCGCTCCTCGCGCTCGGGCAGCACAACACCTCGTATGCACAACATCGTCCGACCGTACGGCACACCGGACACCGGCCGGCGTGCACACACTGACGTGCGCCGCCCGGCATGCGACCGCCCGGCATGCGACCGCCCGGCATGCGACCGGCCGGCGTGCACCGCCCGGCATGCGACCGGTGGGCACCGCCCCCCCCCGCACACATCGCCACATTGCGGAAGCTTCCGCTCCACCCCCTTGTCGGCGACCCCCGCGCCATGCGATACAGGTCTGGACCATTGCTTCCGGACGGAAGGCACGACCGTGCAACGCCCCCACGCAACCGCCGCGTTGGCCTGCTCCGCCGCTCTGCTCCTCGCCGCGCTCACCGCCTGCGACTCCACCCCCGAGGCCGACACCCGCAAGCCGACGGTGCCGGGCCGTGTGACGGCGCAGGCGAGCAGCGCCACCTCCGTGCACGTCATGTGGGCGCGGGCCTCCGACGACACGGCGGTCACCGGCTACGAGATCTACCGCGAGGGCGAGCGGGTCGAATCGGTCCCGGCCGCAAAGGTGATGATCGATGTCGACGGGCTGGCCGCGTCGACCGCGTACACCTTCACCGTCCGCGCCCGCGACGCCGCCGGCAACCTCTCCGCACCGAGCGCCGCCGCACGCGTCACCACGCCCGCTCCCACCCCCGCCGACCACGAACCGCCGACCCGCCCGGTGAAGCTGCGCGGAACGGTGGACGGCGGCCGGGCGGTGAACCTCTCCTGGGGCGGCTCCACGGACGACATCGGTGTCACCTCCTACGACATCTACCAGGAGGACTCCCGGATCCACAGCGTGCCCGGCACCCGGACCACCGCACATCTGACCGGCCTGCGCCCCGGCACCGTCTACACCTTCACCGTCCGCGCCCGCGACGCCGCCGACACCTCCTCCCCGGACAGCAACGCCATCGACCTCACCACCGCCTCCGCCCCGGGCGCGCCGGCCGGCACCGCCCCCACCGACCTGCGGATCGGCAACCGGGTCCAGGACAAGGAGTACGCCATCGACCTGGACTGGCAGCAGCCGGAGACGGGCGGTGCGATCCCCTCGTACCAGCTCTTCATCAACGGCCGCCTGACCACCACGATCGTCTGGGGCGCCACCCCGCCCAAGGGCCGGGCGCACTACCGCCTCACCGTCACCGACCCGCGCGGCACCCGCTACTCGATGAAGCTCCGCGCCAAGCTGCCCGACGGGAAGTGGGGCGACTTCTCCGCGCAGCGCACGGTCGTGCTCGGCGACTGACGGGTGCTCGTACGCGGGGCGCCGGTGCCGCCCGGTGACCGGATCCGGTGCCGCTCCGGTACGAACCCGGCGTCCTCCGCGTGTCCGTGCTCCAGCGGCGTCCGGGCGGAGAGCCTGCCGGATCTCTCGCCGGATCGCGGCGGACGCCACGTCTTTGGTCTGTACCTATTGACGTAGTGGTCCAGACCTCTTAGTTTCCCCTGTGCTCCATGGCACCAAGCATCCCGCTCCCCCTCAGGACCGCCTCACCGGTCCCTGCCTCAAGGGAGAACCCCATGTTCGAGCACATGACACTCAGACGGAGAACGGCGACCGCCCTCCTCGCCGTTCTCGGACTGCTCCTCGCGCTGCTGTCCCTGCAGGCCGCACCCGCGCACGCGGCGGGCAAACTGACTGCCACCTTCACCTCGGCCGACAACGGGTCGTGGTGGAAGGGGACTTACGTACTGCACAACGACACCGACTCCGCCGTGACCGGATGGAGCCTGGAATTCGACCTGCCGGCCGGGGTCGCGATCGACACCTCGTACAACGGCACCGTCACCACCCGGGGCAGCCACGTCACCGCGGTCAACGCCCACTACAACGGTACGGTCGGCGCGCACGGCACCAGCGAGCCGTACAGCTTCTGGTTCGTCGCGACCGGGCCGATCGCGGCGCCGGCCGGATGCCGGATCAACGGTGACAAGTGCGACGGTTCCGCGGACGCGCCCCCGGGTGCGCCCGGCGGGCTGAAGCAGACCGATGTCACCGCCCGTACCGCGTCACTGTCCTGGACGGCGGCCACGGCCGGTGACTTCCCGGTGGCGTCGTACGACATCCTGGCGGGCGGCGAGGTGGTGGGATCGGCCACCGCGGCGACCTCCGCCACGGTCACCGGACTGACCCCGGCCACCGCCTACTCCTTCACCGTCCGGGCCAAGGACACCCGGGGCAACGCCTCCGCCGAGAGCGCGCCGCTGGCCGTCACCACCGTCGACCCGGCCACCGACACCTCCCCGCCCACCGCGCCGGGCGCACTGCACGCCACGGCGACCGACTCCTCGTCCGTCACGCTGGCCTGGACAGCGGCGACGGACAACCAGCGCGTCGCCGCGTACGACATCTACCGGGACGGGGTACTGGCCACCACGGTCCCGGGCACCACGACCACCGCCACCATCGGCGGGCTCTCGCCCTCGACCTCGTACACCTTCACCGTCAGGGCACGTGACGCGGCGGACAACGCCTCCCCGGCCGGCAACGTGCTCACGGCGAAGACCGACGACATCGTCGGCGCGGGCAACTACGCCAAGGTCGGCTACTTCGTCCAGTGGGGCATCTACGGCCGCCAGTACTTCGTCAAGAACCTCCACGACTCGGGAGCCGCGGGCAAGCTCGACATCGTCAACTACGCCTTCGCCAACATCGATCCGTCCAACCTCACCTGCCTGAACGGTGTCACCAAGGGCACCACCGCCGACCCCCAGGACCCCGAGCAGGGCACCGGAGCCGGTGACGCCGACGCCGACTACGGACGCCCGTTCAGCGCCGCCCAGTCGGTCGACGGCGTCGCCGACGACGGCTGGGGCAAACTGCGCGGAAACTTCAACCAGTTGAAGAAGCTGAAGAAACTCCACCCGGACCTGAAGATCGTGGTCTCGCTCGGCGGCTGGACGTACTCGAAGTACTTCTCCGACGTGGCGGCCACCGACGCGGCCCGCAAGAAGTTCGTCTCCTCCTGCATCGACATGTACATCAAGGGCAACCTGCCCGAGTACAACGGCGCGGGCGGCCCCGGCACCGCCGCCGGGATCTTCGACGGCTTCGACATCGACTGGGAGTGGCCGGGCACGGGCACCGGGCACCCGGGCAACCACTACTCGCCCGACGACAAGGGCAACCTGACCCTGCTGCTCGCCGAGTTCCGCAAGCAGTTGGACGCCCTCGGCGGCGGACACCGCCTGCTCACCGCCTTCACCCCCGCCGACCCGCAGAAGATCGGTGAGGGCTGGGACCTGGGCAGGGTCTTCGACTCCCTCGACGTGGCGAACGTCCAGGGATACGACTTCCACGGCTCCGGCAGCGACAACTCCTGGGAACCCGACCGCACCGGCCACCAGGCCAACCTCTACACGGACGACCAGGACCCCTACGACTTCCACTTCAGCGCCGACGCCGCCATCAAGGCCTACACCGACGCCGGCGTCGAGCCCCGCAAACTGACCCTCGGCATCCCGTTCTACGGCCGGGGCTGGCAGAACGTGGCCGACGGCGGGGCGGCCGGCGAATGGCAGACGGCGGGCGGTGCCGCCCCCGGCCAGTTCGCGGAGGAGGCCGGTACCCGCGGCTACTCGAACCTCATCGGCGCCTACCCGACGATGACGGTCCATCACGACGAGCAGTCGGTGTCCACGTACGGCTACACCGGCAGCCAGTGGTGGTCCTTCGACGACGCCTGGTCCATCGGCAAGAAGACCGACTACGTGAAGTCCAAGGGGCTGCTGGGGGTGATGGTCTGGGAAATGTCCGGTGACACGTCACAGGGCACATTGATGAACGCGCTGGACACCGGTCTGAAGTAGCTACAGCGGCAGACCGGTCGCCGGTTCGCGGAGCCCTGCCGGGCTTCGCGAACCGGGCGGGGCTCGCGAACCGGGCCGCTCATCGGCCGGGCCGTACGGGACGCGCGATCAGCCGTACGGCACCCGCGATCAGACGCCCTTCAACGCGCCCTCCGCCGAGCTCAGGCATTGCTGCGCCAGTGCCGCCGGGCCCTGTGGCCCGGCGGCCGGGGCGTCGCCGGCCGCCCAGGTCTCCACCGCGGCCCGCACCGCCGCGCCGGCCACCCCCGCCGTCAGCCGCACGTCCAGTGAACCGGCCCCCTCCGGGAGCCCGGCGCGTGCCGCTAGGACCCCGGCCAGGGTGACGTCCGCGTCGTGGCACGCGTCGTTCCACACCGACTGGAGGGCCGGGCTCTGCGTCGCCATTCTCAGCAGCGACCGCACCCACTCCAGCGACTCCGCAGCCGCCGTGTCACCGGGGGGCGGAGTCAGTGCGCGTGCCGCCGCGTGCCGCAGTGCATCCGGCAGTGAGAGGCCGGCCGGGGCGTCCCGGACCGCCTCCACCCACTGCCGGGACCCGGCGGCGAGCAGCGGGGCGATGGCCTCCTCCTTGGTCGCGAAATAGCGGTAGAAGGTGCGCGGAGCGACACCCGCGGCACGCGCGATGTCCTCGGCGCGAGTGGTCCGCAGGCCGTGTTCCACGAAGAGCGCCGCCGCCGTGCGGGCGATATCCAGCCGGGTCGCGGCCTTGCGCCGCTCCGTCAATGAGCCACCTTGCATGCGGATCAGGTTATGCCCCCCGACTTGTGCCCCCCGACTTGTGCCCCCCGGCTTGTGCCTCGTCCCCTCGACCCTCGATCCCCCGACCCGGTGGGCCGAACGCATCGGTAGGCATAGGTTGCCTGTGTGGCAGAATCTGCCACCAGTGCATGTGTTGGGCTAGCAAGAGGTGGCAAGAGCGGTGCGTCGGCGGCAGTTCCTTCTTCAGACGGCCGGCCTCGCCGGCACCACGGCCGCGCTGGGGCTCACCGGCTGTTCGGCGAGCAAGGAAGTGAAGCTCCATCTGCTCGTGGCCAGTTACGACAAGAGCATCGGCGCTTCGCTCGGCGACCAGTGGGACGCCGTCGCCGCGGCATTCGAGAAGCAGCACGCCGGGATCAGGATCGAGCTGGAGCGGGTTTCCTACACCAAGATCGACAAGACGCTCGCCCAGCGGGTCGAGGAGGGCAGGGCGCCCGACATCGCGCAGTCGAACATCTTCGCGCCGTACGCCGAGGACGGCCGCCTCTACAACATGAGCCAGCTGTTCGACATCGCCACTCAGGCGGACTTCATCCGGTCCTTCACCGACGCGGGCACGGTCCGAGACGCCACCTACGGCATTCCGTTCCTGGCCAGCACGCCCCGGCTCTTCTACAACAAGGAGCTCTTCCGGCGGGCGCGCATCAGCGGTGCCCCCACCTCGTGGGACGAATTGCGGGTGTCCGCGCAGGCGTTGAAGGCGATCGGCGTGAAGACGCCGTACGGCCTCCAGCTCGGCCCCGAGGCGGCCGAGGACGAGGCCCTGTCCTGGATGCTCGCGGCCGGCGGCGGCTACACGAGTGAGCTCGCGGAGTACGACTTCGCGAAGCCGGAGAACGTCGAGGCCCTGACCTGGCTGCGGGACGAGCTGGTCGCCGAGGGGCTGGCGGGTGCCGAGCCCATGAAACTCAACCGTACCGACGCGTACGCCCAGTTCATGCGGGGCGAGATCGGCATGATGATCGGCCACCCCATGCTGATGGGCGCGGCCGATCAGGCCAAACTCCCTTATGCGCATGCCGCGTTCCCCAAGAAGAGCGGCGGGGCCGCCCCTCCGGTGGGGATCAGCGACTGGCTGATGGCGTTCCGGCGCAACGACCACCGCAAGGAGTGCGGTGCCTTCCTCTCGTTCCTCTACAGCGGGAAGTCCGCCCTGACGTACGGCGGCAGCCAGTCCGCGCTGCCGGTGACGTACTCCGCATCCGACGCGGCGACCGGGAAGCCCGCCGAACAGCCGCTCTCCCCGTTCATCGAGCAGTTGTCGAACGCCCAGTTCGCCCCGGTCAACATGCGTTCCTGGCCCGCCGTCCGGGGCGCCATCCGCACCGACGTGGGCCAGGCGGTGATGAAGGGCGGCGAGCCCGGGACCGTTCTCGCGTCGCTCGACGAGTCGGCGGTCAAGGCGGACATGGCGGCGGCGACCTCCTGACCCCGGTCCGTTCCCGTGCGGGGCCGTGTCGCTGAATGAGCAGGCCTCAATCGGCCAGGTGCCCGTCACAGGTGTCCTGGTAGGGCTGGCCGGGCACGTACTGCTTCCATTCCTCCCTGGTGAGTCCGCCCCCGGCCACGGTGCAGGCGGTCTTGATCAGATCCGCGCTGATACCGGGAAGGCGGCCGAGGTCCCAGACGGTGAGCGGGTTGCCGTCCCCGCTCACCGTGACGGCATACCTGCCGTCGGGGTGGAACGCGAGGTCGGTCATTCGCTGCCCCTGACGGGCCATCGTGGCGGCCAGGTGGACACGGGTGGGGTCGGCCACGCTCCACAAGGTGACGCCGTCGGCCTCATCGAGGCCCGCGACCAGATTTCCCGCAGGGTGGAAGACGTACTTGGCGTAGTTGCTCTCGCCCTTGGGTATCTCCGCTGTCTTTCTGGGGCGGCGCGGGTTCTCGATGTCCCACAGGACGATGTCGCGTTGCGAACCGCCCGTCGCCAGAGTCCGGCCGTCGGGACCGAAGGCGGAACTGCCGTTGCTGTCTTCGAGTCCCACCGCTTCGTGGGAGTCGTCGGCAGGCCACAGGAACGTCCTCAACCCCGGTAGCGCCACGAGAGTCCCCTTGGCGCCGAAGTGCGCGGCGTGAACGGTGGAGACGTCGTTGAACGTGCCGACCGTACGAGGGCGTCCCCGCTCTTGGATGTCCCACATCGTGGCCCAGCCCGGCGAGAAGTAGGTCTCCGCCCCACTGACGATCACGCTCTCGCCTTCCTTGCCGAAATCCACGGACGTGATGGGATCGCTGTTGCGGGAGAGGTCGGTGACCTTCCGCGGACGGGCACGGTCCCTGATGTCCCAGATCAGCACGTCGCCGAGCCGGTCGCCCGCCACGAGCAGCCGTCCGTCGGAGCTGATCGCGATGTCGGTGACGAACCCGGGCATCGCCGCGACGGCCGTACGCCTCGGGCTGGTGGGGACGCTCATGTCGTAGAGCGTGACAGCCTGGTCGTATCCGGCGGTGGCCAGCGTCCGCCCGTCCGGCGTGAAGGCCGCGGAGGTGAGGGAGGCCTTGCCGCCGAGCGTGGCGACGGCACGTGGCAGGCCACCGCCCACCGGGTCCCACTGCACGATCCGGTTCCGGTCGGCGGAGACGATCGAGCGTCCGTCCGCGGAGAAGCGCAGCGTCTCCACCGTGGAGTCGTGCCCGTTCAGCCGGGCGGACTCGGTGGGGTGCGCGGGGTCGGAGATGTCCCAGAGGGCGATGGTCCTGTCAGCGCTTCCCGTGGCCAGAGTGCGGCGGTCGGGGCTGAACCCGACCGCGGTCACAAGGTCTTTGTGGGCGGTCCAGCTCGACAGCTCTCTGGGGGTCGCCGGGGTCCTCACATCCCAGAGCTGCACGGTCCTGTGGCTCCTGGTGACCAGGAGTGCGCCGTCCCGGCTGAAGCCCGGGTCCTCGTCGACGCGGGGGAGCCGGGTCAGCCGGCGGAGGGCCGCCGAGCGGGACACGTCCCAGAGCGTCGCGCCCGATGTGTGGGTGAGCGAATCACTGTCGACCCCTTCGTCCCGGAAGGACACGATGCCGGTGGAGCTGACGAGCGTCCTGCCGTCCGGGGCGAAGCGCACCGACGTGCTGTCGTAGACATTTCTGCGCACCTTGAGCAAGTTGGGCCGGGCTCGGTCGCGGATGTCCCACAGGGCGAGCGAGCCGTGCGCCTGCGATGCGTCCGGCGGCGCGTAGCTCCCGACTGCGAGCAGTGTGCCGTCGGGACTGAAATCGACCCCACCGGGTCTGCCCGACGCGTCCGGGGACCTCAGGGAACCAGCGGGACGCGGCTGAGTGGGCCGGGTGATGTCCCACAGGCTCACCGCGCCGTTGTCGCAGATCACGGCGAGCGTACGGGAGTCGCGGCCGAAGGCGGGCCTGCGCGCGATTCCGGGACAGGGGCGGAAGGAGGCCAGCCGGGTGTTCCGGGCCCTGTCGCCGATACCGCGCAACACCAGCCCTGTCCTGTCCGCCTGCGCCGCCACCTGCAGTCTGCCGTCGGGGCTCAGCAGCGGGTCGTTCTCGTCATGGGCGGAGCTGCCGGTGAGTCGGCTCTGGACCAGTGTGTCCGACACCGCCGCGCGGGTCTCCGCGGTGGCCCGCAGCCCGTGCGCCGCCATCGCGATCTTCAGCGCGAGCCGAGGGTCGGCGGCACGCCTGGACACAGCCTCGGCGACGAGCGCCCGGTGGGTGGCGGATTTGCGCTGTTCCTTCGCCACGCCTTGCTGCTGGAAGGCGAGCACGCCGCCGACGAGCGCCAGGACGAGAGCGAACACGGCTGCGCCGAGCGCCTGTTTGAGGCGCAGAGTGCGGCGCGCCTCACGGGCTCGTGCAGCACGGTCGGCCTCGTTGCTCGCGGCCACGAACCTCTCGTCCAGCCGGGGCAACCGCCGGTGCCTGAGCCGTTCCTCACGCATCAGCCCGCGGGCGGCTTCCAGCAGGCTGCCCCGGTAGTGGAAGCCCGGGTCGCCACCGGAAGCGTCCCAGGCACGCGCGATCTCGGAAAGCTGCTGACGCGCGACCAGGACGCCGCGGTCCTCCTCGACCCATCGGCGCAGCCGGGACCACGACCGCAGCAGTGACTCGTGCGAGAGCTGAGCACCGTCCTGATCGACGCTGATCAGCCGGGCCGCGGCGAGACGGTCACGGATGGCCGCCGTGAGGTCCCGTTGCCGCGACGGGAAGCCGTCCAGCAGCGCGTCGGGGGCCACCTTGCGCCGTACGGCGGCGCCGGTGCCGTACGCCGGCACATGAACCAGCCGCAGCAGCAGTTCGCGCAACGCATCCTGGCCCGCCGTATCGAGGTCCTGATACAGGCGCTCGGTCGTCGTGCTGATGGAGTGCCAGATGCCGCCGGTGGCCTGATATCCGGCCAGCGTCAGGACGGCTCCGCTACGCCTGCGCCATGTCTCGCGCAGCGCGTGTGCGAGGAAGGGGAGCGCGGTGTCGAGGTCGGGTCCGGACATGGACACGGGCACGGGCACGGGCACGGGCACGGCGGGCACGGGGCCGGAGGCGGTCGCGGTGCCGAGGGGCGACGTGGCCGGGGGCCCGCCGTCGGCGTCCGCAACGGCTGCGGTGCTCGCGCCGTCGGCACCGCTCGACAGCTGCCCCCAGCGCAGATCCTGTATCAGCCGGTCCGCCAGTCCTTGCTCCAGATCCAGTCCTGCGACGCCGGCGGGGCCCTCGATCGCCGCGCGCAGCTCGTCATCGGTCATCGGAGGGACCGGCAGCTGGCGTTCCCCCAGAACGGGGACGAGCGCGTCATGGGCGAGGCAACTGCCGTAGTGGTCGGCTCGCAGGCCGAGGACCACGCGCATGCCGCGTTCCCCGCGCGCCTCGCCGCCGTCCGCTCTCCCGTGCCCGGCGAGAACGAGCACCTCGATGAACCGGGCCCTCTCGGCGGGGTCCGTGCAGCGGGTGAACACCTCCTCGAACTGGTCGACCACCAGCAGCCCGCAGCGTGGCCGGCCGGACTTCGGCGGTGGCAGCCGACCGTCTTCGGCGAGCACCCGGCGGACGTCGTCCGAGTCCCGTCCGGTGGCCCGCGCCCACAACTCCGCCAGCGCCCGGAGCGGGTGTTCCCCGGGTGCGGACAACAGCAGCGCCGGCCACGGCAGGTCGTGCGGCCGGGCCGTCGAGGAGTGCCGCTGCTCCAGTCCGGCCAGCAGTCCGGCTCTCAGCAGCGAGGACTTGCCCACCCCGGAGGCGCCGATGACCACGGTCATGGGTGCCGCGCCGTCCGGCGTGGCCGCGCACACGGTGTCGATCAGCCGTCGGGCGAGTGCTTCCCGCCCGAAGAAGTGGTGGCTGTCGGCGGCGCCGAAGTATTCCGTGCCGGGGTAGGGGCACGGAACGTCGGCCGGTGGATCGTCCCGCCGGGCCCCTCCGCCGTGTGACGTGTCGCCGCTTCCGCGACAGGCCGGGTTCCGGGCGATGCGCAGTGAGCCCAGCGAACCTTCGCTCTGACGCCGTGGCCGGATCGGTCCCTCCGCGAACGCGCGGTCCAGCGCGCTGTACAGGCTGTCCATCGTCAGCCAGGGCGGACCGGCCGGATCTCCCTCGGTCAGCAGCCGCAGCAGCCGGCCGCTGAACAACGTGTGACGCCGCTCCTCGGGTGCGAAGGACAGATCGTAGCGAGAGGTGGCGGTGAGCAGCAGGCTGCCGTCCGGCCGTGCGGAGACGAACGGCTCCAGGGCAGGGACACCACCGCCGTCGGGAACATCGGCCCGCCCGGAGTAGCAGCAGTCCAGTACGACGATGCCGCCACCCGCGCACGCGCTCAGGAGACCCTGCACCGTGCGGTACGGCACCGCCCGTGAGATCTCCTCGTGGGAACGGGTGCCGCGGGTCGCCAGGTACAACTCGTCGCGGGGACCCAGCAGTCCGTGTCCGACGTAGTAGAGGAGCACGACGCCGGTCGCCTCACGCGCCACGCGCTCGATCGCGTCGATCACCTCCTCGGTGTCCGCGCCGGCCGGGACGCGATGCACCTGCTCCGGGCCGAACCCGCAAACGTCCCGCAGGGCGGTCTCCAGGTCGTCGAGCGTGGTGGCGACCGGGGGCAGATCATGCAGTTGGGAACCGGACACGTGGCTGTGAGTACCGATCAGGACGGCACGGGCACCGTCCGCGGCGAGTCCGGCTCCTCGCGATGTCACTGCTGCGGGGCCTCCGGCGACGGCTCGCCGTCGTCGGGCGGAACCGGCACCGGGTCGGGCGCCGGGCCGAGGAAGGCGATCAGCTCTCTCGCCAACCGGGCATTCTGTTCCGCGGTCATTCCTCTGACACGGGTCGCGGAGACGGTGACCGTGGCCCCGTCGGGCCGGGTGATCGTGACGGTCTGGTCGCCCCGGCGGCTCTGCACCCACGCGACGAGCGCGCCGGCGAAGACCGCGGCCACGCCACCCGGCCCGACCACCGCGAGCAGGGCCTCCGCACCCAGCCCCATGGCGTCGGACGGTAACGGTGACGCTGTCCGCCCGCGGATCCGACCCCTCAGCTCGGGCTCGTCGGACAGCCAGCGGCGAAGGTGGTGCAGGCCGCCGGAGTCACCGCCCTCGACGGAGACGGTAAGGCGCATGCTTCCTCCAGCGGATCCCTCGTCGCACGCCGCGGTGCGCCACCCTACGATGTCCGGTCCCGACGCGCCCAGCAGGTTTCCGGCCCCGTTGCGGCGGGCCCGACGCCGTCGGGAGAACGCGCACGGGAAGCAGGCTGTGGCCGATGCGTCGGACCAGCCCTGTCCGCCCGGCTTCGAGCTCACCGCGATACACCGCCGCCCCCGGTGCCGGCGGCACCGGGGGCGGCGGTGTGCAAGCGGCGTCAGTCCAGCTGCTCGTACGCCGGCAGCGTCAGGAAGTCCGCGTAGTCCTGGTCCAGGGAGACCTGGAGCAGGAGGTCGTGGGCCTGCTGCCACTTGCCGGCGGTGAACGCCTCGTCGCCGATCTCGGCGCGGATCGCGGCGAGTTCCTCGGCGGCGACCGCGCGGGCCAGCTCCGCCGTGGCGTGCTTGCCGTTCTCGAAGACCACGTCCGCGTTGATCCACTGCCAGATCTGTGAGCGGGAGATCTCCGCGGTGGCGGCGTCCTCCATCAGATTGAAGATGGCGACCGCGCCCATGCCGCGCAGCCAGGCCTCGATGTAGCGGATGCCGACCGCGACGGCGTTGCGCAGCCCCTCGTAGGTGGGCCTGGCGTCCAGGGTGTCGATGGCGATCAGGTCACCGGCGGCCACCGCGACGTCCTCGCGCAGGCGCTCCTTCTGGTTCGGCTTCTCGCCGAGGACCGCGTCGAAGGAGGCCATGGCGATCGGGACCAGGTCCGGGTGGGCGACCCAGGAGCCGTCGAAGCCGTCGTTCGCCTCGCGGTCCTTGTCGGCCTTGACCTTCTCGAACGCGACCTTGTTGACCTCGGCGTCGCGGCGGGACGGGATGAAGGCGGCCATGCCGCCGATGGCGTGCGCGCCGCGCTTGTGGCAGGTGCGGACCAGGAGTTCGGTGTACGCGCGCATGAACGGGGCGGTCATCGTCACCGCGTTGCGGTCCGGCAGGACGAACTTGGAGCCGCCGTCGCGGAAGTTCTTGACGATGGAGAAGAGGTAGTCCCAGCGTCCCGCGTTCAGCCCGGAGGCGTGGTCGCGGAGCTCGTAGAGGATCTCCTCCATCTCGTACGCGGCGGTGATCGTCTCGATCAGGACGGTCGCGCGGACCGTGCCCTGCGGGATGCCGACGTAGTCCTGGGCGAAGACGAAGATGTCGTTCCAGAGTCGGGCCTCCAGGTGCGACTCCGTCTTCGGGAGGTAGAAGTACGGGCCCTTGCCCAGGTCGATCAGGCGCTGGGCGTTGTGGAAGAAGTAGAGGCCGAAGTCGACCAGGGCGCCGGGCACCGGGGTGCCGTCGAGCTGGAGGTGACGCTCGTTCAGGTGCCAGCCGCGGGGGCGGGTGACGACGGTGGCGAGCTCGTCGGCGGGCTTCAGGGCGTACGACTTGCCGGACCTCGGGTCGGTGAAGTCGATGGAGCGGGTGTAGGCGTCGATCAGGTTGAGCTGGCCGAGGACGACGTTCTCCCACGTGGGGGCGGAGGCGTCCTCGAAGTCGGCGAGCCAGACCTTCGCGCCCGAGTTCAGGGCGTTGATGGTCATCTTGCGGTCGGTCGGACCGGTGATCTCCACCCGGCGGTCGTTCAGCGCGGCCGGGGCCGGCGCGACCTTCCAGGAGTCGTCCGCGCGGATCGCCGCCGTCTCGGGCAGGAAGTCCAGCGTGGAGGTGCGGGCGATCCCGGCGCGGCGCTCGCCGCGGCGGGCGAGCAGCTCGTCACGGCGCGGCGTGAACTGCCGGTGCAGCTCGGCCACGAACGCGAGGGCCGCGTCGGTCAGGACCTCGTCCTGCCGGGGCAGGGGCTCGGCATCGACGATGGCCAGCGGGGACGGCGCTGGTGCGGACATGAGCTGTCACTCCTTCAGCGGGCGGTGCGGGTGGCGTCCCACGGCCGCCGGGTCGCCTGGAATGGCACGGCGTGCCAGGGCTCCGGGATACGGGCGTGGAAGCCGTCCGAGGTGCATAGGGCTTCTGACCAGTGGATAGTAGTTTCCTCATGGTGGAAGTTCAATGGTTTGTTGATGTCGAGATTCTCCGGGTCGACAGAAGTGGGGCGGTGGCGGCGCAGCGTGCCAGTCCGGTCACCGGAGGTGCCTCAGGTCCTCCACCGTGTCGATGTCGTACGCCTGAGCCACATCGGAACACTCGACGAGCGTGATCGCATCGCGGTGCGTCCGCAGGTACGCCCGAGCGCCCTGGTCGCCCACCGCCCCCGCCGCGATCTCCACCCACAGATCCGCCCCGAACAGCACCGGATGGCCCCGCTCCCCGCCGTACGCGGCGGCCGCGATCCCCGACCGGGACCGGTACGCCGAACGAACCCGGGCCACCGCGTCCGCACCGATCCCCGGCTGGTCGACGAGGAGGACGAGCGCCGCGTCCGCCCCCGTGGCGGCCAGCGCCCCGAGCCCCGCCCGCAGCGACGAGCCCATGCCCTCGGCCCACTCGGGGTTGACGCTCACCGAGCAGCCGGTGAGATCGGCGCGGGCCCCTACCCGCTCGGCCGCCGCGCCCAGCACCACATGGACGGGGCCGCAGCCGCCGTCCCGCAGCACCCGCACCGCGTGCTCGACCAGTGGCCGGCCATGGTGTTCGAGCAGTGCCTTGGGTCGTCCGCCGAGCCGTCGGCCGCCGCCCGCGGCCAGCAGCAGCCCGGCGACCTTCGGGGTTGGTGTCGTCGCAGTCATGCCGTCTGGATACCCCGGCACGCCCCGGACGTGCACCCCTCGCCCCCCTCGCGCTCCCTTTGCACACCTTTCGCGCAGACGGGCGGACGCGGGCGCGGGCGGGAAAGCCGTCCACCGGGATCCACACGGATCACCCAAACGGGACACCCCGAATTCCGTCCGCGGAGTGGCGCTCGGCAGCTTTCATGGCGTTAACTTGCGCGCACGCCCGGACACTTGAACAACGGTGTGGGGACCGGTCGGAACACTGGCACAAGGATGTGCGAGGGGGAGTGCTTTGTTGCGAAGCGTGGGGCAGACGCGGGTGACCGGCAGCGAGGACCCGAGGGTGACGGAGCTGCGTACGGCCGTCTCCCGGCTCCGTCGCGAGCTGGCCGGGCATCCGCGCGAATTCCCGGACCGCGGGATCGCCGAGGACGAACTGGCCGCGCTGGACGCGATGGCGGCGAGCGGAGTCCCCGAGATTCCACGGCTGCGCCGTTCACTGCTGCTGATCGCCGGGGCGATCGGCTCCGTGAGCGCCCTGGCGTCCGCGCTCAGGGACGTACGGGTGGCCGTCGACCTCTTCGGTGAGCCGCCGCGCGGCTGACCGGTGACCCGGCGGCCGGGCACGGGGTCAGCGGCGGATGAGCCTGCGGGCCGTGGCCGCCGCGACCGCCGAGGTGCGTGAGTCCACGCCCAGCTTGGCGTAGATGTGCACCAGATGGGACTTCACCGTCGCCTGGCTGAGGAAGAGCCGCTTGCTGATCTGCAGGTTCGACAACCCCTCGCCGACCAGTTGCAGCACCTCCAGTTCGCGCTTGGTCAGGGCCTCCGCGGGAGTGCGCATGCGGTCCATCAGCCGGTGCGCGACGGCCGGCGCCAGCGCCGACCGTCCCGCCGCGGCCGTGCGCACCGCCGCCGCCAGTTCCTCCGGCGGGGCGTCCTTGAGCAGATAGCCGGCGGCACCCGCCTCGACGGCGGCCAGGATGTCGGCGTCCGAGTCGTACGTGGTGAGGATCAGGACGCGGGGCGCGCCCGGCTGTGCGGTGATCGCCGCCGTGGCCTGCGATCCGTGCATGCCCGCGCCGAACTGGAGGTCCATGAGGACGACGTCGAACCCCCCGGTCGCGGCGAGCGAGACGGCCCGCTCGGCCGTGGCCGCCTCGGCGACCACCCGGAAACCGGGTTCGGAGTCGAGCACGGCGCGCAGCCCCGCCCGTACCACCGGGTGGTCGTCGGCGAGCAGCAGCCTGATGGGAGTGTCGGCGGGGGTGGTCATGCGGCGTCCTGTCCTGGCCGGCCGTCGGGGATCGGGAGCGGAAGGGTGAGGGCGACGGCGGTGCCCTGACCGGGGGCGGACTCGACGCTGAGCGTGCCGCCCAGGGACCGGGCCCGCGCCCGCATCGCGGGCAGCCCGAAGCCCCCGGTGTCCTGGTCCGCGACGACCGGGCCGCGGCCCGGGTCGAACCCGCGGCCGTCGTCGACGACGTCCAGCGACACCGAGGTGCCCATGAAGGTGAGGGTGATCTCCGCGCGCCCGGCCCCGGCGTGCCGCACCGTGTTGGCCAGCGCCGACTGGGCGGTGCGCAGCAGCGCCACCTCGTACGGGGTCGGCAGCTCCACCGGTGTGCCGCTCACCGCGAACTGCACCGTGAGCCCGGGGCCCGTGGTGCGGGACGAGAGGCGTTCCAGAGCGGCCGCCAGGGAGCCGTTCGCCAGGTCCGGCGGCGACAGGGCGCGGACGAAGCGGCGGGCCTCGGCGAGGTTCTCCTGGGCGGCCTCGCGGGCCCGGCGGACGTGCGGGGTGGCGGGGGCGTCGGCGGGCAGGGTGCGCTCGGCGGCGCGCAGCAGCAACTGGATGCTGGACAGGCCCTGGGCGAGGGTGTCGTGGATCTCGCGGGCCAGCCGCTCGCGTTCGGCGAGCGTCCCCGCGGTGCGTTCCGCCTCGGCCAGCTCCGCCCGGGTCGACATCAGCTCCTCGATGAGCTCCCGGCGCCGCTCGCTCTCCCGGAACAGCGCCTCGTACCCGAGGACCGTCGCGACCGCGACCGCCGCCCCGAGCAGCGGACCGATGAAGGTGCCCGGTGTGACGGCCTGGCCGTGCAGCACGAAGCTGGCGATCGCGGCGCCCGCGGTGACCGCGACGGCGGGCAGTGCCCAGCGGGCCGGCAGCAGGTGCAGTTGCAGGAAGTACAGCGGGAAGGCCACCCACAGGGCCTCCGGCGACAGCACGAGCAGCGCCAGCCACGCGGCGCCCAGCGCCGCCAGCCACAGCGCGCCCGCGCGGGTGCGGGGCTGTACGGCGGGGGCGAGCGCGCCCGCCGCGTACAGGGCGGCCATCACAGCGCTCACCACGACGACGGCCCTGGGATGTGTGCCGTCGGCGACGGCCCGTACCGCCGCCAGTGCCAGCAGTCCCACCAGCAGCGCGTGCAGACACAGCCGCAGCGCGGCGGCGACCGGGGGATGGGCGCGGGAATCCATGATTCGTCCAGCGTAGACGCGGGGTGCCGGGGGCCGGTCAATCGAAAGGTTGATGTCGGGCCCCACCGCCGAGCGATGTTTCCGGACGCCCGGCAGCCGAGGCTGGAGGCATGTTCGTCGCATGGAGAGATCTCCGGTTCGCCAAGGGCCGGTTCGCGCTCATGGGCTCGGTCGTGGTGCTGATCACGCTGCTCGTGGGTCTGTTGTCCGGCCTCACCGCCGGCCTGGCCCGGGAGAACACCTCGGCCGTCACCGGGCTGAACGCCGACCACCTCGCGTTCGCCGCCCCGCCCGACGGCCGGTCCGTGTCCTTCACCGACTCGGTCGTGAAGGAGGACGCCTGGCGGAGCTGGGCGGAGCGGCCCGGGGTGAGCGGCGCGGAGCCGCTCGGCATCCGCACGCTCAACGCCGTCGCGGACCGGGGGGAGCGCACGGCCGCCGTGTCGGCGTTCGGGATCGAGCCGGACGGGGACCTGGCGCCCACCGGCGGAGCCCGGGTCGGCGCCGGGAAGGTGGTGCTGTCCCGGCAGGCCGCCGACGACCTGGCGGCGGGGGCCGGTGACCGGCTGCGGCTCGGTGCCACCGAGGTCACCGTCGAGGCCGTCGCCGGGGACGCCTCGTACAGCCACACACCGGTCGTGTGGACCTCGCTCGACGACTGGCAGCGGTTCGGCGGCGACGGCGACAGCGGGGCCCGGCACGCCACGGTGATCGCCCTGACCACCACCGGCGGCGCCGACCTCGCCGCGGGCGACAGGGCGACCGGCACCAGCACGCTCTCCCTGGACGGCTCCCTCACCGCCATCGGCTCCTACCAGGCCGAGAACGGCTCGCTCCAACTGATGCGCGGCTTCCTCTTCGCCATCTCCGCCCTGGTCATCGGCGCCTTCTTCACCGTCTGGACGATCCAGCGCAGCGGCGATGTCGCCGTGCTCAAGGCGCTCGGCGCCTCCACCCGGTACCTGCTGCGCGACGCGCTCGGGCAGGCCGTCGTGATGCTCGCCGTCGGGACGGGCGCGGGCACCGCGCTGGCCTCCGGCATCGGCGCCCTGATCAGCGGCGGGGCCGTGCCGTTCGTCCTCGACGCGGCGACCGTCCTGGTCCCGGCGGCCGTCATGATCGTCCTCGGTGCCCTCGGGGCGGCCCTGTCCATCCGGCGGATCACCGCCGTCGACCCGCTCACCGCACTCGGGAGTGCCCGATGACCCTCACCCTCGCCGACGTCAGCCTCACCTACCCCGACGGCGACGGCCGGCTCACCGCCCTCGACCGGATCTCGCTGGACGTACCTGCGGGCTCGCTCACCGCGGTCGTGGGACCGTCCGGCTCCGGCAAGTCCAGTCTGCTCGCGGTGGCCGCGACCCTCGTCACCCCGGACAGCGGCCGGGTGACCGTCGCCGGCACGGAGACCGCCGGCCTCGGCCGCAAGCAGCAGGCACGGCTGCGCCGCGAGCGCATCGGCATCGTCTTCCAGCAGCCCAATCTGCTGCCGTCGCTCACGGCGGCCGAACAGCTCCAGGTGATGGCGCATCTCTCGGGCGGCGCCGTGCGCGCGGCCCGCGGCCGGGCGCTGGAACTGCTGGACGCGGTCGGCCTGGCGGACCAGGCCGGACGCAGGCCCCACCAGCTGTCGGGCGGGCAGCGGCAGCGGATCAACATCGCGCGGGCCCTGATGAACGACCCGGCGGTGCTGCTGGTCGACGAACCGACCAGCGCGCTCGACCACGAGCGGGGCGCGGCGGTACTGGACCTGCTGCTCGCGCTGACCCGGGAGCGCTCGACGGCCACGGTGCTGGTCACCCACGACCTGGCCCATCTGGACCGGGCGGACCGCACGGTCCGGATGGACGACGGCCGCCTGACGGTGCCGGAACCGGTCTGAGAGGCGGGGGACATATGGGGAGGGGGTGGCCGCCGGCCACCCCCTCCCCGTGTCTCAGCCGGTGGAACCGCTGCTCGCCAGCGCGTCGGAGAGTTCCTCGGCGGCCTGCTGGAGGATCGGCACGATCCGCTCCGTCGCCGCGTCCGTCACCCGGCCCGCCGGGCCCGAGATCGAGATCGCGGCCGAGGTGGGCGAGTTCGGTACGGAGACCGCCAGGCAGCGCACCCCGATCTCCTGCTCGTTGTCGTCGACCGCGTAGCCGACCCGGCGGACCTGCTCCAGCGCTTCGAGGAAGCCGTCGGGGGTGGTGATCGTCTTCTCGGTGGCGGCCGGCATCCCGGTCCGGGCCAGCAGCGCCCGTACCTCCTCCGGCGGTGTGTGCGCCAGCAGCGCCTTGCCGACCCCAGTGGAGTGGGGAAGCACCCGGCGGCCGACCTCGGTGAACATGCGCATCGAGTGCTTGGACGGCACCTGCGCCACGTACACGATCTCGTCGCCGTCGAGCAGTGCCATGTTCGCGGTCTCGCCGGTCTCCTCGACCAGCCGCGCGAGATACGGGCGGGCCCAGGTGCCCAGCAGCCGGGACGCGGACTCGCCGAGCCGGATCAGCCGGGGGCCCAGCGCGTAGCGCCGGTTGGGCTGCTGGCGTACGTATCCGCAGAGCACCAGCGTGCGCATCAGGCGGTGAATGGTGGGCAGCGGCAGCCCGCTGCTCGCGGAGAGTTCGCTCAGTCCGACCTCACCCCCCGCGTCCGCCATCCGCTCCAGCAGATCGAAGGCACGCTCAAGGGACTGCACACCACCGCTGGGAGCGGCGGGCTTGGAGTCGGATGTGCTGGCGTGGGACGGCGGCACGTCAACGGTCCTTTCGAGGCGGAAGAGCTGGTGCCCCGCCCGGCGAGGCACCCAGCAGCCTACCGGGCGGTTCCCGATCGGCCCACTGCTCGGGGTACGGCGTCCTGGCCGGTCAGAGCCCGTTTGTCCCGGTGTCGGCCGTCGGCGGGGCGGATCTCCGGGCCGGCACTGGTCCCATACTACGTTCCGCACTCCGAAATGAGACTTTTACTTTGTGGAAATCTCCAGTTGTGGCCCCGGGGTGGCCCGACGGCCGTCCGGCGAGGAGGGTGGGGTCTTGACGGGCTCGAATCCCGAGTGAAGACTCCTTCAACAGTTCGTTGAATTCATCAGCGTTCGAAAGTCCGAAGTGAGGAGCACGGGTGTCCGGTGCGGACGTGAGACTGGTACTGCGCTCGACGCGTGTGGTCACCCCGGACGGGACGCGCCCCGCGGCGGTCGCCGTCGCCGACGGGAGAATCGACGCCGTCCTGCCGTACGACGCCGAGGTGCCGGCCGGGGCCCGGCTGGAGGACTTCGGTGACGACGTCCTGCTGCCCGGGATCGTCGACACCCATGTCCATGTGAACGATCCGGGCCGCACGGAGTGGGAAGGCTTCCACACCGCCACCCGGGCGGCGGCGGCCGGCGGCATCACCACCCTGCTCGACATGCCGCTCAACTCCCTCCCGCCGACCACCACCGTCGAGCACCTGCGCGTCAAGCGGCAGGTGGCCGCGCCCAAGGCGCACGTGGACACCGGCTTCTGGGGCGGCGCCGTCCCGTCCAACGTCAAGGACCTGCGCCCGCTGTACGAGGCCGGGGTGTTCGGCTTCAAGTGCTTCCTGTCGCCCTCCGGCGTCGAGGAGTTCCCGGAGCTCGACCAGGAGCAGCTGGCCCGGTCCATGGCGGAGATCACCGGCTTCGGCGGGCTGCTGATCGTGCACGCCGAGGACCCGCACCACCTGGCCGACGCCCCGCAGCACGGCGGGCCCGCGTACGCCGACTTCCTCGCCTCCCGGCCGCGCGACGCCGAGAACACCGCGATCGAGGGACTGATCGCGCACGCCAGGCGGCTGGACGCCCGCGTCCACGTCCTGCACCTGTCCTCCAGTGACGCGCTGCCGGTGATCGCCGCCGCCAAGCGCGAGGGCGTCCGGGTCACCGTGGAGTCCTGCCCGCACTTCCTGACCCTCACCGCCGAGGAAGTCCCGGACGGCGCAACGGAGTTCAAGTGCTGCCCGCCGATCCGCGAGGCGGCCAACCAGGACGCGCTGTGGGAGGGGCTGGCCGACGGGACGATCGACTGCATCGTCTCCGACCACTCGCCGTGCACCACCGACCTCAAGACGCCGGACTTCGGCACGGCCTGGGGCGGGATCTCCTCCCTCCAGCTGGGGCTGCCCGCCATCTGGACCGAGGCCCGCAGACGCGGTCACTCGCTGGACGACGTCGCCCGCTGGATGTCGGCCGCCCCCGCCGAACTGGCCGGACTGACCCGCAAGGGCGCCATCGAGGCCGGTCGGGACGCGGACTTCGCGGTGCTCGCCCCGGACGACACGTTCACCGTCGACCCCGCCGAACTCTTCCACCGCAACCGGGTCACCGCCTATGCCGGCAAGACCCTGCACGGCGTCGTGAGGTCGACCTGGCTGCGCGGCGTACGGATAGCCGCCGACGGCACCGTAGGCGAACCCACCGGCCGCCTCCTCGAAAGGAACCACTGACCATGACGGCGACAGCCCGCTTCACCGGTGACGCGAACCCGTACGGCGGCGGCGACCCGTACGCCGACTACCGCACCTGCGACTTCCCCTTCACCGACCTCGTCGACCTCGCCGACCGGCGGCTCGGCGCGGGCGTGATCGCCGCCAACGACGAGTTCTTCGCCGAGCGCGAGAACCTGCTCCGGCCGGAACCCGCCGAGTTCGACCCCGAGCGCTTCGGTCACAAGGGCAAGGTCATGGACGGCTGGGAGACCCGGCGCCGCCGGGGAGCGAGCGCGGACGTGCCGCACCCCGCGGACGAGGACCACGACTGGGCGCTGGTGCGGCTCGGGGTGCCCGGAGTCGTACGCGGCATCGTCGTCGACACCGCGCACTTCCGCGGCAACTACCCGCAGGCGGTCTCCGTCGAGGCGGCCTGCGTGCCCGGCTCCCCCTCGCCCGGGGAACTGCTCGCGCCCGAGGTGAAGTGGACGACGCTCGTCCCCCGTACGGCGGTCGGCGGGCACGCGGCCAACGGCTTCGTGGTCGAGGACGGGCGGCGCGTCACCCATCTGCGGGTCAACCAGCACCCCGACGGCGGGATAGCCCGCCTCCGGGTGTACGGCGAGGTCGTCCCCGACCCCGGCTGGCTGGCCGCCCTCGGCACCTTCGACCTGGTCGCCCTGGAGAACGGTGGCACGGTGGAGGACGCCTCCGACCGCTTCTACTCCCCGGCCACCAACACCGTCCAGCCCGGCCGGTCCCGCAAGATGGACGACGGCTGGGAGACCCGGCGCCGGCGCGACAGGGGCAACGACTGGATCCGCTACCGGCTCGTCGAGCAGGCGATGATCCGCGCCGTGGAGATCGACACCGCGTACCTGAAGGGCAACTCGGCGGGCTGGGCGAGCCTCGTCGCCCGCGACGGCGAGAGCGGCGAGTGGACCGAGGTGCTGCCCCGCACCCGGCTGCAGCCCGACACCGACCACCGCTTCGTCCTGCCGGAGGCGGTCCGGGCCACGCACGTCCGGATCGACATCTTCCCGGACGGCGGAATCTCCCGGCTCCGGCTCTTCGGCTCACCCACCGAGCAGGGCGCCGCACGACTGGCCGCCCGCCACCGCGAGCTGGGCGGGTAGCCGGGTGCCGGACGGGCCGGTGCCCGGTCCGTCCGGCACCATCCGGGTGTGCCCGATGAGTCCGCGTCCAGGGCATATGCGACCCTGGACGCATGATCTTCATCGCCGTCAGATTCACCGTCCGCAGCGAAGAGCGGGACAACTGGCTTCCGGCCGTCGAGCCCTTCACCCTGGCCACCCGGCAGGAGCCGGGCAATGTGTTCTTCGAGTGGTCGTACAGCGTGGAGAACCCCGACCAGTTCGTCCTGCTGGAGGCCTTCGCCTCCCCCGAGGCCGGGGCCGCCCACGTGAGGTCCGAGCACTTCGCGGCGGCCATGGACCTGATGGCGGACCTGGTCGCCGAGACCCCGGAGATCATCAACGTGGAGGTGCCGGGCGAGGGTTGGTCCCGGATGGCGGAGGTCACCCCGCGCCCGAGGTGAGGCCCCCGCGCCTCTTCCGGCACGGCCCCGGTCAGGCCGCGTGGCCGCCGTCCACCACCACCTCCGTACCGGTGATGTAGCCCGCCTCGTCACCGGCCAAGTAGGCGACGAGGGACGCGACTTCGTCCGTGGTGCCGAAGCGGTCCAGGGCGGTCGCCGCACGCTGGCCGGCGGCGAAGGGGCCGTCGGCCGGGTTGAGGTCCGTGTCGACCGGGCCCGGCTGCACCAGATTGACCGTGATGCCGCGCGGGCCGAGCTCGCGGGCGAGCGGCTTGGTGAGACCTGCCAGCGCCGACTTGCTCATCGCGTAGAGGGTGGAGCCGGGACCGCCCGCGTGCCGGCTCAGGGCCGTACCGATGGAGACGATGCGGCCACCGTGCTCCATCAGTCCCGCCGCCGCGCGGCAGGCCAGGAACACCGCCCGCACATTCACCGCGAGCACCCGGTCCACATCGGCCGGGGTGAGGGTGCCGATGGGGCCGAGGACGCCGATCCCCGCGTTGTTGACCAGGATGTCCAGCCGTCCCAGCGCCTCCGCGGCGCCGGTCACGGCCGCCGGGACCGCTTCGGGGTCGGCCGAGTCCACGCGCAGGGCGATGCCCCGACGGCCGTACGAGCGGATCCTCGCCACGACCTCCTGGGCGGCCGCCTCGTCCTGTACGTATGTCAGTGCCACGTCGACGCCCTCCCGGGCGAGCCGCAGGGCCGTCGCGGCGCCGATGCCGCGGCTGCCGCCGGTGACGAGTGCGGTGCGGGTCGTGCCGGTCACGGTGCTGGTCATGACGGTTCCTTCGCCGGTCGGTGGTGTCCGGGCCGTTGCCCCGACACGGACCAGCAAAGTCGCTGAGCCCGGCCGTCACCGGCGGGAATCGGACCCCTGCGTGGGGTGCCCTCCCACGGCCCGGCCGGCGCACCGATGAGTTCCGGGTGGCAGCGGGGTCTCAGGAGAAGGACCATCGTCGGACCGGAACACAGGAGAAGAACCATGGCCGAGCTGACCCTCACCACCTTCCTGTCGCTCGACGGCGTCATGCAGGCCCCGGGCGGGCCCGACGAGGACCGCGGCGGCGGGTTCGAGTACGGCGGCTGGACCGTGCCCTTCGCGGACGAGGGCATGCGGCAGTTCATCGACGAGCTGTTCGACCGGCCGTCGGCCTTCCTCCTGGGCCGCCGCACGTACGACATCTTCGCCGCGTACTGGCCCGAGGTGACCGACCCCGGGCACCGGGTCGCGAGCAGCCTCAACGCCCGGCCCAAGTACGTCGTCTCGACCACGCTCCGATCGCCCGGGTGGCACAACACGACCGTCATCTCCACGGACGTCGCCGGGGAGGTGGCCCGGCTCAAGGAGCGGACGGAGGGCGGCGAGCTCCAGATCCACGGCAGCGGCGCACTGGCCAGGTCGCTGATGGCGCACGGCCTGATCGACGAGTACAACCTCCTCGTCTTTCCAGTGGTGCTGGGCCGGGGACGCCGGCTCTTCCCGGAGGGCGGGCAGCCGACCGCCCTGGAGCGGATCGGGGCGCGGGAGACCCGGAGCGGAATCTCGATCCACACCTACCGGCCCGTCGGCCCGGCCGGGTTCGGCACCTTCCCCCTCGATGTCTGAGCAGGCTCTTCCGGACAGGGCGACGCCGGTACGGTGACCGTTCCGCGTGCGAGCCGTCGAGGTCTCCACACCGTTTCCCCCGTGGAGAACCAGGAGAAGCGGTCAGGTGTCCTCGATCTCCGCGCCCGCCCTCGCCCGTCCCGCCGCGCCCGGCTCACCGTCCCGCCGCCGCGGGCATCGCGAGCGGCGGCGAGCGGCCCGGCGTCCCCGGCGCGGTGGGCGCGGTGCTCGTCCCGGCCGGCACCGCCCGGGGCCGCCGCGCGGTCACCCCGGACGCCTCCCGAGCCGGCCGGCGGCCACCGGGCGCGCCGCCCGTCCGAAAGTCTCGTCTTTCGCGACTTTGGTCGCCGGTCGCCTCCGCACGGCGGGGATCACCCGCCCGACCTCGGTAGTTTTGTGGCATGACCCGTACGGAATACCGCTGGCTGCTGCCCTCGGCGATGGCCGACCCCGAGCTGCCCGGCGACCGGCGCGGCCGCGCGCGACGCACCGTGCGGGACTGGGTCGTCGACCTGACCGCCTTTTTCTGCGCGGTCGCGGTGGGCGTGGTCACGGTCGCGACGATCGAGGCCGACCCCACCACACCCGACGGCGTCCTGCTCGCCGACATCGTGGTCGGTGCCCTGGCCTGCTGTGCACTGTGGGTGCGACGGCGCTGGCCGTTGGGTGTCGCGGTGGGCCTGGTCCTGGTCTCCGCGATCGAGCCGGTCGCGGCGGGGGCCATGCTCGTCGCGCTGTTCGGCATGGCCGTGCACCGCCCGTTCCGGCCCGTGGCGGCCGTCGGGGCGCTCGCCCTGGTCCTCACCCCGGTACAGCCGTATCTGCGTCCCGACCCGGGCACCTCGTTCGTCGAGGCCACGGTCGTCGGGGCGCTGCTGCCCCTGCTGGTGATCAGCTGGGGCATGGCCGTACGGTCCAGGCGGCAGCTCGTCGTCACCCTGCGCGAGCGGGCCCAGCGGGCCGAGGCCGAGGCCGGACTCCGCGCCGAACAGGCGCAGCGGCTCGCCCGCGAGGCCATCGCCCGCGAGATGCACGACGTCCTCGCCCACCGGCTGACCCTGCTCAGCGTCCACGCGGGCGCCCTCGAATTCCGCCCCGACGCGCCGACGGCCGAAGTGGCCCGCGCCGCCGGGGTCATCCGGGACAGCGCGCACGAGGCGTTGCAGGACCTCCGCGAGATCATCGGGGTTCTGCGCAGCCCCGGCGAGAGCGACGGCGACCGGCCGCAGCCCACCCTCACCACCCTGGACTCACTGATCGACGAGTCCCGGCTGGCCGGCATGAAGGTCACCCTCGACAACCGCGTCGACGACCCCGGCGCGGCCCCCGCCGCCACCGGCCGCACCGTCTACCGCATCGCCCAGGAGGGTCTGACCAACGCCCGTAAGCACGCGCCCGGCACCGAGGTCACCGTCACGGTCACCGGCGCCCCGGGCGAGGGACTCACCGTCGAGGTGCGCAATCCGGCGCCCACCGAACCCTTCGAGCAGGTCCCCGGCTCCGGTCAGGGACTCATCGGCCTCACGGAACGCGCCACCCTGGCCGGGGGCAGCCTCGACCACGGGCCGCAACCCGGCGGCGGTTTCCGGATCAGGGCCTCGCTGCCGTGGCCGGCCTGACCGCCGCGGGCATCCGGGGGCCCGGCCCGGCCGGCCCCGGGGCCTGGCTACGGTGGTCGCCATGACCACCCCGACCCCGATGGACCCCGCGGCCCGGCCCGTCCGGCTGATCATCGTCGACGACGACCCGCTCGTACGCGCCGGACTCACCCTCATGCTCGGCGGCGCCCACGACATCGACATCGTGGGGGAGGGGGCGGACGGCACGGAGGTCGCCGGACTCGTCGACCGGCTGCGCCCCGACGTGGTGCTGATGGACATCCGCATGCCGGGCATGGACGGGCTGACCGCGACCGAGTCGCTGCGCACCCGGCCCGACGCCCCGGAGATCATCGTCCTGACGACGTTCCACGCCGACGAACAGGTGCTGCGGGCCATCCGCGCCGGAGCGGCCGGTTTCGTACTGAAGGACACCCCGCCGGCGCAGATCGTCGACGCGGTACGGCGGGTGGCGGCCGGCGATCCGGTGCTGTCGCCCGCGGTGACGCGTCAGCTCATGGCCCGCGCGGCCGGGACCGGGCCCCGCACCGGCCGTGACGACCGGGTGGACCGCGCGGACCGGGCACGGGTGCGGGTCGCCGCACTCGCCGGGCGGGAGCGCGAGGTCGCGATCGCCGTCGCACGCGGCCGTTCCAACGCCGAGATCGCCGCCGCGCTCTACCTCAGCGTGGCGACCGTGAAGACCCAGGTGTCCCGGATCCTGGCCAGGTTCGGCTTCAACAACCGTGTCCAGATCGCGCTGTTGGTGCATGACGCGGGCCTGCTCGACGATGACGGCACGGAGCCGGCGGCATAGGGTGAGCCGGTCGGTCCGAAACGATCGGGCCGACCGGGCCGTCAGACCGCAAGGGGCGATCCCATGTCCGATGCCAGTGGCCGTGCCGACGTCGATGTCGATCTGAGCGGGATCGCGGACTTCACCGCGAACCCGTATCCGTACTACGAGAAGCTGCGTGCCGCGGGCCCGGTGCACACCGTCCGCACCGACGAGTTCGAGCGCGTCTGGCTGGTGGTGGGGTACGACGAGGCCCGCGCCACCCTCGCCGACCCGCGGTTCGCCAAGGACTGGCGGGGACTGCCGGGCGCACCCGCCGAGAGCGACCCCATCTTCCTCAACATGCTGGAGCTGGACGCACCCCACCACACCCGGCTGCGCAAGCTCGTCGCCCGGGAGTTCACCGCCCGCCGGATCGAGGCGCTGCGCCCCCGCGTCCAGCAGATCACCGACGAACTCCTCGACGCGATGGTGCCCGCCGGCCGTGCCGATCTCGTCGACGCGCTGGCCTTCCCGCTGCCGATGACCGTCATCTGCGAACTGATCGGGGTGCCGGACCTGGACCGCGACGCCTTCCGCGGGCTGTCCAACGGCGTCATCACCCCGGCCTCGCCGCTCCAGGAGATGGAAGCGGTCCGCGCCATGAACGAGTACCTGCTCGAACTCATCGAGGACAAGCGGTGCTCGCCCGGCGACGACCTGATGAGCGCGCTGGTCCGGACACGCGACGAGGAAGGGGACCGGCTGTCGCCCGACGAACTCGTGGGCATGGCCTTCCTGCTGCTCGTCGCGGGCCACGAGACCACGGTCAACCTGATCGCCAACGGGGTACGGGCACTGCTCGACCACCCCGGCCAGCTGGCCGCCCTCCGCGACGACCCGGAGCTGACCGGCGGTGCGGTCGAGGAGATGCTGCGCTACGACGGGCCGGTGGAGAACGCCACGTTCCGCTACCCGCGCGAGCAGGTCGTGATCGGGCGCCGGACCGTCCCGGCGGGCGCACCGGTCCTGGTCTCCCTGGCAGGCGCCGACCGGGACCCGGCCCGCTACCCGCGACCGGACACCTTCGACATCCGCCGCGACGCCCGGGGCCACCTGGCCTTCGGGCACGGCGCGCACTTCTGCGTGGGTGCGCCGCTGGCCCGGACGGAGGGCCGGATCGCGATCCGTACGCTGCTGGAACGCTGCCCCTCCCTCGCGCCGGACCCTGACCCGGCGGCGGGGGAGCTGGACTGGATTCCCGGGATGCTGATGCGGGGGGTGCGCGGACTGCCCGTCCGCTGGTGAGCCGGGCCCCCCGGACCGAGGGGACTCGACCCGGAGACGGGCGCGGCGGCCCTACGCGGTGGGCACCGCCGCGCCGTCGGCGACCTCCGCGACCGCCACCGGGCGCCGCTCCCGGCGGGAGACCTCGCACGCCTCCGCGATCAGCAGCGCCGACAACGCCTCCCGGCCGTCGCACGGGTTGGCCCGGTTTCCCCGCACCACCCCTACGAACGCGTCCAGTTCGGCCTCGTACGCCGGAGCGAACCGCTCCAGGAAGCCGGGCCAGGGCGAGGAGGGGGCCGGCGGGCCCTGCGGTTCGGCCGAGGTGACCGGTGTACGGCCGTCCAGTCCGACCGTGATCTGGTCCAGCTCGCCCGCCAGCTCCATCCGTACGTCGTATCCGGCGCCGTTGCAGCGGGTGGCCGCCGCCGTCGCCAGGGTGCCGTCGTCCAGGGTCAGCAGCACCGCCGCCGTGTCGACGTCGCCGGCCGCCCGGAACATCCCGGGCCCGGCGTCCGACCCGGCGGCGTACACCTCCGTCACCTCACGGCCCGTCACCCACCGCAGCATGTCGAAGTCGTGGACCAGGCAGTCCCGGTACAGCCCCCCGGAGAGCGGCAGATACGCGGCGGGCGGCGGGGCGGGATCCATCGTCACCGCCCGCACGGTGTGCAGCCGGCCCAGCGCACCGGCCCGCACGGCGTCCCGGGCCGCCGTGTAACCCGCGTCGAACCTGCGCATGAAACCCAGCTGGAGCACGCTCCCGGACCGGTCGACCTCGCGCAGCGCTCCCAGCGTTCCCGGCAGGTCCAGCGCGATCGGCTTCTCGCAGAACGCCGGGATCCCGGCCCGCGCCGCCCGGCCGATCAGCTCCGCGTGCGCCGAGGTGGCCGAGGCGATCACCACCGCGTCCACCCCCGCGCCGAACACCTCTCCGGCGCCCGGCACCGCCGTCGCACCGACCCGCCCGGCGACCTCTGCCGCCCGCGCCCCGTCGGTGTCCGTCACCACCAGGGCGTCCACCTCGGGATGGCGGGCCAGCACGCCCGCGTGGAAGGAGCCGATCCGGCCGGTGCCGATGAGTCCGATGCGCATGGACCCAACGTGCCGCCCACCGGCTGCGCTGTCAACCATATGTCCTGACAAGGTGTCCCTTGTTCGTTGGTCATGCTGTCCGGACAACAGGACGACCGGTCTTCCGGAGTTTCTGACGTGAGGGATACCCTCCACGCGTGCCCAAACCCACCACCGACCCGGCCGCACTCGAACTCGGCGTGGACCGCTCCAGCCCGATCCCGCTCTACTTCCAGCTCGCCCAGCAACTGGAGGCCGCCATCGAGCAGGGCCGGCTCGCCCCCGGCAGCCTCCTCGGCAACGAGATCGAGCTGGCGGCCCGGCTCGGCCTGTCCCGGCCCACGGTCCGCCAGGCCATCCAGTCGCTGGTGGACAAGGGGCTGATGGTGCGCCGCCGCGGCGTCGGCACCCAGGTGCTGCACAGCAGGGTCAGGCGCCCGCTCGAACTGAGCAGCCTCTACGACGACCTGGAGGCCACGGGCGGGCACCCCACGACCCGCGTCCTGCGCAACACCGTCGAACCCGCCGACGCGGCGGTGGCCGAAGCCCTCGCGGTCGCCGAGGGCACCGACGTCCACCTCGTCGAGCGGCTGCGGTACGCGCACGGCGAGCCGCTGGCACTCCTGCGCAACCACCTGCCACCCGGGATCGTCGACCTGGACACCGCGCGGCTGGAGGCCACCGGCCTGTACCGGCTGATGCGCGGCGCCGGAATCACCCTGCACAGCGCCCGCCAGACCGTCGGCGCCCGGCTCGCCACCGCCGACGAGGGGGCAGGGCTCGCCGAGGCGGAGGGGGCCGCGCTGCTGACGATGGAGCGCACCACCTTCGACGACACCGGGCGGGCGGTCGAGTTCGGCTCCCACATCTACCGGGCCTCCCGCTACACCTTCGACTTCCAGCTGCTCGTGCGGTGACGACGGCCGCCAGGCCCCGTACGGTGGCGACGGCCGCCAGGCCCCGTTGACGCCGCGTACCACCACCGCTAGAACTCCTCCAGCCGCACTCGGGCGGCCGGGAGAGAAGGCGGACCCACCATGCGTACCTCTCGCAAGGCAGCAACCCTGATCACCGTCGCGGCCCTCGGCCTGGGGCTCGCCGTCACCGGCTGCAGCGGCTCCGGCGGCCGGAGCGCCGAGGAGAAGCCCGCGCGGGGCGGCGCCGGCGCGGCCGCCGGGACTCCCCGGATGAAGATCGCGATGGTCACGCACTCCGGGGAGGGCGACACCTTCTGGGACATCGTGCAGAGCGGCGCGAAACAGGCGGCGGCCAAGGACAACGCCGAGTTCCTGTACTCCGCGAACAAGGAGGGCAAGGAACAGGCCCAGCTGGTGCAGGCCGCCATCGACCAGAAGGTCGACGGGCTGATCGTCACGCTCGCCAAGCCGGAGGCCCTCAAGGACGTCGTCGCCAAGGCCGTGAGGTCCGGCATACCCGTGGTGACCATCAACTCGGGCGCACGGTTCTCGAAGGAGGTCGGCGCGCTCGGACACATCGGGCAGGACGAGCAGGTCGCGGGTGAGGCCGTCGGCGACGAGCTCGACGCACGGGGCCGCAGGAAGGCCCTCTGCGTCATCCACGAGCAGGGCAACGTGTCGCTGGAGGAACGCTGCGCCGGGGTGCGCAAGACCTTCGGCGGCGAGGTCGAGAACCTGAACGTCGAGGGCACCAACATGCCGGCCGCCACCTCCTCGATCGAGGCGAAGCTCCAGGCCGGCAAGGACATCGACGCGGTCGTCACCCTCGGCGCCCCCTTCGCCGCCGCCTCCGTCAAGGCCAAGGAGGGCTCCGGCAGCAGGGCCGAGATCGACACCTTCGACCTGAACGCCGACGTCGTCGAACGGCTGAAGGCCCGGGAGGTCGGCTTCGCCGTCGACCAGCAGCCCTACCTCCAGGGCTATCTCGCCGTCGACGGACTGTGGCTCGACCGGACCAACGGCAACGTCGTCGGCGGCGGCAGGCCGGTGCTCACCGGCCCGGCGATCGTCACCGCGAAGGACGTGCCGCAGCTGGAGAAGTACACCGCGCGCGGTGCCCGGTGAACCTCCCGCACACCGCCGCGCCCACCCGGCGCCGACACACGCGTCCCGCCCCTGCCGGGCGGCGCCGGCGACCGCTCGGGGATACTTGGCCAGCCGGGCCGGGAGTACACCATCCCCGGCCCCTCCAAGCAGCACAGCGAGCAGCACAAGAAGGGCACGGCGTCGTGGCAAGGGTTCGGACAGGGGTACGTGCGATGGGCGCCGTGCTTGCGGCGGTGCTCGGGGCTTCCCTCGTGGGATGCAGCAGCACCGGTGGCAAGCGGGCGGAGGAGCGCGCGGCCCGGGCCGCCGCCGAGGGCCGGGCCGCGGTGGACACGCCCCGCTGGACCTTCGCGATGGTCACCCACTCGGGCGACGGCGACACCTTCTGGGACATCGTCCAGCGGGGCGCTGAGCAGGCGGCCGTCAAGGACAACATCAAGTTCCTGTACTCGCACAACGACGAGGCGCAGCAGCAGGCCCAGCTGGTGCAGGCGGCCATCGACCAGAAGGTCGACGGGCTGATCGTCACCCTCGCCAAGCCCGACGCGATGAAGGACGTCGTGGCCAAGGCCACCCGGGCCGGAATCCCGGTCATCACGGTGAACTCGGGCTCCGCGGAGTCCAAGCGGTTCGGCGCCCTCACCCACATCGGCCAGGACGAGTCCATCGCGGGCGAGGCGGTCGGCGAGGAGCTCAACGCACGGGGCCGCAAGAAGGCGCTGTGCATCCTGCACGAACAGGGCAACGTCGGCCACGAGCAGCGCTGCGCCGGAGCGAAGAAGACCTTCGACGGCCAGATGCAGAACCTGTACGTCGAGGGCACCAACATGCCCGACGTCCAGGCGTCCATCGAGGCGAAGCTCCAGGCCGACAAGAACATCGACGCGGTCGTCACGCTCGGCGCGCCGTTCGCGGACGCCGCCGTCAAGGCGAAGAAGACCGCGGGCAGCAGGGCCGAGATCGACACCTTCGACCTGAACGCCAAGGTCGCCACCGCCCTGACGGACAAGACCCTCGGCTTCGCGGTGGACCAGCAGCCCTACCTCCAGGGGTACGAGGCCGTCGACCTGCTCTGGCTCTACCGCTACAACGGCAATGTGCTCGGCGGCGGCCGGCCGGTCCTCACCGGACCGCAGATCATCACCTCCAAGGACGCCGCCGAACTGGCCCAGTACACGAAGCGGGGGACCCGATGAGCACGGTTGCCGGACCGTCCACCCCGGCCGGGACCGACGAGCGGCTGATGCGCACCTCACCGCTGCGCAGGCTGCTCGGCCGCCCCGAGCTCGGCTCGGTGGTGGGTGCCGCGGCCGTCTTCATCTTCTTCTCGATCATCGCCGACAGCTTCCTGCGCGCCTCCAGCCTCGGCACCGTGCTGTACGCGGCCTCGACGATCGGGATCATGGCCGCGCCGGTGGCGCTGCTGATGATCGGCGGCGAGTTCGACCTCTCCGCCGGTGTGCTGGTCACCAGCTCCGCGCTGGTCTCGTCGATGTTCAGCTACCAGATGACCGCCAACGTCTGGGTCGGCGTCTTCGTGTCGCTGCTGGTCACCCTGGCCGTCGGGGCGTTCAACGGCTTCATGCTGACCCGTACGAAACTGCCGAGCTTCATCATCACGCTCGGTACCTTCCTGATGCTGACCGGCCTCAATCTGGGCTTCACCAAGCTGATCAGCGGCACCGTGTCCACCAAGGCCATCGGTGACATGGAGGGCTTCGACTCGGCCCGCAAGGTCTTCGCCTCGCAGTGGACGATCGGCGGCGTCGAGTTCAAGGTCACCATCCTGTGGTGGGCGGTCCTCGTCGCGATCGCCACCTGGATCCTGCTCCGTACCCGCTTCGGCAACTGGATCTTCGCGGTCGGCGGCGAGGCCGACGCGGCCCGCGCGGTCGGCGTACCGGTGATCCGCACCAAGATCGGGCTCTATCTGGGGGTGGCCTTCGCCGCCTGGGTCTCCGGCCAGCACCTGCTGTTCTCCTTCGACGTGGTGCAGTCCGGAGAGGGCGTCGGCAACGAGCTGATCTACATCATCGCGGCCGTCATCGGCGGCTGTCTGATCACCGGCGGCTACGGCTCCGCGATCGGCTCCGCGGTCGGCGCCTTCATCTTCGGCATGACCAGCAAGGGCATCGTGTACGCGGAGTGGAACCCGGACTGGTTCAAGTTCTTCCTCGGAGCCATGCTGCTCCTGGCCACCCTGCTCAACGCATGGGTACGCAAGCGCGCGGAGGCGACGAAATGACGGCCCCCAAGGCACCGGCCGACCGGGAGGCGCCCCACCGGGCGCTCGTCGAGCTGGACCACGTCAGCAAGTTCTACGGGAACATCAAGGCACTGACGGACGTCTCGCTGGAGGTCCACGCGGGCGAGATCTCCTGTGTGCTCGGCGACAACGGCGCCGGCAAATCCACCCTGATCAAGATCATCGCGGGGTTGCACCGGCACGACGCCGGGACCTTCCTCGTCGACGGCGAGGAGACCACCCTCGCCAACCCGCGCGACGCCCTGGACCGCGGCATCGCCACGGTCTACCAGGACCTGGCCGTCGTCCCCCTGATGCCGGTCTGGCGCAACTTCTTCCTCGGCTCCGAGCCGACCACCGGCGCCGGCCCCTTCAAACGCCTCGACGTGCGGCTGATGCGCGAGACGACCCGCTCCGAGCTGCTGCGCATGGGCATCGACCTGCGCGACGTCGACCAGCCGATCGGCACCCTCTCCGGCGGTGAGCGCCAGTGCGTCGCCATCGCACGGGCGGTCTACTTCGGCGCCAAGGTCCTCGTCCTGGACGAGCCCACCGCCGCGCTCGGCGTCAAGCAGTCCGGGGTGGTGCTGAAGTACGTGGCGGCCGCCCGCGACGCGGGTCTCGGCGTGGTCCTCATCACGCACAACCCGCACCACGCGTATCTCGTCGGGGACCGTTTCGTCCTGCTGAAGCGGGGCGCCATGTCCGGCAGCCACACCAAGGAGTCCATCACTCTGGACGAGCTGACCCGCCAGATGGCGGGCGGCAGCGAGCTGGAGGAGCTCAGCCACGAGCTGGAGCGGGCCCCCGTGCCGAGGCATCTGGGCGGCCACCCGGTCACGGGCGACGCCGGGTAAGCCCCCGCCGGTACCGGCCCCGTACCCGCCGGTCCGCCAGCCCAGGTGCCCCGGCAGTGGCAGAATCGAGCCCGACGGGCGCAGTCCGCCGCCGGGAGCACCGCCTCCGGCTTCCCCAGACCCCGCAGGGACGATGAGCACGTACCGCGACTTCACACACCGCGGCTCCGCCCGCGCCACCGTCCTTCGGACCGTGGGCACCAGGGAGCGGCGCTCGCACCTCACGGCCCCGCGGGTACCCACCGTCGGCATCGACATCGGCGGTACGAAGGTGATGGCCGGCGTCGTCGACGCCGACGGCAACATCCTGGAGCAGCTGCGTACCGAGACGCCGGACAAGTCCAAGAGCCCCAAGGTCGTCGAGGACACCATCGTCGAGCTGGTCCTGGACCTCTCCGACCGGCACGATGTGCACGCCGTCGGCATCGGCGCGGCCGGCTGGGTCGACGCGGACCGCTCCAAGGTGCTCTTCGCCCCGCACCTCGCCTGGCGCGACGAACCGCTGCGTGACGCCCTCGCCTCCCGCCTCGTCGTCCCCGTCATGGTCGACAACGACGCCAACACCGCCGCCTGGGCGGAGTGGCGGTTCGGCGCGGGCCGCGGCGAGGACCACCTCGTCATGATCACGCTCGGCACCGGCATCGGCGGCGCGATCCTGGAGGACGGCCAGGTCAAGCGCGGCAAGTACGGCGTCGCCGGTGAGTTCGGCCACATGCAGGTGGTGCCCGGCGGGCACCGCTGCCCCTGCGGGAACCGCGGCTGCTGGGAGCAGTACAGCTCCGGCAACGCCCTGGTGCGGGAGGCCAAGGAGCTGGCCGCCGCGGACTCCCCGGTGGCGCACGGGATCATCGAGCGGGTCAAGGGCAACATCCCCGACATCACCGGGCCCCTCATCACCGAACTGGCCCGCGAGGGCGACGCGATGTGCGTCGAGCTCCTCCAGGACATCGGCCAGTGGCTCGGCGTCGGCATCGCCAATCTGGCCGCCGCGCTCGACCCCTCCTGCTTCGTCATCGGGGGCGGCGTCAGCGCCGCCGACGACCTGCTCATCGGCCCCGCCCGGGACGCCTTCAAGCGTCATCTCACCGGCCGCGGCTACCGTCCCGAGGCCCGGATCGCCAAGGCCCAGCTCGGCCCGGAGGCGGGTATGGTCGGCGCGGCCGACCTCGCCCGGCTGGTGGCCCGCAGATTCCGCCGTGCCAACCGCCGCCGGGTCGAACGGTACGAGCGGTACGCCCAGATCTACGACCAGGCCGCGAGCACCATCCGCAATACGCGCAACACCCGCACCTCCTAGGGATCCCCAGACACATGACCGCAGCCGAGCACCCCGTCCTGCCGCGTCAGTCCACGCCGCCCGACGACGGCCGGCCGCCGCAGGACCGGCGCCGGATGATCCGCCGCAGGCTGATCACGGCGACCATCATCGTGCTGCTCATCGGCATCCCGGCCGGCTATCTGCTGATCTCCGCCGGGCAGAGCCGCCGCGCCGGTCAGAACAAGGAGGCCGAGGCCTCCGCGCAGGGGCTCCGGGAGGGCTGGCCGTCCCGGATGCAGCGCCGGATCTTCGAGCTGCCGATGCCCGGCAACTCCCTGGACGTGCAGTACTACGAGACCAACAACTGGAAGGCGAGCCGGCTCTACGTGGAGTTCCGCACCACGTCCGCCGGGCTCGACCGCTTCCTCGGCCGGATGGGCAGCGGCCGCTCCGACCTGGAGCCCGGCAGGGTGACCATCGGCGACCGCGACCGGAAGGTCTCGGGCTGGCAGTTCGGCTCCGGGGCCGAATGGGCGGGCACCAGGCACACCAACAAGGACCCGCGTCCCACTCAGGACATCATGGTGAACATGACCGACCCGATGAACCCCGTCGTGTACGTGGTCTCCGCGGCGACCCCCTGAGCGCTGCCCCGCCCCGGCGCGCTCTGCCACCCACCCGTGCCACCTGTGTCGCCCGCGCTACCTGTGTCACTCGCACTACCTGCGTCACGCGCGCCATCTGTGCCGCCCGCGCGACCTGCGTAACCCACGTCACTCAAGTCACCTGCGTAACCCACGCCACCTGCATCACTCGGTGGCGGCCGTCCCGGCCGGTCGTGCGCGGGCGCGCAGCGTCCCCGGTGCAAGGCCCAGCCGGGACTCGGCCGTCTCGATGGCCACGTCGCCGTAGTCCGGGCCGTCCTGCGGCGCGTCGTCGTTCGCGTACGCCCCCAGCCCGTCGACCGTGATGAGGATGTGCAGGGCCGCCCTGACCTCGTCGTCGGTCGTGAACTCTCCGGCCCGGACGCCCTTGCCGACCAGGGCGACCACCTCGGCGCGCGTCTGCGACTCCTGCGCGCCCACGGCCTCGCGCAGCGCCTCCTTGAACCTGCTGAGGTGCCGCGCGTTGAGCCACAGCCGGCTCAGGTCCCGGTAGTCGCCGTCCGTCAGGCGTACCAGGAAGCGCGCCAGCCGCTCCACGGGCGGCAGATCCTCCTCGTCCGAGGGCAGCAGCGAGCCGCGTTCCGTCGTGGCGGCGAAGGCGAACGCCTCGCCCAGGAGATGGTCCGCGACCGGGAAGTAGTGGCTGATCAGGCCGGGGCGGACGCCCAGGGCGTCGGCGACCCGGCGCAGCGTGATCCGCTCCAGTCCCTCCTCCAGTCCGATGCGGGCGGCGGTCCGCAGTATCTCCGCGCGGCGCTGCTCGGGCAGCTTCCTGGATTGCTTCGGCCGACCTCTTGACGTCATGGACCAAAGGTTATTGGATCGGTGACCAATAAGTTGTTGGCCATGTGCCCAATAAAGGCAGCGTCGCCTGGACATCCGAGAGGCCTCGATGACGACACAACCCACCACCGCCGCGGGAGCCCTCGACGGGCATGGCTCCGAGCGCGCGGGGCAGCCGGAAACCCGGGGGATCGACCTGATCCCCGCCGACGAGCGCGGCGGTCGCCCACGACAGCTCTTCGCGGTCTGGGCGGCGCCGAACGTCAGCTATCTGAGCCTCGTCGTCGGCGCCACGCTGATCCTGATGGGGCTCACGCTCCCGCAGGCCGTCGGCATCATCCTGGCCGGGAACCTGCTGTGGATCTGTACGGGCGTCATCGCGGCCAGTGGTCCGGCCGCCGGTACCAGTGGGTCGGTCATCTCACGCGCGTTCCACGGCGTCATCGGCAACAAATTCGTGCTCGTCCTGACCGGCTGGCTCATCGCCGCGGCCTATCTCGCCCTCAACTGGTCGGCCGCCTCGGTCGCGGGCATCGGACTGGCCGCCCGGATGGGTCTGCCGGACAACGCGGCCGTCCACGCGACCGTCATCGTCCTCATCGCCGCGGCGACGCTGCTGATCGCCATCTACGGATACGCGACGATCGTCCGCCTCTACACCGCGCTCAGCGTCCTGCTGACCGTCGTGTTCATCGTGGTCACGGGATACGTGCTCGCCGGGACCGACTGGTCCTACGCCCCGGCGGAGCCCCTCAAGGGCGGTGCGCTGGTCGCCACGATCGGCATCGGCTTCGCCATCATCGCCTCCACGCCGCTCTCGTACAGCAACAGCCCCGACCTGGCCCGCTACCTGCCGCGCGACAGCAGCGCGTTCGCCGTCGCCGGCTGGACGGCGCTGGGCGCGTACGTGCCCAGCGTCCTGTTCACCACGGTCGGCGCCCTCGCCGCCACCACGCTCGACATGACCGACCCGCAGGCCGCGCTGGAGGGCATTCTGCCGGGCTGGTTCGTCCCCGTCTTCGTCATCGCGGTGGTCGTCAACACCATGGCGAACAACGGAATGACGGCCTACAGCGCCAGCCTGTCGATCCAGTCGGTCGGCGTCCGGCTCGCACGCATCCCCGCCGTCCTGATCGTCGGCATCCTCGGCACGGCCATGACGCTGTACGCGATCCTCGTCTGGGACTTCCTGACGAGCGTCAACACCATGCTCCAGCTCGTGGTCGTCGTGACCGGCCCGGCCATGGCGGTGGCCGTGACCGACCTCGTCATGCGGCGCAACCGCTACAACGGCGCGGACCTGATCGGAGAGGAGCGCGGTGGGCCGTTCTGGTACCACCGCGGTGTCCACTGGTCCGGCATCCTCGCGCTGGTCAGCGGCGGCGTCACCGCCCTGATGTGGGTGAACACCACCTTCTGGACCGCCCCGCTCGCGCGGATCACGGGCGATATCGACCTGTCGATCCCGGCCGGTATGGGTGTCGCCGCCGCCGTCTACTGGGCCGCCGCCCGCATCCTGCGGACCGTTCCCCGCTCCTGACGGTCCCCGCCGCCCGCCCCCACGTTCAGCACCACCGGAAGGAAACCCGTGTACGCCGATGTCATCGTGACGGCCGAACACGTAGAGACACTCGCCGAGGAGTCTCCCGACCCGCGGACCGACGGGGCTCCGGACCCGCGGGCGACCGCCACCGCCCCTCCCACGGCTACCGCGAGCGTGAACGCGATCGCGATCCGCGACGGCCGCATCCTCGCGATCGGCACCGTCCCGGACCTCGAACCGGTGCGCGGCCCCGGCACGGTCGTCCACACGTTCCCGGGCGCCACGATCCTGCCGGGCCTCACCGACGTCCACGCCCACCCGGTGTGGGGGTCGATCGAGATCGGCAGCGGCGTGGACCTCTCCGGTGCCTCGACGCTCGACCAGGTGTTCAGCTGCCTGGCCGACGCCGCTCAGGGGCGGCCGGCGGACGGCTGGATCACCGGCTTCGATCTCGACGTCAACGTCTTCGACGAAGACCCCACCGGCACCGTGTTCGCGGACCCGTTTCCCGGCCGGCCGATCTCGCTGATGACGCGGGACGCGCACGCGCTCGTCGTGAGCCCCCGCGCGGTCGAACTCATCGGGCTCACCGGCCGCGAGACGTTCACCGACGCCTCGTCCGTCGAGGTCGGGCCGGACGGCCGCCCCACCGGTCACGTGGTGGAGCTCCAGGCGATGGACCTGGTGTTCGCCCACTACCCCGAGGTGCCGGTGGACACCGCCGCCGGGTACGTGCGCCACCAGCTCGACATCCTCGCGCGCAGCGGGCTGACCGGACTGCACGCGCTCGATTTCACCGACCCGTCCGAATCCGTGTACCGGCACATCGAGGCGCACGGGGAACTTCCGTTGCGCATCCGCTGCTCCCCGCTGGTGCCGGCCGACTCGGCCCCCGAGGTGTGGCAGGACATCGCCGACCAGCAGGGTCTGCGCGGGCGGCGCTGGCACGTAGAGGGCGCGAAGTTCATGCTCGACGGCACGGCGGACAACGGCACGGCGTGGTTCGAGCGGCCGGACACCCACGGCGAGAACCGGGAGCCGCTCTGGCGCGACCTCGACGCCTACCGGGCCGCCGTGCGGTTCTTCACCGAACGCGGTATCCCGACCGCGACCCACGCCATCGGCGACCAGGCCGTGCGGTTCGCGCTCGATGTCATCGAGGAGGTCGGCCCGGCCGGCCGCGCCCCCCACCGCATCGAACACATCGAGTCCGTCCCCGACGACCTCCTCGGACGGTTCGCCGAACTCGACGTGGTGGCAAGCCTCCAGCCCGTCCACGGCACCCGGCACACCCGGGCCGACGCCACGGACAACTGGTCACGGCGGATCGGATCCGACCGCGTCGCCCACGGCTGGCGCACCCGCGACCTGCTGGACCACGGCGCCGTCGTGGCGCTCGGCTCCGACTGGCCGATCGGTCCCGGGGACCCGCGCATCGGCCTCGCCGACTGCCAGCTTCGACGCCCGGTCGAGGAGCCGGACACCGCGCCCGTCCAGCCCGGCCAGGCGATCTCCGCCCGCGAGGCCTACACCGGAATGACGGCAGCGGCCGCCCACGCCGCCGGAGCCTCGCACGAGCTCGGCCGGATCGTGCCGGGCCATCTCGCCGACCTCACCGTCTTCGCCGCGAACCCGCTCGGCCTCGCCCCCGGCGCACAGCCCGGCAACCCCGTCCTCGCGACGGTCGTCGGCGGAGCGGTGCAGTTCCACCCGAACAGCACAGAAGGAAACCAGTGACCGCCATGTCCATCCCCCGCCCCGAGAACCGTCCCCACATCGAGGTCGCGGCCACCGACCCCTACGAGCGCGGCGTCGCCCGGGGCGAGCAGCTCCACGACGGCATCCCCGCCGCGATCGAGGTGTACGACCGGCTCTTCACGCTCGGCGGCATCACCACCGCCCGGATACGGGAGGACGCCGAGCGTGCCCTCGAAGCGATCGGGCGCTTTTGGCCCGCGGCCCGCACCGAGATCGCGGGCATCGCCAAGGGGGCCGGTGCCGAGGAGTGGCGCGTAGCCGCGCTCAACGCCCGCACCGAGATCCTGGCCCGCAGCGTCGCCGTGCCGCCGGGGGAGTGCACCACGATCGTGCGCCGCGACGGCGCCGCGGGCACCTTCGGCGTCCAGACGTGGGACTGGCACGTCGAGCTCAACGGCATGTGGCACACGCTGGAGTCGCGCGGCGGCGCCCATGACGTCGTCGGCCTCACCGAGAACGGCATCCTCGGCAAGATGGGCGTCAACAGCGCCGGTCTCGCCCTGCACTTCAACATCCTCGGCCATGTCGACGACGGCATCGGCGGCGTCCCCGTCCATGTGCTCTCGGCGATCGTCCTCGAAGAGGCGGGGAGCGTCGCCGAGGCCGTCGAGATCATCCGCGGCGCGCCCCTCGCCTCGTCCGGATCGTTCGCGCTCTTCGACGAGAGAGACGCCGTGCTGCTCGACATGAGCCCCGTCGGCATCTTCGAGACGCGCCCCGAGAACGGCACGCTGCTGCGTACGAACCACTTCCTGACGCCGACGCCGGCCGCGGGCGAGAAGACCTGGCTCTACCAGCCCGATTCGGGCGAGCGCTACGACTTCGTCCGCGACCGCCTCGCCCGCAGGCAGCCGCCGACCACGGTCGACGGGCTCGCGGACTTCCTCGTCACCGGGGCGGGCGAGCCCCCGGTGACCTGCCTGCCCGACCCGGACATGCCGCTCGGGCAGCGCTGGGCCAGCCTCGCGACGATCACCCTCGAACCCGCGACGCGCACCGCCAGGATCCTCGACGGCACGCCCGCCGACATCGGCGTACGCGACTGGCGGGTCCTCACCGCCGGCTGATCCCGGCGCCGCGCCCACGGGCGCGGACGACGACGAGCGGACCGGCCGGGCCCTCATGACCCGGCCGGTCCGTCCGTGTGGTGTGATGCTCGCCCGTACGACCACCGGCGCCCGACCGCCGACCGCCAACGGCCCACGACCGTCAGCGGGTCACGACCGCCAACGGCCCTCGACCGCCAACCGTCCTCGACCGCCAACGGCCCACGGCCGACGGCGCCCCTGCGGCAGCCGCCTACCGAACGGCCCGCAGCAGACCGGCGATCTCGGTGAAGCCGTGCCGCTCGGCGTGTTCGAGGGGCGTGACCCCCTCGCCGTCCGGGAGGCCGGCCGTGGCACCGGCGGTGATCAGCAGCTCGACGATCTCCTGGTGCTCCGGTCCGCCGTCGCCGAGGATGACGGCCTCCAACAGCGCGGTCCAGCCGAGCCGGTTGACGTGGTCGACGTCGATGCCGGTCTCGCGGAGGACGGCCCGGACGTAGTCGACGTGGCCGCGCTCGCTCGCGGGGATGAGGGAGGTGCCGCCGAAGCGGTTCGTCACCATCGGGTCGGGGCCCGCCGGGAGCAGGGCGCGCATCATGGCGACGCTGCCGGTGACACCGGTGACCAGCCAGGGGCTGTCGAGGCGGTCGTCCTGGGCGTCGGGGTCGGCTCCGGCGGCGACCAGCGCCTCGGCGACGGCCACATGACCGGCGAGCGCGGCCAGCAGCAGGGGTGTGCGCAGATGTGCGTCGCGGGCCTCCACCGCGGCGCCGGCGGCGAGCGCCGTCCGCACGGAGTCGGCGTCACCCGCCTCCGCGGCGAGCAGCAGATCGCGGTCGAGGGCGTTCGGCGTGGCGCTCCTCGAACTCCGGGGGACGCGGGTGCGCAGCGCGGACAGGGTCGTCGTCATCGTCGTACGCACCGCGATTCCGATCCCCGCTCTCAGGGCCGCGCGGACGCGGGCGGAGGAGAGCGGGGACCGGCGGTGCACGGCACGGGGGGTTCCGTGCACCGCCGGGGTCACGGCGGCCGTACCTCGCAGAGGCGTCGGCATGGCCAATGGCTACTTGGCGAGCTCGGCGACGCCGGCCCGGGCGAACTTCTCGTCCAGGTCGCCGCTCGGGGCGCCGGCCACGCCGATGCCGGCGACGGGGGCGCCCTTGGCCGTGACCGGGGCGCCGCCGGCGAGGAACAGGGTGCCGGGGATGTCCTTCAGGGTGGGGGCGTTGGCCAGGCGCTTGGCGAGCTCGGAGGTGGGGGCGTTCCAGGAGACGGCGGTGAACGCCTTCTTCTGGGCCGCGTCGTAGGACTGCGGGCCGGCGCCGTCGCCGCGCAGGGTGACGACGGTGTTGCCGTCGCGGTCGACGACGGCGACGGAGACGCGCTGGTTCTCCTTCTCCGCGGCCTTCAGGGTGGCCTCGGCGGCCTCGGTCGCGGCCTTGACCGTCAGGTGCGTCGTCCGCATCGTGTTCTTGTTCTTCGCGTCGGCCTTGGCGACCGCGGCGGCCGGTGCGGCGGCCGGTGCGGCGTTCGCCGAGACAGCGCCGAAGGCGCCGGCACCGAGCGCGGCGAGGGCCACACCGGTGGCCAGGACGCGGGTCCGCTTCGAGATCTTCTTCATGGTGGCTGTTCCTTGTGGTCGTCGCTGTGGTCGTCGCTCGGGTCCGGGCCCGGGCGATCCCGGGGCGGGGGGCCGGGAGGACCTGCGCCGTCCCGCTCCGGGATCAATCCTGGGGCCGTGGTGGGCCTCGGCCGGTCGGCCCGGTGGCTCGTCGTCGGCGCCTGCCCGGTGGACCCCGGGGTCCACCGATCGGTTGACCCCGGCCCGCCACGCGCGGTCGGAGCGGACCGGACAGGCGCAGGGCAGGACACTCGGGGCAGGACGCACGGGGCTCGACGACCTCAGGGCAGAACGCACAGGGCAGAACGCACTCAGGACAGAACGCACTCAGGACAGGACGCACAGGGCACGACGCACAGGGCACGACGCATACGGCGGCGGACAATGCGAGCAAGCTTCATAGGTGTCATCGATAGGTGTCATCGATATTGAGTCTTGGACTCTATAGATCCTGGTCGTGCATGGTGGAACACGTCAGTCCAACGGGGCCGGCACCCACCGAAGGGAGTGACCATGTACAACCTCGCCGCAGGTGTCGGGACTTTCCAGCGCGATGTCTTCCCGGCAAAGGCGGAGCTCTTCGCGCACCTGGCCGACACCCACCGGCCGTCGACGCTGTTCATCAGCTGCTCGGACGCCCGCGTGGTTCCGGAGCTGATCACCAGCAGCGAGCCGGGCGAGCTGTTCGTCGTCCGCACCGCCGGAAACCTCGTCCCCGCCTACACCCCCGCACCGGACGGCATCGCGGCCAGCATCGAGTACGCCGTCGCCGTCCTCGGTGTGGAGGAGATCGTGGTGTGCGGGCACTCGGCCTGTGGCGCGATGACCGCACTGGCCGCGCACCACGACCTGTCCGGCGCACCCGCGATCGCCCACTGGCTGCGCCACGCCGACGCCTCGGTCGCCCGCACCGCGGCCGACGGCCAGGACGTGGCGGCACTGGTGCGCGAGAACGTGCGCGCCCAGCTCGCGAACCTGGCCACCCATCCCTCGGTGGCCAGGGCGAGCGCCGCGAACGCGATCACACTGCGCGGCTGGGTGTACGACATTCCCACCGGAACCGTCGAGGAACTCGTCACCACCGGCGGGGTCGCCGCCCGCGCGGCCTGACCACCACCACAACACCCCCCACCACCACAACACCCCCACCACCATGACCTTCCGGCCGCCTCCCGGGGCCGGTGCACCGAAAGGAATCCCCCTCATGACGCACGCTCAGTTCGACCCCACCGCCCGCCAGCTGCTCGCCGCCGCGGCAGTCGAGGCCAAGACCCGCAAGGACCTCTCGTGGCAGCAGATCGCGGACGCCGCCGGGCTGTCGGTCGCGTTCGTCACCGCCGCGGTCCTCGGCCAGCACGCCCTCCCGGCAGCCTCCGCCGACGCCGTCGCCGAGCTTCTCGGCCTGGACGAGGACGCGGCGATGCTCCTGCGGACCATCCCCACTCGCGGTTCGATCCCGGGCGGCATCCCCACCGACCCGACCATCTACCGCTTCTACGAGATGCTCCAGGTCTACGGCACCACCCTCAAGGCCCTGGTCCACGAGGAGTTCGGCGACGGAATCATCTCCGCGATCAACTTCAAGCTGGATGTCAAGAAGGTCGCCGACCCCGAGGGCGGCGAGCGCGCGGTCATCACCCTTGACGGCAAGTACCTGCCGACCAAGCCGTTCTGACGCCTCGGCAGTACAGCACTGAGCGGGCCGACGGAGACCGTTCCGTCGGCCCGCCCGTCTCAGGGGCGGTCGGTGAGGTAGCCGCCCATGGAGGTGAAGTACTCCGTGGCGGGCAGCTCCCGGCCGTCCTCGGTCCGCACCCGGGTGATGGCCAGGCCGTGGTTGCGGCCGGTGCGGGCGTCGGCTCCGGCGACGATCACCACGCCCTCGCCCTCGCGGTAGAAGATCCGGCCGGGCGTACCGCCGTAACGGCCCTGGGACACCACCGAGGCGAGAACTTCGAGCCGCTTGCCGCGGTGGAAGGTGAAGGCGCTCGGGTACGGCTCCGACTGGGCGCGGACCAGGCGTTCGAGGTCCTCCGCCGGCCAGCTCCAGTCCATGCGGATGTCTTCGGCCGACCGCTTGTGGAAGAAGCTGGCCAGGGAGCGGTCCTGCTTGGTGAACTCCGTCTGCCCGGCGGCGATCAGATCGAGTGCGCCGATGGTGACCGGGGCGATGAGGTCGACGGTCTTGTGGAAGAGATCCGTGGCGGTGTCCGCCGGTCCGACCGGGACCGCCTCCTGCCGGACGATGTCACCCGCGTCCAGGTCGTCGTCCATCATGTGCGCGGTGACACCCACCTCGGATTCACCGTTGATCAGGGCCCAGATCAGCGGGGAGAATCCGGCGTACTTCGGCAGCAGCGAGTCGTGGACGTTCAGCGTGCCGTGGCGCGGGAGGCCGAAGATGTGCGGAGGGATCCAGGTGCGCCAGTTGTTGGCGACGATGATGTCCGGATCGGCTTCCTTGAGGCGCTCGAACAGCTCGTCGTCGTCGGGACGGTTGCGTATCAGCACCGGCACGCCGTGCTCCTCGGCGAGGTCGGCCACCGAGTCGCTCCAGATCTTCTCGTACGCATGCTCGCTCTTGGGGTGCGTCACGACCAGTTCCACACTGTGCTCGGAGTCCAGGAGGGCTTGCAGGGTGCGGTGCCCCCAGGTCTGGTAACCGAACATGACGACCCGCATGGGGTTCCTCCTCAGGGCAGGGATAGACCGGCAGTAAGTAAAGCAAGGCTTACCTTAGTTTGCAACAAGGCGATTTCGGACCTTGATTGACGATCCATCAGGCGACGGTGCGCGCTCCGCGCCGGGTCGCCCTATCGACAACGTCGTGTGATTAGCTTAGGCTCACCTAAGTTTGGACGGGTGGCCTGCTCGGCGTGCCCGCCTCTCGTATCTTTCCTACGCCTGACAGGCGGCTTTCCCGCACGATGGGAGTGACATGTCACCGGTTCTTCCTGGCGACGCACCACTGGTCCATGACCTGATCGGAATCGGCTTCGGCCCCTCCAATGTGGCCATGGCGATCGCGCTCAGCGAGCACAACACCCGCGTCGGCAGGCAGGAGTCCGTCACCGCCCACTTCTTCGAGCAGCAGCAGAGCTTCGGCTGGCACCGCGGCATGCTGATCGACGACGCCACCATGCAGGTGTCCTTCCTCAAGGACCTGGTGACGCTCCGGAACCCGTCCAGCGAGTACAGCTTCCTCTGCTATCTGCAGAGCAAGGGCCGGCTGATCGACTTCATCAACCACAAGAACCTCTTCCCGCTGCGGGTCGAGTTCCACGACTACTTCGAGTGGGCCGCGGCCAAGGTCGACGACATGGTCTCCTACGGTCACGAGGTCGTCTCCGTCACGCCCTTCGTCCACGACGGCATCGTGGAGTACCTGGACGTGACCGTCCGCTCGGCGGAGGGCCTCTCCGTCCACCGGGCCCGCAACCTCGTCATCGGAACGGGACTGCGCCCGCAGATGCCGGAGGGTGTGGAGCGGGGCGACCGGGTCTGGCACAACTCCGATCTGCTGCGGAAGGTCGACGGGCTGGAGGGCACCTCGCCCTCCCGGTTCGTCGTCGTGGGCGCCGGCCAGAGCGCCGCCGAGAACGTCGCCTACCTGCACCGCCGCTTCCCCGAGGCCGAGGTCTGCGCGGTCTTCTCCCGCTACGGCTACAGCCCCGCCGACGACAGCAGCTTCGCCAACCGGATCTTCGACCCGGGTGCGGTCGACGACTACTTCGCCGCGCCCGAGAGCGTGAAGAGCCGGCTGATGGCCTACCACGGCAACACCAACTACTCCGTGGTGGACATCGACCTGATCGACGACCTGTACCGGCAGATGTACCAGGAGAAGGTCCTCGGTACCGAACGGCTGCGCTTCATCAACGTCTCCCGGGTCACCGGGGTCCAGGAGACGCCGGACGGCGTCCGCACCGTGGTGAACTCCCTCGTCACGGGCGAGGAGACGACCCTGGACGCCGATGTCGTGGTGTTCGCCACCGGCTACAGCCCGGCCGATCCGCTCGGCCTGCTCGGCGAGGTCGCCGACCGCTGCCTGCGCGACGACGCGGGGCGGGTACGCGTCGAGCGCGACTACCGGGTCTCCACCGACCCCGGACTGCGCTGCGGAATCTACCTCCAGGGCGGCACGGAGCACACCCACGGCATCACTACGTCCCTCCTGTCCAACACCGCGATACGGGTGGGTGAGATCCTGGACTCGCTCCTCGACCGGGGAGTCAAGTCCGCCTCCGACGAGGCCCGTCCGGTCGCCGACGGTACCGGTACGCACGCGTGAGGCGCGGGGCAGGCCAGGCCGCCCCGCCGGATCATGAGGGATGACGAACGTCGACATGCGCACGATTGCAGTTGAGCGCCCCGCACCCGGGGGTACGACACAGGCCCGCCGGCGGCGGGTCCTGGGTCTGGGCGCGCTCCTGGCCGTCCTGGTGATCGCGGCGGCGGTGTCACTGGCCGTCGGCGCGCGTGCGCTGAGCCCCGCCGAGGTCTGGCACGGGCTGTTCACGGCGCCCGAGGCCGACCGGCGGCTCACCGAGATCAGGCTCATCGTGCACACCGTCCGGGTGCCCCGGACGGTGCTGGCGATCGTGGCGGGCCTCGCCCTGGGGGTCGGCGGTGCGCTGATCCAGGGGTACACCCGCAACCCCATAGCCGACACCGGCCTGTTGGGGGTGAACGCCGGCGCCTCGTTCGCCGTGGTGTCGGTGATCGCGGTGTTCGGGTTCGCCGACCCGTTCCAGTACGTCTGGTTCGCCTTCCTCGGGGCGGCGGTCGCCGGTGTCGTCGTCTTCGGCCTGGCGAGCATCGGCCGGGGCGCGGGCAACCCGCTGACGCTCGCGCTGGCCGGGCAGGGGCTCACGGTCTTCCTGGCGGCGATGACCACCGCGGTCGCGCTCTCCGACCAGAAGTCGCTGAACGCGCTGCGGTTGTGGAACTCGGGCTCCGTGGCCGGTGTCGGATTCGACGTCATCTGGCCGGTCACCGCGTTCATCGCGGTCGGACTGGTGCTGGCGCTGATCACCCTGCCCGCCCTCAACCTGCTCAACCTGGGCGACGACGTGGCGCGGGGGCTGGGCGTGAACATCGCGCTGAGCCGGACCATCGGCATCGTCGCCATCACCCTGCTGGCGGGCGCGGCCACGACGGCGTGCGGCCCCATCGCGTTCCTCGGCCTCATGGTGGCCCACGTGGCCCGCCACCTGACCGGCCCGGACTACCGCTGGCTGGTGCCGTACGCGGGGCTGCTCGGCTCCGTGATCCTGCTGGTCTGCGACATCGCGGGCCGACTGGTGGTGCGACCGGGCGAGTTGGACGCCGGCGTCGTGGTCGCCCTCCTCGGCGCCCCGTTCTTCGCGGTTCTGGTGTGGCGCGGAAAGTTCAGGAGCGCATGAACGGGACGGACATGAACCCATCGGTGGCACCCGGCGTACGGCTCGGCCATGTGTCGTTCGTCTGGCGCCCCTGGCTCGTCCTGGTCACCCTGCTGCTGGCGGCGGCGGCCTTCCTGATCTTCTGCATCTCCATCGGCGTCGGGGACTTCCCCATCGGGCTGCCCCGGGTGATCGCCACCATCCTCGGCCGGGGCGAACAGGTCGACGAGTTCGTGATCATGGACCTGCGGATGCCGCGCGCCCTGGCCGGTCTCGTCGTGGGGTTCGCGCTGGGGATGTCCGGGGCGATCACCCAGTCCGTCGCACGCAATCCGCTCGCCAGCCCGGACATCCTGGGCATCACCGGGGGAGCCGGCGCGGTCGCGGTCTTCCTGGTCACGGCGTCGGGCGGCACCGCGGCGGCGGTCGTCGGCTCGGTGGGCCTGCCCGCGGCGGCGCTCGCGGGCGGTCTCGGCACCGGTCTGCTGGTGTACTTCCTGGCCTGGCGGCGCGGGATCGACGGCTTCCGGCTCATCCTCATCGGCATCTCGGTGAGCGCCGTGATGGAGGCGATCACGACCTGGCTGCTGGTCTCCGCCGACATCAAGGACGTGGCCAGGGCCCAGTCGTGGCTGGTCGGTTCGCTGGACGGCCGGTCGTGGGACGAGGTCCGGGTGGCGTTCTGGGGCACGCTCGTCCTCGTCGTCGTCGTGGCCGCCGTCGCCTTCCAGTTCAAGCCGATGCACCTCGGCGACGAGGTCGCCGCCGGCCTCGGCGTCCGGTACTCCGGGGTGCGGGCCGCCCTGCTGCTGTGCGCGGTCCTGCTGGCCGCGCTGGCGGTGAGCGCGGCCGGTCCGGTCCCGTTCGTCGCCCTGGTGGCGCCGCAGGTCGCGATGCGTCTGGCGAGGTTCCCGACGCCGCCGATGGTGGCCTCCGGTCTGGTCGGTGCGGTGCTGCTGATCGGCTCGGACCTGGTCGCGCGCACGGCGCTGCCGATCACCCTCCCGGTCGGCGTGGTCACCGCCGCGATCGGCGGGCCCTTCCTCATCTACCTGCTGGTGCGGGCAAACCTCAGGTAGGCGCCAAGAATGCAGAACGGATCTACACAAGGGGGGCTCGTGGCCGCTCAGTTCACCACCGGGACCGATGCCGGAACCGACGCCGTGACCGATGCCGGAACCGACGCCGTGACCGACGCCGGGGTCAAGGACGTACCACGGCTGGCGGCCAGGGGCGTCACGGTCGGATACGGCGGCCGGACGGTCATCGACGGCCTCGACGTGGCGATACCCCCCGGGGTGATCACCACGATCATCGGCCCCAACGGCTGCGGGAAGTCCACCCTGTTGCGCACGCTGACCCGGTTGCTCAAGCCGACCTCGGGGGCGGTCGTGCTGGACGGCGAGGACATCGGCCGGCTCCGGACCAGGGACGTGGCGAAGAAGCTCGGTCTGCTCCCGCAGGCGCCGGTCGCGCCGGAGGGGCTGACCGTGGCCGACCTGGTCGCCAGGGGGCGCCACCCGCACCAGAGCTGGCTGCGCCAGTGGTCGTCGGACGACGCCGGCGTGGTGGAACGCGCACTGGCCATGACCGGGGTGTCCGAGCTGGCCGACCGTCCGGTCGACTCGCTCTCCGGCGGACAGCGCCAACGCGTCTGGATCTCCATGACGCTGGCCCAGGGCACCGATCTGCTGCTGCTGGACGAGCCGACCACGTATCTGGACCTGGCACACGCGATCGACGTGCTCGACCTGGTCGACGATCTGCACGAGTCGGGGTGCACCGTGGTCATGGTGCTGCACGACCTCAATCTGGCGACCCGTTACAGCGACAACCTGATCGTGATGCGGGCGGGCTCCATCCTGGCGCAGGGGCACCCGCGCGATGTGATCACCGCCGAGTTGCTGGACGAGGCCTTCGGGCTGCGGGCCACGGTCATCGACGACCCGGTGGGCGACCGGCCGCTCATCGTGCCGATCGGCCGTACGCACGTCCGGCTCGACCCGTAGAACCCGGCGTTCCGGGAGAACCGGCCCAAGTGATGCCCGATGGGGGAAAGTTCAAAGGTTAGGCTAGGCTGACCTCACTTGAGCAGGATAAGGTTTGGCTGCCCTTACATTGAGGTGCAGTGGACTGTGTGAAAGCAAGGGATACCGGATGCTTCTCCATCGAACGACGCGTGTGAAGCCCTGGCGGCGAGTCGCGGCGACACTGGCCGCCGCGACGCTCGGCGTCGGCCTCCTCGCGGGCTGCGGTTCCGATTCGGCGGACAAGAAGAACGAGGACGCTCCGGCTGCCTCCTCCGGCGCGTTCCCGGTCACCGTCGAGCACGCATTCGGATCCACGGAGATCACCAAGGCTCCCAAGCGCGTCGTCTCCGTGGGCTACACGGACGACCAGGCCATCCTGGCCCTGGGCATCAAACCGGTCGGCATGGTGGACCAGTACCCGAATCCGGCGGGCAAGTCCCCCGACATCAACACCCAGTGGCCCTGGGTCAAGGACAAGTGGGGCGACACCCGCCCCGAGGTCATCATGAGCAACGGTGACTCGGGCCCCAATTACGAGAAGATCGCCTCGCTGCGGCCGGACCTGATCATCGCGGTCTACTCCGAGATCGACAAGGCCGCCTACGAGAAGCTCTCCAAGATCGCTCCGACGGTGGGCCGCACCAAGGGTGAGAAGGAGCCCTTCAGCGCGCCGTGGCAGGACAATGCGGTGCACATCGCCAAGGCGCTGGGCAAGGAGTCCGAGGGCACCGAGCTGGTGCAGGGCATCCAGGACAAGCTCGACGCGGCCGCCAAGGCGCACCCGGAGTTCGCGAAGCAGACCGCCGTGGCGCTGTCCTGGTACAAGGACTCCGTCGCGCCGTTCACCTCCACCGACGTGCGCGGCCGACTGGTGACGGGCACCGGCTTCAAGTACCAGACCAAGATCGACTCGGTCGCGGACGGCAAGTTCTTCACCGTGCTGTCCCCCGAGCGCATCGACCTGGTCGACGTCGACCGCATCTTCGTCATCAACGACAAGGCGGACACGGACGCGCTGAAGAAGTTCGAGCTGTTCACCAACCTCCCCGCGGTCAAGAACGGCAAGGTCTCGTACCTGCTGGACAGCGAGGGCCCGGCGGTCGGTGCCGCGATGTCCCAGGGAACCCTGCTTTCCTTGCCGTACGCGATCGACGAGCTCGTCAAGTCGGTCAAGTAGCAATGCCGACCGGACGGCCCCGTCCCCGGAGAGATTTGGTCTTCGTGTGAGTTCCACAGACGCTCCCGCCGCCCCCGCAACCCTGCGCACGGCGACCGGGGGCGAGGCCACCGCGTGGGTCGTGGCGCACTGCCGCCGCGCCCCGTGGCTGACGGCCTGCACCGTGTTCACCACGGTGGCCGGGGCGGCGCTCCAGGTGCTTCCCGTGCTCCTGCTGGGCCAGGTGGTCGACGGGGTGGTCGAGAACGAGTCGCGCTCCGTGCTGGTCACGGTCGGGGTGCTGATGGGGGCCGCCGCGCTGCTCGGCGCGGTGGCCACCGCGCTCTCGACGTATCTGATCGGGCGGCTGGGCGCGGATCTGCTCGCCCGGCTGCGGGAGGGCGCCGTACGCGCGGTGCTCGGGATGCCGAGCGCCCGCGTCGAACAGGTCGGCCGGGGCGATGTGCTGTCCCGGGTCGGTGACGACGTGGCCGTGCTGTCCAAGGGCATCAGGGCGGCCATCCCCACCGTTTTCTCGGCGGGCGTGCTGGTCGTCATCGCCACGGTCGGCATGTTCGGACTGGACTGGCGGCTCGGCCTGGCCGGCGCCGCCGCACTGCCCGCGTACGCGCTGGCCCTGCGGTGGTACCTGCCCCGCTCCGCACCGCTCTACCGCAAGCAGCGGGCCGCACAGGCCGACCGTGCGCAGGCCCTGATCAGCGGTCTCGACGGGATCGACACCGTACGGGCGTACCGCCTGGAGGGCGCCGTCCGGGAGAAGGTCACCGAGGAGTCGTGGCGGGTGCGCGATCTCGGCGTCGAGGTGTTCCGGTTCTTCGGGCGGTTCGTCGGCCGGGAGAACCGGGCGGAGTTCATCGGACTGGTCCTCATCATCGTGGTCGGATACGCCCTGCTGGAGGCCGACGCCGCCTCTCTGGGCGAGGTGTCCGCGGCCCCGCTGATGTTCCACCGGCTGTTCACCCCGCTGGGCGCCATCATGTTCACCTTCGACGAGGCGCAGAAGTCCGGCGCGAGCCTCACCCGTCTGGTCGGGGTGCTGGGGGAGCCCGCGGAGGACCGGCTGGTGGGCGATGTGTCCGTCGCGCAGGCGGACCCCGGGGCGTACGCGGTGACGGTGGAGGGGCTGACCTTCAGCTATCCCGGCAGCGACGAACCGGTCCTGCGGGAGGTGAACCTGTCCGTCCCGGCCGGGGGTTCGCTCGCCCTGGTGGGCGCGACGGGCGCGGGCAAGTCGACCCTGGCCGCCCTCGTCGCCGGCACGGGGACGCCGCAGACCGGGTCGGTGCGCATCGGATCGCAGGACCTCGCCGGTCTGGACGAGGCCGGGGCGCGGGCCCTGGTGAGCATCCTGACGCAGGAGACCCATGTCTTCTCGGGGCCGCTCGCCGAGGACCTGCGGCTCGCCGCACCCGGCGCGAGCGACGACCGGCTGCTGGATGCCCTGCGCACGGTCGGCGCCGGCGAGTGGGTGGAGCTCCTGCCCGACGGGCTGAACACCATGGTCGGCGAGGGCGGCGAGCGCCTCGATGTCACCAAGGTCGCCCAGATCGCCCTGGCCCGGCTGGTGTTGGGCCGCACCCCGGTGGTGGTGCTCGACGAGTCGACCGCGGAGGCGGGCAGCGAGGGCGCCGCCGAACTCGAACGGGCCGTGCTGGCCGCCTGCTCGGGCCGGACCACGCTGTTCGTGGCGCACCGGCTGACCCAGGCGATGGCGGCGGACCGGATCGCCGTGCTGTCCGAGGGACGCGTGGTGGAGGAGGGAACGCACGGGGAGCTGGTGGCTCTGGGCGGGCAGTACGCGCGCCTGTGGCGTGCCTGGCGCGAGGGCAGTTAGGCAGGCCCGAGTAGGCAAGCCTGAGTTGGGTTGGGCCAACTTTCATATCCTGGAAGGATGCTGAGTCGTCGATGATGGAACCGAGCGCCCCCCGTGTGCTGCTTTCTCCCGCTGACCTGACCGCCGTACGCCAGCGGACCGGCGAATACGGTGACCGGACCATCGCCGGAGCGTGCGCCATCGCACTGGGGTACTGGGCGACCGGCGCCGGCCCCGAGGGCCTGGACCTCACCCCGGACACGCAGTTCACCGATGTGCTCGGCTGGGTCGACAACGGTGGTGCCGGGACCGCGGGTTGGGAGACCGGTCAGGACGGCCGGAGCATCACCGTCCCGGCCGGCGCGGTCCTCGCCGACGTACAGCTCGCACTGGACGACCTGGCCGACTTCCCGGACCGGCCCGTCGGCACCGTCGGCCCGTCCGGCCCGGCGGCGAGGATCGAAGCCCTGGCCCGGTGGAACGACACCCGGGCCGACCGGGTCCGCCCGACCGTCGTGGAGATGTTCCGCGAGCAGGCCCGCAGCCGACCGGACGACGTCGCGATCATCGATGGGCGCCGTTCCTTGACCTACCGTCAAGTGGACACGTACTCCGCTCAGTTGGCCCACCACCTGATCTCGCGCGGACTCGGTGCGGAGCAGGTCGTCGGGATCTCGCTGGGACGCTCCGCCGAGATGGTCGTCGGGCTCCTCGCCGTGCTGCGGGCGAAGGGCGCGTTCGTGCCGCTCGACCCGCAGTGGCCTGCCGCGCGCCGCGCCGTCGTCGTCGAGGACGCCCGCGTCGTACTCCAGCTCAACGACTCGGGTGAGTGCGACCGGGGCGAACCCGACGCGGTGGCCGTCGATCTCGCCGACTGGAGGTTCGGCGGTCACCCGGCCGAGGGACCGGAGGGGGAGATCCCCGGCACGGCCCTGGCCTATGTGATCTTCACGTCCGGTTCGACCGGGCGGCCCAAGGGCGCCATGATCCGGCACGAGGCGATCAGCGAGCGCCTGTTGTGGCAGGTCGAGGAGATCCTCGGCTTCGGCCACGACGACGCCTCGCTGTTCAAGGCGCCGCTCTCCTTCGACATCTCCGTCAACGAGATCTTCCTGCCGCTGGTCTCCGGCGGGCGGCTGGTGATCCTGCGGCCCGGCGGCGAACGCGACCCGCACCATCTGCTGAGCGTGATCGCCGAGCACCGGGTCACCTTCACCTACCTGGTCTCGTCGATGCTGGACGTGCTCCTGGAGATGGCGGGCGACTCCGGCTGCCTGGACAGCCTGCGGCACGTGTGGTGCGGCGGCGAGGTACTGACCCCCGAGCTGTACGAGCGGTTCCGCACCCGGCTCGACATCCCGCTGTACCACGGCTACGGCCCGGCCGAGACGACCATCGGCGTCTCCCACGTCATCTACCGGGGCGAGGCCGAGCGGATGTCGACATCGATCGGCAGGGCCAACCCCAACACCCAGCTGTACGTGCTCGACGACGAGCTGCGCCCGGTCCCCGTCGGGGTCGGCGGCGAACTGTACGCGGGCGGGTTCCTCCTGGGGCGCGGTTACGTCAACGCACCCGGCCTGACGGCGTCCCGGTTCGTGGCGAACCCCTTCGCCTCCGACGGGTCCAGGCTGTACCGGACCGGTGACCTGGCCCGGTTCGCCCCGGACGGGTCGCTGGACTTCCTCGGCCGCGCCGACAACCAGATCAAGATCCGCGGCATGCGGCTGGAGATCGAGGACGTCGAGGCCGGCCTCGCGGAACACCCCGGGGTACGCCACACCTGCGTCGTCGCGAAGAAGAACGCCGCGGGCGGCACCTACCTGGTGGGGTACGTGATCCCCGCCGCCGGTCACGAGGACCTGCGGGCGGACGACGTCAGGTCGTGGGCCGCCGGACACATGGTCGAGTACATGGTGCCCACCCATCTCGTCGTGATGACGGAGTTCCCGCTCACCGCGAACGGCAAGCTCGACCGGCGCGCCCTGCCGGAACCCGTCATCGGCACCGGCTCCGTCGTGGCGCCCGTCACCGGGAACGAGCGGGCGGTGTGCGCGGCCGTCGCGTCGGTACTGCGGCTCGAACAGGTCGGTGTCGACCAGGACTTCTTCCAGCTCGGCGGCGACAGCATCCTGGCCGTCTCGCTGCTCGGCGCACTGCGGGACGCCGGGCTCTACGTCACCGTGCGGCAGATCTTCACCCACAGCGGCCTCGGGGCGCTGGCCGCGGTGGCGAGCCGCGAGGACGTGTCCGTCACGGACCGCGGTGATGTCGCGACCGGCTCCGTCGTGGGATCGCCCATCGTGCAGTGGCTCGGCCGCACCACCGACGCCGTCGACGGCTTCGTGCAGTCCGTCGTGCTCAACACCCCGGCGGAGCTGACCGCCGAGGCGCTCGACGAGATCCTCGCCGCGGTGCTGGGGCGGCACGACATGCTCCGTGCCGAGCTGGTGCGGGGCGAGCGCTGGGGCTTCGAGATCCCCGAGGCCGGCCGGGCCGTCGTGGGGTGGCAGGAGAGCGACCGCCCGCTGGAGGAGTGCGTCGCGCTCGCCACCGAGGGGCTCGACCCGGACCACGGCGTGATGCTGCGCGCGGTGTGGCGCCGAGGGGCGCGGCAACTGGTCCTGGTCGCCCACCACGTCGTGATCGACGGTGTGTCCTGGCGGATCCTGATGGACGACCTGGCCACGGCATGGGACCGGTACGCCTCGGGCGCCCCGGCCGAACTTCCGCGGGCGGGCACGTCGTTCAGGCGATGGACCCAGTTGCTGGAACGCACGGACTTCGAGGCGGACCGCACCCATTACGAGCGGCCGCTGCCGGGCGTGGACGCACCGCTGGGCAGGCGTGCGCACACCGGGGCCGACACCGTCGCCCGGGAGCGGACCAGGACCGTCGGCATCGGGCCCGAGGACACGGCCGCGCTGCTGGGCGCCGTCCCCGCGAGGTTCCACGCGGGCGTCAACGACGTACTGCTCACCGCGCTCGCCGTCACCCTCGCCCGGTGGCGCCGCGACCACGGCCAGGAACAGACCTTCGCCCACATCGAGCTGGAGGGACACGGCCGGGAGGGAGGCGCCGTGGCCGAGGCCGCCGGCTTCGAGCCCGAACTGTCCCGTACCGTCGGCTGGTTCACCACGCTCTTCCCGGTCACCGTGGACCCCGGTGCGGCGGCCGACCTCACCGCACCCGGATACCTGGCCGCCGCACTCAAGGCCGTCAAGGAGGACCTCGCCCGGGTGCCGGGCAACGGCGTCTCCTACGGCGTCCTGCACCACCTGGCCGGGGCCGGACCGACCACCACCCCGGCGCCGCAGGTGCTGTTCAACTACCTCGGCCGCTTCGACGCGGGCGTCGGCGGTGACTGGCAACTCGCCCACACCACAGGCCAGCTGGGCGAGAAGCGGGACCCGAGGATGCGGCTGCCGCGCGCCCTGGAGTTCAACGCGATCGCCGAACCCGACACCGACGGCGAGTACCGGCTGGTCACCACCATCTCCTGGCCCGAGGGGATGTTCACCGACGAGGACATCACCACCCTCGGCCGGTACTTCCGGTCCGCCCTGACCACCCTGGCCGCGCTCGAAGAGGGCGGCCACACCCCCAGCGACTTCCCGCTGGTGGAGCTCACCCAGGCCGACGTCGACGACCTGGACGGCCCGGCGCTGCGCGACGTCCTGCCGCTGACACCCCTCCAGGAGGGCCTGTACTTCCACTCGGTCTTCGACGACGACGCGACCGGCAGCTATGTCGAACAGCAACTGCTGACCCTGGAAGGCGACGTGGACGCCGGCCGGCTCGCGGCGGCGGCCACCCGGCTGCTCACGCTGTACCCCAACCTGGCCGCCCGGTTCACCGCCCTCGCGGACGGCCGGGTGGTCTCCGTGCTCGAAAGCGGCACGCCGGCTCCGTTCACCGTGCTGGACCGCCCCGCCATCACCGACGACGAGATCCGCGAGCACGCCGAGCGGGACCGCCGAGCCGGATTCGACCTGGCCACCGGGCCGTTGATGCGGTACACGCTCATCCGCGCAGGCTCCGGGCGCGACGTGCTGGTGCAGACCGTGCACCACATCATCGCCGACGGCTGGTCCGTACCGCCGATGCTCCGCACGCTGCTGGCCGAGTACCACGCGCCGGGCACCGTGCACCCGCTCGGCGGCTACCGCGACTACGTGGGCTGGCTCGCCGCACGCGACCAGGACGAGAGCGACCGGGTGTGGCGCGGCGAACTCGCCGCACTGCCCGGTCCCTCGCTGGTCGCCGAGGGACACACCCCCTCCGAACGGTTCGCCGACATCGCCGCGGAGCCCGCCGCCGACATCGACGCCGCCGCACGGTCGGCCGGGGTGCCCCTGAGCGTGGCCGTGCACAGCGCGTGGGCGGTGACCCTGGGCGGCATCCTGCGCGCCGACGACGTGGTCTTCGGCTCGACCGTCTCCGGGCGGGACGCGGAGCTGCCCGGCATCGGGGACATGGTGGGCCTGTTCATCAACACCGTTCCGGTCCGCGCCCGTTGGTCCGGCGGAACCACGGCGCGCGAACTGCTCGCCACGGTCAGGGAACACCAGAGCGCGGTGCTGGCACACCAGCACGTCTCACTGGCCGGGATCGGCCGCCAGGCCGGCACCGGCTCCCTCTTCGACACCCTCGTGGTCTTCGACGTCGCGACCGACCTGGCCGCGCTGCGCGGTGACGACCACACCCTGACCATCTCCGGGATCGTCAACGAGGGTGCCCCGCACTACCCGTTGACGCTGGTGGTGGAGCGCACGTCCGAGGGCCGGCCGCGCTTCAATCTGATCTACGACGGTGAGCTGCTGCGCGAGACGACCGCCGGGGCGATCCTGCGCACCTTCGGCGAGACGCTCACCGGCCTGCTGGACCGTCCGGACGCCCCGGTCGGTGACCTGGCCCCGGATGCCGCCCGGCGCCCGGCGCCGGTCCCCCCGGCGACCCTGGGCGAGCTGTTCGACGCCGCCGCGCGCCGTGACCCGGCGGCCACCGCCGTCACCCAGTGCGCCCTGGACGGTGCCACCCGGTCCCTGACCTACGGCGAACTGGCCGAAGCGGGCAGCGGGTTGGCCTCGATCCTGCGCGCGGCGGGGATCGGCCCCGGCAAGCGGGTCGCCGTCGCCGTCCCGCGCTCCGTGGAGCAGGTCGTCGCCCTGGTCGCGACCGTCACCGCGGGCGGCGCGTACGTGCCGCTGGACCTGGCGTACCCGGACGAGCGGCTGGAGTACGTTCTCGCCGACGCCGCCCCGCAGGTCGTGCTCGTGGACCGGGACCAGCGGGACCGCTTCACCCGGCTGCTGGCCCGCGCGGACGTGAAGGCCCGGGTGCTCGTCCAGGGGGACGAGCTGCCGCGGGCCACCGAAGGGCCCGGCGCCGCCCCGCACGACCCCGCGTACGTGATCTACACCTCCGGCTCGACCGGACGGCCCAAGGGCGTCGCCGTCCCGCACTCCGCCGTGGTGACGCTCCTCGCCAACACCGCCCCCGACATGGGCTTCGGCCCGGACGACGTATGGGTCCAGTTCCACTCCTTCTCCTTCGACTTCGCGGTCTGGGAGCTGTGGGGCGCGCTGGTGCACGGCGGCGAGCTGCTGGTCCCGGAGTACGCGCTGACCCGCTCCCCGGTCGACTTCCACCGGCTGGTCCGCGAGCGGGGGGTGACCGTCCTCAACCAGACCCCGTCGGCGTTCAACCGGTTCGTCGAGGCCGACCGGCACGCCGGTGAACCGGTCACCGCACTGCGCCGGATCGTCTTCGGCGGCGAGGCGCTGGACCTCGGGCGGCTGCGCGGCTGGATCGAGCGGTACGGCACCGGATCGCCCGAGCTGGTCAACATGTACGGCATCACCGAGACCACCGTCCATGTCACCCACCGGGTGCTGACCGACGAGGACTTCGCCGCCGGTGACGACGTCAGCCCGATCGGCGGTCCGATCCCCGGCCTGGTCGTCCATCTGCTGGACGACCGGCTGCGGCCGGTGCCGCCGGGCCGGGTCGGCGCCATCTACGTCGCCGGTGACCAGGTGTCGCTCGGCTACCTGGGCAGGCCGGGACTCACCGCGGGCCGGTTCGTGGCCGACCCGTTCGCGTCCGACGGCTCCCGCATGTACCACACGGGAGACCTCGCCCGCCGCACGCTCGACGGGGAGCTGGAGTTCACCGGCCGGGCCGACGACCAGGTGCAGCTCAAGGGCTTCCGCATCGAGCTGGGCGAAGTGGAGTCCGCGGTCCGGGAGGTCGACGGCGTCGTCGACGCGGCCGTCACCGTGGCGGACGGCGGCGACCACCTCGTCGCACACGTCGTGGGCCGGGTGCCCGACGACCTCACCGGCCTGCTCGCCGCCAAGCTGCCCGTCCACATGGTGCCTGGCCGGGTGCTGCCGGTCGACGCCCTGCCGCTGACGGTCAACGGCAAGCTGGACCGCGGGGCCCTGGCCGAGCGTGCCGTCGGGGACGGGACGCCGGCCGCACCGGACACCGCACCGGTGGCCGCGGCCGACACCGCGCTCACCGTGCTGATCGGCATCTTCACCGAGACGCTGCCCGGCGTCACCGTGGACGCCGACACCGACTTCTTCGGCGCCGGGGGCGACAGCATCGTCGCCATCACCGTGATCAACCGGGCCCGGGCGCTCGGCCTGCCGATCGCGCCGCGCGACGTGTTCCTGCTGAAGACACCGCGCGCACTCGCCGCCCACCTGGGCGCGCGCGCCCCGCAGGCGGCGCCCGCGGCGCCCCGCCGCGAGGACGGCCCGCTGCCGGCGACCCCGATCGTCCTGCGCCGGCGCGAACTGGGCGGATCGCTCGACCGGTTCGCCCAGGCCCGGGCGTTGGCGGTGGCCGAGGACATCGGTCTCGCCGACATCCGGCGCGCCGCCGACGCCGTCGTGGCCGCGCACCCGGTGCTCCGGCTGCGGCTGGACGTCGAGCACGGCGTGTGGGCGCTGAGCACCGGACCCGCCCGCGAGGCCACCGTCGTACCCTCGGACGCCGCCGACGCGACCGCCGCGGCGAACGAGGCGGCCGGACGGCTGGACCCCGGAGCCGGGGACGTCATCGCGTTCTCCTGGCTGGCGGCGAGCCGGACCCTGGTCGTCACCGTGCACCACCTCGCCGTCGACGCGGTGTCCTGGCTGATCCTCCTCGACGACCTGACCACCGCGATGAACGGCACGCCCCTGGCACCGCCGACCACGCCGTACGCCGAGTACGCCGAGGCGCTGGCCGTCCGGTCCGCCCGGGAGACCGACGGCCTCGGCCACTGGATCACCACCCTCCGGGCGCCCGCACTGCTGCCCGAGGTCCGGGGCCTGCGGAGGACCACGGTCGTACTCGACCCCGGGACGGGCGACCTGGTGACCCGCACCGCCCCCGTCGCGCTCGGCGTGGGCCTCACCGAACTGCTCTGCGGCGCGCTGCGCACCGCGCTGACCCGTGTCCAGCCCACGCCCACCGATCTCGCGGTCGAACTGGAGCGGCACGGCCGGGTCCCGGCCCTGGAACACCACGACTACACCCGCACCGTCGGCTGGTTCACCGCCATCGCACCGGTGCGGCTCACCGCGCACACCGACCCCGTGGCGGCGGCCCGCGAGCTCGCCGAACGCCAGCCCGACGAGTCCGGGCACCTCGCCTACGGCCGGCTCAGATACCTCAACCCGCAGACCGCCCCGCTGCTGACCGCCCGCCCGCAGGTGCTGTTCAACTACCTCGGCCGGGGCGGCGAGTCCCGGGCCCTCCACCTCACCGGCGGCGAGGAGCACAGCCCGTACGCCGTCGAGGTCAACGCCTGGACCGACGACACCACCGGAAGCCTGCACGCGGAGTTCACGCTCGCCGAGGGCATACCCGACGCGATCGCCGGACACTGGCTCAGCGCACTGGAGCACATCGCGGACGCCGCCGCGACGGCCGAGCGCACCGCACCGGTGACCCCGCTCCAGCGGGGCCTGTTCTTCCAGGCCCAGCTGGCCGGCCCGGCCGGACACTACGTCGCGCAGAGCTGGTTCACCTTCGACCGGCGCCTGGACACCGGCGCGCTGGCCGAGGCGATGGCGTACGTGATCGGGCGCCACCCGGTCGTGGGCGCGGGCTTCACCACCGACGACGACGGGAACCCGGTCCAGGTCCTCAGGGCGGACCGGCGGGTCGACGTCCGTACCGTCGAACTCACGACGGACGCCGAGGCCGAGGCGCTGCGCGTCCGCGACCGCGAGGCGGGTTTCGACCCCGGCGAGCCGCCACTGGTCCGGCTGACCGTGGTGCGGCTGCCCGGCGGCCGGGACGGCCTGCTGCTCAGCTACCACCTGCTGCTCTGGGACGGCTGGTCCCGCGAGATCGTGCTGCGGGACCTGTTCGACGCGTACGAGGCCGTCGTGGCGGGCGAAGCGCCGGTCGCTACCCCGGCCGTGCCGGGCTTCGAGGAGTACGCCCGGGCGCTCGACGCCAAGGACCCCGAGGTGTCGACCCGCTTCTGGGCGGAGCACCTGGCCGGCCTGTCCGGTCCGACCCTGCTCGCCGGACCGGCCCCGGCCCTCTCCGACGCGCTGCCGCGCGCCCTCACGCACACGATGTCCGCCGAGCTCTCCGAGCTGCTGCGGGAGGCGGCCAGGGTGCACGGCGTCACCCTGAACTCGGTGCTGACCGGTGCGTTCGGCCTGCTGCTCGGTGCCCGCACGGGCCGCAGTGACGCGGTGTTCGGCGTGACCGTCTCGGGCCGGGAGGGCGAGGGGCACCACGGGATCGTCGGCGTGCTGCTCAACACGGTGCCGATGTGGACACGCGCCCGGCCCGGCGACACGGCCGGCGGGTATCTGACCGCCGTACAGGCGGCCCGGGTCGAGGCGATGGACCACGAGCACCTGGGACTCGGTGAGATCCAGCGGGCCGGCGGCCACGACACCCTGTTCGACAACCTGTTCGTGCTCCAGAACTTCCTGGACCTGGACGCCTTCGCCGAGATGAACGCCCGGCACGGCATCACCTCGGTGCGGGCCGACGACTCCACGCACTACCCGTTCACCTGGGTCGTCACACCCGGCGACCGGCTCACGGTCAAGCTGGAGCACCGTGACGACGACCCCGACGGCGCCCGCCGTCTCCTCGACGAGTACCTGCGGGTGCTGGAGGACCTGGCCCGGTCCACGGGCCGGCTGGGCGCGCTGCCGGGACCGGCCCCGGCCCCCGCGCCCGCCGCACGCACCGACATCGGCACCGACACCGTCGTCGACCGCTTCGACCGGGCGGCGGACCGCGATCCGCAGCGGGTCGCGCTCGTCGCCCACGGCTCGACGCTGACCTTCGCCCAGCTCCAGGAACGCAGCCGGGCGGTGGCGGGGGTGCTCGCCGCGCGCGGCATCGGACCCGAGACGGCCGTGGGCCTCGCGGTCCCGCGCTCCCTCGACTCGATCGTGGCGCTCTTCGCCGTGCTGCGGGTCGGCGCCGCCTACGTACCGCTGGAACTGGACCACCCGGACGAGCGGATCGCGGCGATCGTCGCGGACGCCCGGCCCGAGGTGATCCTCACCGTGAGCGCGGTGTCACCCCGGCTGAGCGGCGACCTGATCGAGCTGGACCGCCCGCTGCCCGCGGCCGATCCGTACGTGACGTTCGCGCCGGACGACCCGGACCGCCTGCGGCACCCCGCGTACACGATCTACACCTCCGGCTCGACCGGGAAGCCCAAGGGCGTGGTGACCGAGTACGCCGGCCTCACCAACATGCTGATCAACCACCAGCGACGGATCTTCGGACCGGTGCTCGCCGAGCACGGCCACCGGGTCTTCCGCATCGCCCACACCGTGTCGTTCGCGTTCGACATGTCGTGGGAGGAACTGCTGTGGCTCGCCGACGGCCACGAGGTCCACATCTGCGACGAGGAACTGCGCCGCGACGCCCCCCGGCTCGTCGAGTACTGCGGTGAGCACGGGATCGACGTCATCAACGTGACCCCGACCTACGCCCAGCAGCTGGTGGCCGAGGGCCTGCTCGACAACCCGGAACGGCGCCCGGCACTGGTACTGCTGGGCGGCGAGGCCGTCACCCCGACGCTCTGGCAGCGGCTCGCCGGAACCGGGGGGACGGTCGGCTACAACCTGTACGGGCCGACCGAGTACACCATCAACACCCTCGGCGTCGGCACCTTCGAGTGCCAGGACCCGGTGGTGGGCGTGGCGATCGACAACACCGAGGTGTACGTACTGGACCCGTGGCTGCGGCCGCTGCCCGACGGAGTCCCCGGCGAGCTGTACGTATCGGGCATCGGCATCGCGCGCGGCTACCTCGGGCAGAGCGCCCAGACCGCGCACCGATTCGTCGCCTGCCCGTTCGGCGCCCCCGGCGAGCGCATGTACCGCACCGGGGACCTGGTGATCCGCCGGACCGACGGGAACCTGACCTATCTGGGCCGCACCGACCAGCAGGTCAAGATCCGTGGACACCGGGTCGAACTCGGCGAGGTCGAGGCGGTGTTCGCGGCGCACCCGGCGGTGCGTCTCGCCGCAGCGGTCGCCCAGCCCGACCCGCAGGTCGACGGCGCGTACCGGCTGGCCGCCTATCTCGTACTGGACGGCGCCGACCTGGCGCGGGTCGCCGCCGAAGTGGGCGCGGCTCTCCCGGACTTCCTGCGTCCGACGCACTACGCCCAGGTCGACAGCATCCCGCTGACCGTCAACGGGAAGGCCGACACCAGGGCCCTGCCGGAGGCCAGACCGCTCGGCGCGCTGACCACGGCCGGCGAACGCGGCCCGGAGACCGGGACCGAGACCGTGGTCTGCGAGTACTTCGCCGAGGCACTCGACCTGGACGACGACGAGGTGAGCGCGGTGAGCGACTTCGTGTCCCTCGGCGGGCACTCCATGCTGGCGGTGCGGCTGACCGGCCTGCTCCGCCGGGAATACGGTCCTGTGATCACGATCCGTGATCTGTTCACCCTGCGAACCCCGGAAGCGATTGCCCGCCACCTTGATGAAAACTCCTGACACGCAGCGCCCCCGGCCGGGGGCGGAGATCCTGCGGACCGCGCTGCGCCGCAATGTGGGCCCCATGGTCCGGGGCACCGTCCTCATGGGCCTGTACCAGGCGGGGGAGACGGCCTTCCCCATCGCGCTGGGCCTGATCGTCGAGCACACCATGCAGGACCGCAGTCCCGGTGCGCTCGGTCTGTCGATCGGCGCGCTGGCCGTGATCATCACGACGGTCTCGCTGTCGTGGCGGTTCGGCATGCGCGTCCTGCAGAAGGCCAACACGACCGAGGCGCACCGCTGGCGGGTGCGGGTGGCCGCCTGCGGGCTCCAGCCGGTGGCCAGGGACATCGACCTGAAGTCCGGCGAAGTGCTGACCATCGCCACCGAGGACGCCGACCAGACCGCCGACATCATCGAGGTGGTGCCGCTGCTGATCAGCTCCCTGGTCGCGGTGGTGGTCGCCGCGGTCGCGCTGAGTCTGGCCGACATCAGGCTCGGCCTGCTGGTGATCGTGGGGACCTTCGCGATCCTGTCGGTCCTGGCCGTGATGTCGAAGCGGATCGGCACCAGCACCCGCGAACAGCAGGCCCGGGTGGCGCGGGCGGGCGCGAAGGTCGCCGACCTGATCACGGGCCTGCGCCCGCTGCACGGATTCGGCGGCAACCACGCCGCGTTCGGCTCCTACCGGAGGGTCAGCACGGACGCCAGGCGCCAGGCGATCACCGTCGCCCGGGTGAACGGCGCCTACGCGGGCACCGCGCTGGCCCTCAACGCGGTCCTCGCCGCCGCCGTGTCGCTGACGGCGGGCTGGCTGGCGTTCGCCGGCCGGATCACCATCGGGGAACTCGTCATGGCCGTGGGCCTCGCGCAGTTCATCATCGAACCGCTCAAGATGTTCTCGGAGATGCCCAAGTACGTGATGATGGCGCGGGCTTCGGCCGAGCGGATGGCGCTGGTGCTCTCCGCGCCGCCGGTGACGACCCCGGGTCCCCAGCGCCCGGCGACGGGCGGCGGCCTGGCGGTCGACGGCGTCCGCCACGGAGCCCTGAGCGGGCTCAAGTTCGAGGTGGCTGCCGGGGAGTTCGTGGCGATCGCCGCCTACCAGCCGCGTGCGGCGGCCGACCTGGCGTCGGTCCTCGCCGTGAACGTCGCGCCCGACGCGTACGGCGGAGTGGTGCGGGTCGGCGGGCAGGCGATGGCGGACCTGTCGGTCGAGGCGGTCCGCGAGCACCTGCTGGTGAACCCGTACGACGGGGAGATCTTCGCGGGCACGCTGCGCACCAACATCGACCCGTCGGGAACGAGCGGGATGATCCCCGAAGCCGTCGAGGCCTCCATGCTCACCGATGTCGTCGCCCTCCACCGCGACGGGCTCGACTACGCGGTCCGTGACCGCGGGGCGAACCTCTCCGGAGGACAGCGCCAACGGCTCTCCCTGGCCCGCGCGCTGGCCGCCGACGCCGATGTGCTCGTCCTGCACAACCCGACGACGGCCGTCGACGCGGTCACCGAGCAGCTCATCGCCCGCAATGTCGCGAAGCTGCGTCGCGGCCGCACCACGGTGGTGCTCACCAGCAGCCCGGCCCTGCTGGACGCCGCGGACCGGGTGCTCGTCCTGGACGACGGAGTCATCACCGCCGAGGACACCCACCGCAACCTGCTGGCCGGCGACGAGCACTACTGCCTGGCCGTGGCCCGTTGAGAGGCCGGTGCCGGTGCCGGGGACATGCCTCGTGCACGTCCCCGGCGCAACTCAGGCGAGGGTCCAGGCGACGTCCCTGAGCAGGGCGTGGCGCCAGCCCGCCCGGTCGTGGTCCGAGGCCGACCGAGACACCCGTACCGTCGCACCGGCCCGCTCGGTCAGCGCCTCGGTCAGCTCGCAGTGCGGCAGCATCCGCGTCTCGTGCTCCCCGACGTCGAACGCGCAGCGCAGACCGGACAGGTCGGGGCTGCTCCGCAGCCGCGCGACGACAGCGCCCCCGACCGGTCCGCCCAACGGGTCCGGCCGGTCCTCCGCGCCCGGCGCCCACCAGAAGGACGGCGACTGGCAGGCGATCCGCGAGACCAGGTCCGGGAACTCCAGCGCCGCGTACAGCGCGCTCAGCCCGCCCAGGCTCTGCCCGGCCACCACCAGTCGGTCCGGGTCGGCGGGGACACCGGATTCCGCGACCAGCGGCAGCAGTTCGTCCCGGACCGCCTCCCACAGCTCGGGCCTGCATCCGAATTCGGCCTGCCGGTCCTTGGACGGCAGGAAGACCAGGGTGACGGGCGGCATCCCGCCGCAGGCGGCGGCCGAGTCGAACGCGGTCATCGCCGGGTGCAGATGCAGCCAGTCGTCCCCGTCGAGCAGCAGGACCACCGGCCCGCCGCCGCCCACCGGGTGGACGCGCACGGTGCGCCGCCCGCCGAGCCGCTCGCTCGCCCAGCGGAGCCGGGTGCGGGGGAGCGGCAGTACGTCGTCGGCGCCCACGGCCGGCCAGTGCGGCTGGGCCGGGGCGTCCGGGGTCGCGGCGATGGACCGGTCGCCGCCGGCCCCGACCGGGTTGAAGGGGTCGGCGCAGGCGGCGCCGTCCGCGATGAACCGGTAGGTCACCCGCAGCCGTGCGGGCATGCGCACTTCGGCGTACCAGCAGTCCGTGCCGGCCCACCGGCGCAGGGGGACCGGCGGCGACCAGCTCTCGAAGTCGATGAGGGCCTCGCTGCCGCGCCGGAGGAAGAGGGTCCGCCAGCCGACGCCGTCGGGTACCGACACGGGGGTCCGGGCCGCCGCCCAGAACTCGTCGGTGCCGGGCTCGCCGGGCAGTCCGAACCCGGCGAAGGGGCTCACCAGGTGCATCGGCGTCTCCTTGTGAGAGGGAAGGGGAAGAGGTTAGGCTCAGTCCGTATTAGGTGAGCCTAACCTAATGATTTGGCTCCCTCTGTTCCCGATACCGCCCGCACCCGAGCCCTGACGCACACTCACGACGCCGCCGTCACCGGCCCGTCGGCCCCGAGGAGGCCCCGACACATGAGCACCAATCCTTTCGACGACCCCGAAGGCCGTTTCCTGGTCCTGGTGAACGACGAGGGACAGCATTCGCTCTGGCCCTCCTTCGCCGAGGTGCCCGGCGGCTGGACGATCGCCTTCGACGAGAACGGCCGAGAGGCCTGCCTGGACTACATCGAGACCCACTGGACCGATCTGCGACCCCGGTCCCTCGCGGCGGCCACCGACTGAACCGGCACGGCGTAACCCCGCCCTCGCCTGCGGGAAGGGCTCGTCGGTGCCTGCGTCCGGCGCCTCGGAGCGGCACCGCGACGAGCAGATCTCCGATCGTGAACCGGGTTCCGATCGTGAACCGAGTGAGGAAAGTCTTGATCACGGCCCCGCCGCGCCATGCCCCGCCGCGCCCCGCCCCACTGCGTCCCGTGCTCTCCGCGCTCCCCGTGGCGACACACTCCGTGCGTCCCGCCCGTGCGGAGGACGCCGCCGAACTCGCCGTACTGTCACGGCCGTTCGTCCGTTCGGGGGCGCTGCGGGAGCGGCCGGCCTCGGTCTACGCCGTCCACGCGGCCGACTTTCTCGTGGCGCAGGGTCCCGGGTGCCCCGTCGAGGGCGCTGTCGGTCTGCGGGTGTACCCGGCGGGCCCGGGAGAGGCGCACGGTGCCGTGGGCGTTCTGTACAACTTCTGCGTGGCCGGGCACCGGCAGGGGCACGGGGTGGGCGCCGGGCTCCTGCGCGCAGCGCTGGCCACGGCGCGCGCCCGGTCGCTCGGCGCCCTGTTCACGGCGACGACCGGCGGGGGTGACCTGTTCCTCCAGTACGGCTTCGTGCCCACGAGCGCGCGCTCGGCGCCCACGTCCTGGGCGGAGTCCCTGGACCCCCGTCGCAACGCGCGGATCCTTTCGACGAACCTCTGACCACGGGTCCGGGCCCGGGTCAGGCGGCGTCTTTGCCGTGGTCCGGGCCGTCGCCGGGAACGACCGTGGTGCCGGGGCCGGTCTCGCCGAGGACGCCGTGGAGCACGGCGTGCGGTACGCGGCCGTCGAGCACCTGCGCCTTGCGGACACCGCCGCGGACGGCCCGCAGGCAGCCCTCCATCTTCGGCAGCATTCCGCCGGCCAGCCCCGGCAGCAGCCCGTCCAGCGCATCGGCCGTCAACTGCCCTATCACCTCGGTGCTGTGCGGCCAGTCCGCGTACAGCCCGGCCACATCGGTGAGCATCACCAGCCGCTCGGCACCGAGGGCCACGGCGAGTGCCGACGCGGCCAGGTCGGCGTTGACGTTGTAGGCCTCTCCGTCCTCGCCGCGCGCCACGGGGGAGACCACCGGGATGTGTCCCTGCTCCAGGAGCGTGCCCACCATGCCCGGGTTGACGTCCACGACTTCACCGACGAGGCCGATGTCCACCGCCCGGCCGTCCACCCAGGCCGGCCGCCGCACCGCCGTCATGGTGTGCGCGTCCTCCCCCGTCATGCCCACGGCGTAGGGCCCATGGGTGTTGATGTGGCTGACCAGTTCGCGCTGGACCCGGCCGCTCAGCACCATGCGCACCACCTCCATGGTCTCCGGAGTGGTGACCCGCAGGCCCGCCTCGAAGCGGGTCTCCAGGCCCAGGCGGTCGAGCATCGAGCTGATCTGCGGCCCGCCGCCGTGGACGACGACGGGGCGCAGGCCCGTGTGCCACAACTCCACGACATCCCGGGCGAAGGTCCGTTGCAGCTCCGCGTCCACCATGGCGTTGCCGCCGAACTTGACGACGACCGTGCCGCTTCGCGGTTCCTCCGGCCGGAAGTTCGGCCTCGCGGACGGACGCGCGCTCGCGCGTTCCGTGACGGCCGGTCCCATGTCTGCCCCCACCCTGGTCGTTCGTCCGAACCACCGATCTCACTCAACTTAGCCTAGCCTAAGTGGGTATCGCGTCAGGAGCTGTCCCGTCGCGACCGCGGCGGCCACCACACCTCCTGCCGTCACCGCCGACGCCCGCCGGGGTGGGAGCCATGCCCGCGCCAAGGGTGGTGACCATCGTGAGGGCGAAGGGGCATCAGGTCGCGGACGCGGTCAGCACCCGGCAGAGCAGGGCGTCGGGCGTCTTCCCCCTGGCCCACGCGCCGGTGAAGGCGATGCCCGCCGCGTACTCGCCGGTGGCGCACTGCCCCTTGTAGTCGCCGGACGCGAATTCGCCCCCGGGGCCGCCGGCCGGGCGGTCGTCGCCGCGGTCGAACCACACGGTGCGGCCCGTCGTCGGCAGCGGACGCGACGAGGCGGCGCACAGCACACCCGAGACGGCCTGGCCGCGAACGCTGTAGCCGGTCATGAACCGGTCCTGGGGGCACTGGAACTTGGTGTAGCCGGATGCCCAGTCGCCCTGCTGGACGTACCGCTCGTCCGTCACGACGGTGGACCCGCCTTCCGGGTTCGCGGTACCGGGCGCACCCGCGTCCGTGCAGAGGCCGCGGCCGTCGCGGTGGGACAGGCCGATGATCCGCTGCCCGTCCGGGCACACGCCCTTGCGGGCTCCCGGGTCCCAGTCGCCCCCGGAACGCCCCCGGAGCGACTGCACGGCGTCCGCGTGGTCGAGGTTCAGCATGTTCCAGCGCCGCTCCGCCGGCACCGCCCCGGTCCTGCCGGGCGCGGCGACCAGCCGCTTCCAGTCGGCGGTGCGCCAGTCGTCGCCGTCGAGAATGCCCGAGCGCTTGCCGTCGGTGTCGTAGTCGAGAAGCTTCCAGTGCCCGTGTCCGGTGAACCCGACCAGTGGCCAGTAGGCGAAGTCGGTGTCGTTCGCCACCAGGTAGTCGACGAAGTTGCCGAACCAGGCGCGCGCCTGCGGGTTCGTCTCGTCGGCGCCGATGCCGAACTCGCTGATCCACAGCGGCGCGGTGTAGTGCTGCCCGGTGTCGGAGGAGACGAAGAACGCCTGCCGGCGCAGCGTCGCGAACAGTTCGTCGCGCGAGAGCTCCTGGTAGCGCCAGTCGTGTGTCTCGCCGGTGCCGGTCGCCCCGGTGTGGCTGGGACCGGTGTAACCGTAGAAGTGTGCCGAGTAGACGAGCTTGTCCGATGCCACGAGCGTGTGCGAGAGGGTGCGGGCCGGTTCCAGCGTCGGCCGTCCGTGCGGCAGGCCGTCGGCCGGTATGCCCTGCCAGTTGATGCCCTCGACCATCACCAGCAGATCGGGGTCGGCCTCGGTGAGCAGCCGGTCGCCGAGGTGCTGGGAAGCGGCCCACCAGTCGTGGTCGTCGCCCCACCCCCAGTTGGCGTCGTCGGTGATCGTACGCCGCACCTCGTTGTACAGGTCGGCACCCACCACGCGCTTGTTGTCCTTGTACCGCTTGGCCAGGAACAGCCAGTCGGCCTCCCACTGCGCGGTGCTCCGGCCGGTGTTCCAGCGTTCGTTGCCGTCGAGGCCGCAGCACCAACGTGAGGTGTTGGTGTGGTTGTTGAGCACGACCGCGAAGCCCTCGGCGGTCGTGGCGTCGATCACCGCGTCGAACACCTGGAGCGGGGTCCTGCCGCGGAGCCGGGGGTTGGCGGCGACCGCCGCGTCGGAGACCGGGCGCCGGTCGTGCAGCATCTCGTTGGAGAACGGCAGGCGGATGCTGTTGATGCCGAGCTCATGGAAGTCCGACAGCATGGTGGCGACGGGTACGCGGTCGAGGCCGAGCGGCATCTGGTCGGACTTCTCGGACGCGTTGTGGTTCGCGGGGTCGTCGATGTCCCCCGTTCCGTTCCACGAGCCCTGCGCTCCGTGCCAGTTGGCCGACTTGAGCTTGAACCGGTCGCCGTCGGCGTCGACGATGTACCGGCCGCGTGTGCTGAGGGGCGGCGTCCAGCTGTCGGCGAGGGCGGTGCCGGTCGTCGCGGAAGTGGTGGCGGTGTCCGCTGCGCGGGAGGCGGCGGCCGGTGCGGCCAGGGCCGTGGCCAGCAGGCCTGCGGCCAGCACGGCCCCGAGGAGTGTTGTTTTCACGGTGCCCTTCGGCGGTCCGGGGTCACGCCGGCGCCTCAGGGGGCTGCGGTGCGCGGGTGGCCCGCTCGGCGGGGGAGTCGGTGGGTATCCCCAAGTGCCTTACCCGGTAGTAGCGTTGGAGACACATCAGCAGGGCAGTGTCACAGCCAGCCGTTGCGCTGGGCCTGCAGGGCCATCTGGAAGCGGTTCGCGGCGCCCAGCCGGGCCATCAGGATCTGCAGCCGGCGGAAGAGCGTACGGCGGCTGATGTCCAACTCGCGGGCGATGACATCGTCGCCCGCTCCTCCCGCGAGGAGCCACAACAGACGACCGTCGGCGGGTTGCAGACCGCCCGGGCGAGCGGTGTGACCGTGGAACGGCAGCGCGTTGTGCCAGGACTGCTCGAACAGCGCCATGAGCGCGGAGAGCAGCCCGCACGGCTGCACGATCAGCATGGTGTTGTGTACGTCCGCCTCCTGGATCGACAGCGACACCAGTGCGTACGCCTCATCGATGATCACCAGCTTGACCGGCACCGACGGCAGCACCCGGGCCTGCTCACCGGCCTTGATGCACGGCTCGATGACGTCCTTCAGATGGCCCGGGTGCTCCAGCGACTCCCGCGAGTACACGACCCGCTGCGTCACCCCTCTGGCGAGGGTGGCCAGCCCGTCGTCCGTGGCCTCCGCCAGCGGGAAGTACGGCGGTGACTCGAACTGCCGGATCTGGTCGCGGGCGCTGGCCCAGGCATGGCGAATCCTGGGGCCGATGGCATCGCCGGTGACGACCTCGACGAGATTGTCGTTGTACGCGGCCAGCCGCTGCCGCCGGAACGAATCGAAGGCGCCCCCGACGGTGATGCGCGACTCCTCGACCTCGGCCGCACGGTGCCGGGCGAGGATCTCCAGGCCGGCGGTCGGCGGAACCGGGGCCACCACGTCCCCGCCCTCCCCTGCCGCGCTGGCCAGCCCGGCGTCGACCAGCGCCCCGTACGCGGCGTCCAGATCCGCGCCGTCCAGACCGGCCGAGGCGGCGATCGCGCCCAACGGGGCGGGGGCCAGTTCGAGCAGCGCCAGATACACCCGGCTCGCCTCCTCGCCGATGCCCAGCAGCCGAAGCGCCTCACCCAGTCTCGCGTTCGTCATATGCCCCATTATCGTCACCTCCGGCCGTCCGATGTGGCCGATCTGTGCCAGTGGCACTGCTCGGCACCGAAGGCGGGCCCCGGCGGATAGCGTCCGGCGAGGGCGCCGAGCCGAACCGCTCGCCGCCGAGGAACCCACCCAGAGGAAGGCGTACGCAGTGGCCAAGGGACGAAAGAACGGTCTCTACTCAGGGATCTCCGAGGAACTGTCCGCTCTGATGCGGACGGGCTGGGCGGACACCGAGCGGCACGACCTGCGACTCGACGAGCAGTCCCCGTACGCGGCCCGCCGCCGTGCCGCGCTCTCCGGGCGCTTCCCGGGCGAACGCCTGGTGATTCCCTCCGGGAACCTCAAGACCCGTTCGAACGACGACAGTTACCCGTTCCGCCCGTACACGGGCTATGTGCACATGACCGGGGACCAGGCCAGGGACGGCGCCCTCGTGCTCGAACCCCGGGCGGACGGCGGCCACGACGCCTACTGCTACCAGCTGCCGCGGGACAGCAGGGACAACGACGAGTTCTGGACCGGCGCCACGGCGGAACTGTGGATGGGGCGCCGCCGCTCCCTCGCCGAGTCGGAGCTGGTGCTCGGCCTGCCCTGCCGGGACGTCCGCACCGCGGCCGCCGACCTGGCCGCCGGCTCCGGCGCGCCGACCCGGATCGTCCGGGGCGTCGACCCGTCCCTCGAAGCCGCCGTCACCACCGACGAGGAGCGTGACGACGAACTGGAGGAGGCGCTCAGCGACCTCCGTCTCGTCAAGGACGACTGGGAGATCGGTGAGCTCCGCAAGGCCGTCGACTCCACGGTGCGCGGGTTCGCCGACGCGATCGGTGAGCTCTCCGGCGCGGTGGCGTCGTCCGAGCGGTGGATCGAGGGCACCTTCTTCCGCCGCGCGCGCCTGGAGGGCAACGCCGTCGGCTACGGCTCGATCTGCGCGGCGGGCGAGCACGCCACGATCATGCACTGGACGGACAACGACGGTCCGGTGCGTCCGGGGGAGCTGCTCCTGTTCGACGCCGGTGTGGAGACGCACACCCTCTACACCGCCGACGTCACCCGCACACTGCCGATCAGCGGCACCTTCACTCCGCTGCAGCGCAAGGTCTACGACGCGGTGTACGAGGCCCAGGAGGCCGGCATGGCGGCCGTGAAGCCGGGCGCCGCGTACCGGGACTTCCACGAGGCGTCCCAGCGCCACCTCGCGGCACGGCTGGTCGAGTGGGGCTTCATCGAGGGACCCGCCGACCGCGCGTACGAGCTCGGGCTCCAGCGCCGCTTCACCATGGCGGGCACCGGCCACATGCTCGGTCTGGACGTCCACGACTGCGCGCAGGCCCGCAACGAGGAGTACGTCGGAGGCGCACTGGAGCCGGGCATGGTCCTCACCGTCGAGCCCGGCCTGTACTTCCAGCCGGACGACCTCACCGTGCCCGAGGAATGGCGCGGCATCGGCGTCCGGATCGAGGACGACCTGGTCGTCACCGACGACGGCCACGAGAACCTGTCGGCGGGGCTGCCCCGGTCGGCGGACGAGGTCGAGGAGTGGATGGCCCGCGTCGCGGGCTGAGCGCGCCGGGGCGGTGAACGCGTGGGCCGGGGGGCCTCATGCCCAGAGCCGTTCGCCGAGAGTCCCGGCCGATCCGGCACCGGGCAGGACGTAGGCCACGGCCGAGGCCCGGTGCTGGAGGAACGGGTTCAGGGCGTCGCGGTCGGCCAGCCGGTTCTGGACGCGGGTGAACTGGGCCGCGTCACGCATGAAGGCACAGAAGAGGAGACCGCGGTCGCCCGGTCCGTCGTCGTAGCTGTAACTGCGGCGGAGCATACGGGCACCGCGGTCGAAGCGGGGGCTGGCGAGGCGCACGTGGGCGGTGGCGGGGATGACGTAGGAACCGTCGGGGTTCTTGGCGTAGATGTCCGGCTCGTCGCGCTCGGCGGTGCCGGTGAGGGCGACCCCGTCCCGGGCGCGGCGGCCGATCACCCGGTCGCGCCGGTCCTCGGAGAGGGCCGCGAAGCCCTTCACGTCCATGTGGATCCGGCGGTAGACCAGAACGGTGCCGTCCCCGTGGGCTCCGGGCGGGCCCCAGACCCACTGCTCGGCCGCCGCCTGATCGGGGTTGGCGGTGCCGTCCTTGGAACCGAACAGGTTGCGCGGGGTGGTGCCCGGGGGAGTGTGGGGCAGGAAGCCGGACTGGGACCAGCGCGGCACGGCGCCGGCGGTGTGAGCGGCGGTGCCGACGAGTTCGGCGACGACGGCGAGCGTCCAGCGGTCGGCCGCGCCCAGCTGGACCAGGACATCGCCGTTGCTGCGGCGCGGGTCGAGGCGGTCGCCGGGGAACGGCGGCAACTCCGCCAGCGAGGCGGGGACATCGAGGTCGAGCCGGGCGGCGAGAGCGGGGCCGACGCCGACCAGGGAGGTGAGCCGGGTCGTGCCACCGCCCTGTAGCCGCGGGTCCGAGGGGGAGTCGGCCGCCGCGGTGGCGAGCGTGCCGCTCAGCGCGGCGAGGACACCGCGAAGAACCTTCCGGTCGGCGCCGGCCGAGGTCCGGGGGAGGTCGAAGGACAGCAGGTGCGTCGCCGGTTGCTGGGGCGCCGTGACACCTGCCTGCCGGGCGCCGCGGAAGGGAATCGGGGCCTCGGCCGGCGGGGAGCCGGCGGTGGTCCGGCCGGCCGGCCGGTCGCCCCTCGCCAGTTCGTCGGCCGCCGCGCCGGCCCCGGCGGCGAGCACCGCTCCGGCGGCGAGCAGTGCCCGGCGCCGCCCGACACCGGTTGCCGCGGGTAGGGACGGATCCTGCTCATTTCCGTGTCGGGTGGGCATGAGCCCATTGGAGACGATAAAACATCCTCCATGCAAACCCTGTCCGCATTACGCCCGTTGAACCGCTCGACCGCCCCGACAGCGGTGTTCCGGGCGGTGTTGCGTCTGTCGGTACTGGTCGTCCCGCTCGCGCTGGCGGCCACCGGGTGCTCCGGTACGGAGCCGGCCCCCGCCGACGCGCGGCATCCGGCGGGGAGCGTGCTGCGCGTCCCGCAGGACTTCCGCTCGGTGCAGCAGGCGGTGGACACCGCTCGCGAGGGTGAGACGGTACTGATCGGCCCCGGCGTGTACCGGGAGAGCGTACGTGTCACCAAGCCCCGCGTGGTACTGCGCGGAACCGACCGCAACAAGGTGGTCTTCGACGGCGGTGTGCGTCTGGCCAACGGCATCACCGTGACCGGCGCGGGCTCGGTGGTGGAGAACCTCACCGTGCACGGCTACCTCGCCAACGGCGTGCTGTTCACCGGCGTGACCGACGAGCGGTTGCAGCAGCGCGGCGCCGGCGGCTCCGCCTACGACCCGCTGGACACCACCCGGTTCCCGGCCGTCCGCGGATTCCGCGCGACCCGGGTCACGGCGTACAACAACGGCCTTTACGGCATCTATGCCTTCGACGCGCGCGACGGTGTGATCGAGGACTCCTACGCCTCCGGGCACGCCGACTCCGGCATCTACGTCGGCCAGTGCAAGCCCTGCTCCACCGTCGTCCGCGGCAACACCGTGGAGCGCAACGCGGTCGGCATCGAACTGACCAACGCCTCGGACGGCCTGTCGGTGCTGGGTAATCGCGTCGCCCGCAACCGGGTCGGGGTCACGGTCAACTCCAACGATCTGGAGGCCCTCGCCCCGCAGCACGGCGCGGTGATCGCGGGCAACGTGGTGGCCGACAACAACGCCGCCGACACGCCCGAGCAGGCCGACGGGGGCTTCGGTATCGGCATCGGTATCGGCGGCGGCACCGCGAACCGCGTCCAGCGCAACCTGGTCCGGGGCAACCGGGCGGCCGGAGTGGTGGTCACCGACCCGCCGGGGCACCCGGCGAGCGGCAACCGGGTCGAAGGCAACCGGGCCACCGGCAACGGCATCGACCTCGTACTGGCCTCGACCGACCCCGGCAACTGTTTCGCGGGCAACCGGCCCGGCACCCAGAGCCCGGACGGACTGGAGGGGCGCGCGGGCTGCGGCGCCCGCGACAGGGGCGCGCTTCCGACCGGCCGGACCGCTTCGGTGCAGCCGCCGCCCGGCGTCCCGTTCAGTCGGGTGCCGGCCCCGCCCGCCCAGCCGTCCATGCCGGACCCGACGGCCCCGGGCAGCCCGGCGACCGGCCTGCCCGGGGCCGTCGACCCGGCCACGTATCCGCTCCCGAAGGACGTGGACGCGGTGCCGCGCCCGCGCTGAGCGCGGCGGCGCCGCGGGGCGGGCCGGGGCACACCGGCAACCCGGCTCTCAGCCGGTGCCCCACGGCGCCCCGGGGAGTTTCGCGTGGTCCTCGCGCCCGGAGAACTCCACGGTGGTCGGAGTCCCCAGGCCCGGCATCCGCATCGTCACCCGCCGCAGACCGCCGTCACCGTCGACCCAGTAGGTCAGCGGGGACCGTCCGCCGTCGGAACCCGCTCCTGGCGTGGCGCCCTGGGCGCGCGGCCCGGCGAACCGGTCGTAGTCGCGGCCGCCGAGGCGATCACGGCCCAGCCATCGGGCCCCGGACTGGGCGAGCAGCATCGGGTTGTCGGGGCGGTCCGCACCGAGCCCGATCAGCAACTGGAGCCCGGCGTCCAGGGGATCGCTCGTGTAGGAGCGCGAGGACCAGCCCGAGCGCGGGATCCGCTCGGCCTGCTGCCAGGGCTGTCCGCTGTCGTCCTCGGGCACGGGGGCCAGGCCGAGGCCGCCGGTGTCCCAGACGATCAGCCCGCGGTCGAGCTGCCCGGTGACGGGCGGCCCGGAGGCGCCGGAGGACTCGGTGGACCCGGCGACCTGATAGCTCCCCACGGCACGATGGTTCCGGTAGTCCACGACCCCCTTGACCCGCACCACCACTCCGCCGCCCTCGGCGGCGTTCAGGGTCACCGCCACGGGACTGGCCTGGTACAGATTCAGCCGCGACAGCGCCAGCCTGGACGCCTCCTCCGTCGTCACCGGCCGCTCGGCTGCGGTGGCGGAGCCGCCGGAGTGGCTCCGGTAGGCGGCCAGGCCGCCCACCGCGACGCCGCACGCCGTGATCGCGATCAGTGTTCTCAACCAGAGGGCCCGACGCGGCGTACGGCCGTCGGTCTTCCTCTTCCGAGCCATGCGGTCGCCTTCTCTCATCGGTCGGTGATGCGGGAGTCGGTCTTGCGGGAGGGCGGTCATGCGGGAGGGCGGGTCCGCGAACCGCTGGTCCGCGAACCCGCCCGAGCCGGTCTGATCCGAGCGAAAGACCCTAGTGGTGCTGTGCCCTTCGCCTGCGCATCAGTACGACCAGTGCCGCACCGAGGCCGGTGAGCGCGACGCAGCCGGCCAGCGCCAGCTGAACCGCCTGGCTCATGCCCGTGGACGCCATACCCGAGTGCGAGGTGTGGCCGGGGTTGCCGGGTGCACCCGGAGCGTTCGGCCAATCCGGCTTACCCGGACCCGGCACCGGCTTCGTCGGTTTCGGTGTCGGCTCGGTGGTGGGAAGCCGTCGGTTGACCGCTGTCACCGAGACCCCGTCGTCGAGGTTCTCGGAGGTCAGCACCAGCGGTCCGAACACGGGGTCCTCCGGCGCGGCGTAACCTGCGGGCGGGCTGACCTCCTGCCAGTAGTACGTGCCCGGCGCGCCGGTGCCGCGGCAGATGCCGTCGGTCCGGGTGACGCAGGGCTTGCCGACCTTCGTGTCCGGGTCCTCCCCGGTGGTCTGCAGCTCGTCGGAGCCGTTCGTCTCCTTCCACAGCTGGAACTTCGCGTGGGCCAGCGCCTTGCCGTGCTGGTCGTGCTTGACCAGGCGCAGCTCGCCCTCCTGTTGCCGGAAGCCGAAGTCGTAGGTGTGGTCGTTCTCGCCGGGCCCGCCAGTGGTCAGCGCCCGCTCCGGGTAGCGCGCGCTGCGTGGCACGATGCCCTTGGAGTCGATGAAGTGGTTGTCGCCGACGTCCGCTTCCGTGGGCACCCACTGGTGCAGCGGACCGCCCTCGGCGTAGTCGGCCGGTTTGTCGAGGCGGATGGTGTACTTGGTCCTCGGCCGGAGACCGCCGGTGACATTGGAGTCGTCGAAGTAGTACTCGCCGCGCGCCGTCGTCTCGGTCGTTCCCACGACCTTGCCCGACTCGTCGTACAGGTTCACGGTCGCGCCCACGACCGGGCGTTGGCCCGGGTTCTGGATTCCCTTGCGCTCGGGGTCGTACCAGACCCGGTTGCCGATCTGGAGCGGGGCCTGGTCGCAGAGCACCTCCAGGTCACCCATCGAGGCGCCCTTGCCGAACGGGGCCACGGCACCCGCCGGGTTGAGGCGCAGGCCGAACTTCGGGTCCTGCGTGCCGTCGCGCTGGAGGAACGACGTGCCGTACCCGAGGGCGGTGTGGTTGGGGTCGAAGGCGGAGACCGCGATGGTGTTCTCGACCTTGGAGAGCGCCATGCCGGCGAACGCCGTGTTGCGGTGGCCGCCCCAGCTGGTGTCGAAGAAACGGGTCCCCCGGGGGGAGAGCCCGCAGCCGTTGTTGGTGTCCATCACGTACATGTCGTCCGCCGCGCAGGCCTTGTTCAGGTCACCGCCCGACATGACGACGGCGGCGGAGCCCGGTGTGGGACCGGCCGGCGCGCGGTCGCCGAAGCGGTCGCGGAAGGCCAGCAGCATCGAGCCGTCGGACTCGAAGCCGATCTCGCCCAACTCCGGTTCGGGGTTGGCGATGGTGGAGTTGCCGCACGGACGGCCGTTCTGCGAGTCCGGGTAGGTGCTCGTCCACGGGAACCAGCCCGCCCCGTCGCACGGGCCACCGCCGACCGTGGACTGGCGCGGGTAGTCCAGCGGCTGGTCCAGCACCGGCTTGCGGAACGCCCCGGTGCCGAGGTCGAAGGGCATGACCACGGCGCGCAGGTCCGAGAGCTTCCCGGTGGACTCGCCGGAGCACACCCCGCCGACGTAGCCGACGCCGTCACGCAGACCGAGGCCGAACGGGCGCCAGTCCGCCGCCGCCGGACAGCCCGGATCCGGGATGGCGGTGACGGACCTGGGTGCCGCCGCGGTCGCCACCGTGGCGTCATAGCGGTAGAGCTTGCGGTTGTTGAGGTTGACGACGAACAGGTCCTTGCCGTCCTCGGTGATCTTGATGCCGCCCAGGCTCTCCTTGCCGGGCGCGTCGAGGAAGGCGTCGTCGGTGCCCTGGCCGTGCTCCGTCGTCCCCGCGTCCGGGACGACGGTGAACAGGGTGGTCGACTTCTGCGCGCTGTCGGTCACGTAGATGCCACCGGCGCCGCCCGGACCGTAGTCCGTGGTGCGCTTGGCGAGCGCCGAGGAGAACACCCGCTTGTCGGCCTTGTTCCACGCGATGCCGAAGAGCGTGCCGGTCTCGGCGTCGGTGGCGATGTTCGTGACGTTGACGTCGACGCCGTCCTGGCCGCGTGCGTTGTAGGGGAAGGAGACCAGCGTGCGCTGGGTCTTGCCCTCGCGCGTGGCGGGCTGACAGGTCGTCATCAGCGGTGCGTTCTTCTGGCAGTAGTCACCCGGGCTCCAGAGCCCGGTGGTGTACGCCACGTTCTTCCCGCCGGAGAGGTCGACGAACTCCTCGTTGCTGCTCAGCTGGTTGGGCGCACCGTCCAGCCCCTGGCGCGAGGCGAAGGCGGGGAACAGCGCTCCCGGCTTCGGATTCACCACCTGCACCCGGTACCTGCCGCCACTGGGCCCGTCCGCCGCCGGGGTGAGCTTCACGGTGCCGTCGGCCGCGGTGACCCCCTCGATGCCGGTCCCGGCATCGTCGGTGAGAGTCACCCTGACGCCCGCGATGCCCGGTTCCAGCGCGGGGGTCCACACTCCGGTGTTGTCCACGGCCCGGATCACCCGGACCGTCACCGCCCCGTCCCCCGCCTGCGAGTGCGCCACGGGCGCGGCGGCTAAGGAGCCACTACCGACAGCGAGGGCGAGCGCGGCCAGCGAGCCGACGGTACGGCGACCGGGCACGCCCGGCCTCCGCCGACGCGTCCCGGGCGCGGCTCCCTTCACTTCTTCATTCGTTGATTTCATCTCCTGCTCTCAGTGTTCAGAAGGACCTGAGGCCCTGCCAGTGAGGGAATACATAGAGATGCGGAGAACCGCCTTTACGGGGATCTTAGAAGGGCTTTGGGCAAGATCATGGAGGAATGGTGAACTCGCCCGCCGTCGAATTCCATGTGGTTGCCACCGATCAGGTCGCGGGCGGAATTCGAAAAGGTAAGCGAAATTCACACTCCTGCCCCATCGGTCACTGTGGCGCCGACGCTCTTCCGGTTCCGGGCCGGGACGCCCGGACCGCGGCCGCTTCACTCCTCCGCGGCGCAGGGTCTACGACGCGCACGACCTCGTCACCGGCGACAGCCACGAGAGCCTGCCGGCGGGGCTGCCCGGCCGTCGGGCGAGGTCGAGGAGCCGATGGCCCGGATCGCGGGCCGGCCGCCCCGCGGAGAGGCCCGTGCCGCGGTCAGCGGAACGGTGACCGGCGGACGGACAGGATGGCCACGTCGTCGTGCCGGTCACCGCCTCCGGCGAACGCGCGTGCGTCGTCGTAGAGGGTGGCCGGCAGGTCGGTCGGGGCGAGCGACACGCGCTCGGTGAGGCGTTCGGTGACGGGATAGAACGTGCCGTCGGGCGCGCGGGTCTCGGTCAGCCCGTCGGTGGTCAGCAGCAGCGTCGCGCCGCGCGGGAAGCCGAACCAGCCCACGGTCGCCGGTTCGGCGGCGAGTTCGGCGAGACCGAGCGGGACGCCGGAGTCGAGGTCCGGAGTGCTGACGGTGGCGTTGTACAGCAACTGCGGCAGGACGTGCCCGCAGTTGATGGCCTGCGCCTCCTCGTGCGCGTCGATGTTGACGACGAGCGCCGTCACGAACCGTTCGTCGTCGCCGGTCTGCGCGGCGTAGGAGTTGTGCCGCACGACCGAGGCGTCGAGGGAGTCCGCGAGCGCGGTCAGGGTGGGCTCCCGGTGGGCCGCCTCGCGGAAGGCGCCGATGACGGCGAACGCGGCGCCGACCGCGGGCAGGCCCTTGCCCTGCACGTCGCCGATCAGGACCCGGGTGCCCCACGGGGAGTGGACGACGTCGTAGATGTCGCCGCCGACGAGCCGGTCCTCCTGCACGGGCTCGTACACCCCGTCGACCAGCACGTCCTCGGTGAGCATGGGCAGCGGGCGCAGGATGTGCCGCTGCATCGCCGCCGCGGTGGAGCGCAGCCGAAGCGTCTCGTGCTCGCGCTGGACACGACGGTGGCAGGCGTACACGGAGGCCGCGCCCAGGGCGAGGGTGAGCAGCATCAGGAGGATCCTGTCGAGCCACGACCCGCCGTCGCCGTTCTGGACCAGCACCGTCACGGCGACCACGAGCGTGGTCCACGCGGCCACGAACTCCGTCTGGCGCACGGTGCACAGCGCCGACGCCGTACCGGGCAGGAACACGAAGAGCCCGAGCAGCCACACCGGAGACCCGGACAGGGAACCGAGGAGCAGCACCAGGACGGTCAGTGACACCACGCCGATCACCACCTCGGCGTTGCGCGGTGGCTCGATGGCATCGTAGGGACGCGCGAGGTGCTTCGGACGCTTACGGGGCACGGGACCTCCCGGGCAGGCGGTGTACCCCTCGTACGTTAGGCAGGTCCGGCCGCAGGCGAGCCGCGCCCCGCCGGGCGGTGGCCCCGGTGCCGGAGCGGCGGGGCGGCCGGGACCGTGGTGGTCCCGTCGCGGACACCCCGCCGGGTGCGGGACGGGCGGTGGCCGGTGGCGGCATTCCGGCCGTGGGATAGGGTCCACCGAACTGTGCCGAGGCGGACACGGCGGCCGCCCGAGGGGGAGCTGGATGCTGGGGGCATTGGGACTGAGCCAGGGCGAAGAGGCCATCTACACGGCACTGCTGGCCCGTCCGACGGCCTCCGCGCAGGAACTCGCCCGGCAGGCCGGAGCCGAGGAGGCCGAAACCGACCGGACCCTGCGTGACCTGGCGGCCCGTGGCCTGGTGGCGGTCGCCACCGAGGCCGGGATCGGGACGCCCGACTCGGCCGAGTGCGTGTCCGGCTGCCGGTCCGTCCGCTACCGGCTCACCCCGCCCTCGGTGGCCCTGGCGCCGTTCCTGGTCGAGCAGCGCAACGCGTTGCACCGGGCCGAAGCCGCGCTCTCGATGCTGACCGAGCAGTACCGCAGTACCGCGGCGCACCCTGCGGGCAGTGTCGTGGAAGTGGTCGTCGGCGTGGAGCAGGTCGCGCACCGCTTCCACCAGCTCCAGCGCGGTGCTCAGCAGGAACTGCTCGTCTTCCTCGTCGGCGATCCCATCGCGGTGCCGCGCGAGGACACTGGCATGTCGGAGAGCTCCGCACTGGACCGCGGCGTCGAATTCCGGGTGGTGGCCGCCAGGAGCTATCTCGACGGTCCCGACATGGCGAAGGAGGTGCGGGCGGGCATCACGGCGGGCCTGGAACTGCGCCTGGTCGACTCGTTGCCGCTGAAGATGGTCGTGTCGGACCGGGAACGTGCCATGGTGCCACTGGACATGGCGGACTGCGGCGGAGAGCCGAGCGCCATAGTGGTGCACCGCAGTGGCCTGCTGACCGCCCTGGTCCATCTCTTCGAGAAGGAATGGGCCCAGGCCCGGCCGCTCTACACCACCTCCACGGGTGTGCACGCGGAGCCGTCGGCCGATCAGCACCCGACCGCGGGGGAACTGGAGGTCCTCGCCCTGCTGCTGGCAGGGATCTCCGACCGGCGGGCGGCCTCCCAACTCGGCGTCTCCATACGCACCGTGGAGCGAAGGACGCGCCGTCTGATGGACCTCGCCGGAGCGGATTCACGCCTCCAGCTCGGATGGCACGCCGCACGCGCGGGCTGGCTCTGACCCTCGACGGGCCTCCCCTCCGGAAGATCATCCGGGTCGGCGTCGGCCCGTGGGCGCGGGCCGTGTGACGGAAAACCGACATGCGGGCGACCCGTCACGCGCGGCCCCCCTGCGCGATCCACATGTCTGCCAGGCTGCACCGGCAGCACGGCAGGTTCACGGTTTCGAGTGGGGAGATTCATGCGCTCCATAACGCGTATGGCCTTGGGTGCGGCGACCGCCGCCGCCCTGGCCGTCACAGGGGTCACGCCTTCCGGGGCGGCGGATGCGCCGTCCGGCGGCGCCGAGGGGAAGAGGCCGATCGTCGGCGGCGGGGCCTCGGCGAAGGGCGGCAAGCAGACGACGGTCACGCTCGTCACGGGCGACAAGGTGCTGGTGACCACCGACCCGTCGGGCCACAGCTCCGCGGCAGTGCTGCCCCGCGAGGACGGCACGCGGCAAATCGTCCAGACCTATCAGAGAGGCAAGGACCTCTACGTCTATCCCGAGGACGCCACCGGGGCGATCGCCGAGGGCAAGGTCGACGAGCAACTGTTCAACGTCACCGGGCTCATCCGTCAGGGCTACGACGACACGCACACCGACTCGCTGCCGCTCATCGCCACGTACCGCAACGGTGTGGATGTCGCGAAGAGCGCTCCGGCGGCCCCTCGTGGGTCCGAGCGCGGACTGAGCCTCCCGGCTGTGGACGGTGTCGCGCTCAAGGCGGGCAAGGACACCGCAGCCACGTTCTGGCAGGACGTCACCGACACCCGCTCACGCGCCGCCTCGGCACTGGAGAAGCTGTGGCTGGACGGCAAGGCGGAAGCCACACTGGACCGGTCCACCGCACAGGTGCACGCCCCGGAGGCATGGAAGGCCGGCTACGACGGCAAGGGCACCAAGGTCGCCGTGCTGGACACGGGCGTGGACGCCGAGCACCCGGATCTGGTGAACCGGGTCGCCGCCTCCAAGAACTTCACGGACTCCCGGGACACCGACGACCGGGTCGGCCACGGCACCCACACCGCCTCCACGGTCGGCGGGTCCGGAGCGGCCAGCGGAGGCCGCAAGAAGGGCGTCGCCCCCGGCACTTCCCTGCTCATCGGCAAGGTCCTCGACGACGGGGGATCCGGCCAGACCTCCTGGATCATCGCGGGCATGCAGTGGGCCGTCGACCAGCAGGCCGACGTCGTCTCCATGAGCCTGGGCAACCCCGCGATCGGCGACTGCAACGACCCGATGGCCCAGGCCACGCAGCAGCTCTCGCAGAACAGCCGCACCCTGTTCGTCGTCGCCGCCGGCAACGCCGGTCCGGCCATCGAGACCGTCTCCTCGCCCGGCTGCGTGCCCGGCGTGCTGACCGTCGGTGCCGTCGACCGCGACGACACCACCGCGCAGTTCTCCAGCCGCGGCCCCGTGGCCGTCACCCACACCCTCAAGCCCGAGATCGCCGCCCCCGGCGTCGACATCTCGGCGGCCGGCGCGGGCGGCCGCGGCGTCTACGCCTACCGGACGATGTCCGGTACCTCCATGGCCACCCCGCATGTCGCGGGCGCCGCGGCCGTCGTCCGCCAGGCCCACCCCGACTGGACCGCGCAGCAGATCAAGGCCGCCCTGGTCTCCTCCGCCCGCACCGGCGGCAAGGTCGCCGGCGCCGACCGGACCGGCGCCGGCGTCCTCGACGTGTACGGCGCGGTGAACCAGAAGGTGCTCTCCGCGCCCGCCGTCCAGGCCGGCAGCTACAACTGGCCGCAGGACACCTCCGACCGAACCACCGTGCAGGTGCCCCTCACCAACACGAGCAGGAGCGACCTCGCCCTGAACCTGAAGGTCGGCGGTGTGCACGGCAACGACGGCAGCGAGGTCCGCTCCGGCATCGTCGAGCTGGGAGAGGGAAAGGTGAGGGTTCCTGCGGGGTCCACCGTTCAGGTGCCGCTGCGGATCGACCCCACCGCCCGTCTGAAGGACGCCCAGTACGGTGCGGTCACCGGCCGGATCCTGGCCACCGGCGACGACGTGCACGTCTCCGTGCCCGTCACGCTCCACGTCGAGCCGGAGACGGTCACGCTCCGGGTCAAGGTCATCGACCGCAACGGCAAGCCCGCGACCGGCCCCTCGTCCCTGGACCTGGTCGGCCTCGACACCGACAAGGGCGAGCGCCGCAGCAACAACGGCGCGACCGACCAGACGTACCGGGTGCGCCCGGGTGACTACGCCCTCAGCAGCTTCGTGGCGACGTACGACGCGGGCAACGTGGCCGAGTCGGTCGGCTACCTCGCGAAGCCGCAGCTGCGGATCACCGGTGACGCCACTGTCGTCCTCGACGTCCGCAGGGCCCACCGGCTGAGCCTGCGCACCGACCGCCCCTCGACGGTGAACAACACCACGTTCAGCTACGCCCGCACGTGGGACGACACCTGGCAGACATCCGGGTCGTTCATGGCCGACGACACCATCCAGACGTTCTACGCAGATGTCGACGGGCGTGCCGGGAAGGGCGCCTTCGAGTTCCGGCCCACCTGGCGCGCGACCGGCTCCGGGGGCGGCTCGCCCTACGTCTACAACCTGTCCTTCCCGACCGAGGGTCCGCTGCACTCCGACCAGGTCTACAAGCCCAAGGACGCCAAGCTGGCCCAGGTCACCGAGAAGTGGAACGCCATGGGCAAGGAGGGCGACTACATCGACGCGATGTTCATCCGCCCTTCCGGGAGCAGCGGCAGCTACGTCCCCGTGAGCCCGTTCGGCTCCGTCCATGTGCCCGTCACCCGCACCGCCTACTACACGACCGGTGGCGACGCCTGGTCGCACGGCGCGATGACCAGCTTCCCCTTCGCCGCGTTCATGAGTGACCAGCTGCGCACCTACCGGACCGGACAGCGGAGCGCCGAGGAGTGGTACGGCGGCCCCCTGCGGCCGGCCGCACCGCGCGACGCCGACGGCGAGCTGATGCTGAACGCCGAGCGGCAGGGCAACCTGATGGGCTTCCAGAACGCGCTCTGGGTCGACGGCTCCGGCGACCACTGGTCCTACGGCGGATCGTTCGGAGACCTCGGGAACCTGGCGCTGAAGCGCAACGGTGAGCAGATCGCCACCAGCGCCTACCCGTACGACGTGTTCGAGGTGCCGGACGAGGACTCCACGTACGAGCTCACCCAGAACCTGGAGAAGATCGACACCTCGGACCGGAACTGGCTCCGCTCCACCGCCGTCACCACCACCTGGAGCTTCCGCTCCCACCGGGAGCCCGACGTCTACTCGCGCGGCCTGCCGATCCTCTCCCCGGCGTACGACGTGCCGGTGGACGGCCTGAACACCCTGCCCGCGCGGGGCGGCATCGAGGTCGGCCTGTCGGTCGAGGGCCACGCCGGGTACACCCCGGGCGCCATCGAGGCGGCCACGCTGTCCTACTCCTACGACGGCGGTGCCACCTGGATCCAGGCGCCGACCGGGCAGCGTAACGGCGAGTGGACGGCCGTCCTCGACCTCACCGGCGCCACCGGCAAGCAGGTCATGACGAAGGCCACCGTCAAGGACACCAACGGCAACGCGGTCACCCAGACCATCACCCGCGCCTACGACGTCCGCTGACCACCCGATCCGACCGGGCGGGCCTCCCACGGCGGGAGGCCCGCCCGGTCGGCGTGCGGGGCGGAATGTGGAGGATCTTCGTCCTGCGGTGGACACATGTGGTGGACATATGGGGAGATCCGGCGAGTGTCCCGACCCCCTCTCCCGGCGGAAAATGTGCGCTATGGGAGCGTGAGCGGGTGAGTGAGACAACGACTGAACCCCTGCAATACCGCTTTGACGGACCGGACGACGCGCCGATCCTGGTCCTGGGCCCCTCCCTGGGCACCTCGTGGCACATGTGGGACCGGCAGATACCGGAGCTCACCCAGCACTGGCGGGTCTTCCGCTACGACCTCCCGGGCCACGGCGGCGCCCCCGCCCACCCCGCCACCGCCATCGCCGACCTCTCCGACCGGCTGCTCGCCACCCTCGACGGCGTGGGCGTCCAGCGCTTCGGCTACGCGGGCTGCTCCATCGGCGGCGCGATCGGCGCCGACCTCGCGCTGCGCCACCCGCAGCGGGTCGCCTCGCTGGCCCTGGTCGCGGCCTCGCCCCGGTTCGGCAGCGCCGACGAGTTCCGCCAGCGCGGGGTGGTCGTACGCACCAACGGTCTGGAGCCGATGGCCCGCACCGCACCCGAGCGCTGGTTCACCCCCGGCTTCGCCGCCGCCCAGCCGGCCATCGTCGACTGGGCCGTACAGATGGTGCGGACCACCGACCCGGGCTGCTACATCGCCGCCTGCGAGGCCCTCGCCGCCTTCGACGTCCGCGGCGAACTCGGCCGCATCGGCGCCCCGACCCTCGTCCTGGTCGGCGCCGAGGACCGGGTCACCGGACCGGGCGACGCCCGCGTCCTGGTCGCCGGCATACCGGACGCCCGGCTCGCCCTCGTGCCCGGCGCCTCCCATCTCGCCCCGGTCGAGCAGCCCGGCGCCGTCACCGATCTGCTGCTCACCCACTTCTCCTCGGCCTGGCAGGACACCCTCGCCGCCATCCCCGCCCCGGCCGCCACCCCGCAGCTCTCCGCGCCCGTGCTGCCCGTCGCGGAGATCACGGCCGCCACCCCGCAGCCCGACCCGGGGCCCACCGGACGCCCCGACCCGCACGAGCGCGGCATGAAGGTGCGCCGTGAGGTGCTGGGCGACGCCCACGTGGACCGGGTGACGGCCGCCTCCGACGACTTCACCGAGGACTTCCAGGAACTGGTCACCCGCTACGCCTGGGGCGAGGTGTGGACCCGGGAGGGCCTGGACCGCCGGACCCGCAGCTGTGTCACGCTCACCGCGCTGGTCGCCTCCGGCCACCTGGAGAGCCTGGCCGCGCACGTCCGGGCCGCGCTGCGCAACGGTCTCACCCCGGCGGAGATCAAGGAGGTGCTCATGCAGACCGCCGTGTACTGCGGGGTGCCCGCCGCCAGTGCCGCCTTCGCCGTCGCCCGGACCGTGATTCAGGAGGAAACGAGACCCCGCCCGTAGCAGGATGGGGCCATGGACGCCGTGAATCCCATGCACCCGACACTGACCAAGAAGACGCACTCCTGCATCCGTCTGGAGAAGGACGGGCGGACGCTCGTCATCGACCCCGGCGGCTTCTCCGAACAGGACGCCGCAGTCGGCGCCGACGCGATCCTGGTGACGCACGAGCACCCCGACCACTTCGACGAAGGGCGGCTGCGCGCGGCCCTGGACGCCGACCCGGCCGTCGGGATCTGGACCCTGCGCAGCGTCGCGGACCGGCTCGCCGCGGCCTACCCCGGCCGCGTGCACACCGTCGGCGACGGCGACACCTTCACCGCGGCGGGCTTCGACGTACAGGTGCACGGCGAGCTGCACGCGGTGATCCACCCGGACATCCCGAGGATCACCAACATCGGCTTCCTGGTGGACGGTTCGCTCTTCCACCCGGGCGACGCGCTCACCGTCCCCGACCACCCGGTGGACACCCTGATGCTCCCGGTGATGGCCCCCTGGAACAAGATCTCCGAAGTCATCGACTACGTGCGCGAGGTGAAGCCGCGGCGCGCCATCGACATCCACGACGCGCTGCTCACCGATCTCGCCCGCCCGATCTACGACGGCCAGATCGGCAGCCTCGGCGGCACCGACCACGGCCGGCTGGCTCCGGGGGACTCGACCGGGCTGTGACCGGCGCCGGTCCGGCGGCTGTCAGTGCCAGCCGCTAGGTTTACGTACATGCGCATCGCCACCTGGAACGTCAATTCGATCACCGCCCGGCTCCCGAGGCTGCTGGCCTGGCTGGAGGGCACCGGCACGGACGTGCTGTGCATCCAGGAGACCAAGTGCGCCGCCGAACAGTTCCCGGCGGACGCGCTCCGTGAGCTCGGCTACGAGTCCGCGGTCAACGCCACCGGGCGGTGGAACGGCGTGGCGCTGGTCTCCCGCGTCGGCCTGTCCGACGTCGTCACGGGGCTGCCGGACGGCCCCGACTACGAGGGCGCGCAGGAGCCGCGGGCGATCTCCGCGACCTGCGGCCCGGTCCGCGTCTGGTCGGTCTACGTGCCCAACGGCCGCGAGATCGAGCACGCGCACTACGCGTACAAGCTGCGCTGGTTCGAGGCCCTGCAGAAGGCCGTCGCGGTGGACGCCGCGGGCTCGCAGCCCTTCGCGGTGCTGGGCGACTTCAACGTGGCCCCGACCGACGAGGACGTCTGGGACCCGTCCCTGTTCGAGGGCGCCACGCATGTCACCCCCGCCGAGCGCGCCGCCCTCGCCGCGCTGCGTGAGGAGGGACTGGTGGACGTCATGCCGCGCCCGCTCAAGTACGACCGGCCGTACACCTTCTGGGACTACCGCGAGCTGCGCTTCCCGAAGAACAAGGGCATGCGGATCGACCTGGTCTACGGCAACGCCCCCTTCGTCGCGGCGGTCGAGGACAGCTACGTGGACCGCGAGGAGCGCAAGGGCAAGGGCGCGTCCGACCACGCCCCGGTGGTCGTGGACCTCAAGGTCTGATCAAGGTCCGGGGACCGGTTGTCAGTGGTGGCCGCTAGCGTGGTTCCCGTCCTTATCCCGCTTGCTGGCTGCTTGCAGTGACCAGGACAGCCCCGCCCGTTCAGCGCCGGGCGGGGCTCCATCACCTGCCGCCGGTCAGACGATGGCGACGCGGCGCATCCGCAGGGACGCCCCGGCCGTGCCCAGCGCCAGGACCATCAGCAGGGCGCTCACCCACAGCGGCGACCGGAAGCCCAGTCCCGCACCGATGGCCAGCCCGCCCAGCCAGGGACCGAGCGCGCCGCCCACATTGAACGCGGCGGTGGCGAACGAACCGGAGAGCGTCGGTGCGTCGGCCGCCAGCCGGAACACCCACGAGATCAGCGCCGTACCGGTGCCGAACGCCAGCATCCCCTGGACGAGGACGAGCGCCACCGTCGCGAACGCGCTGCCCGCGGTCAGCGCGAACCCGGCCCAGCCGACCGCCAGCGCCACCAGCCCGGCGGCGGTGAAGGCGACCGGCCGCAGGTCGACGAACCGGCCGGCGGCCGTGACGCCGATGAACGAGCCCAGCCCGAACAGCGCCAGCAGACCGGGCACCCAGGCGGCGGTGAGCCCGGTGACATGGGTGGCGAGCGGCTCGACATAGGAGAACGCGCAGAACGTCGCCCCCTGCACCAGGGCGCTGGTCAGCAGGGTCAGCAGCAACCGCGGACCGGTCAGGGTCCGCAACTCCACGCTCGCGGGCGCGGGCGCGACCTCCGGCCGCCCCGCCGGAACGGTCCTGGCGATCACGAGGACGGCCGGTACGGAGACCAGGGCCACGGCCCAGAACGCCGACCGCCACCCCCAGTGCCCGCCGAGCGCCGCACCGGCGGGCACCCCGGCGACACAGGCGATGGTGACGCCACCGACGACCACCGAGGTGGCGCGGGCCCGCGCCTCGGGCCCGGCCATGGCGACCGCGGTCACCAGGGCCACCGCCCAGAAGCCCGCGTTGGCCAGTGCCCCGACGACCCGCGTCGCCAGGAGCAGCCCGTAGCCGGGCGTGAGCGCGCCGACGACATGCACGGCGCTGAAGACACAGAGGAAGAACACCAGGGCGCGGCGGCGCGGCCAGTTCCGGCTGAAGAGCGCCATCAGCGGTGCTCCGACGATCATCCCGATCGCGAAGGCCGAGGTCAGCAGTCCCGCGGCGGGAATGGACACGTGCAGGTCGGCGGCGATGTCCGAGACCAGCCCGGACAGCATGAATTCGGAGGTGCCCTGGGCGAAGACGGCGAGCCCGAGCGCGTAGACGGCAAATGGCATGAAGGAACCCCATGGACGACTGACAGATGGACCGGGCAGGGGGTGTGGGCCCGCGCCCGCCCGGTACGACGGGCGGCAACGCGGAAGAACGTCCGGGATGTTCATGGACGTGACGGGCGACGCGACAGGCGCCGGAGCCGGAGAGTCCGCGCACGGTGGACCGGGAGTGGTTCACGAGCGCGGAGGAGGAGCGCAGCCCACACAACGGGGTCCTGCGGTGGCAGCCGGGTGGGAATCGGTCCGGGCCGGGACTCGGCACCGGGGGAGCGATTCGACGGCGGATCGGCCACCGGCGGACCGGTGGCTAGCCTCTGTCGGACTCGGGGCTGGACATGATCGCGAAGCTACCAGCCCGGGGTGCCCCGCCTCCACCCCTTTTTCCGCCGGAGCCGTCCCTGGGTGGTGCGCGGTGCGTACGGCGGCGCGCGAGCGGGCGCCCGCCCCCGGGTTCAGCACTCGAACGGCAGTCCGCGCGCCCTGTGGTGCACACCACAGGAGGGATGCGACCCTGAGTGGTATGAACATCCCTTTCTTGGACAACTGGCGTAGGCGTCACGACGGAGCGCGGGGGACAGGGCTCGCCGCCGCGGTCGCCGCCGATCCCGACGGCGTGGCCGAGCTCCTCGCGGAGTGCGAGCTGCTGCGTGTCCGAGTGGGGCAGCGCGGGCTCGAACTCGACGACAGCCCGGCGTCGTTGGCCGCTCTCGACCAGTTGCCGCCGCGCTGGCGGGACGATCCGGAAGAGCTGCCCTGGCTGGGCAACGACGCGGGGCTGTACCTGGGAACGGTCCTGGTGCGGAACGTCCCCGGCGCGGTCTGGAGTATCCGGCCGGACGGGCAGCCCGTGGTGCGGCTCGCCTCCGGGCGGGAGATCGACGTGGTGGAGGCGGGGCTGGACTGGGCGATGGCGGGCAGCCCGGAGCTCTCCCAGGTCTATTCGGAGTCGGCCGAGGGGTAGAACTCCCATGGCAATCGGATAAGAAGCCTTATGCCCCATTTGTGCGTGTCGGCGGCGAAGTCCCTTTTCAGGCTGGATAGTTTGCGCTGACCTCGACACAGCGAAAAGTGGGTAGGGCAGCGTATGGCCGTCGATCCGTTGATCGAGCTGCGGGACGTCAACAAGTACTACGGACAGTTGCACGTACTGCAGGACATCAATCTCACCGTCGGCCGCGGGGAGGTGGTGGTGGTCATCGGCCCATCCGGCTCCGGCAAATCGACGCTCTGCCGGACCATCAACCGGTTGGAGACGATCGAGTCCGGCCACATCACGATCGATGGCAGACCCCTTCCCGAGGAGGGGAAGGGGCTGGCCCAGCTCCGGGCCGAAGTGGGCATGGTCTTCCAGTCGTTCAACCTGTTCGCACACCGGACCGTGCTGGCCAACGTCTCGCTCGCCCAGCTCAAGGTCCGCAAGCGCAAGAAGGACGAGGCGGACCGGCGTTCCCGGGAACTGCTGGAGCGGGTCGGACTGGCCTCGCAGGCCGACAAGTTCCCCGCCCAGCTCTCGGGCGGTCAGCAGCAGCGGGTGGCCATCGCCCGCGCCCTCGCCATGGACCCCAAGGCACTGCTCTTCGACGAGCCCACCTCGGCGCTCGATCCGGAGATGATCAACGAGGTGCTGGAGGTCATGCAGCAGCTCGCCCGGGACGGCATGACGATGGTCGTCGTCACGCACGAGATGGGTTTTGCCCGCTCCGCCGCCAACCGCGTGGTCTTCATGGCCGACGGACGCATCGTCGAGGACCGCACTCCCGACGCGTTCTTCACCGCTCCTCGGAGCGACCGCGCCAAGGACTTCCTGTCCAAGATCCTCAAGCACTGACGGGGGGCTCCGTGTTGCGTACGAGAAAAGTTGTGGCCGCCTGCGCCGGACTCCTGCTGGCCGTGCTCGCCGCCGCGTGCGGCAAGGAGGGCAGCCCGCCGGTGAAGGGCCCGAAACCCGAACAGCTGCCGGTGTACAAGGTCGACACCGGTTTCCGGCTGCCCGCCTCGCCGACCTGGACCAAGGCCAGGAAGCGCGGCTACCTCCGCGTCGGGGCCAAGGAGGACCAGCCCTACCTGGGCGAGAAGGACCCGGCCACCGGCGTCTACTCCGGCTTCGACATCGAGATCGCCAAGATGATGTCGGCCTCGCTCGGCTTCGACCCGAAGACGATCCGTTTCCGGACCATCGCCTCCGCCAACCGCGAGACGGCGCTGCAGAACGGGCAGATCGACTACTACGTCGGCACCTACACCATCAACGCCATGCGCAAGAAGCTCGTCGGCTTCGCCGGTCCCTATTACATGGCCGGGCAGGGCCTCCTCGTCCGCACCGACGAGAACGACATCAACGGGCCGCAGGACCTGGCCGGCAAGACGGTCTGCTCCGCCGCCGGGTCCACCCCGTACCAGCGGATCGCCGCCGACTACCCGAAGGCGATCCTGGTCGCCTACGACACGTACTCGATCTGCGTCGACAACCTGCTGACCTACCAGGTCGACGCCGTCACCACCGACGACGCCATCCTGCTGGGCTTCGCGGCCAAGGCGCCCAAGGAGATGAAGGTCGTGGGCAAGCCGTTCTCCGAGGAGCCGTACGGCATCGGCGTCCCGCGCAGTGACAACGCGCTGCGGTTCGCGCTCAACGACGCGCTGGAGGCCAACGAGAAGAACGGCAACTGGAAGAAGGCGTTCGAGGCCACACTCGGCCTCTCCGGAGTGCCCGCCCCGACACCGCCGCCCATCGACCGCTACCCGGCCACCTGAGAGGGCGGGCATCGACCATGGACGTACTCACCGAGAATTTCTCGCTCTACGGCAAGGGCTTCCTGGGCACGGTCGAACTGACCGTCTACTCCTCGATCCTGGCCCTGGTCCTCGGCTTCTTCATGGCCTCCTGCCGGGTGTCCCCGGTCGGCGCGCTGCGGGTGCTCGGCACGGTATGGGTGACGGTGCTGCGCAACACCCCGCTGACCCTGCTCTTCTTCGCGGTCCTGCTCGGACTGCCGCGCTTCGGACTGGTCCTGCCCTTCGAGGTCTTCGCGGTCCTCGCGCTCGGCTGCTACACCTCCGCGTTCATCTGCGAGGTGCTGCGCTCGGGCATCAACACCGTGCCGACCGGACAGGGCGAGGCGGCCCGCAGCCTCGGCATGACGTTCGGCCAGACGCTGAACACCGTGGTGCTGCCGCAGGCGTTCCGCTCCGTGATCCCGCCGGTCGGCTCCACGCTCATCGCCCTCGCCAAGAACTCGGCGATCGCCGGGGCGTTCAGCGTCACCGAACTGCTCGGCACCTACAAGACCCTCAACGAGCTGGGCTACAGCATCATCTGGACCTTCATCTGGATCGCCGTCGGCTACCTGATCATCACCCTGTCCATCAGTGCGCTCTTCAACGTGATGGAGAAGCGCTGGGGAGTCGCCCGATGACCACCCGCACCGCACCGTCCGCCACCGCGCTCTACGACATCCCGGGCCCGGCGACCCGCAAACGCCATCTGCTCTACGGGATCGTCTCCACGGCCCTGATCCTCGCCCTGCTCGGCTGGGTCCTCTATCTGCTCTTCGACACCGGACAGTTCACCAGCGCCAAGTGGACGCCCTTCGAGTACAAGGGCATCCAGGAACTGCTGCTGCGCGGGCTGGGCAACACCCTCAAGGCGTTCGCGTACGCCGCGGTGCTCTCGCTCCTGCTCGGCGCGGTCCTCGCCGTCGGCCGGCTCTCCGAGCACCGGGCCGTGCGCTGGATCGCGACGCTGCTGGTGGAGTTCTTCCGGGCCATGCCCGTACTGGTGATGATCTTCTTCATCTTCGTGGCGCTGAAGGTGCAGCCGCTGCCCGCCCTGGTCGCCGGTCTGACCCTGTACAACGGCTCGGTGCTCGCCGAGGTGTTCCGCACCGGGATCATCTCGGTGGAGCGCGGCCAGTCCGAGGCCGCGTACGCCCTGGGGCTGCGCAAGACGCAGGTCACCACGTTCGTACTGGCCCCGCAGGCGGTGCGCGCCATGCTGCCCACGATCATCAGCCAGTTGGTCGTGGCGCTGAAGGACACCTCGCTCGGCTATCTGATCACCTATGAGGAATTCCTCCATGCGGGCAAGCTCATCGCATCCAACCTCGACTACGATCTTCCCTTCATCCCCGTGGTGATGGTGATCTCGCCGATCTACATCGGGATGTGCATGCTGCTCTCCTGGTTCGCGACCTGGGTGGCCAAGCGGGAACGGCGCAATCCGAAGATGAAGGCCGTGGAGATCGCACCGGCCGAACCAGGAACGCTGCTGCCGGGAGTGCAGTAGCCGGGTCCGCCACCAGGCGGTCCCAGCGGAGCGGTGCCCGCCCGGCAGCAGCCGGTGATCACTTCTCGCGCAACGGTACGGACACGTACGACGGGTCCGCCGGGGACGAGGAGAAGGTCAGCTGTGATCCGGTCGGGTTGTGCTCGATGTAGAGCGGATCGACGGTGTCGATCACCAGGGTGAGGCGGTGACCGGCCGGAACGTCGTAGGCGGTGGAGAACAGCTCCAGGTCTACGGGGAACGGCCGGCCCGGCGTCCGCCCGTGGAAGGTATAGGGGGCGTTGCTGACCAGCTTTCCGAGGCCGAGCGGCCCTTCGTCGTAGAGATACGCGACGAAGGTGCCGCTTTCCTTGTTCGGGGTCACCGTGGTGTGGACCTTCACCGTGCCGCGCACCCGCTTCTCCACCGGGTACTTCCCGGACTGCCAGACGCCCGCGAAGGCGCGGGGGAGCAGCGGGACGGAGGCGAGCGGCGGCAGCTTCACGAACTGGTCGAGCGCGTTGGACAGCATGACGATGCCGCCGTTGGCGCCGGAGTCGATGTTCGCCAGGATCCGCCTGGTGCCGTCGAGCCCGATCCGTTCCTCGGCGGCGCCCACCGACCTCCAGTCCGGGTAGCCCTCGTAGCCGCCGTCCGTACGGGACTTGAGCTGGACCGGCGGCTCCTGGTCGATGCCGTTGCGCTCGCCCTTGAGATAGCGGTCGAACCAGCGGTGGGCGTCGGTCCAGGTGTCGTTGGGCAGGCCGAGCAGTCCGGTGGCCTCCGCCGTGGCGTGGTCGCCCGGACGGAACTCCAGACGCTTGGGGCCGCTGAGCTTCTCGTAGAACGAGGCGTACTGGTTGGGCGGGAAGATCGTGTCGCCCCAGGCGTTGCCCATCATGACGGCGGCGCCGTTGGCGTTGATCTCGTCGAGGTACGCGGCGGGGGAACGCTTCTTCCCCCAGGCGATCATGTCCTCCTCCTTGGTGAGGTCGGAGCCCAGGAAGTCGGTGAGCGTCCGGGTCAGCTCGTCGCTCGGGCGGCCGGTGAGCAGGCCGGAGCCACCGAGGAGGGCGGCGGCCTGGAGGTGCTGGGTGCGGCCGCTGTAGATCGAGTCGATGAGATCGGCCCAGCCGCTGAGCGCGACCACGGCCTTGATCCGCTTGTCGTGCCCGGCCGCTAGGAGGCTGATGCCCGCGCCGTAGGAGACGCCGCCCATGCCGATGCGGTCCGGATCGGCCGGGGTGCCGGCGAGGGCCCAGTCGATGACCGAGGAGACGTCCGCGAGATCCGGCTCTCCCGCGACCTCGATCCTCCCGCCGGAGAGCCAGAAGCCCCGTGAGGTGTAACTCACCACCACATAGCCGGAGTCGGCGAGCTGCTGGGCCTGGGCGAAGTATTCGACCTGCGGCAGGCCCCAGCTGGTGGGCAGCACGATCAGCGGGTGCTTGGTGCCGGGCTCCGCTCCGGCCGGCGTGAACACATTGCCCTTGAGGGTGATCCCGCCGGAGCCGGGGATGTCGTGGAACTCCGGGCCCGGAGCGGACGCCGCGACCGGCGTGGCGGGAGTCCGGGCGGCGGCCGCCGGAGCCGCGGCGAGGGCGGCTCCGGCGAAGAGGACGGCGGCGGTTCCGATGGACGCGGTGGTGCGCAGAGCCGGGTACGGACGTCCCACGGGTCACTCCTCACGGGGGCGGGGCAAAGTGACCCGACGGTAACCCCGGCTCCTTACCCGTGGTAACTCATCGGTAAGTTACGTGAGAGTAACAATTGCCGGCCGGGGCGACGGGGGCCCGGCGGACCGCCCCGCCCTCCCGCTACAGCGCGCTCTTCGCCTGCCAGTCGGCCCACGACACGTTCCACGCCCCGTACCCGTTGCCCTCCGCCACCGTGCCCTTGGCGTCCGCGCCGGTGATCTCGAACGGGTCGCCGACCCGCACCTGCCCGTACAGCGCGCCGGCGTCGGCGTCGCTCATCCCGACGCAGCCCGAACTGTGGTTGGCCACCCCGAAGTAGGCCGCGTTCCATGGAGCCGCGTGGGCGTACATCCCCGACCAGGTCAGCCTCATCGACGAGTCGACCATCTTGTCGTAGGCGTCGCCGAGGCCGACCGTCTCGGAGCGCATGTTGATCGTGCCCTCCTTGGACATCAGCACGGCGGTCCCGCGCCAGGACGCCTTCTCGCCGCCCGGGGTGCCGGCCGACATGGGCACGTCCATGACGGTCCTCCCGTCCCGCTTCAGCGCCAGCCGGTGGCGGTCGAGATCGACCTTGACCACCTGCTCGGCGCCGATCGTGAAGGTGGTCCGGTAGTCGCGCACGAACCAGCCGCCGGACCTGCCGGAGTCGATGCCGTTGAGATCGGCGTCGAGCGTGACCTTCGTACCCGGCTTCCAGTACTCCTTGGGCCGCCAGTCGACGCGGTCCTTGCCGGAGTAGTCCTGCAGCCAGCCCCAGGAGCCCTCGGTGTTGTTCGAGGTGGAGACCTTCAGCGCCTTCTCGACCGCCGCCCTGTCCTTCACCGGGTTGTCGAAGACGACCGACAGCGGCTGGGCGACGCCGACCGTGGTGTTCTTGCCGGGGGCCAGCGTCAGCTTGTTGACCTTGTCGGCGGCGGCGGTGGTGAAGCCCGCCCTGGCGCCGCCGCCCTCGGTGTTCTTCGCCTCGATGCCGTACGTGGTGCCGGGCGCGGCCACCCGGTCCGACGTCCAGGTCCTGCCGTCGGCGGATATCCGGCCGGTGAGCGCCCCGCCGTCGTCCGCGCTCACCGCGACCGTCTTCAGCTTCCCGGTGTCGAGCGTCACCTTCACCGGCGCCCCCGGGGCAGCCTGACCGCCCCGCAGGTTCACCGAGATCCTGGCCTCCGAGGACGCGGCCGCGCCGCCCTTGTCCGACTCCGAGTCCGAGGCGGCGGCACCGGAACAGGCGGTGAGCACGACACCGAGCACCGCGCCACCGGCGACCAGGGTGAGCCGGGCCGGGCGGCCGGGCGGAGCGGTGCGGCGTACGGGCCGGCGTGCAGTGATCAACGGAAAAACCTCCAAGGCATTGCTTCTCGCCGAGGGAGAGGCGCACAGCCGGCGGCCGGTTCCGCAAAACATCCGAAAACCGGGAAATGCCCTGTGTGACATGTAACGCATCAGACCGGTCGTCGTCCGGTCACATCCGCCGCCCGGCTCCGGCCCCGGACCGTTCGACGGGCACCCGGGGCCGGACGAGGCACGGGGTACCCTCCACCCCTGACCCCGACGACCCCCTCCGCCCGAAGCCCGGCAACGGCGGCCGGGCCGTCGAGACGCGCGGAGAGTGGGAGACACCGGTGGGCGGAGCCGCGAACAACACGCTGTACGAGGGGCATCAGGGGCGCCCGGCACGACCGGCCCGCCGGTGACCGCCACCGAAGCGACCACCACCGAGGTCGCGGACCACAAGTCCCGTTCGGTACTGCGCAACGGCGCCGTCATGGCGGCCGGCTCCATCGTCTCCAGGGCGACCGGCTTCATACGCTCGGCGGTCGTCGTCGCCGCGCTCGGCACCGGGCTCCAGGCCGACGGGTACAACGTCGCCAACACCGTGCCCAACATCCTCTACACCCTGCTCATCGGCGGCGCCCTCAACGCCGTCTTCGTCCCCGAACTGGTGCGCGCGGCGAAGAACCACGCCGACGGCGGAGCCGCGTACACCGACCGGCTGCTCACCCTCTGCGCCCTCGGCCTCCTCGCCCTCACCGGCATCACCGTCCTCGCCGCCCCGTGGATCGTCTCGGTCTACGCTCCCGGCTACCACGGCCCACAGGCGGAACTGACCGTCGCCCTGGCCCGCTACTGCCTGCCGCAGATCCTCTTCTACGGACTGTTCACCCTGCTCGGCCAAGTACTGAATGCCCGGGGCCGGTTCGGCGCGATGATGTGGACCCCGGTCCTCAACAACATCGTGATCATCGCCGTGTTCGGGCTCCACCTGAGCATCGCGGCGGACTCCGACGGAACGCTGACCCAGGCACAGGCCCGGCTGCTCGGCTGGGGCACGACGGCCGGGATCGTCGTCCAGACGCTCGCCCTGGTGCCCGCGCTGCGCGCCGCGAAGTTCCGCTGGCGGCCCCGGTTCGACTGGCGGGGCAGCGGTCTCACCCGGCCGCTGCGCGCGGCCGGCTGGCTGGTGGCCCTCGTACTGACCAACCAGATCGCCTACTGGGTGGTGACCCGGCTCTCCACCACCGTCGGCCAGCGCGCCGCGGACCTGGACATGGCGGGAGGCCCCGGCTACACCGCGTACAGCTACGCCTATCAGCTGTGGGTGGTCCCGCACGGCATCGTGACCGTCTCGCTGGTCACCGCACTGATGCCCCGGATGAGCCGGGCGGCCGCCGACAACGACCTGCCGGGCCTGCGGCGCGACGTCTCGTACGCCCTGCGCACCTCGGCCGCGGTCGTGGTGCCCGCGACGGCCCTGCTGTTCGCGCTGGCGCCGTGGGTGATCGGGGCCGTCTACGGATACGGGGCCACGGACGACGCGGGCACCGCCGTGATGGCGGGCATGATGATGGCGTTCGCACCCGGCCTCGTCGCCTACTCGGGGCAGTACGTGCTCTCCCGGGCGTTCTACGCGATGAGCGACACCCGCACACCGTTCCTCCTCAACCTGGTGATCGCGGCGCTCAACGCCGGGCTCTCGGCCGCCGCCTATCTGCTGCTGCCGGTCCGCTGGGCCGTGACGGGGATGGCCGGCGCCTACTCCGTCGCCCTGTTCGCGGGCTTCGCCGCCACCGCGTACGTGCTGCACCGCAGGGTCCGCGGCAGCGGCGCGACCGCCACCTCACCGCTGCGCTCGCCCACACTGTGGGCGCAGTTCCGGCTGGTGGCCGCTGCGGTGCCCGCCGGGGCGGCGGCGTACTTCGCCGCCCGGGCCTGCGCGGGCCACGGGGACTTCACCGCGGTGGGTGCGGGCACCCTGGTCCTGCTGCTCGCGGTGGCACTGCTGGCGCGGCCGTTCCGGCTGCGGGAGGTCAGCGCCGTGCTCACGGCGGGGCGAAGGCGGCTGCGGCGGGCCTGACCCCGGGCCGGGGACCCGGCCCGCCGCCCCGCGCGAGTCGCGCGGAAACGGTACGGGGGCCGCGCGGCCCGCGAAAGGCCCGACTCGGCGGGCCGCGCGTCGAAGAGGTCTTCCACGAAGGTCTGCCGCAGGCGGAGCCCCTGCTCGATCGGGGGCTGCCGCGCCGTTTGGCCGCCGGCCGCCCGGCCGCCCGGCCGCCCGTACGCCCGGCCGCCCGTACGCCCGCCGCCCGTACGCCGGTCGGCCGGTGTCGTCGTCAAGGCAGGATCTCGACGTAACCGTCCGTTCCGTGCACGCGGATCCGCTGTCCGTCACGGATCAGCCGGGTGGCCTGCTCCACGCCCACGACGGCCGGCAGGCCGTACTCCCGGGCGATCACCGCGCCATGGGTCATCAGGCCGCCCACCTCGGTCACCAGGCCCGCGATTCCGACGAACAGCGGCGACCAGCCGGGGTCCGTGAAGGCCGTGACCAGGATGTCGCCCGCTTCCAGGTCGGCCTGTGCCATGTCGAGGACGACGCGAGCCCGGCCCTCGACGGTCCCGGCGGAAACCGGGAGGCCGGTCAGGGCGCCGTCCGGCACACCGTCGCGCCGGTACGCCCCGGTGACGGCCTCACCGTCCGAGGTGAGCACCCGGGGCGGGGTGAGCGCGTGGTGGGAGCGGAACGTGTCCTTGCGCGCCTGGACGAGCCGGTCGTCCACCCGGCCCGAGCGCACGACGTCGTGGAGTTCCTGGAACGTGAGGAAGAAGATGTCCTCCTTCTCCGGGAGCACACCGGCCCGCACGAGTCGTCCGGCCTCCTCCAGCAGTGCCCGCTTGTAGATGAAGTAGCGGCTGACGATGCCGTACTTCGGGTACTCCCGGTATCCGATGAAGGCCCTGACCCGGTCGATCATCCGCTTGGTCTCGTCGGCCTTCCGGTCCCCGTCCGGCAGGGCCCGCAGGCGTGACAGCACGTCGCGTTCCTTCTCCCGCGCCCTGTGGCGCCCCTGCTCGAAGCGCCGCTCGGCGGCGCCGGGCCCGAAGTTCCTGACGTTGTCGAGGATCGCGGGCACCAACGTGGTGGGGCGCTCGCGCCAGCGCGGCCTCGTGATGTCGATCTCGCCGGTGCAGCGCATGCCGTACCGGTCGAGGTAGGCCTCGATGGCGTCGCGCGCCTCGGTCCCGCCCGCGAGCTCCGCCAGCTCGTCCAGGAAGCCCTCGTCCGTGGCACTCCGGAGGAACGCCACCACCTCCGGCCGCGGGCGGATCACGTCCGCGACGTCGAGCAGCGCCAGCCCCATCTCCGACGTGACGTTGCCGGGGGCGGACAGCGTCAGCGTGTCAGCCGCGTTCTTCTCACCCAGCCACTCCCACAACCTGTCGTTCAGCCACCACGTCGCCTCCATCCCCGCCATCACCGCCCGGAGGCTCAGCGGATCGACCAGGGCCCGCTTGTGCTCCTCGAAGGACTTCAGCAGGAAGTCGAACAGCGCCGGTCCGCTCTTCGTCCGGATGTCGCGCTCCAGTGCGGCGACGGATGCCCGGCTGCGCTCGATCAGCTCCGTGACGACGGTCGGATCGGTCCCGATCCCGGCGGGCGTGCCGTCGGCCGACGGCCGGCCGGGGCCCGCGTCCGGCAGCGACGGGACGAAACCGCGGGCGAGGAGCGTCTCCAGCGCGTCCCTGATCAGCGGATCGCCCCTCCCCACCACGTCCAGGAGGCCGGCCCGGCTCGCGGGCGAGGCCAGGCGCCGGGTGGCGTCGACGAACAGCCTCCCGCCGGCCTCGTGCATCGGCGCCATGGCCGTCAGCTGCCACACGGAGATCCCCAGGGGCTTCATGGGGTCGGTCATCATCTGCTGATGGCCCACGGAGAGGTAGACGTGATTCTCCCGGTCACCGCTCTCGGGGACGGGAAACAGCGTGGTGATCGGCCTGCTCTGAACGATCCGGAAACCATCGTCGGTCAGGCACCATTCGATGTCCTGCGGGCAGCCGAAGTGTGCCTCGATCCGCCGCCCGAGCCCCGCGAGCCGCACGGCCTGCGCATCCGTCAGCGCCGGCTGCTCCCGCCGCTGCGCGGCGATCGCCACTTCCCGCGTACCGCCGCCCGGCGCAGCGTGAACGGCACGCTCCTTGGCCGCGATCGACCTGCCGACGACTTCACCGTCCCGCACCCTGAAGACATCCGGATTCACCAGACCGGAGACGAGGGCCTCGCCGAGACCGAAGCCGGCGTCCACGGTGGTGACCGTTCGGTTGCCCGTGACGGGGTCGGCCGTGAACAGGATCCCGGACGCGTGCGGAAGGACCATCCGCTGCACGACCACGGCCATGTGGACCGTACGGTGGTCGATACCGTTCCGCCGTCGGTAGGTCACGGCCCGCTCGGTGAACAGCGAGGCCCAGCACCGGCTGATGTGCCGGAGGACCGCCGCCGGTCCCACGACATTCAGATACGTGTCCTGCTGGCCGGCGAAGGAGGCCGTCGGCAGGTCCTCCGCCGTCGCGCTGGACCGTACGGCGCAGGCGGTCCGCTCGCCGAGTCCGGCGAGCGCGCGGGTGATCGCGGCCGCGACATCACCCGGGACGACGATCCCTTCGATGATCCGCCGGATCTCCGCGCCGAGCGCGCGGACCGCCTCCCGGTCGTCCGGGTCCAGGCGTGTCAGCCGGTCGAGCCGCTCGTCGATCGACGGCGCCTGCGCCATGATCCGCCGGAAGGCGGCTGTCGTCACGCAGAAGCCCCCAGGCACACCGATGCCCTCGATCCGCGACAGCTCGCCCAGCTGCGCGCCCTTGCCGCCGACGACCGCGATCTGCGTTCCGTCGGCCTCTTGAAGGTCCAACACGTACTGCTCGTTCATCGTTCTGCCTCCGGGACAGTCGTGTCCCATTGATCTACCGCAGGTTGTGGCACCGGCCGACGATTCTGCGCCGTGACCCGGGCCTTGCGGCAAGCCCCCCGGCGCGCTATACGTTGAAAGTGGCAGGGAGAGAGTTCTCCTTGCCCTTTTCTTTGCTGCGGGGGGCCGGTCCTCTTCGCGGTGGGGGCCGGGGCTTCTCCCCGGTCGGGCGCCGCCCGACAGCCGTCGTCGGCATGTCTGCCCATGCCGCCCGGGGCAGGTCCCGGTCGCGACCGGTCACATTACGTCGGGTCGACCGATGCCCGCCGGACGCCGGCTGCCTAGTGTCGTGTTGTCCCTGGCAGCCACGGATCGAAAGCGGCCCCGCATGCGTCGGCTCACCTACCTCATCGGCTGCAGCGTCGACGGTTTCGTCGCCGGTCCGGACGGACAGTACGACTCCACCGGATTCGACGGTGACCTGAAGGCCGCGATTCTTGCCGAGCACCCCGAGACCGTCCCGCATCACGTCCGCAGATTCCTGGGTGTCGCCGGCACGCCCAACAAGAAGTTCGACACGGTTGTCATGGGGCCCGGCGCCTACGAGGCGGCGCGAGCGGACGGCACGACCAGCCCGTATCCGCACCTGCGGCAGTACGTCTTCTCCACGGCCCTGTTGTGCCCCGACCCCGAGATCGCTGTCGTGGCCGACGATCCGGTGGAGTTCGTCCGCGCGCTGAAGCGAGGGCCCGGCCTGGGCGTCTGGCTCTGCGGCGGTGCCGTGCTGGCCGGTCAATTACTGGGGGAGATAGACGAGTTGATCGTGCACCGGTATCCGGTGGTGCTGGGCGACGGCATCCCCCTGTTCCGCACCTCGTTCGCCCCTTCCCCTTTCACCCTGACCGGATCCCGGGTCTTCACCACCGGGACGACGGTCACCACATACGCCAAGCAGTAGGAGAGCACGTGTTGTTCCGACCCACGACCGAGGCCGACCTGGCGCGCGTCGTAGCAGTGACCGTGGACGAGCCGGTGGGCTGGATAGACGCCGACCGTTACCAGGACGAGTTGCGGCAGGGGATGTACCGGCCCGAGTGGACCTGGATCGCCGAGGACGACGGGCGGGTGGTGGCGCGAGCCCTTTGGTGGGGGCAGGCGGACAGCGCCCACCCCGTCGCCCTGGACTGCCTGTACGTCGATCCCGCATGCTCCGACCGGACGGAAGCCGCGGCAGGGTTGCTGGCCGCCGGTCTGCGGGCGTTCGCCGCTCAGGGGGCGCCCAAGCCTCCGCTGTACAACCTGACGCTGCCCGTGGGCTGGCGCGACGACCCTGCCGCGGTGGCGGCCGTCGAATGGCGGGGCCGGGCCGCGGTGCGGGCCGGGCTCACGCGGGAAGTGGAGCGGCTGCGCCTGGAGTGGACACCGGATCGGGGCCTCCCCCGGGCCGGGGGGAAGCTGACCTTTGCTCCGGGGCCGGACGAGGAGTTCCTCCGGCTGTTCCGGCGGATAGCTGTCGGCAGCCTGGACGACGAGACCCGCCGGAGCCTGGAGGCCAAGGGCGCCGATGCGACCGCTCGGGCCGAGATGGACTTCTACCTCGGTTGTCCCGGCCGGCGGGAGTGGTGGCGGCTGGCGTACGCCCCCGACGGGGAGGTCGTCGGGCTCGCTCTCCCGTCCGCGACACCGTACGCCCGTAACGTCGGCTACCTGGGTGTCGTACCCGAGTTCCGTGGCCGTGGGTACGTGGACGAACTGCTCGCCGAGATCACCCGCATCCACGCGGACGCGGGCAGCGAGCTGATCACCGCCACCACGGACACCGGCAACGCGCCGATGGCCGCGGCCTTCGGCCGCGCCGGCTACCGGATCTCGCAGATCCGCATGATCTATTCAGCCACGGCGGCATGAGAGCCACCGGTTCCGGGGCGTCTCTCGGCAACAGGCATGATGGAAAGGCAAGTTGATCAACCGCTGTCCGGACGCGGAGCTGCCGGACGCGAGCCGCGCGCGGCGCCGGACCCACCACGGTGCGCCGCAGGAAGAGAGGGAGAGCCTGAATGGCTGTGTTCATCGAGGAGTTCGCCGTGGCCGAGGCGGGCAGCGGCCCGTACTCGCTCACCGGCGGCCCGGACGGGGCGCTGTGGTTCACCCTGGTCCAGGGCGGAAGCATCGGACGGCTGGTGCCCGGAGACGCGCTCTCGACCCACCGGCTCGACCCGGAGTGCGGCCCGACGGTCATCGCCGTCGGACCGGACGACGCCCTGTGGTTCACCGAGTACCGGGCACACCGCATCGGCCGGATCGCTCTCGACGGCGCGGTCACGGAGTTCGCGCTGCCCACGGCGGAGTGCGGGCCGTTCGGGATCGCCGCCGGGCCGGACGGGGCACTGTGGTTCACCGAGACCGCCGCCGACCGGATCGGCCGGATCACCACCGACGGCCGTGTCACCGAATTTCCGCTGCCGGTCACCGGAGCCTTCCCCTCCGCGATCACCGCGGGCCCGGACGGCGGGATGTGGTTCACCATGAACCAGGCCGACGGGATCGGGCGGATCGGCATGGACGGGGCCGTCACCCTGCACACCCTGCCGACCGAATCCGCCGCCCCGGTGGGCATCGCGGCGGGCCACGACGGGGCGCTCTGGTTCGTGGAGATCGGCGCCGGGCAGATCGGGCGCATCACCCCCGACGGCCGGATCACCGAGTACCCACTGCCCGACCGTACGTCCCGGCCGCATGCCATCACCCCCGACAGCTCCGGAACGCTGTGGTTCACCGAGTGGGGTGCCAACCGTGTCGGCTCCATCACCCCCGACGGGACGATCACCGTGCACGACCTGCCGACCGCCGACTCGGAACCGCACGGCATCTGCGCCGGCCCGGACGGCGGCGTGTGGGCGGCACTGGAGATCGGCGCGCTCATCCGCATCACCCGGGGTCCGGACGCCTGACCCGGTCGGGGCGGCCGGGCACACCTTGCCCGGAAAGCCTGAGCGACAGCGCCTTTGGACGACACCCAGAACGAGGAGGCAACCCCATGAAATACGCACTCGTGATCTTCGAGACGGACGAGTCGCGCAAGCGGATCCGGACCGACCGGGACACCCACCGAGCGGCCTACGAAGACTGGATCGGGCAGATCGTGGCGGCGGGAAAACTGGTCGGTGGCGATGCCCTGGACACCGAGCAGGTGGCCGCGGTGACCGTGCGCAGGACGACTGACGGGGCGCCCACCGTGACCGGAGGGCCGGCGCACCCCGGCGAGGAGACTCTTGGCGGCTGGTTCGTGATCGACGTCGCCGATCGTGAGGAGGCCGTGGAACTGGCCAAGGCCCTCGGTACCTCCGAGACGGTCGAGATCCGGCCGCTGCTCGAATCGGCCTGAGACGTCCCGGCCTGAGACTCCGTCCCGTCCGGATCGACGGGCTGTCCGCCACCGGCCGCGCTGTTGCGACGGGAGCAGCCGGCTCGGACCAGGATCTTCTCGGGGTCCGTCTCCGGGTGGACCCGGGCCGTCCCGTTGTCGCGCAGCCACGCCGCCGACAGCGCCCATGGCCGCTCCGCCACGAACGCCCCGTCCGGCAGGGACACCACCCACAGCCCGGCCTTGCAGCCGGTGGTCACGACGAGACCCATTCGGCCGTCCGAATCCGGAGGCAGCTTCGCGAGCATGAACTCGACGGTCGCCTCGTACGGCCACCGGGCCGGGAGCTGGAGGACAGCCCCGCGAGAAAACTCCTCCGGGTGTTCACCCAGCAGGATCCATGTCATGACCGGGATGCTGTCGGGCCTGCCCTGACCAGGTCTTTTCAAGACCTTGTCCCCGTATAGTGACGATCATGACGCCCGGTCGCGGCCGGGGACGGGGGCTGGGGGAACGCGTGGTGCAGGGACGGGCGAAAGAGCAGTGCCGTATCCGTCGGATGCTCGCCGACGCCCATCGCGGGAAGAGCGAATGCCTGCTCCTGCACGGAGAGGCCGGCATCGGCAAGACCACCCTCCTCGACTACGCGGTCGCCCACGCCGAAGGCGTGAGCGTGCTGCGGGTCGAGGGCATCGAGTCGGAGATGGAGCTGGCCTTCGGCGGACTCCATCAGCTTCTTCTGCCGGTGCTGGACCGGCTCGATCTGCTGCCGCCACCGCAGGCCGGAGCCCTGCGGGCGGTCTTCGGCCTGAGCGACGAGGCCGTGCGGGACCGTCTCACCATCGGGCTCGCGACGCTGTCGCTGCTCTCCGAAGCGGCCGCCGAGAAGCCCCTGTTGTGTGTGGTCGACGACCTGCAGTGGCTCGACCGGCCTTCCGTGGACGCGCTGGTCTTCACCGCCCGGCGGCTGCGGGCCGAAGGTGTCGTCATGCTCTTCGCCGCGCGCGAGACCTCCGCGGCGAGCGGAGCGAAGGCCCTGCCCCAGGTGACCGTCACCGGAGTCGACCGGCGGTCGGCGGCGTCGATGCTGCCCCGCCTCGCACCCCCGGTCACCGAATGGATCATCGATCAGGCCCAGGGCAACCCACTGGCCCTGCAGGAACTGGCAGCGTCCCTGACGCCCGCTCAACGGGCGGGGCAGCTCGGTCCGTTGACGCTGCCGGATGCGCAGTCGGCGCCACCGAGCCGGCTGCGGGACGCCTTCGCCGAGCAGATCCGCCGCCTCCCCGACGCCACCCGGCGCATGCTCACGGTGGCCGCCGCGGACGACACCGGGGACCTGCCCACGGTGCTGGCCGCCGCGGCCGGGCTCGGCGGGGAGGTCGGGGACCTGGCGCCGGCCGAGCGCGCGGAACTGGTCCTCGTCTCCGCGCAGCGGCTGCGCTTCCGGCACCCCCTCATCCGGTTCGCCGCCTATCAGAGCGCTCCGCTGGCCCAGAGACTGGCGGGGCATCAGGCGCTCGTCGCGGTCCTGGACGGACCCGTGCACGCACATCGACGCGCCTGGCATCTGGCCGCCGCGGCGACCCGCCCGGACGAGCGGGTCGCCGGTGAGCTGGAGCGGGTCGCCGAGTGGGCGGGCAGCCGGCAGGCGATGGCGTCCGCGTCCGCCGCGTACGAACGCGCCGCTCACCTCACCGCGGACACGTCCAGGCGCGCCCGCCGCCTGATCAACGCCGCGCAGAAGGCGAGCGAAGCCGGCCAGGACGAACGATGCCGTGCCCTCACCGACCAGGTGCCGCTGCCCCTCCCGGACCCGGGCATGGCGGCGGACTTCGCCCGCGCGCGCTCCGTGGTCGAACTGGGCTACGGCAGTCCCGGGCAGGCCGCCCGCCTGCTGGCCGAATGCACCGAAACGGTCTCAGCCGGCCGCCCCGACAAACTCGCCCCCCTGCTGACCGACGCCATCCACGCGGCCTTCTCGGCCGGCGACGCGGCCCTCATGATGGAAATAGCCGTGCGCACCCCCGGCCTGCCCGTGGTGGCCACGCCCGCGAAGCTGCTCGCCGGTGACATTCCCGGCGCACTCCGGACGCTGGACGAACACGTCGGGGCCGCCCGTCTCGACGGGAGCGGCCTCATGGACCGGCTGATGGCCGGGATCTACTGCCAACTGGTCGCCGCCCACGAGAGCGCGTACGAGCTGGCCACCGCGGCGGTCACCCACTGCCGGGAGCAGGGCATCGGCGGATGGCTGCCCACCACACTGCACCTGCTCGCCCAGGCGGAGCTGGCGCTGGGCCGGCACGAGGACGCGCACACGCACGCCGCCGAAGCGCTCCGGCTCGCGGAGGCCTACGACCTGGACCACCGGGCCGCCCATCTGCGTGCCCTGCTCGCGGTGCTCGCGGCCGTCCGCGGGGAGGCGGAACACACCAGTGAACTGACCGGCCCGGCACTGGAGTACACCCGCCCCCGCGGCGTCGGACGGGGCACGGCGGATGCGCTGTGGGCGATGGGGCTGCTCGACCTCGGCCTCGGACGTGCTCAGGACGCTCTGGAACACCTGGAGGCGGCCCGGCACGCAGTGGGACATCCCTTCCTGACCCGGCACCTGATGCCCGACCTGATCGAGGCCGCCGTTCGCGCGGGCCATCCGGAACGGGCGAGGGAACCCGCGAAACAGCTCATGAGCTGGGCGGACGACCTGCGGCAACACCACTTCACGGCACAGGCCCACCGCTGCGCCGCCCTGACCGGCCCGGACACCTCGGCCGAGAAGCACTACACATCGGCCCTCGATCTGCACCACGGGGGCTGCGACTTCGAGCGTGCCCGCACCGAACTGCTCTACGGCGAGTGGCTGCGCCGGGGCCGCCGCAAACTCGACGCCCGCGGCCATCTGCGTACCGCGAGGGAGCTCTTCGACAAGCTGGGCGCACAGCCGTGGGCCCGCCGGGCGGCCACGGAACTGCACGCCGCCGGTGAGACCACCTGCCCGTCCGATGCCGTCGACTCACCCATCAACCGCCTGAGTTCGCAGGAACGCGAGGTGGTCCGACTCGCGGCCAGCGGTGCCACCAACCGTGAGATCGCCACCCAACTGTTCCTGAGCCCGCGCACCGTGGGACACCACCTCTACCGCGCGTTTCCCAAGCTGGGCATCAGCTCACGGACAGAGCTCGCCGACCTGCTCGCCTCCTGACGGCAAGGCCCTGAGCACGGGTGATCCGGTCCGGCGAAGGGCGGACGGCGGCGGCTGCCGCGTCCGGCACGGCATCGTGTGCGCCGTCAGTCACCGGCGGGCACGCCGGTGGGCATTCGGCCCGGCTTCACGGCGGACCTGACGGGGCGGGCGGCGCGGCGTTACTCTGCGCTGACGATCCAGCACTGGAGGTGCGCGCATGAGACGTTCCGTCGCGCGGAATGTGTCGTTGTCGGCTGTTCTCGCCGCTGTCGTCACCATCGGGGCGGCGGCCCCGTCCTCGTCCGCGCCACCGTCGGCGCAACCACCCAAGTCGCCCGTCGCGGTGGGCTACGGAGGGGCGGTCGCCAGTGTCGACGCGGACGCCTCGGCCGCCGGAATCGAGGTGCTCCGCAAGGGTGGCAACGCGGTGGACGCCGCGGTGGCGACCGCGGCGGCGCTCGGTGTGACCGAGCCCTACTCGGCGGGCCTGGGCGGGGGCGGCTACTTCGTCTACTACGACGCCAAGAGGCGCACCGTGGAGACGATCGACGGCCGGGAGACCGCACCGCGCAGCGCGGACTCCTCGCTGTTCCTGGAGAACGGCAAGCCGCTCGCCTTCGACGAGGCCGTCACCAGCGGACTGGCCGTGGGCACCCCGGGAACCCCGGCCACCTGGGACACCGCGCTCGACACCTGGGGCAGCAAGTCGCTGTGGCAGGTGCTGAAGCCGGCCGAGCGGCTCGCCCGGGACGGCTTCGTCGTCGACAGCACGTTCCGTTCGCAGACTGAGGGCAATCAGGCCAGGTTCGCCGACTTCCCGGCGACCCGGAAGCTGTTCCTGCCGGGCGGTCAACTCCCGGTGGTCGGCTCGGTGTTCAAGAACCCCGACCTGGCGCGCACCTACGAACAGGTGGGCCGCAAGGGCGTCGACGAGCTGTACCGGGGAGCGCTGGCCGCCGACGTCGTACGGACCGTCCGCAACCCGCCCGTGGACCCGGGGTCCACCCGGGTGGTGCGGCCCGGCGACCTCACCGCGAAGGACCTGCGGTCCTACCGGGCGCTGCGGCAGGCGCCGACGAGGACCGGCTACCGGGGCCTGGACGTGTACGGCATGGCGCCCTCCTCGTCCGGCGGCACCAGCATCGGCGAGGCGCTCAACATCCTTGAGCACACCGACCTCTCGAAGGCGAGCGAGGCGCGGTATCTGCACCGCTACATCGAGGCCAGCCGGATCGCCTTCGCGGACCGGGGGCGCTGGGTGGGTGACCCGGCGTTCGAGGACGTGCCGACGCGGGAACTGCTGAGCCGGCGGTTCGCCGACGCGCGGGAGTGCCTGATCAAGGACGACGCGGTGCTGACCAGTCCGCTCGCGCCGGGCGACCCGAGACACCCCGCCGACTGCCGCAGCGGGGGAACGGCTGCCCCGACGACGTACGAGGGGGAGAACACCACCCATCTGACCGCGGCCGACAAGTGGGGCAATGTCGTCGCGTACACCCTGACGATCGAGCAGACCGGCGGCAGTGGGATCACCGTGCCGGGGCGTGGCTTCCTGCTCAACAACGAGCTGACGGACTTCTCGTTCGCGCCCGCCAACCCCGCCGTCCACGACCCGAATCTGCCCGGTCCGGGCAAGCGCCCGCGCTCGTCCATCTCGCCGACGATCGTGCTGAAGCACGGCGAGCCGGTGCTGGCGCTGGGGTCGCCGGGTGGTGCCACGATCATCACGACCGTGCTCCAGTCGCTCATCGGCACGGTCGACCGGCGGCTTCCGCTGGTCGATGCCATCGCGGCCCCGCGCGCCAGTCAGCGCAACTCCGCGACGACGGAGATCGAACCGGAGTTGTGGAACAGCCCGGTCCGGGCGGAGCTGGAGTCGCTGGGGCACGTATTCAAGCCCAACCCGGAGATCGGGGCCGCGACAGGTGTGCAGCGACTGCCCGACGGACGGTGGCTGGCAGCCGCGGAGACGGTGCGCCGGGGCGGCGGCTCGGCCATGGTCGTGCGGCCGAGCGGACGCCCGTGACGGTGGGCGGCCGACGGCCAGAATATTGGTGACGGTGCGTCAATAATGTTCTGTACGGGGCTGGTTCCTGGTGAGGATTCACCGGGAACCAGCCCCCGTGGTCTTGACGGCGGCGTCCGGGCGGGGCCATGTTGTGCGCGTCGGTAAGGAAAGTTTCCTGATGGAAGGGCACCCCCACTGTGCGTACCCGAACGCTCGCCCTCGCTGCCGCCTCCGGCGCCGCCCTGCTCGCCACCGTCACCCTGAGCCCGGCCGCCCACGCCGGACCGGCCCGGGGCGCGAACCTCAAGGAGGGGTCCGTCAGCGCGGCCGATCTGCTGGCCAAGGTCACTTCGTGTTCGCAGATATCCAACGGCAAGTACCGCACGGACGAGGAGACGTCTGCGACCGTTCCGGTCTGCGGCAAGAACGGAGCGGTGTTCTGGAAGGCCGACATGGACGTCGACTGCGACGGCGAGATCACCGCCGCCTGCAACGAGGACACCGACCCCTGGTTCCAGAACGGGACGGCCTTCGAGACCTCCGCCGGAAAGCCGCTGAACGCCGAGAAACTGCCGTACGTCGTCGTGCCGAGCACCAGCAGCATCTGGAACTACAGCGATGCCGGGATCAAGGGCGGAGGCGTCGTCGCCGTCATCTACGACAACAAGGTCGAGTACGCGGTCGTCGGTGACACCGGCCCCAACAAGATCATCGGTGAGGCCTCGTACGCCACCGCCAAGGCCCTCGGCATCGACCCGGACCCGGAGACCGGCGGCGCGGAATCCGGCGTCACCTACATCCTGTTCAAGAACTCCAAGGTCTCTCCGATCGAGAGCCACAGTGCCGCCGTCACCGCGGGCGACGCTCTCGCCAAGCAGTTCATCCAGAACAACTAGCGGCCGCACCAGGGAGGTCGGCGGCCTCGCCGGCCTGCGGCGGACGGATGGTCACAACGCGGTCAGGATGCGCGGGCCGTCGTCGGTGATCGCCACGGTGTGCTCGGCGTGCGCGGCCCGGCTGCCGTCGGACGTGCGCAGCGTCCAGCCGTCCTGGTCCGGGTAGTAGTCGTCCTTGCCGCTGCCGATCAGCATCGGCTCGATCGCCAGCACCATCCCGTGCCGCAACAGCATGCCGCGACCCGGTCGTCCCTCGTTGGGGACGGCCGGGTCCTCGTGCATCGACCGGCCGATGCCGTGCCCTCCGAACCCCTCCGGGATGCCGTACCCCGCACCGCGGCAGACCGTGCCGATCGCGTGCGCTATGTCGCCGATCCGGTTGCCGACGACCGCCGCCGCGATGCCCGCCTCCAGTGCCGCGAAGGCGGTCTCGACGAGCCGGGTGTCATCGGGCCGGGCGTGGCCGACGGTGAAGCTGATCGCCGAGTCGCCGGCCCAGCCGCCCAGTGTGGCACCCGCGTCGATGCTGACCAGATCGCCGTCGCGCAGTCGCTGGTCGGTCGGGATGCCGTGCACGATCGCGTCGTTGACCGACGCGCAGATCACGGCGGGGAAGGGGGTGGGCGCGAAATGCGGCCGGTAGTTCAGGAACGGGGATCCGGCGCCCGCTTCACGCAGTACGCCGCGGGCCACCTCGTCCAGTTCGCGCAGGGAGACGCCGACCGCGGCCGCTTCCCGGGCGGCGGTCAGGAGCTGCGCCACGACTCGGCCGGTCTCGCGCATGGCTTCGATGGATGTGTCTGTCTTGAGCTTCACCATGCCAATTACTATACCGGTCTCAGCGGTATTAGAATGACGGCATGGTACGAACGCCCCTGACCCCGGAAGAGCGCCGTCGCGGCGAACGCCTCGGCGTGCTGCTGCGTGAGGCGCGCGGCGGACGCAGCATGGTCGAGATCGCGGCGAGCGCCGGAATCTCCGCCGAGACACTGCGCAAGATCGAGACCGGACGCGCCCCCACCCCCGCCTTCTTCACCGTCGCCGCGCTGGCCGGGGCGCTGGGGCTCTCGATGGACGAGATCCTCGCCCGCTCGGCCCCGGAACCGGACGCGGTGCCGCTGGCGGGGTAGTGGCGGGCCCCGTGGCGCCTGTGGCCGCACCTCGACCGCAGCGTGGCCGCCGGGGAGATCGCCGCCGCGGTGTCGGCCCTGGAACGGTCCGGTCAAGGGCCGCAGGCGCGGGCACTGCCGGGCGCCCGCGTCCGTGTACGGACTCCGCCGGACGTGGCGAAGGCCGCGGCGGACGATCCGGAACGTCTCGTGCGCCACTGCCGGCCGCGGCCCGTGCCGTCCCACCGGCCGGGGAGCGGGACGTCGCCCACGCCCTGCGGATGGTGGGCATCGCGGCGGCAGCCCGAGCGGGCGCCCCCGGGCCGGTCACTCCGGGGCCGGCGGGTAGAACCGCCGGGCCCAGCGGCGGAACGGGCCGATCGGGCCGTCGCCGGGAGCGAGCCGCGGTGGCTGCTGGTACTGCTTGTGATTCCAGATCGGGAAGTCCGCGGCGGTGAACTCGCAGCTGGACCGGAAGACGGCGCGGTCCAGCACCCTGGCCGCGGTCCGGCTCACCGCACGGGCGAGCGGGGCCGGCAGCCGGGACGGCTCGGCGAAGGCGATGCGATTGCGCTGCCGGAACTGCATCCGGTTGGGCGCGATCGCCGTCGGCATCACCATCGTGCACATCCGCAGGCCCAGCCGGGCCGTGTGCACATCGGCGTGCAGGCAGCCGAGCCCGTACCCGTCCACCTCCACATCGACGACGAAGTCGCCCAGGAGCGGCGCCGACTCGTGGGCCCGCATGGAGACATGGAACGAGGCGTCGTCGTAGACCACCGGCCCGCCGATCTCGGCCCTGGCCCAGCCGTGCAGGGTGGCGAAATGGCCGAGGTCGACCGAGTTCTCGATGACTTCCTGGACATTGCCTGCCAGCTCCCAGGCGGCGCTGCGGGCGGGCCGGTGGCCGATCTCGTGCCAGGCCGGGATCGTCCAGTCCGGAGCCCGGCCGTCGTGGTGCCGCCACACGAACACCGCGCCGTTGACCTCCTGGACCGGCAGCTGCGACAACGGCGACCTCGGCGGCTTCGTGTCGTATCCGGTACGCACACACGCGCCGTCCGGGCCGAACGCGAAGAAGTGGAACGGACAGACGAGGTCGTCCCCCTCGACCCTGGCCAGCCCGAGATGCGCCCCCAGATGCGGGCAGTAGGGGCGGATGGCGCGGACCGCCCCCGTCCCGAGCCGGTAGAGCACCACGTCCTCGCCCGCCAAGGGGCGGGTCAGGACGGTGCCCGGCCGCAGCTCCTCGGAGAACGCCAGCGCGGACCAGCCGCTCGGCCAGGGCAGAGCGGGCGCGCCCGCGACGTCGGCCGCTGTCGGCCCCTCGCTGATGGCGCGCCCGAACTCGCGTGACAGTCCCACCACATCCCCTTCCGGAATCGGTCCCCTGGACACTGCCCAGGCCGCTCCGGGATCCTCCCCGAAAACCGCACATCACTCGAACGGGAAGGAATCGGAAGGGAGTTGACGTCGATCCGGACGAGAGGTCCTAGCGGGCCTGCTGCTCGTACCCCACGAGCCTGACGCAGACGGCGAGCCCCGCGATCGCCTGCTCCAGCTCCTTGAGCCCCGGATAGCTGGGCGCGATCCGGATGACCGCGTCGCGCGGGTCGTCGCCGTACGGGTGGGTGGCGCCGGCCGGGGTCAGCACGATGCCCGCCTCGGCGGCCCGGCGTACGACCTCCTTGGCACAGCCGTCCGCCACCTCCAGGGTGACGAAGTACCCGCCCCTGGGCGAGGTCCAGGTCGCGAGACCGGTGCCGCCGAGCTCGGCGTCCAGGATCCGGGCCACCACCTCGAACTTGGGCTGGAGCAGGGCGCGCTGGTGCTCCATGTGGGCCCGCACCCCCTCGGCGTCCCGCAGGAACATGACGTGCCGCAGCTGGTTCACCTTGTCCGGGCCGATCGAACGCTTGGCGTTGTTGCCGAGCAGCCACTGGAGGTTCGCGGGCGAGGAGCCGAAGAACGCGACGCCCGCACCCGCCGCGGTGATCTTCGACGTGGAGCCGAACACGAACGCCCGGTCCGGGTTGCCGGCCTCGGCGCAGGCACCGAGCAGATCGGCGATCTCCACGGGCTCGTCGGTGAGGTGGTGGGCGGCGTAGGCGTTGTCCCAGAAGATCCGGAAGTCGGGGGCGGCGGTGCTCATCGCGGCGAGCCGGGCCACGGTCGCGTCGCTGTAGCAGACGCCGTCCGGGTTGCTGTACTTCGGCACGCACCAGATGCCCTTGATCGCCGGGTCCTCGGCGACCAGCCGCTCCACGGTCTCCATGTCCGGGCCGTCGGCGGTCATCGGCACCGGGATCATGTCGATCCCGAACCGCTCGCAGAGCGCGAAGTGCCGGTCGTAACCGGGCACCGGACACAGGAAGGCGATCCGGTCCTGGTCCACCCAGCGCGACTCGGCGCCCGGCACCACGCTGAGCAGGGCGTGCACCAGGCAGTCGTGCATCAGCTCAAGGCTGGAGTTCCCGGCGGCGAGCAGCTGGCCGGCCGGCACCTGGAGCACCCCGGCGAAGATCTCCCGGAGTTCGGGCAGCCCCTGGAGCCCGCCGTAGTTGCGTACGTCCACGCCACCGGCGGAGGTGTGCCGCCCGCCCGGCAGGCTCAGCAGGTCCTCGGAGAGGTCCAGCTGCTCGGGGGCCGGCTTGCCCCGGGTGAGGTCGAGCGAGAGCCCGAGTCCCGCCAGGTCCTGGTAGTCCTGACGGGCCCGGTCGAGGAGCCCGGACAGGGCGTCGGGGCTCAGCTCGGTGGTCATGGTGATTCCTCTCGCAGGTGCCGCTCTGATCGGGGGCGTCTGCCGAGAATACAAAGCGGCGCCGAAGGCCGGTGGGCCGGGCGTCGGCACCGGGCGGGCCGACCGGTTGTCGGTGCGGCGTGTTCTGACCCCCGGCATGACGGATCGGGCCTCCCGCCCCGACGTTCCCGCTCTCTCCGGCTCCGCGGTTCCGGCCGCCTGGACCAGGATCGATGCCTGGCTCCGCACGCATGTCCCGGAGTCGTACGAGCTGCTCGCGCCGCCCGCTGACCCGGTCGCGGTGGAGGCGGCGCAGGTCGGGATGGGGGTGCGGTTCCCGGCGGATCTGCCGGCCTCGCCGGCCCGCCACGACGGGCTCCGCGGATGGACGACCGTGCTGCCGGTGCGGCCTTTGCTGCCGGTCGCGGGGATCGTCAGCCACCGGGAGATGTGCGTGGGCGCCAACGAGGACCTGGAGGAGGGCGGCGCTCCCGGGATCGAGGGGGAGCCCTGGTGGCACCGGCAGTGGATCCCGTGGGCCGAGAGCGACGGGGACTCCCGGATCATCGACATGGGGCAGGGGCCGCAGCAGGGCGGTCCGGGCATGATGTACCACGACCGGGGCGGCGTCTTCGAGGACGCCTGGCCCTGCCTGGCCGCCTACCTCGAAGAGGTCGCGGACGTGCTGGAGAACGGCGGTGTGGTCGGTGGGTACTGGGCGCCCTTCCTGGCCGCCGACGCCGAGCCGTGGTGGGACGCCGAGGGCGCCGAAGAGATGGACGGCGAGCCGCTCACTCCCGCCCCGCTTCGCCCGCCGGCTGACCGCGGTCCGGCCGCCGGGCGGGCCGGCCCGCCCGGCATGTGGACCGCACGGGTGTGAAACATGATCGACTCAGCCGGTTCACGGCGATGGTCTTGCCCCGCTGTGTGACGGGGCTTACGTTCTCCTCTACGCACGTGTCTACGGGCGTAGAAACGCGTTGAGGCTCTCTGACGCCGCGTCGAAGGAGCAGCTCATGTCCCAAGTCGTACGCGCCGCACTAGTCCAGGCGACCTGGACCGGCGACACCGAATCCATGATCGCCAAGCATGAGGAGCATGCTCGCGAGGCCGCCCGTCAGGGCGCGAAGATCATCGGCTTCCAGGAGGTGTTCAACGCCCCCTATTTCTGTCAGGTGCAGGAACCCGAGCACTACCGCTGGGCCGAGCCCGTGCCGGACGGGCCGACCGTCCGCCGGATGCAGGAACTCGCCCGCGAGACCGGCATGGTGATCGTCGTGCCGGTCTTCGAGGTCGAGCAGTCCGGCTTCTACTACAACACCGCCGCCGTGATCGACGCCGACGGCTCCTATCTCGGCAAGTACCGCAAGCACCACATCCCCCAGGTCAAGGGGTTCTGGGAGAAGTACTACTTCAAGCCGGGAAACGTGGGCTGGCCGGTCTTCGACACCGCCGTCGGCAGGGTCGGCGTATACATCTGCTACGACCGGCACTTCCCCGAGGGCTGGCGTCAACTTGGCCTCAACGGCGCCCAGTTGGTCTACAACCCGTCCGCCACCTCGCGCGGTCTCTCCGGCTACCTCTGGCAGCTGGAACAGCCCGCCTCCGCCGTCGCCAACGAGTACTTCGTCGCCGCGATCAACCGTGTCGGCCAGGAGGAGTACGGCGACAACGACTTCTACGGAACCAGTTACTTCGTCGACCCGCGCGGCCAGTTCGTCGGTGAGGTCGCCTCCGACAAGGAGGAGGAACTGGTCGTCCGCGACCTCGACTTCGGCCTCATCGACGAGGTCAGGCAGCAGTGGGCGTTCTACCGGGACCGCCGCCCCGACGCGTACGAGGGACTGGTGGAGCCGTGAGCAGTCTGCACCACCGGCACCTCGCCGTCAGCCCCGACTGGCTGGCGCTCTATTACAAGCGCCCCCTGGAGATCACCCACGGCGAGGGCCGCCATGTCTGGGACGCCGACGGCAGGCGCTACCTGGACTTCTTCGGCGGCATCCTCACCACCATGACCGCCCACGCCCTGCCCGAGGTGACCAAGGCGGTCGGTGAGCAGGCCGGCCGGATCATCCACTCGTCCACGCTCTACCTCAACCGGCCGATGGTGGAACTGGCCGAACGTGTCGCCACGCTCTCCGGCATTCCGGACGCCAGGGTCTTCTTCACCACCTCCGGCACCGAGGCCAACGACACGGCGCTGCTGCTCGCCACCACGTACCGGGGCTCCAACCAGGTCCTCGCGATGCGCAACAGCTACCACGGCAGGTCGTTCTCCGCCGTCGGCATCACCGGCAACAACGCCTGGTCGCCGACCAGCCTGTCACCGTTGCAGACGCTGTACGTGCACGGCGGCGTCCGCACCCGGGGACCCTACGAGCACCTCGGCGACCCGGAGTTCATCAAGGCCTGCGTCGCCGATCTGGAGGACCTGCTCGGGCACACCCGGGCACCGGCCGCCCTGATCGCCGAACCCATCCAGGGCGTCGGGGGATTCACCTCGCCGCCCGACGGGCTGTACGCGGCGTTCCGCAGGGTCCTGGACCGGCACGGTGTCCTGTGGATCTCCGACGAGGTGCAGACCGGCTGGGGCAGGACCGGCGAACACTTCTGGGGCTGGCAGGCGCACGGCGAGAACGGCCCGCCGGACATCCTCACCTTCGCCAAGGGCATCGGCAACGGCATGTCGATCGGCGGTGTCGTGGCCCGGGCCGAGGTCATGAACTGCCTGGACGCCAACTCCATTTCGACGTTCGGAGGTTCCCCGGTCACCATGGCCGCCGGCCTCGCCAACCTCTCCTATCTCCTCGAACACGATCTGCAGGGCAACGCCCGGCGCGTCGGCGGTCTGCTGATCGAGCGGCTGCGGGCGATCGGCGCGGGTTCGCGGTGCGTACGGGAGGTGCGCGGCCGGGGCCTGATGATCGGCATCGAGCTGGTGAGGCCCGGCACCGACGAGGCGAACCCGGAGGCGGCCGCTGCCGTGCTCGAAGCGGCCCGCGAGGGCGGTCTGCTCATCGGCAAGGGCGGCGGTCACAACACCAGTGTGCTGCGGATCGCACCACCGCTCTCGCTGACCATCCCGGAGGCGGAGGAAGGGGCGGAGATCCTGGCCGGGGCGCTGCGGTCGGTGGACCGATAGCGCCGGGCGGCGGACGCAGGACGGGCCCCGGCCGCGAGGCGGCTGCGGGGCCCGTCCGGTCGGTCAGCCCCGGTGGCCGGTGGGGCGGTTGAGGTCCAGCGAGCGGACCGGGTCGAGCTCGCCGTAGTACGCGAGGTGCTCGTGGCGCACATCGGTGACGGTCAGCGTGGCTGCGGAGACGCCCCGGGGCACCGTGGTGCGCAGGCGTACCGAGCCGTCCTTCTTCGTGGTGCCGGTCAGCTTCTGCACCTTGCCGCCGGCCGTCAGCTCGGCCGTGACCTTCGCGCCCTTCACCGGCCTGCCCTGCACGGTCCTCACGACACCGGTCGCGGTGACCTTCCAGGCGGAATCGGAGCCGGGCCTGCCCAGGAGCACGGTGCCGGCCTCCAGCGAGGCGACGGCGAGCTCCGACGGCGGGGCGGGCTGCGCGAAGGCGACCTGGTCGACGGTCCAGAAGGCGCTGTTCGTGCCGGTGTAGCGGAAGCTCAGCCGGGCCGCCTTCGCACCCCGCGGAACGGTCAGCTCAAGACGCTCGACGGTATTGCTGTCGGCCCGGTAGGACTTGACGGGCTGCGGGGCGCCCCCGTCGTACGAGACGTAGACATCGCCGGTCTGCGGACCGTCGACCCGGTAGTTCGTCGCGTACGAAACGGTCGCCTTCGCCGCGCCGTTCAGCTGGTACGCGGGGCTGACCAGGGTGGAGTCGAACTGTCCGGCACCGTGCGCCTTGTCGTCCCACTCGTCGGAGTCCGCGACCGCGAACACATCGCGGGCGCGGACGTTCGTCTCGCGGCCCTGGCCGCGTTCGGTATTGGTCCAGAACTCGTCCGTGGCGAAGGACCAGCCGCGCCACTCGGTGACGCCACCGGCCGGCATCTTCGAGTTGTCGATCGACCAGCCGTCGGGCGCGGTGTCCGTCCACCCCTTGGCGTCGGCCGGGAGCCTGGTCTCGTCGACGGGGGTGCGCAGCGAGGGGCGCAGCGCGTCGAAGGCGTCCCGCTTCGGCTCGGCCAGCGAGGTGCCGTCGAGATTCCAGGCGGGGTCGGTGGCGACGCCCTCGTGGCGCAGCACCGTGGGCGCGATGTCGGTGATCCTGACGTCGTCGCGCACCGAGCCGGGCCGGATGCCCTTGCCCTGGGCGATCACGAACGTGCCGCGCTCCAGCGGGGTGTTGCCGCCGTGTCCGCCGGTGGGGGTGTGGCCGTGGTCGGCGGTGACGACGACGAGCCAGTCCTCCTTCGCGTACGCCGGCCGTGACGCCACCGCGTCGAGCAGACGGCCGATCCGGCCGTCGGCCGTGTTGAGTGCCTTGAGGTAGGCGTCGCTGCCGGAGCCGCTGCTGTGGCCGGCGCCGTCGACCTCGTCCAGGTGGACGAAGGCGGAGTCGGGGTTGCCGTGCGCCAGGTAGTCGGCGGCCTTGGCCGTGGTGCCCTCGTCGTCGCCGCCCGCGATCCGCAGATCGGTCTTCGCGCCGAAGACGATCTGGGGGATCGGGCTCCAGGTGCCGACGACCAGCGTGGAGGTGGCCGGGTCCGCGGTCTCCAGCCGGGTCGCGTAGTCCGGGTACTGACCGTAGTTCGGGGCCGTGAAGTTGTTGTCCTTCACGTTGTGCTTGTCGGGCCAGACACCGGTGGCGATGGACGACCAGCCGGCGCCGGAGACGGTCGGGGCCATCGGGTCGGCGTACAGGTTGCTCCGGGCGGTCAGGCCCTTGGCCATCAGCTGTCCGAGGTTGGGCACGTCGGCGCGCGAGAAGGCGTCGAAGGTGGCGCCGTCGATGCCGATGACCAGGGTCTTCGCCTGCTTGGTGCCGGACGGCAGACCGGCGTACGGGGCGGCTGCCGGGGCCTCGGACCCCTGGGCGTGGGCGGCGGTGGTGACGAGCGGCAGTGCGGCGGCGGCGACGGTGGCGGCGGCCAGCACCGTACGCGCGGAGCGCGACAGGAACACGTGATCCTCCGGGACGGGTCGTGGGACACCGGGCGACGGGGGCGCCCGGTGATGTGTCCGAGGCTCGCCGTCGGTGGTGATCGGACCACGCCGCGTACGGGACGGGCGCATGAACCGTACTCAACATTTGGACCAGACCCGTAATCATTCCGTTATTCATCGGTGGTCGTGGTCCTCGCCGCGGCTGTGGGCCGGTGGAGTGCCGGGCGGATGAAACAGAAACGTCTTCAGCGGTTAGCGGCAGCGGTATTGCCACAGTGGGTAACCCACTTCTACGTTCTTCATCACGCACCTTGTCTACGTGCGTAGACCCATTCCGCCACGAGTGAGGAGGGGTACATGAGCCGCACCGTCATCCACGGTGGTCTCGTCATCACCGCGTCCGACGAACTGCATGCCGACGTACTCATCGAGGGCGGCCGCATCGTGGCCCTCGCGGCGCACGACAGCGACGCGGCCGAGAGCTGGAGCGCCGACCGCAGGATCGACGCCACCGGCAGATACGTCATCCCGGGCGGCGTCGACGCGCACACCCACATGGAGATGCCGTTCGGCGGCACCTACGCCGCCGACACCTTCGAGACCGGCACCCGGGCGGCCGCCTGGGGCGGCACCACCACGATCGTCGACTTCGCCATCCAGTCCGTGGGCCGCGCGGTCCGCGAGGGTCTCGACACCTGGTACGCGAAGGCCGACGGCAACTGCGCCATCGACTACGCCTTCCACATGATCCTCTCCGACGTGAACGAGTCCTCGCTCAAGGAGATGGACCTGCTGGTGTCGGAGGGGGTCACCTCCTTCAAGCTGTTCATGGCCTATCCCGGCGTCTTCTACAGCGACGACGGCCAGATCCTGCGCGCCATGCAACGGGCCTCCCACAACGGCGGCCTGATCATGATGCACGCGGAGAACGGCATCGCCATCGACGTACTCGTCGAACAGGCCCTCGCCGAGGGCCGTACCGACCCGCGCTACCACGGCGACGTGCGCAAGGTGGCGCTGGAGGCCGAGGCCACCCACCGCGCCGTGCAGCTCGCCCGCGTCGCCGGATCCCCGCTGTACATCGTGCACGTCTCCGCGGACGAGGCGGTCGCCGAGGTCGCCGCCGCCCGCCACAAGGGACTTCCGGTCTTCGGCGAGACCTGCCCGCAGTACCTCTTCCTCTCCACCGACAACCTCGCCGAGCCGGACTTCGAGGGCGCCAAGTACGTCTGCTCCACCCCGCTGCGGCCCAGGGAGCACCAGGAGGCGCTCTGGCGGGGGCTCAGGAACAACGAACTCCAGGTCGTCTCCACCGACCACTGCCCCTTCTGCTTCTCGGGCCAGAAGGAGATGGGCCGCGGCGACTTCTCGAAGATCCCCAACGGAATGCCCGGCGTGGAGAACCGGATGGACCTCCTCCACCAGGCGGTCGTGGACGGCCACATCTCGCGCCGCCGCTGGATCGAGATCGCCTGTGCCTCCCCGGCCCGGATGTTCGGCCTGTACCCGAAGAAGGGCACCATCGCCCCCGGCGCCGACGCCGATGTCGTCATCTACGACCCGGCGGCCGAACAGACCATCTCCGCCGAGACCCACCACATGAATGTCGACTACTCGGCGTACGAGGGAAGGCGGATCACCGGACAGGTCGAGACGGTCCTCTCGCGCGGTGAGGTCGTCATCGACGCAAGGAAGTTCACCGGCCGGGCCGGACACGGCATGTACACCCCGCGAGCCACCTGTCAGTACCTGGACTAGGAGCACCCGCCATGGACTTCGGACTCGTCCTCCAGACCGATCCGCCCGCCTCGGCCGTCGTCGGCCTGATGCGCCGCGCCGAACGCAACGGCTTCCGCTACGGCTGGACCTTCGACTCGACGGTGCTCTGGCAGGAACCGTTCGTCATCTACAGCCAGATCCTCGAACACACCGAACACCTCGTCGTCGGCCCCATGGTGACCAACCCGTCCACCCGCACCTGGGAGGTGACCGCCTCCACCTTCGCCACCCTCAACGACATGTTCGGCAACCGCACCGTCTGCGGCATCGGACGCGGCGATTCGGCGATGCGCGTCGCCGGCCGCAAACCCAACACCCTGGCCCGGCTCGGCGAGGCCATCGACGTCATCCGCGACCTCGCCGAGGGCCGGGAGGCCACCGTCGACGGGCAGCCGGTCCAGATCCCGTGGGTGAAGGACGGCAGACTGCCCGTCTGGATGGGCGCGTACGGCCCGAAGGCGCTCGCGCTGGCCGGACAGAAGGCCGACGGCTTCATCCTCCAGCTCGCGGACCCGTTCCTCACCGAATGGATGATCAAAGCGGTACGGGACGCGGCGGCCGAGGCCGGCCGTGACCCGGACTCCGTGACCATCTGTGTCGCCGCTCCCGCCTACGTGAGCGACGACCTCGACCACGCCCGCGAGCAGTGCCGCTGGTTCGGCGGCATGGTCGGCAACCACGTCGCCGACCTCGTCTCCCGCTACGGCGCGCACTCCGGCCTCGTCCCCGAGGCCCTCACCGAGTACATCGCCGGGCGGTCCGGCTACGACTACAGCCACCACGGCCGGGCCGGAAACCCCGACACCGCCTTCGTGCCGGACGCGATCGTCGACCGGTTCTGCCTGCTGGGCCCCGCCGAGGCGCACATCGAGAAGCTGCGGACCCTGCGGGACCTGGGCGTCGACCAGTTCGCGCTCTACAACATGCACGACGCGCGCGAGGCGACGATCGACGCCTACGGTGCGCGGATCATCCCCGCTCTGTCCGACTGACCCGCCCCCGTCCCGAGCGAAGGGTCCAGCCGTCATGACATCGACCGTCCCACCCGGCCCACCCGTTCCACCGCAGGACCCGATACCCGACGCCTCGGGCCGCATCGAGCTCGCCCCCGGCGCCGTTCCCACCGACAACCGGTTCGTCAACGAGGACCTGTTGCCCGTTCCCCTGGAACGGCGCCGCTGGACGACGTACAACTTCACCGCGCTCTGGGTGGGCATGGCCCACAACATCCCGTCCTGGCTGCTCGCCTCCGGTCTGGTGGCCCTCGGCATGGACTGGAAACAGGCCGTGTTCACCATCGCGCTGGCCAACCTGATCGTGCTCGGACCCATGCTGCTCACCGGGCACGCCGGACCCAAGTACGGCATCCCCTTCCCGGTGCTGGCCCGTGCCTCCTTCGGGCTGCGCGGCGCCAACCTGCCCGCCCTGATCCGGGCCGCGGTGGCCTGCGCCTGGTTCGGCATCCAGACCTGGATCGGCGGCGTCGGCATCTTCACCCTGCTGGGGAAGATCTTCGGCGGCTGGGCGAAGGCGTCCGAGATCGGCGGCCAGCCGTGGACGCTCTGGCTCTGCTTCATCCTCTTCTGGGCGCTCGAACTGGCCATCATCTACCGGGGGATGGACGCCCTGCGCCGGTTCGAGAACTGGGCGGCACCGTTCGTCATCGTCGGCGCCGTCGTGCTGCTGGTCTGGGTCGCCGTCAAGGCGGGCGGCTTCGGCCCGCTGCTCGACCAGCCCTCGAAGCTCGGCTGGGGCAAGGAGTTCTGGCCGGTCTTCTTCCCCTCGCTGATGGGCATGATCGCCTTCTGGGCCACCCTCTCGCTGAACATCCCCGACTTCACCCGCTTCGGGGCCGGCCAACGCGCCCAGATCCGGGGCCAGTCGCTCGGTCTGCCGACCACGATGACGCTCTTCGCCCTGCTCTCGGTCCTGGTCACCTCCGGATCGCAGGCGGTGTACGGGGAAGCCATCTGGGATCCGGTCCAGCTCGTGGCCCGGACCGACAATGTCTTCGGACTGCTCTACGCCCTGGTCACGGTGCTGGTCGCGACGGTCTCCGTGAACATCGCCGCCAACGTCGTATCACCCGCCTACGACCTGGCGAATCTCGCGCCCCGGTTCATCAACTTCCGTACGGGCGCCCTGATCACGGGAGTCGTCGGTGTCCTCATCATGCCGTGGAAGCTCACCGAGACGCCCGAGCTGTACATCTTCACCTGGCTCGGACTGGTCGGCGGACTGCTCGGAACGGTCGCGGGCATCCTGATCGCCGACTACTGGGTCGTCCGCCGTACCGTGCTCGACCTCGCGGACCTCTACCGCCCCGGCGGCCGCTACTGGTACACGAACGGCTGGAACTGGCGGGCTGTCGCGGCGTTCGGCGTCGGCGGCGTCCTCGCGATCGGGGGCTCCCACTCCGCCCCCGGGACGGGCCCCTTCCCGGCCGACGGCCTGATCCCGTTCCTGAAACCCCTCGCCGACTACGGCTGGGCGGTCGGGCTCGCCTCGTCGCTGGTGCTGTACGTACTGCTCAGCGGCCGGCCCGGCGTCACACCGGCGCGGACGTACGGCCCAGCAGGGCGCTGATGTCGTACGTCTGGTCCGGCGGCGGCGTGGTCGTGGGCACCGGCTTGTCGAAGGCCGAGAAGCGCACGACCGCGTCCGCCCCGGCGCCCTGGACCGTGATCCTCAGGGGGTAGGGCTTGCCGGTGGCCGCGACGTCCGTCGTCAGCGTCCGGCCGTCCCGCATCCTGGTCAGCGGCACCACCACGGCCCCGTCGAGCATGGTCTTGTGGCCCTTGTTCAGCGTCCCCCGGTCGTTGTCCGCGTTGTCGCCGACCAGCTTCCGGAACGTGTCCAGATCACAGCCGTTCGCCAGATCACGCAGCCTCGGGTCGTCGGCCGAGCCCTTCATGTAGCGCCCTTTCAGGATCGCCGCGAAGGCCGAACCACCGCCCGGGACCTGGTTCTTCCAGAAGTTCGCATCCGGCTTGACCCAGATGTCGTCGCCGCGCTTCACGATCCGGACGGACCCCTGGCTGTTGCCCAGATCCACCGATCCGGTGCAGTTGCCGTCCCGGTCCAGGGTGAGCTCCAGAGCCATCGGCGGGCTGTTGTCGCCGAATTCACCACGGGCGCTCAGGTGCAGGGAACGGGCACTGAGCAGGGCGTCCCGGGAGCGGTCCGCGATCTGCTGCGCGGAGAGCTTGTCGATGCCGTCGTCCGCCCGTGCCGCACCGCCGCCCAGCACGCTGCCGCCGGTGATCCCCAGCACGGCGACCGCCGCGCAGGCGGCCCGGTGGGTGCCGCTGTGTCGACCGGTCACGTCGCCTCCCTGGTAGTCCCCGCAGGGCCTGTTCAGGTGCCATCCGATTCTTCCGAGCGTACGCCGGGGCGGACGGCGTCGCGCGATGGAGCCGACCACCATGACGCATACACAGTGTGATGTTTTGCCTCGTTTTGGCCTGCGGGGTGCTGGGGACGGTTGTCGGCGCACCGGATTCGCCGTCAACGAGGAGGAACAGGGAGACATGAAGCTGTCGATGGGGAGTGTGTCCAGGGCCGTGCTCAGGGGCGTCGTCGTGGTGGGCGCGGCCACCGCGCTCGCGGTTCCCGCGACCGCCGCGACCGCGGTGCCGGCCGTGGCGACGCCGCCCGGCCTGTCCTGCGACACCGGAAAGCACGAGATCGACGACTACACGGGCTTCGCGCTGTGCCGCAACGACGGCAGCACGACGCAGGTCTTCTGGGTGCACCTGGTCTGCGGCTGGTCCCCGGACGTGGACGGCGAGCACGTCACCCTCAACCCCGGGCAGTCCGGCCAGTCCACCGCGCACTGCGCCGGCATCGGCACCGGGATCGGCGAGATCACCGTCCAGCCGTAGCCCGTTCGTACCGTGCGGTCCGGCCGGGCCGTGTCCGCATGCCGCCCGGACCGGCCGCCCGTGCTGGGCGGCCGGTCCGGGCGGTCACGGAGCGCTCCGTTCCAGCAGCGGGGGCAGGGCGGCGGCCAGCCGCTCCCGGAGCCGGTCCGGGCCACCGTCCACCCATGGATGCGCGGCATGGAACGCGGACCAGTCCACCAACCAGTCCAGCACCGCCCCGGGCGTGAAGTCCGGCGCGTGCGGGCCCAGCACGGTACGCAGCAGGCGCGGCGGCAGACGGGTCGCGTGGTGCTCCGCGAGCAGCACCGCGTCGTACAGGTCCTTGGCCCCCGACCGGCCCTCCGCCTGCTGGTCCTCGGCGAGCCACAGCAGCTTCCAGGCGAGCGAGAGCCCCGGGCCCGCGGTGCGGACCGACGTCGGGGGACCGCCGTCACCGCGCGGACAGGCCGTCCACTCCGGAGCCTGCGGGAGCCGCTCGTCCTGGGCGAAGTCCATCCGAACCTCGCCCGGCGGCAGCCCGTCGGCCTCCCAGGGGACGACGACACGCACCCCGGGAGTCTCGTACTCCCGGTACGTCCACGTCCCGTCCGACGTCACCCGGAGCGGATCGACACGAATGCCCTCGGGCAGCGGCGGACCGGCCGCCAGGGCGGCCACCACCTCCTCGGCGGGGGAGGACGGCGGATCCATCTCCTCGGCCTCCATCCAGTGCAGCCCCTCCGGTGCGAGCACCGGCCGGGCGCCGCCGGTGTCATGGCACTCGCCGTCCGTCAGCAGCTCGGGAGCGGCCGCGCCGTGCGCGGCCTCCGGCCACTGCTGTACGGCCGCCGCCCCGTCGACGTACGGGTAGGGATCGAGGCCGTCCACGAAGCCGTCGGCCGTCGGCTCCACCACGATCCAGTCCAGATCGCCCGGCTCCCGCGCGGCGGCGCCCACCCAGGCCTGGAGCGGGACACTGCCGCGCAGGACCAGACCGCCGCCCCAGGGCGACTGTGCGATCGCCCGCAGCAGATGGTCCTGGACGGCGCGCCGGGCGGCCCGCCACCGCGGCGCGAGCGAGGGGTCGTCGTACGGCGGTTCGCCGGGGACGGGCCGGTCGTCCGCGCTCACCGGGAGACCCCGGCCGGCTCGTCCAGCCAGCCGGCGTCCGCCGCCGGATGGTCGTCGTGCACCACGAACTCCTCCTCGACCTCCAGCACTTCGAGCCCGGCAGCGGCCAGCCCGTCCAGCAGCGCGTCGAGCTCGGCCCTCGCCTGCGGACGGCCCACCGCGTAGCAGCGCTGCGTGACGAACCGCTCGTGGCTCCCGGGGCCGGTGATGCGGCGGGCATTGCGCGACAGACGCGCGCCCTGCCGCTCGGCCACCACCCGTGCGACGGCGAGCTGCGGCCCACCGGTCAGCAGCAGCTTGACGTGATGCTCGAAGTGGCAGTCGGGAGACAGCGCGGCGGCCTCGCGGGCCGTCCCCGGTATGTCCTCGTTCCACGGAGCGGCCTCGATCTTCACCCGAACGACGGGGAAGCCCGCCGCGCGCAGCTCGGCCGACCGGAGCCCGGCGGCGGCCCGCTGCCCGGAGAGCGAACCGCGGCCCCGCTCGGTCAGCATGGGCTGGTCGGGCGTGGCACCGCGGTCCAGGAGGATGTGGGTGAGCTTCATGCCCTCGCGCTCCGCCCAGCGGCCCAGCCGGCCGGCTTCCCGGGCGTCCCCCGCACCGCCGTCGGTGCCAGGTTCGAGGCGCACCGTCAGATGCGTCTCGAACTCGCCCTCGAACTCCGCTTCCACGCGCCCTCCACCAGTACTTATCACGGTCCGTTTCCGTCGCAGAACGTAGCAAGCGGCACTGACAGTCCCCGGACGAGACCGAGGACCTTCCCGGACGCGCCGGGGGCGCACCCGGGGGCTGTCCGGCGGATCAGGAGCGGACGGACCCCGGGCCACTTTCCACCGAACGGTTGAGCGGACCGCTCATTCCTCGTTACCCTCCGGTAAGTTCGTTCGGACGGGACAGGCGCGCTGCGCACAGCCTCCGCGCGGTGTCGTCCGACACGAGGAAGGCGGTCAGCCCATGTCCTCAACGGAAGCGGTGGAAACCACCGAACCGGCCGGCCCCACGGGACTCGCCGACAGCGCACGGGAGCTGGCCGAGGGCCGCACCACCTCGGTCGAGCAGGTGACCGCCGCCCTGCGCCGCATCGAAGCGAGCCAGAGCACCCTCAACGCCTTCCGGCACCTGCGTGCCGAGGCCGCGCTCGCGGAGGCCGCCGAGGCCGACCGCCGGCTGGCGGCCGGGGAACGGCTGCCCCTGCTCGGCGTACCGGTCGCGGTCAAGGACGACACGGACGTCGCCGGGATGCCGACCTACTTCGGCTGCGACGGCGATCTGCCCGCCGCGACCGCGGACAGCGAGGCGGTACGCCGGCTGCGGGCGGCCGGGGCCGTGATCGTCGGGAAGACCAACTCCTGCGAACTGGGCCAGTGGCCGTTCACCGAGGGCCCGGCCTTCGGCGCCACCCGCAACCCGTGGCACACCGGCCACACCCCCGGCGGCTCGTCCGGCGGCTCCGCGGCGGCCGTCGCGGCCGGTCTGGTGCCCGCCGCGCTCGGCTCCGACGGCGCGGGGTCCGTACGCATCCCGGCGGCCTGGACCCATCTCGTCGGCATCAAGCCCCAGCGCGGCCGGATCTCCGGCCACCCGCACACCGACGCCTTCCAGGGCCTGACCGTCAACGGACCGCTCGCCAGGACCGTCGCCGACGCGGCGCTGCTGCTCGACGCGGTCGCCGGCTCCCACGCCGAGGACCGGCACCGGCCACCGCCCGTCGCCGGCGCGGCCGCCGCCCGCCGCGACCCGGGCCGGCTGCGCATCGCCCTCGCCTGGCGCCCCCCGCTCACCCTCACCGGCTCCGCACCCCACCCCGATGTGCGGCGGGCCGTCCTCGCACTGGCCGAGGCCCTCACCCGGCTGGGCCACGACGTGCAGGAAGCCAGACCCCGGTACGGACTGATCGGCCTCGGATTCGTCCCCCGCGCCACCGCAGGGATCGCCGAACTCGCCGCCCGCCACCCCGACCCCGCACTCCTCGACCCGCGCACCCGCAGCGCACTGCGCACCGGTACCCGGCTCGGCGGCCGGGTGGTACGGGCGGCCAGGGAGCGCGAGGTGCGTCAGCACCGCAGGATCGGCGGCTTCTTCCGCTCGTCCCGGACCGGCACCGGGTACGACGTGCTGCTCACCCCGACGACCGCCCTGCCGCCGCCCCCGATCGGCCGATTCGACGGACTGAGCGCCTGGCGCACCGATCTCGCGATGACCGAGGCCTGCCCGTACGCCTGGCCCTGGAACGTACTGGGCTGGCCCGGCATCAACGTACCGGCCGGATTCACCGGCGACGGGCTTCCTGTCGGGGCGCAGCTCCTCGGCCCGTCCCGCAGCGAGGAACGCCTGATCTCCCTCGCCGCCCAGCTGGAGGCCGACCTGCGCTGGTACGAGCACCGGCCACCGCCCCCGTCCGCCCGGTCCGGGCCGGGGGCCGGGAGCTGATCCCCCGTCCGGGGCCCGGGTCCGGCCCCGCTGTCGCTCGCACCCGAGCGCGGTAGGCGGGATCATGGGCAGGGAGTGGATAGGTGGTGTCCGGTATGGCGTGTGCAGGTCCGCAGTCGGCGCCCGGAGCCGAACCTTCGAGGCCCAGCACTCCCCGGCACTCCTACGACACGGCGAACGACGCGACCGTGGTGGTCGCCGGCACCGGAACGGTCGTCGGCTGGACGCACAGCGCACAGGAGCTGCTGGGGTACAGGGCCGCAGAGGTGGTCGGGCGACCGGCGGGCTTCCTGCTGGCCATGCCCGAGGACCCGGTACGGGTGGCGGGGATCGCCGAGCGCTGCCGGGCGGGGGTGGGGTGGCGGGGTGTCGCGGACGTGCGGCGGCGCGACGGCAGCCGGATCGAGGTCGACCTGAGGGTCTCGGCCTCCTTTCACCTGGACGGCCGGGAGTGCTTCCTGGTCTCCGGTCGCGAACGGCGGCCCGAGTGGACGGTCGGACCGTCCGTGCTGGACGCCTTCCTGACCGGGTCGCCGATCGGCATGGCGGTGATGAGCCCGGACCTGCGCTACGTCTGGGTGAACGACACCCTGGAACGCTTCGGCGGCGTCCCGCGCGAGCAGCGGGTGGGCCACCGGCTGAGCGAGGTGCTGCCGGGGCTGGAGACCGAGGACATCGAGACGCTGATGCGGGGTGTGCTGGACACCGGGATCCCCGTCATCGACTACGAGTACCTGGGCTGGACCTGGGCCGATCCGCGCCGCAAGCGCGCCTACTCCACCTCGTACCTGCCGCTCACCGACAACGACGGCGGCGTCACGGGCCTGTGCTACATGGTCCTGGACGTCACCGACCGGTGGAACGCCCAGCAGCGCCTGGCCCTGGTCAACGACGCCGGAGCCAGCATCGGCTCCACCCTGGACGTGATGCGTACGGCCCAGGAGCTGGCCGACTTCGCGGTGCCGCGGTTCGCCGACTTCGTGATCGTCGACCTGCTTGAACCGGTCGCCAGCCCCGAGGCGCCCGGCCCGTGGCCGCTGGGCACAGGGCTGTCCGGCGCCGAACTGACCAGGTCCGGCACCACCGTCGCCGCCTCCCGGCCGCAGATGCGCCGGGCCGCGATGAGCTCGGTGCGCGAGGGCTGCCCGGAGGCGGTCCGCCGCATCGGGGATCCGGTGGACTTCGTGCCCCCGCCCCACGACATGCGGTTCCTCATCGACGGCGAGCCCCTCCTCATCCCGGTACTCGACCCCGACAGCAGCGTATGGGCGGTCGAACAGCCCGCCAGGGCGGCGAGCATCCGCGAGTACGGACTCCACTCCCTGATCGCCGTACCCATGCGGGCCCGTGACACGGTGCTCGGTCTCACCACCTTCATCCGGTCGCAGAACCCCGCCCCGTTCGAACCGGACGACGTTCTCTCGGCCCGCGAGATGGTGGCGCGGGCCGCCGTGTGCCTGGACAACGCCCGCCGCTACACCCACGAGCACGCCGCCGCGCTGACCCTCCAGCGCAGCCTGCTCCCGCACACACTGCCCGGCGGAATGGCCCTGGACGTGGCCTCCTCCTACCTCCCGGCGGACGCCAAGGACGGTGTCGGCGGCGACTGGTTCGACGTGATCCCGCTGTCCGGCGCCCGGGTCGCCCTCGTCGTCGGCGACGTGGTCGGCCACGGCATCGCCGCCGCGGCCACCATGGGCCGGCTCCGCACCGCGGTGCACACCCTCGCCGACATGGACCTGCCGCCCGACGAACTCCTCGCCCACCTCGACGACCTCGTGCTCCGCCTCAGCGACGAGGAACCCGAGGGAGGGGAGCAGGGCACCCCGGTACTCGGTGCCACCTGCCTGTACGCCGTCTACGACCCGGTCACCCAGCGCTGCACCATGGCCCGGGCCGGCCACCCGCCGCCCGTCGTCGTCGCCCCGGACGGCCGGGTCACCTTCCTCGAACTGCCCGCGGGACCGCCGCTGGGCCTGGGCGGCCTGCCGTTCGAGACCGCGGAGACCGAACTGCCCGAGGGGAGCCTGATCGGCCTCTACACCAACGGCCTGATCGAGGGCCGCGACCAGGACCCCGATCTCGGCATGTCCCGCCTCGGCGGAGCCCTGGCACAGCGCGGCCTCCCGCTCGACGCCCTGTGCGCGGCGGTCGTGGATCAGCTGGTGCCGGTGCCCCAGCCCGACGACGTGGCGCTGCTGCTCGCCCGGACCCACGAGCTGAGCCCCGACCACGTCGCCTCGTGGGAAGTGGCCGCCGACCCGGCCGCCGTCGCCGGGGTCCGGTCCCGGACCGCCCGCCAGCTGAGCGCCTGGGGCCTGGAGGAACTGGAGATGACGACCGAGCTGATCGTCAGCGAGCTGGTCACCAACGCGGTGCGCTACGCCAGCGGGCCGATCCGGATCCGGCTGCTGCGCCAGTCCGTCCTGATCTGCGAGGTCTCCGACACCAGCAGCACCTCGCCACGGCTCAGGCACGCCCGCACCACCGACGAGGGCGGCCGCGGCCTCTTCCTCGTCGCCCAGCTCACCCGCCGCTGGGGCACCCGCTACACCGCCGAGGGCAAGATCATCTGGACCGAACAGGAACTGCCCCGGCGGGAACCCCTCGCGACGGGAGGCTGATGCCCGCCCGCGACCGCCTCACGGCACCCGAGCGGTCCATTCCTCCGTGCCGAACTTCGTCCGCACCAGCTCCTGGGCCCGGGTCATCTCCTCCGCCGTGACCTCACCGGTGGTCAGCCCGTAGCGGTTGCGGAAGGAGGCGATCATGTTCTCGATCACCTGCTCCCGGGCGAGGCCGGTCTGGCGACGGAGCGGGTCGACGCGCTTCTTGGCGCTCTTGGTGCCCTTGTCGGAGAGCTTCTCCTTGCTGATCCGCAGCACCTCCAGCATCTTGTCCGCGTCGATGTCGTACGACATCGTCACGTGATGCAGGACGGCCCCGGGGCCGCCGTCGGCGCCGACGATCCGCTTCTGAGCGGCGCCGGCGATCTTCCCGGCATCGGTGGCGATGTCGTTGAGCGGCTGGTACCAGGCCTTGATGCCCATGTCGCCGAGGGCGCCCAGCACCCAGTCGTCGAGGTAGGCGTAGCTGTCGGCGAAGGAGAGGCCGGAGACCAGCGAGTCCGGCACGGACAGCGAGTACGTGATGGTGCTCATGGGCTCCACGAACATGGCCCCGCCACCGGAGATGCGGCGCACCACGGTCACCCCGTGCCTTGCCGCCCCCTCGGGATCCACCTCGTTGCGCAACGACTGGAAGCTGCCGATGATCACAGCGGGCGAGGCCCATTCCCAGACCCGCAACGTGGGCGCCCGCCGCCCGGCGGCCACCTCGGCGGTGAGGACCTCGTCCAGTGCCATGTGCAGTGCCGGGGCCTGTGGTTCCGTGTGCACCAGCTGCCAGTCGAAGTCGCTCCACTCGGTCGCACGGGCCAGCGCCCGCCGGACGGCGATGCCGACACCCTCCGCGGTAAGCCCGAGCATGACGGTCGACTCCGGCAGCCCCGCCGTGATCCGGGCCGCCAGCCCTGCCGTGTCCGTCGAGGACGGGGCGCCCTCCAGGGCGCTGTTGATCGAGAGGATCGCCTCGTCGGGCTCCAGAAAGAAGTCCCCGGCGACGCGCACGTTGCGCAGTACGCCTTCCGCGACGTCCAGGTCTACGACGACAAGCTTGCCGCCGGGCACCTTGTACTCGCCATGCACGGCTTCGTTCCCTTCCAGCGCGCGACGCGGGCCCGGAGCGGGTCGCTCCGACATGGGATGGACGCGCACATACCTCGCATCGAACCCTAATGCCCGCCCGTGACGAGCGGCCACGCGGCCCCGATGCCGTGACGGACCGGCATCGGCAACGCGACCGCTGGGCCTGCCGTGCGCCGGCCCGCCCCGGGAAGCAACCGTACGAGGACAGCCACCCGGCCCGGCATGACCCGAACGAGAGGCTCTAGGCGAGGAGCGGCAGCGACACCGGACCGCGGACAAGTCGCGTGCGGCGCCATTCCAGTTGGTCGGGTGGGACGGCAGGTCGGATCGCGGGAAAACGGGTCAGGACCGCCCGCAGGGCGATCTCGGCCTCGGCCCTGGCCAGGGGAGCGCCGACACAGCGGTGGATGCCGTGACCGAAGGCGAGATGGCCGGTGGTGTCCCGGTCCGGGTCGAGCCGGTCGGGTGACGGGAATTGCTCCGGGTCGCGGTTGGCGGCTCCGAGGCCGATCAGCACCGGGACGCCGGCGGGGATGTCGGTGCCGCCGAGCGTGACGGCCTCTGTCGTGAACCGGAACGTGGCCGTGCTCACGGGGGAATCGAAGCGGAGCAGCTCGTCCAGCGCGGCCGGGATCTCGTCCGGGTTCTCCCGAAGGCGGTGCAGCTGGTCAGGGTGCTGGAGCAGCGCCAGGACGGAATTGGCGAGGAAGTTGGTCGTGGTCTCGTGTCCGGCGACCAGTAACAGCACCGCCAGAGAGACCAGTTCCTCCTCGCTCAGGCAGTCGTCGTCGCCGTCGCGAGCCGCGATGAGCCGGTCGAGGAGAGAGCCGCCCGGGTGCAGGCGCTTGGCGGCGATGAGGCTCGTCATGTAGCCGGCCATGGCATGCGAGGCCGTATCGATGATGTCGGGCCTGCCTGCCGCGAACAGCTCTCCGGACCAGCGCCGGACGTCGCGCCGGTCGCCCTCCGGTACTCCCAGCAGCTCGCAGATCACGATGACGGGCAGTGGAATCGCCAGTCCGGCCACGAAGTCGAAGCGCTCACCGCCGGGCCACTGATCCAGCAGCTCGTCGGTGACGCGGGTGATGAACGGACGGAGCTCCGTGACGGCCCCCGTGGTGAACGCCTTGGTCACCAGCCTGCGCAGCCGGGTGTGCCGGGGAGGGTCGCCGGCCAGCATGGTGTGTGCCACCGCGGGGTGCAGCCGACGCCGGGAGCCCTTGTCCGCGAAGAAGGCGGCCGTGTCCTTCGAGAGCCGGGCGTCGCCGAGGGCTTCCCTGGCTTCCGCGTAGCCGGTGACGAGGTAGCCGGTATGCCCACCGGAGCCGGCGGGGACGGCCTGCACCGGGCACCTGGACCGCATGACCGCGTAAGCCGGGTACGGGTCCTGCAGGAATCGGGGGTCCTGAGTCGGGTCGGTCATGGCTTCGGGCTCCAACCGGTTGCGGCTGTTCGTCATCGGCGACACGCCGGACATGGTGTGTGGGCGTCGGCCACCAGGACCGGTGCGGCCCCTTTCTCCGCTCCGGCGCCGACAGCGCTCCGGCTCGTCTCCCTCATCCCCGTGGTCCATCTCCCTCATTCGTGTTCGGACGGCTTCCTGGCTCCCGTGGTGCCTTCCGGGGCTCCGGGCAGGGACGCGCGGACGGTGAGTCCGCCGCCCGGGTTGGCGGTGAGGCGCAGGTCCGCGTGGTGGGCGCGGACGATGCTGGCGACGATCGCCAGGCCGAGGCCGTGGCCGCGGCGGGTGGAGTCCTGTTCGGCCAGGCGCCCGCTGCCGCGCAGGAACGGCTCGGTGAGGCGGTCGACCGTGTCGTCCAGCCGCGGTCCGGTGTTGGTGACGGTCAGCAGGGCGCGGCCGGGCCGTGCCGGGTCGGGGCCGGTGGTCAGGGAGAGCGTGCCGCCGGTGGGCAGGTTGTGCCGTACGGCGTTCTGGAGCAGGTTCAGGGTCAGCTGGCGCAGCAGTACACCGTTGCCGGTGGCCGGGGCCGGGCGGATGTCTGCGTGGAGCGTGATGCTCCGTGCCCCGGCTTCCTCGCGGACGGCCTCGACGGCTGCCCGGGCGGTGTCTGCGAGGTCCAGGTGCTCCATGGTGGGCGGGGTGTGTTCGAGGGCGGAGAGCCGCAGCAGGGCGTCGGTGATGTCGATGCCGCGCTGGTTGGTCTCGCGGAGCCGGGAGACGAGTTGGCGGTAGTCCTGGCCGTCGGGGTCGGCGACGGCCACGTCGAGCATGGTGCGGCTGACGGCGAGCGGCGTGCGCAGTTCGTGCGAAGCGTTGGCGGCGAAGCGCTGCTGGGCTTCGAAGGACCTCTGGAGGCGGCCGAGCATGTCGTCGAAGGTGTCGGAGAGCTCGGTGAACTCGTCGCGCGGACCGGTCAGCCCGACGCGGTGGTCCAGAGAGCCGTGGGCGGCCCGGCGGGCTGCCCGGGTGATGTCCTGAAGGGGGCGCAGGACGCGGCCCGCGATGAGCCAGCCGGCGCCGAGCCCGACCAGCGCCAGGAGCAGCAGGGCGACGCCGGACGCCTTGGCCAGGGCCCGGAGGATGTCCGGGCGGGTGGCGATGGCGGCGGCCTGCGGGTTCACGTCCGCCAGCGGGTAGGAGGGCACGAAGCGCATGGCCAGGTAGACCACGATCAGACTGAGCGCCCCGGCGACGACGACGAACAGGGCGTACGTGAGGGTGAGCTTCATCCGGGCGGTCAGCCGCCGCGGCCGACCGGACGGCGCCGGGCCCTCGGAACGGCCCTGGGACCGGCCTCCGGAGCGGCCCTCGGGGCGGTGCCCGGACCGGCCTCCGGCGAGGCCTTCGGCCGAAGCGGCGCCGGTGTGCTGCCGGGGCGCGGGCCGCCGGTTCACCGGTCGCCCCCGGCCGGCTCGCCGAGGCGGTAGCCGACGCCGGGCACGGTGTGGATGGCCGACGGTTCACCGAGCCGTTTGCGGAGCGTGGACATGGTGATGCGGACCGCGTTGGTGAACGGGTCGGCGTTCTCGTCCCAGGCCCGCTCCAGCAGCGTCTCCGCGCTGACGACACCGCCGCGCGCGGCCATCAGGACCTCCAGCACGGCGAACTGCTTCCTGGTGAGCGCCACGTACCGCCCGTCTCGGAAGACCTCCCGCCGGAACGGGTCCAGCCGGATTCCGGCGCACTCGATGACCGGAGGAGTGCTGTCCTTGGGACGGCGGGCCAGCGAGCGCAGCCGTACGACCAGTTCCTTCAGGTCGAAGGGCTTCGTCAGATAGTCGTCGGCCCCGATCTCGAAGCCGGTGACCTTCTCGTCGAGGAGGCCCGCCGCGGTCAGCATGAGCACCCGGCAGCCGAGCCGCCGCTCGACGATCGCCCGGCACACGTCGTCGCCGTGCGTGCCGGGAATGTCGCGGTCGAGCACGACGACGTCGTACTCGTTCACATCGAGGCGTTCCAGGGCGGTGTCGCCGTCCCCGGCGATGTCGGAGGCGATGGCTTCGAGCCTCAGACCCGCCTGCACCGCCTCGGCGAGATACAGCTCGTCCTCGACAATCAGCACCCGCATACGGCCTCTCCTGCTCTGTGCCTCGCCCGGCAGGTCGCCGGTCCGTCCGGCCGCCCCTGTTCGGACGGTCCGGGATGACCGTCCCCATTTGAGTGGTCCGGGCATATCGAAAACGTATCGGGAAATCGAAACGGTCCCACAACACGGCCCAGCGTTCACTCAAGGCATCGGTCCGCGGCACCCGCCGCGCTGTACGAGATGCCCGGAGGCCACCATGCACGACAACCCCGCCAAGAGCCGCTCCGCCACGGCAGCGCGCCGCCTGCCCGGACGGACCGCGGCAGGAGTGGGCGCGGTCCTGGTGGTGGCGCTGACGGCGGTATGGGGCCTGACGACCCGGAGCGGACCGGCCGCGCACGCCGAAGCGACGGCGGACCGGGCAGCGGGCGGCGGTGCGGCGACCGCCGAGGTCACGCCGGAGGGCGCCGACGGGGACGCCGACGAGGGCGCCGACGGGGACGCCGACGGGGGCGCCGACGAGGACGCCGACGGGGGCAGCACCCCGGACGGCCGTCAGCTCACCCCCTTCGACACCCGGTACCCGGCCATCGCCCGGCTGGACGAGCGACTGCTGAAGGCCGTGCAGCAGGCGGCCCGGGACGCCCGCGACGACGGCATCGAATTCCGGGTCACCTCGGGCTGGCGCAGCAAGGAACACCAGCAGCGCCTGCTGGACGAGGGCATCGAGAAGTACGGGAGCGCCGAGAAGGCGAGGCAGTTCGTGAACACCCCGCAGAAGTCGACGCACGTTTCCGGGAAGGCGGTCGACATCGGGCCTACCGATGCCGACGACTGGCTCATCCGCAACGGCTCCGACTACGGCCTGTGCCAGGTCTACAACAACGAGATGTGGCACTTCGAGCTCCTGACCCGCCCCGGTGGCACCTGCCCGACGCCCCTCAGCGACGCGGCCGGCTGACCGGCACCGTGCCCAGCCCCCGTGAGTCCGAGCCCTCTTCCGAAGGACATGTCATGGCCGATCCGCGCGAGGACCCCTACCCGGACGTGTACATCGGAGGCGGATTCTCCGACCCCGCCTCCTCGCCGCCCGATCCTGTCTACCCCGATCCTTCGCCGTCCGATCCTTCGCCTTTGGATCCGTCGCCCTTGGACCCGTCGCTGTCCGATCCCGTCCGCTCCGGTCCATTTCCTGGTTGTCCTGCTCCGTCCGGTTCCGTTGCTGCGGTGGGAGATCCGGCCCCGGTCGGACAGCCGCCCGGACGGCCGGCCCGCTGGTTCGGCCAGCTCGGCCAGCTCGGCCAGCTCGGCCGGTTCGGACCGCTCGGCCCGGGGCGGGGCCGGGGCGGGGTCCTGAGCGCGGTCGCCGTGGTGACCGGGCTGATGATGGTCTGTCACTCGCTCGTGCCCAACTCGCCGGGCAATCTCGGCAGCCTCCTCGAAACCGTGCTGCCCTGGACCGGCCTGGCCGTGCCGGTGCTGCTCCTGGCCGCACTGTTGCGCAGGTCGGTGCCGGCCGTCATCGCCACCCTGCTGCTCGGCGCCGTGTGGTCCGCCATGTTCGCGTCCCTGTACTTCGGCGGACGGAGCGATACCGAGCCGAACCTGACCGTGGTCACCCACAACGTCAACGCCACCAACTCCGACCCCGCCGCCACCGCCCGTACGCTGCTGGCCGCCGACCCCGACCTGGTGGCCCTGGAAGAAGTGACCGACGAGGCGCTGCCCGCCTACCGGAAGGTGCTGGACCGCCGGCTCGCCCACCGCGTGCACATCGGCACCGTCGCCCTGTGGAGCCGCTACCCCATCACCGAATCCCGGCGCGTCACCATCGATCCCGGCTGGAGCCGCTCGCTGCGCGCCCAGGTCCGGGGTCCGAACGGTCCCCTCGCCGTGTACGTGGTCCATCTGCCGTCGGTCCGGGTCGGCGCGACCGGCTTCGCCGTCTCGCGCCGCGACGAGACGCTCGCCGCTCTCGACCGGGCGGTCGACCGGGAGCGGCTGAAGAAGGTCCTCCTGCTGGGCGACCTCAACGGAGCCACCACCGACCGCGCACTCGCGCCACTGACGTCCCGGCTGACGCCGGTCGAGGACGAGGCCGGGACCGGCTTCGGATTCAGCTGGCCCGCGGCCTTCCCGATCACCCGGATCGACCACATCCTCATCCGGGGCGTCACCCCCACCGATGCCTGGACCCTCCCCGCCACCGCCAGCGACCACCGGCCGATCGCCGCCGCCCTCAAGGCCTAGGCCGTCCAACACAGTCCAGCGGCGCCGGGCGGCCGGGCCGAACCCGGACGACCGGTTCCTCCTGCCGGGGAGCTCGGACGGCACCTGCGCCTGTGGCAGCTCGTCCGGGGGCTCCGACCGCCCAGGGGTGGTCACCGGAACAAAACCGCAGGCGTACGCGGCTCGGGGAGGCGTGGCGGCCCGAAGGCGTACGCCCCCGGTGCGGCCCGGACCCGATCCGTACTCGGGAGGGAGCGCGGGATCCGGTGCGGGGCGGACCCGGACCGTGTCCTATGCGCGGCCCTGGGGCTGCTGCCCCGCGTCCGGCCTCGGGTCCACGGCGTCCTGCCGGCCGACGGTCTCACCGCGGATGACCCGGGGCGCCCCCGTCGCACCCTCGTCGTCCTTCGTCTCCTTCATCGCCTTCGCCTCGGCCTTGAGGATGCGGGCCGACTTCCCGGCGGAACGGGCCAGATCGGGGAGCCGTTTGGCGCCCAGGAGAACTATCACCACGATCAGAACGACCGCGATCTCGCTGATCCCGAACATCAGTCGTCACCACCCTCGTCATCGCCGTCGTCGTCGCCCTCGAAGAAGTCCCCTGCTTCGTCCACGACTTCGGCGGCGACCATGCCCCCGACGACGCCGACCGCGAGCCCGGCCGCACCCACCGCGACCGCTGTCCCCAGGCCCGGCCCCGAGCGGTGACCGCCGCCGTGATGCCGGTCGTCGTGGTGGCCGTGGCCGGGTTCGTGACCGTGGTGTCCGGCGTACGGATCGCCGTGCCCGTACGAGGAGCCCGTCGCGTAGGCCGACCGGTGCTCGATCAGCTGCTGGAGCCAGCTTTCGACCAGCGCCCGCCAGTCCTGGTGGTGGACTCCGTCGTGCGCGACCGTGAACCGGGTGAGTGCGTCGTGCCCGTCGGAGAACAGCCCGCCGCGCCTGTCGGCCTCCAGGACCACCTCCATGCCGCCCGCGGTGGCGAGGAAGGTCACCTCGATCTCGTTGACCGCGTGCGCGTACTGCGGCGGCGGGGTCAGTTCGATCTCCTGGTAGAAGGGGAGTTGCTGACCGGTCCCGCCGATGCGGCCGTACTCCAGATCCGCGGACCGGAAACCGAAGCCGAGCTGTCCGAACGCTTCGAGGATCGCCTCCTGCACCGGCAGCGGGCTCACCAGGAGCCGGTCGAGATCCCCCTTGTCCTTGGCTCCGGCGACCGACAACTCCGTGTGCACGCCGAGCACGATGCCCAGGCTCTGCCCGTACAGCTCCGTGATCGGCGTCTCCCACGGCAGCGTGACCGTGAACGGCACGCTGAGCTGCTCGCCCTCGGCCAGCCGGAAGCCACCGCCGACGGTGAAGCGCTCGAAGGCCACGACGCGCTCCTCCTCGCCGTCCTCGTGCTCGGCCTCCACCTGCGCGACGAGTTCCAGCGCGATGTGGTCGATGTCGAAGTCGGCGCTGCCGCCCTTGAGATGGACCTGGCCGGACAGCGGCCCGCCGGGAGCGGCTGCCCCGGTGGTGAGGACGGTGTCGACGGTTGGGCCGCCCACACCGAGCGAGCCGAGCAGTCGTTTGAACACCATGGCGGCGTCCACTCCCTTACGTGCGTACGAGGGGTACGGGGGAGCGCGGGAACGCCGAGGGGGGCTCCCGTGCTCTACAGACGTGTAGAGCATAGGGCCGGTCGCGGGGCTTCCGGAGCCATGGAGGGTTGGCGGGCGGGAAAGTCCGAAAAGGATCGCCCAGACGGTCCGGACAGCCGCTTGACGAGCGCGTTTTACCGTGCTTTTACCCTCGTCGGGCTTTGTCCACGACGGTGATCGGAAACGGTCCGGGGCCGTGCGGTGCGTGTGCACCGTACGGCCCCGGACCGTCGGGAAAGCGGGGGAAGTGGTGTCGTGGGTCAGCCCTTGCGGGACTTGACCTCGTCGGTGAGCTGGGGAACGACCTGGAAGAGGTCGCCGACGACGCCGTAGTCGACGAGGTCGAAGATCGGGGCCTCGGCGTCCTTGTTGATCGCGACGATCGTCTTCGAGGTCTGCATCCCGGCCCGGTGCTGGATCGCACCCGAGATCCCCGACGCGATGTACAGCTGCGGCGACACCGACTTGCCGGTCTGCCCGACCTGGTTGGAATGCGGATACCAGCCCGCGTCCACCGCCGCACGCGACGCACCCACCGCCGCACCCAGCGAGTCCGCGAGCGCCTCGATCAACGCGAAGTTC
>NZ_JBIDCA010000004.1:0-117651 GCF_043204345.1 Streptomyces sp. NPDC047917
TCGCGTTGTCCGGCGACGGGATCCATGGTTAGCGGCGGCCGGGACGGGGGTCAATGATGTGACGTACTACCCCAATACGGAGCAATGTCCGAAATAAGCCGTTCTGAGTATTTTCCGTGCTGTTCGGGCGGGCCCCGCTCCTACTACCCGGCCTAGGATGTGACGTGGCCCCTATGGGTGGCATCACATCCACAGCGCCATTTCGAGGGCTCCGACAGGCGCCCGTCCGCCGACGCCCGCGCACACACCGGACATCCGCCACTCCCTCCGAGGCGCCCACCCGCACACAGGCGGCGGCTCCCGGAAAACGCATCACCGCGCACCGCCACGACAGCCATCAGGTCGCCCACACGGGATCCGGCGCCCTCGCCGTCGCCGCTCACCTGCACCCGCGGGCCGTCACCCGACGCGGCCCGCCGGTCAATCACGTCCGCCGGCGCGGGCACGCCCATCACGCTCCACACCCGGGGATCCACGCCCATCACGCTCCACACCCTGGGATCCACGCCGATCGCGCTCCACACCCTGGGACCACGGCCGATGGGACCCCGGTGTCCTGGCCGGCACCGTGCACAGAACGGCCCGACCGCAGCCGCCCCCGGTGGCCCATTTGAATGATCAAAGTAGCGAGGGGTTACCATATGAGCGCCGCCTAGCTCGAAAGATAAACCTGTGACTGTCAATGACGACTCGTTCACCAGCTGGAAGAACCGCGAGGAGATCGCGGAGTCGATGATCCCGGTCATCGGGAAACTGCACCGGGAGCGGGACGTAACGGTCCTGCTCCACAGCCGCTCCTTGGTGAACAAGTCGGTGGTCAGCATCCTGAAGACCCACCGATTCGCCCGCCAGATCGCCGGTGAGGAACTCTCGGTCACCGACACGCTGCCGTTCCTCCAGGCCCTCACCACGCTCGACCTCGGCCCTGCGCAGATCGACATCGGCATGCTCGCCGCGACCTACGCGGCCGACGACCGCGGTCTCCCGGTCGAGGAGTTCACCGCCGAGGCCGTCGCCGGTGCCACGGGTGCCAACAAGATCGAGCGCGGTGACGGACGCGATGTCGTCCTGTACGGATTCGGCCGCATCGGTCGTCTCGTCGCCCGTCTGCTGATCGAGAAGGCCGGCTCCGGCAACGGGCTGCGGCTCCGGGCCATCGTCGTCCGCCAGGGCGGTGACCAGGACATCGTCAAGCGTGCCTCGCTGCTGCGCCGCGACTCGATCCACGGTCAGTTCCAGGGCACGATCACCGTCGACGAGGCGAAGAGCACCATCGTCGCCAACGGCAACGAGATCAAGGTGATCTACGCCAACGATCCGTCCGAGGTCGACTACACGGCGTACGGCATCAAGGACGCCATCCTCATCGACAACACGGGCAAGTGGCGCGACCGCGAGGGCCTGTCGAAGCACCTGCGCCCCGGTATCGACAAGGTCGTCCTGACCGCGCCGGGCAAGGGCGACGTCCCCAACATCGTGCACGGCGTCAACCACGACACGATCAAGCCGGACGAGCAGATCCTGTCCTGCGCGTCCTGCACCACCAACGCGATCGTGCCGCCGCTGAAGGCGATGGCGGACGAGTACGGCGTCCTGCGTGGCCACGTGGAGACCGTCCACTCGTTCACCAACGACCAGAACCTGCTGGACAACTACCACAAGGCCGACCGCCGGGGCCGTTCCGCGCCGCTGAACATGGTCATCACCGAGACCGGTGCCGCGTCCGCCGTCGCCAAGGCGCTGCCCGAGCTCAAGGCGCCGATCACCGGCAGCTCGATCCGGGTCCCGGTGCCGGACGTCTCGATCGCGATCCTCAGCCTGCGGCTCGGGCGCGAGACCAACCGCGACGAGGTCCTCGACTACCTCCGCAATGTGTCGCTGACCTCGCCGCTCAAGCGCCAGATCGACTTCACCACCGCACCCGACGCGGTGTCGAGCGACTTCATGGGCTCGCGCCACGCCTCGATCGTCGATGCGGGCGCCACCAAGGTCGACGGCGACAACGCGATCCTCTACCTCTGGTACGATAACGAGTTCGGCTACTCGTGCCAGGTCATCCGGGTCGTGCAGCACGTCTCCGGCGTGGAGTACCCGACCTACCCGGCCCCGGCGGTCTGACCCCGACGGATCACGGCCGGGTCCCGCGGGAACCTCGGTCCCGGTCGCGCTGTGAAAGGGCGCCCGATGAGCAGCCGCTCATCGGGCGCCCTTCGCGCTGCCGGGCACCCCGGCGGGCAGGCTCCTTCCCTGCCGCCGTCCGCCGGTCAGCCGAACGAGGCGGCGAACATGCCGGCCTCGTAGGAACCGCCCTTCTGGTGCACGATCACGGCGAGCCGGTTGGCCGCGTTGATCAGGGCGACCAGGACGACCAACGCGGCGACCTGGTCGTCGTCGTAGTGCTTGCGCACCTCGGCCCAGGTCTCGTCGGACACGCCTTCCTGGGCGTCCGCGAGCCGGGTGCCCTCCTCGGCGAGCGCCAGCGCGGCCCGCTCGGCCTCGGTGTACACGGTGGACTCGCGCCAGGCCGCGACCAGGTTGAGCCGGACCGCGGTCTCCCCGGCCGCCGCGGCCTCCTTGGTGTGCATGTCGATGCACCAGCCACAGCCGTTGATCTGGCTGGCGCGCAGCGACACCAGCTCCTGGGTGGAATGCGGGAGCGACGACTGCTGGATCACCAGGCCGGCGTTGGCGAACCGCTTGGCGAACCTGGCGGCGAGCTCGTTCTCGAACAGGTTGAATCGGGCGTCCATGGCTTCTTCCTCACTCGTGGTGTCGCACTCGGCGAACACGAGACGCCGCCGCCCCGCCCGTTGTGACAGGCCCCGACGTGTGACGTGCGCCACTGCTCTCAGGTGTCACAGAACGGTGCGGACCGGCGTCCTGTGCGCGTGGCACCGTCGAGAGCGAAGAGACAGGAGTAGCCGGTGAAGAGCGAACATGGCGAGCGGACAGGGGACACGGCCGGGCAGGTCACGGACGGCGTGCCTGCGGATCCCGCCACCGGGGCGTTCATCGCCCACCGCAGTCTGCTGTTCACCGTCGCCTACGAGATGCTCGGATCGGCCGCCGACGCGGAGGACGTGGTGCAGGAGACCTGGCTGCGGTGGGCGGGGGTCGACCTCGGCACGGTGCAGAATCACCGCGCGTTCCTGGTCCGGATCACCACGCGCCAGGCGCTGAGCCGACTGCGTACGCTCGGCCGCCGCAAGGAGTCCTACGTCGGCTCCTGGCTGCCCGAACCGCTGCTCACCGCGCCCGACGTGGCCGAGGACGTCGAGCTCGCGGACAGCGTCTCGACGGCGATGCTTCTCGTGCTGGAGACCCTCGCGCCGGCCGAGCGGGCGGTGTTCGTGCTGCGCGAGGTGTTCGAAGTCGAGTACGACGAGATCGCCGGGGCCGTCGGCAGGAGCCCGGCCGCGGTCCGCCAGATCGCCCACCGGGCAAGGGCCCACGTCGCCGCGCGACGGCCGCGTGGGGTCGTTTCCCCGGCCGAGACCCGGGACGCGCTCGATGCGTTCCGGCGGGCGACCGAGACGGGCGATCTGCAGGGCCTGCTCGACATCCTCGCGCCGGACGTCGTCCTGCTCGGCGACGGCGGCGGAGTCAAGCAGGCCGTCCTGCGTCCCGTCGTGGGGGCCGACAGGGTGGCCCGGCTGCTGGCCACCGGGCTGGGCAGGACCCCCGACGTCTCGCTGCTGCCCGCGCAGGTCAACGCCCACCCGGCGCTGATCGTCCGGCTCGACGGCGCGGTCGACACCGTCATGACGCTGCGCATCACCGACGGCCTGGTCTCCGCGGTCTACGCCGTGCGCAATCCCGAGAAGCTGACGCACATGGAGCAGGAGACCACCCTGCGCCGCTGATCGCGGGTCAGCCGTCCCGGCCGTGCCACGCGGACCGGGACCAGCCGGCCGTCGGCGGCCAGCCGACGCCCGGGGCCCCGGATGCCGAGGACCTCCGGGACCCCGGGCGTCGGACACCGCCTGCCCGGGGTCCCGGACCGGGCAGGCCGGCAGAGCATCGTCCCCGTCGCCCGGAGTTGCCCGAGGGTGGTATCGCGGACGGCCGGCCTCTGATGGACTCACGCCATGACCACACTGCTGCCCCTCGTCCTTCGAGCGCTTCAACGGTTCCATGCCACCCACCCCTGGGACCACAACGCCCACTACCACCGGCAGATCCTGCGCCGGCTCCCCAGACGCTTCGGCAGCGCCCTGGACGTCGGGTCCGGCAGCGGTGAACTCGCCCGGCTTCTGGCCACACGTGCCGGAGCGGTGCGCGGGATCGACGTCGACCCCACCATCGTCGCCCGCGCACGGGAGCTCACGGCCCCGGCGGCTCCGGTGACGTTCACCGTCGGAGACGCACTGAACGAGATGTCCCCCGGCCCCTACGACGTCATCACCTGTGTCGCCACCATCCATCACCTGTCGTTCAGCGACGCCCTCACGCGCTTCCGGCAGCACCTGGCGCCCGGCGGAACCCTGGTCGTCGTAGGTCTCTACCGCCGGCGGTCGAGGGGCGACCGGCTGATCGACGCCGTCGCCATCCCGTCGAATGTCGCCATGGCGTTGATCAAGAACAAGGGCCGCAGGTCACCGCGCCCGGCGTCGATGACCGCCCCGACCCGACCGGCGACCATGACCTTCGCGGACATCGTGCGCGACGCCCGCCTCGCACTGCCCGGCGTGCGGCTGCGCCGGCGGCTTTTCTGGCGCTACACGCTCGTCTGGGACCAGCGCTGAGCACTCAGCGCGCCACGCGCGGTCCGGCCGAGGAAACCTGCCGAAGCCCGGCGGCACCGATCCGGCGCATCCGCCCCGGAGTTGTGGCACCCACCGCACATCGCGCGTCCGAGGGCCTGTGGCACGATGCCCGGATGATCTCCGGTACGCCTGTGTCCCCCGTCGTTCCCGCAGGTCGGATGGCACGGGACGGCCAACCGGTACTCGACCTGCCCAACGGCCTGGAGCTGCGGCCATGGAGCCGGGAGGACGCCGATGTGCTGGTTGCCGCCGGCCGGGATCCGGCGATTCGTCGGTGGAACCTGCTGGTCGTGGAGTCGGAGCCGGACGCCCGCGAGCGGATCGAGCGCATGCACGGGCGCTGGCAGGCCGAGACGGGGGCGGTCTGGGCGATCGCCCGGCCGGGCGGCGAGGCGACGGGGCTCATCGGTTTGAACGGCATCGATCCGGCGGGCGGCAGTGCCGAGATCATCTACTGGCTCCTCCCGGCCGCCCGTGGCCGTGGGGTCGCGGTCGAGGCCGTGCGACGCGTCGGCCGGTGGGCCCTGGAGGACCTTGGACTGCACCGCCTGCGGCTGTGCCATTCGGTGGCCAACCCCGCCTCCTGCCGGGTGGCGCTCAAGGCCGGGTACGCCTTCGAAGGCGTCATGCGTGGCGCGCTGCTGCACGCCGACGGATGGCACGACCAGCATCTGCACGCCCGCGTCAGGGGTGACGCCGAGGGCGCACTGTGAGAGCGTCCGCACGTCACGTGGCACGGGGTGAGAGGTAGGAGCAGCCCGGCCGGACACCACACACTCCCGCCGCACCGACGGCGGCGGTGCGACGACCACACGCCCCGCAGCGGGCGCCGACGGCGAAAGGCAGGGAGATCCTGATGATGCGGTACACCGAGTACAGAGCCCATGACGCGGTGGGCCTGGCCGAGTCGGTCGCCCGGGGCGAGGTCTCACCCGATGAGCTGCTCGATGCGGCCATCTCCCGCGCGCAGACCGTGAACGGCAGACTCAACGCGATCGTGCGGCCGATGCACGAGATCGCCCGGGCGCGGGCGAAGGAGTCGCTCAGCGGACCGTTCGCCGGAGTTCCGTTCCTGATCAAGGACCTGTCGCAGGACTACGCCGGGCTGCCGACCGGCAGCGGAAACCGGGCTCTTCGGCACCGTCCCGTCGAGCGGCACAGCGAGGTGGTCGACCGCTGGCTGGGCGCCGGACTGGTGATCTTCGGCAAGACCAACACACCGGAGTTCGGCGCGAAGGGTGTCACCGAGCCGGAGGCGAACGGGCCCACCCGCAACCCCTGGGACCTCGGCCGCACACCCGGTGGTTCGTCCGGAGGTTCGGCGGCGGCCGTGGCGGCGGGCATCGTGCCGGTGGCCGGTGCCAACGACGGCGGCGGATCGATACGCATTCCGGCCGCCTGCTGCGGCCTGTTCGGCCTGAAGCCGGGGCGCGGACTCGTCCCGGCCGGTCCGACCGTCGCCGAGCACCTCCACGGCGCCGCCACCGACGGTGTCGTCTCGCGCAGCGTCCGCGACAGCGCGGCCATGCTGGACGTACTGACCGCGCGGGCGGATCCGGCCGGACCGTTCCTGCACGCACGCCCCGAGCTGCCGTACGCCGAACTCGCCCGCCGGCCCCGGAAATTGCGGATCGGCTTCACCACCCGCTCCCCCATCGACACCGAGGTCGACCCGCAGGCGGTCGCCGCAGTCGATGATGCCGCGGAGCTGCTCGGTCGGCTCGGCCACGACGTCGAGCCGGCCGAGCCGGAGATCGACCAACGCCGGCTCGCCTTCGACTTCCTGGCGATGTGGACCACCCAACTCGCGCACACCGTGGACGAGATCCGCCGGGCGACCGGTGCCGGACCGGAGTCGTTCGAACTCGACACCCATCTGCTGGCCGCCGCCGGACGCGCCCTGAAGGCTCCCGCCTACTACGCCGCCCACGAACGGTGGAACACGTACAGCCGGCAGCTCACCGCCTTCCACAGCCGCTACGACCTGCTCCTCACCCCGACCCTGGCCCGGCCCGCCGTCCGGATCGGCGAGCTGGACACGCCCAGGCCGGTGCGTGCGGTGGCCCGGGTCCTGATGCGGCTGGGGCTGCTGGGCGCCCTGGCCGGGACCAGGGCGTGGGAGAGCGCGGTGATCGCCAACCTCGCGGCGACCCCGTACACCCAGTTGGCCAACATCACCGGCCGACCCGCGATGAGCGTCCCCACGTACCGCACTCCCGACGGCCTGCCGCTCGGCGTCCAGTTCGTGGGCCCGCTGGGCGGTGAGGGGATGCTGCTGGCCCTCGCCGCCCGGATCGAGACCGAACGGCCCTGGGCCCACCTCGAACCCGTGCTCTGAGCGACCGGCCGTGCGGCGGCGGGAGGCAGCGGGGCATTCCTGCCGGTTTCCGCCACCGGGCCCGCCGCCCGCCCCAGAGGACGCCCGTCCCACATATACAGAGTCTTTTGTTAAGAGCTCGGTGGCGCCGTGCCCGGGGGTGGAGCCTCAGGACGACGGTTCGGGCAGCAACGTGTCGACGTCGTACAGCCGGGCGTCCACGTGGTCGAGGGCGAGCCGGACCGCGCCCAGTACCACGGCCTGGTCGGAGAGGGTGGAGACCGCCAGTGCCGGGGGTTCCAGGCACAGCGGGTCGAGGTGCCGCCGCAGCGGTTCCAGCAGTACGTCACCGGAGCGCGACACCCCGCCGCCGATCACGACGAGCTCCGGGTCCAGGGCCAGGACCAGGGCGGCGATGCCCTCGGCCAGGTCGTGGGCGTACTGTTCAACGGCCCAGCGGGCGGCCGGTTCGCCGGTGCGGGCCTGGGCGAAGACGTACTCGGCGGCCTCCTGGGGCAGGATGTCCGCCGGCATCTTCGGATAGCCGGTCAGGTGCGAGGTGGCCCGGTGCCAGCCCAGCAGGGGCAGGGCACCGATCTCGCCGGCCGCGCCCCCGCGCCCCCGGTGCACCCGGCCGCCGATCAGCAGGCCGGCGCCGGTGCGCACCCCGGACAGCACGAAGGCCACGTCGTCGACGCCCTGGGCCTCGCCGATCCAGCCCTCCGTGAGCGCGGCGAGATTGCAGTCGTTCTCCACCAGGACCGGGCAGTCGAAGTCGGCACCCAGCTCGCCCGCGAGGTCCAGACCGTCCCATTCCGGCAGGCCCACGCAACGCTTGACCCGGCCGTCGTGGCTGACCACGCCGGTGGTGCCGACGCAGACGGTGGCGAGCTGGGCGGAGCCGACCTCCGCCGACGCCAGTGCCTTGACGGCCGTCGCGCGCACGGCTTCCAGGCGCACGGCCCGCCCGGCGTCCGCGTTCACCCGCTCCGTGCGGGACGCCACGACGGTGCCGTCGAGGTCGGCCACGGCCGCCCGGATGCTGTACGAGCCGATGTCGATGCCGAGCACGTAGTCGCCGGTCGCGTGGAAACTGAACAGCCTTGCGGGGCGGCCCATGTGGCCCGGCTGCGGTGGCAGTTCCTTCAGCCAACCCGAGCCGAGCAGCTCCTCGGTCAGGCTCTCCACGGTCGGGCGGGACAGACCCGTGCGTCTGGTGACCTCGGTGAGGCTGAGGGGGCCCTGGCCGCGCAGGGCACGAAGCGTCGTGACCAGGTTGATGCGCCGCAGCCGCGAGGTGTCGCCTCCGGAAATTGTCACCGTCACTCCCTTGACAGGATCTGTACATGAGAAATAAAAACAGGTTGCATTAGTAAGTCGCAAGTCCGAGGGGGTATTTGTGGTCACTCTCGCCATCATCGGCGCGGGGCTGCGTGGCATGAGCTACGCGCGGCGGGCTCTGGAGAGCGGCATGGCGCGTGTGGTGGCCGTGGCCGAGCCCGATCCCGAGCGCCGGCGCAACATGGCCGCCGCGCACGACGTACCGGCCGAGAACGTCTTCGCGGACTGGCGCGATCTGCTCGCCCGGGACCGGCTGGCCGACGCGGCGGTGATCTCGACACAGGACAGCATGCACACGGAACCCGCGGTGCGGGCGGCCGATCTCGGCTACCACCTGCTCCTGGAGAAGCCGATGGCGCAGAGCGAGGAGGAGGCCGCCGCCATCGCCGCGGCCGCCGACCGCAACGACGTCCTGCTGGCCGTCTGCCACGTCATGCGCTACACGCCCTACACGATCAGGCTCAGGGAGCTCATCGCCGAGGGCCGGATCGGCGAGGTGATGAACATCCAGCACCTGGAACAGGTCGGCTGGTGGCATCAGGCCCACTCGTTCGTGCGGGGCAACTGGCGCAGCGAGGAGGGGTCGGGGCCGATGCTGATGACCAAGGCCTGCCACGACCTCGACTGGATCACCCATGTCAAGGGCGCGCTGCCGGAGCGGGTGTCCTCGTTCGGCAATCTGGTGCACTTCCGGGCGGAGAACCGGCCCGACGGTGCGGCGGATCGCTGCGTGGAGTGCCCGGTGCAGTCCACCTGCCCGTACTCGGCCAGGCGCATCTACCTCGACTGCCTGGGTGACGCGGACAAGGAGTTCTGGCCACTGTCCGCGGTCACGGCCGACCACACGGAGGAAGGGGTGCTCGCGGCGCTGCGCGAGGGCCCGTACGGCCGGTGCGCGTACACCTGTGACAACGACGTGGTCGACACCCAGGTCGTGACCATGGAGTTCGCCGACGGCACCTCCGCCACCTGCACGGTCACCGCGTTCGCGGCGCTGGAGCACCGCAAGACCCGGATCTTCGGCACCCGCGGCTCCATCGACGGGGACGGAGTCGTCCTGCGCGTGCACGACTTCGTGACCGACGAGGTCACCGTCATCGACACCGGTGCGAACGGCGATCCCACGGCCGCCACCGGGCACGGCGGCGGTGACGCGGCTCTGTTCGACGCCTTCGTCGATGCCATCGGCAAGAACGATCCCTCCCTGGTACTCACCGACGGCGCGGAGAGCCTGGCCACCCACCGGGTCGTCTGGGCGGCCGAGCAGGCTCGCCGCACCGGCACCGTCGTGTCCCTCCCGCCGCACTGACCCCCGGCCGTCGCGCCACGCCCGCGGACTCCCGCGCTCACCGGTCTCCCTCACGAAAGGCACACCCCCGTGCGTAAGTTGACAGTCATGCTCACCGTCGGAGCTCTCGCGCTGAGCGTAGGCGCCTGCGGCAAGAAGAACGGCTCCGCCGCCTCGGAGAAGGAACTCGTCTACACCTCCTCGTGGGGTGCCGACGAGCCTCAGGGCAAGCTCATCAAGTCGATAGCCGACGACTTCACCAAGGCGACCGGCACCAAGGTCGACCTGAAGTTCGTGGGCCGCAAGGGCACCGACACCCTCCCCACCGAGATGAACGCGGGCCAGGGCCCGGATCTGTTCGACACCTCCACCGACAGTGTCGGCGCCTTCGTCGCCCAGAACCTCGCCGCGCCGCTGGACGACGTCCTGGACATGAAGGTGCCGGGCGAGGGCAAGAAGGTGCGGGACGTGCTGCCGGAATCGGTGGTGAAGGCGTCGACCGACAAGGACCATGTGCGGTTCGTGGCGCACACCGTGATCTCCACCGCGGTGTGGTACGACGCGTCCAAGCACGCGGGGCTCGCTCCCAAGACGTGGAAGGAGTTCATCGCCTATCTCGACGAGGCGAAGAAGGACGGCCGCACCCCGCTGGGCCAGGACGGAACGGTCAACTTCTACAACGCGTACTGGTTCTACTCGGCCCTGGTCCGCTCCGAGGGTGCCGGCAGCCTCAGCGCGCTGGGCAAGGACCCGGCCGCCTGGGACAGGCCGGCGGTGCTCGCGGCCGCGAAGAAGGTGGAAGAGCTTGCCGACGGCGGCTACTTCCAGAAGGACTTCATGGCCACCAAGTACCCCGCCGCGCAGGATGCCTGGGCACAGGGCAAGTACGACCTGAACCTCAACGGCACCTGGCTGGCCGCCGAGACCGGTTCGAAGCTGGCCGAGGGGACCGAGGTCGCCTCGTTCCAGCTGCCGGCCGGCGGCAAGAACTCGGTGGAGGTCGGCACGCTCGGCTGGGGCGTCAACGCCAAGGGCCACAACGTCGAGACGGCCAAGGAGTTCCTCGCCTTCGCGCTGCAGAAGAAGTACGAGGGGAAGATCTCCAGCGACGCGCACAACATCCCCGCGCGCCCCGACGTCCCCGCGCCCGGCTACCTGGCGGGTGTGCAGAAGGACGTCGCCGAGGCGAAGTTCACCCACCGCACCTACGACGACATGGCCGCGGACAAGAACTGGTGGAACAACGTCTTCCTGCCCCTGGACGACCAGTTGCTCTCCGGCAAGATCGACGCCGCGACCTTCGTGAAGACGGGCAAGAAGAAGGCCGCAGACTACCTCGCCAGCAAGGGCTGATCCCATGGGGACGGCAACACTCACCCCGCCCGCGGCAGTGGCACCGCCCGCCGCGGGCAAGGCGGGCAAGGGAAAACGGGTACGGCCGGCGCGCGAGCGGGCCTTCTGGCCCTTCCTGCTCCCCGCGCTGATCGCCTACTCCGCGCTCTTCGTCCTGCCGTCGCTCTTCGGCTTCTGGGTCAGCTTCAACAAGTGGGCGGGGCCCGGCTCCCCGATGACGTGGCACGGCCTCGGCAACTACGTCGAGCTGGCCCGCAGCGAGGCCTTCCGTACCGCCTTCGTCAACACCTTCGTGCTGGCCTTCGGCGGCGGGGCCCTCGTCTTCGCCTTCACCTTCCTGTCCATGATGGTGCTCCGGCAGGTCAAGGGCCGGGCCTTCATCCGGTCCGTGATCTTCCTGCCGATGATCATCTCGGTGATCGCGGTCGGCGTGGCCATCGGCTTCCTGCTCAATCCCGACGGCGCGGTCAACACGATCCTGGGCTGGGTCGGCATCGAGGCACAGCCGTGGCTTGGCCCGGACATGGTGTTCAAGTGCATCGTCGCCGGGCTGGTGTGGTCGAGCACGGGCTTCTACGTGGCGCTGATGATGTCGGCCGCCGACTCCATCCCGCCCTACCTCTACGAGGACGCCAAGCTGATCGGCGCCACGAAGTGGGAGCAGTTCCGGCACATCACACTGCCGCTGACCTGGGACGTGTTCGCGGTTTCGGCCGTGTTGTGGGTGGTCAACAGCCTGAAGGTGTTCGAGATCGTGATCGCCTTCACCACGGCCGGCACACCGGCCAGCCCGCCGATCCAGGCACGCACCGTGGCGGTGCAGCAGTACGCCTCGGTGGCCGGGGGTGGTGTGCCCGAGCTGGGTTCGGGTGCCGCCATGGGCGTCGTCATCCTGATCGTGACGACGATCCTCATCGTACTGACCCGGCGTGTCACCCGCCGCGAACGTGTGGAGCTGTCATGAGGCGCCTGTTCGGCGACATTCTGGTGCCGCGCGCGACCACCGTCGCGCTCTGGGCCTGGGTCGTCTTCAACCTCGCGCTGGTGGCCTGGGTCGGCCTCCAGTCGCTCAAGGACTCGGGGCAGGTCTGGCTCTCGCCGTTCGCGCTGCCGGACACCATCGAGTGGGGCAACTACTCCGCGGCGTGGAAGGCGGCCGGCTTCTCCGCCGCCGCGCTCAACAGCACCGTTCTGACGGTGGTCGGATCGCTGCTGATCGTGGCGCTGTCGGCGCCCGCCGCGTATGTCCTGGCCCGTTCCGACCGGCGCGCCGCCGGACGGCTCACCGGTTACTTCGCGATGGGTCTGAGCATCCCGGTGCAGACGATCGTGATCCCCATCATCGTGATCAAGCTGTCCGTCTCCACGTTCATGATCGACTGGGTGACCGGCTGGTGGGACAACCGGATCACGCTCCTGGTCTTCCAGGTGGTGCTGTCGCTGCCGTTCGCCGTGTTCGTACTGACCGGCTACATGCGCTCGCTGCCCCACGAGATCGAGGAGGCGGCCGAGCTGGACGGTGCCGGTCCGCTGCGTGCCTTCGTCCAGGTCGTGCTTCCGGTGGCCAAGCCGGGTGTGATGACGGTGCTGATCCTCAACGTCATCGGCCTGTGGAACGAGACCCTGCTCGCCCTGTTGATCACCCCCACGCCTGAGGAGCGCACGCTGCCCGCGGCACTTCTCAGCCTCTATGGCTCCATGCAGTACAGCTCCGACTGGGGCGCCCTGTTCGCCGGAATCGTGATCCTGGTCTATCCCATGATCGTGCTCTACCTCTGGCTGGGCCGCCGCATCGTCGAGGGCATGACTGCGGGGATCGGTAAGTAACGCGCACACAGAGACCGGCAATCCACCCGGAAGGACCGAGCGTTGCGTATTTTGCGTACCTCACGTATCCCAGGCACCTCATCCACCCCACGGAGGCACCTCATAGGGGCGCTCCTGACGGCCCTCGCCCTGCCGCTCTCGGCGGTGGCGGCGGGGCCCGCGCAGGCGGCCGCCCCGGCGAAGCCCCACCCTCCGCGCGCGGCGGGCACCACGTACTACGTGGACGCCGAAGCCGGCGACGACGCCCGTTCGGGCAAGAACCGGGCGGCGGCCTGGAAGTCGCTCGCCAAGGCGAGCCAGTTGACGCTCGGTCCCGGTGACCGGCTGCTGTTCAAGGCCGGTCAGCGGTGGAAGGGCCGGCTCGACGTCCAGGGGGCGGGCACCGTCGGCAGTCCCGCGTTCGTCGGCTCGTACGGCAGTGGCACCAAGCCGCTGATCGAGGGCGCGGGCACGACCGATGTCGCGGTCAAGCTCAACAACGTCCACGACTTCACGCTCGACGGGCTGGAGGTGACCAACTGGAGCGACAGCACCACTCCCCGCTCCGGTGTGAACCTGTTCGCCAAGGACGCGGGCAAGCTGTCCAACATCACCCTGCGCAATCTGAACATCCATGACGTGGACGGGCCGGGCGGAAGCACGGTCAGCTCGGCGGGGCTGCTCGTCTCCATCCGCGGCAACACGACACCCACGTTCTTCGACAACCTGGTGCTGGAGAAGAACGAGGTCAGCAAGATCCGTTCGTACGGGATCATCACCTGGTCCACCTGGTCCCGGCGCAACGGAATGACGAGCCTGTACCCGGTGGAGACCGGCATCCCCGACAGCGAGGTCGTCACCTGGACGCCCAGCACCGGCGTCAAGATCCGTGACAACTACGTCCACGACGTGACGGCCGGCGGCATCACCCCCATGCACACCACGGGCGCCGTCGTCGAGGGCAACCGCGTCCACAAGGCCGCCACCGGCCGGCTCAACACCAAGGGCGGTAACGTCGGCATCTGGTGGCAGGGCAACGACGATCTGCTCGTGCAGCGCAACGAGGTGTCGGGCTCCGGCTTCAACGGGCCGGGCACCGACGGTCACGGCTTCGACGCCGACGCCGACAACAACCACAGCGTCGTCCAGTACAACTACAGCCATGACAACGACGGCGGATTCTTCATCACCGTCTCCTTCAAGGGAGCACCGACCAAGGACACCGTGGTCCGGTACAACCTGAGCAAGGACGACGGCTTCGAGGTCTTCAGCCTCTCCACCGAGACGTCGGGCACCTCGATCTACAACAACACGGTCTACGCGAGCGGCCGGGTCGTCACCGTGCACCCGCCGTACACCGGGGCCGGCGACTATCCGCTCGGCAAGATCGTGCACATCTACAACAACGCGAGCGGCATCGACATCCGCAACAACATCTTCTACAACCAAACCACCGCCGGCTACGACACCGCCAACAACACCGTCTACGACTCCAACCTCTACTGGGGCACGACCACGCCCGTCGCCCCGTCCGGCGACATCAACGCGATCAAGGCGGACCCGAAGCTGGTCTCCGTCGGTACCGACCCGGCGGGCTACAAGCTCCGGGCCGACTCCCCCGCGAGGGCGCGCGGCGCGACGGTGACGCAGGACGTCGAGGACTACTTCGGCAACGCGGTCCCGGCCACCGCTCCCGACCGGGGCTTCCACCAGTTCACCGGGGCTCCGGTGCGGCCGGTCGTGACCACCTCGTACGCCACGCTCGGCAACAGCCACCCCTACCGGATGATCGACGGCGACACCTCGACCGCGTGGAGCAGTGTGTCCTCCGAAGTGGCCTTCCCCGGTACCGTCGACGTGGACTTCCGGCAGCCCACCAGCGTCGGCACCGTCACCCTGCACACCGCCTTCGCCACCGGCCAGGGGATCAAGCAGCTCGACGTGCAGACCTGGAACGGCTCGGCCTGGGTGACCCAGGTCGCCGGGCAGCAATTGGCCTGGTCGGGCAACACATCGACCGTCGAGCAGCGCACGATCACCCTGCCCCAGCGGGTCACGACCGAGCGACTGCGTCTGACGGTCCGTGACGCCCATCTCCAGTGGGGCAACTTCGCGCTCTACGAGATCCAGGCCGCCTGACCGGTGGGGCGGTCCGTGCGGCACCTGACCGCCGCGCGGGCCGCCCCACCCCGCACCATGGACGGCGAGCCCCCTGACGGCCCGACGGCCTCCCGGTCACGCGGACGCGTGGTACTCCGGGAGGCCGTCGGGTCCGTTCACGCGGTGTGCTCGACCACACCAGCGACCACGACGGTCTCCGCCACGGTGCCCGGGATGTCCTGGGGTGCGGCCCGCAGGATGTCGCGGGAGAGAACCACGAAGTCGGCGGCCTTGCCGACGGTCAGTGAACCACGTTCGTGTTCAAGGAAGTTGGCATACGCCGAACCCATCGTGTAGCCGTGGACCGCGGTCTCCACACTGATGGTCTCCTGCGGCATCCACGGCTCACCACCACCCAGGGGACGACGGGTGACCGCGGTGTGGATGCCGACCATCGGGTCCATCTCGGCCACGTTCCAGTCACTGGAGAGGGCGAGCACGGCCCCGGCGTTGTGCAGGCTGCGCATCGGCCACGCCTTGTGCCAGCGCTCGGCCCCGATGTTCTCCGCCCAGTCCTTGCCGGGTCCGGCGACCTCCGGCGCGCAGTGCCGGGGCTGCATGCACGCGACCACGCCGAGGGCGGCGAACCTCGGGGTGTCGGCGGGGTCCAGGCACTCGACGTGGACGACCTGGTGGCGGGCGTCCCGCTCCCCGTTGACCGTGCGGGCACGCTCGACGGAGTCCAGCACGGTACGGATGCCCCGGTCGCCGGTCGCGTGGACGAAACACTGGAAGCCGCGGGCGTCCAGCTTCGTCAGCAGCTCGGCGAACTCCTCGGGCGGGTAGAAGGTGTCGCCCCGGTGCCGGCCGCAGCCCGCGTAGGGCTCCAGCAGGGCCGCCGTCCGCGGCTCCACCACATCGTCGATGTAGAGCTTGAGCGGCCCGACCCGGATCCGGTCGTCGTCGTAGCGGTGGGCGGCGGTGGCGAAGTCGTCGAGGTCGGCGTCCGTGGTGCCGCGCGGGTGGAAGAGGGCGGCGACGATCCGGGACTTGAGCCGGCCCTCGGCACGGGCCCGGTCGAAGAGCTGGAGGTCGTCGAGCGAGTTCTGGGGCTCGACCACCGTGGTGATGCCGAAGCGGATGGCATCGTCGAGCGACTTGGCCAGCCGCCCGTACTGCCGGTCCGCGCCGGCCCACGGCAGACCCAGCCGCTGAAGGGACCGGTGTCCGTCGCGGGACAGGCCCTTGACCGCGAAGTCCTTGATGAATCCGGTGGGTTCGCCGGTGTCCGGGTCGGTGACGGCCGCACCGAACGGCAGCCCGGTGTGATCGCGGTCGATACCGAGAGCGCGCAGGCCCGCGGTGTTGACCCAGGCGGTGTGCACGTCGTAGCTGAGCACGAAGGCCGGCACGTCGCCGGTGGCCGGGTCGAGGTCGGCGGCGGTGGGCATCCGGCCGTCCGGGATCGCCGAGTAGTCGAAGGCCTCCGCCTCGATCCACCGGGCGTCGGGGTTGGCGGTGTGCCAGGCACGGATACGGGCGTGGACCTCGTCGAGGGTGGTGGCGCCGGAGAGCTGGACGCAGGCGTCGTCGGAGCCGAGCCGGACATGGTTGTGGGCGTCGACGAAGCCCGGGAGGACCAGCTTGCCACCGGCATCGAGCACTTGGGTGCCGGGGCCCGTCCACCCGCGCGCCTCCTCGTCGGAGCCGAGCCAGGCGATGCGGCCGTCGACCACGGCCATGGCCTGTGCCTCGGGGAGCGCCTGGTCGACGGTGTGGATGCGGGCGTTGCGCAGGACGAGGTGGGCGGGGCGGGCGGGGCAGGCCATGTGAGGTGACTCCTTGTGGTGCTGTCGGTGCGAATGGTGCGGTGATTCGATGGAAGGGAGCAGGTCGGGTCAGGAGAGGGCGGTGTGCGGTGCGACGGTCCGCCGGGCGAGCGCCCAGTAGACGAGTGCCGAGACGACGGAGCCGAGCAGGGTGAGGTCGGCGCCGCCCAGCGGTGCGACCAGCGGGCCGGTCCACAGCTCGGAATCGCAGGTGAGCGCGGCGAAGACCATGCCGACCAACAGTGCGGTCAGGCCGGCGGGGTGGTAGCCGGACCGGTACCAGTAGGCGCCGTCCGGACCGGCGTGCAGTGCCGGTGCGTCGTAGCGGCAGCGGCGCATGATCATGTCGGTGAGGAACACGCCGCCCCAGGGTGCGAACACGATGATCAGCAGGGAGAGGAAGGACAGCAGTGAGCTGGTGAAGTCGGTGAGGAAGAGCGCGCACAGGGCCCCGGCAGCGGTGACCGCCGCGCTGATGACGATCGCTCTGGAACGGCTCCACGGGACGCCGAGCACCTGGAGGTTCAGGCTCGACGAGTAGAGCGTGACGATCGAGTTGGTGACGGATCCGCCGAGCACCAGGGCGAGGAAGAGCGGCTGGAACCAGCCCGGCAGCAGCTTCTCCGTGCCCGCCACGGCGTCGGTCATGTCCGTCCGGGTGGCGGCGGCCACCCCGGCCACGCCCAGCGCGACCGACGAGATGAAGCCGCCGAGGGCTCCGTACCAGGTGAGCGACCGCGTGGAGGTCGTCCTCGGCAGGTAGCGCGTGTAGTCGGCGGGCATCGGGACGTACGAGAACGGCCCGGCCAGCATCACCACGAAGGCGAGGCTCCACCCGGACGCCCCGGGCGCGGCCGCCGCCCCGCCGGTGTCGGCGCCCGGCAGCAGGAACACCAGGAGCACGGCGAACCCGACGGCCAGGACGTACGCGATCCAGCGCTCCGCGAACTGGACGGTGGCGTGCCCCCAGAGGGCGACGACGAAGGTCAGCGCGAGGGTGATCAGCAGGGCGAGGGCGCGCCCGGTGTGGCCGGACACCCATCCCAGATCGGCGAAGAACGCTTCCAGGGCGAGCGTGCCGACGACCGTGTTGAGGATCGTGTAGCCGATACTGACCACCCAGTTGAGCATGCCGGCGGGCCAGTTGCCGCGGACGCCGAAGGCGGCGCGGGAGATCACCAGGGTCGCGGTGCCGGTGCGTACGCCGCTCAGTCCGGCGGCGCTGATGGCGAAGAACGCCAGTCCGCCGAGGACGACGACCCCGGTGGCCTGCCAGAAGGACAGCCCGAAGGCGACGGCCAGGGCACCGTTGATGACGTAGGTGAAGGTGAGGTTGGAGCCGAACCAGAGCCAGAACAGATCCTTCGCGCTGCCGTGGCGGTCCTCGTCGGGGACCGGTTCGATGCCGTTGGTCTCGACCTGGAAGACCTGGTCGGTGGCCATCGTTCCGCCGGGCGCCCTCGCGGTCGTCTCCTGCTGCGTCATGCGGCCTGCCCCTCATCCGTGCGTGCTCCGGCGCACCGGAACAAGTACTTTGAATGCCGTTCTAAAAGTTAGAACGGCATTCAAGATGTGTCTCCGGGGGCCCGTCAAGACCTCCGTCGAAATCGGTGGCCCCGAGGGTGTCCCGTAAGGTCGTCACGGGGCTCACGGAAGAGGAGGGGCGGCGTGGCAGCGACGGCGCGACGGCGGGACGGGCACCTGGCCCGGGAACGCATGCTGGAGGAGGCGATGGCGGCCATCGCCGAGGACGGCCTCGCCGCACTCACCATGTCGGCACTCGCCAAACGCCTCGGCACCAGCGGCGGCCACATCCTCTACTACTTCGGCAGCAAGGACCGGCTGCTCCTGGAGGTGCTGGGCTGGAGCGAGAGCACGCTCACCGAGGAGCGCCGGGCACTGCTGGCCGGCCGGGCCGGCGCCGCGCGCAAGCTGAGCCAGTTCGTCGAGCTGTACCTCCCCCGCGGGCCGCGCGATCCGCGCTGGACCCTGTGGATCGAACTGTGGGCGCGCACCGCGTCGAACGAGCCGCTGCGCCAGGCACAGGCCGAGATCGACCGCGGCTGGCAGGAGGACCTCGAATCACTCCTGGCCAAGGGCGTGCGGCAGGGCCGCTTCGCCGCGGACCTCGACACGACGGCCCGGGCTTCCGAACTCCTGGCCCTGCTCGACGGGTTGAGTACGCGGGTGGTCCTCGGCCAGCGCGGAGCGGACCGGGCGGGCGCGCTGCGCATGGCACTGTCGGCGACCGAACGCCTGGTGGAGCGGGGTTGAGGTCCGCGCGCACTCCGCGCCGCGCCACCCGGCCACCCGCGGTCACCGGCCCCCGCGCCCTGGGATACGGTTGGTTCGCAACACGGCGTGGAGGGAACCGGATTGACGCGGGTTGCGATTGTCGGTGGCGGAATCGGCGGCCTGGCCGCCGCGTTGTTCCTGGGGCGCCGGGGTCACCCGGTGACCCTGTTCGAGCGGGACGGCCGCCGGCCGGGACCGGATCTCGACCGGGACTTCTTCGACTGGCACCGCCCCGGTGTGCCGCAGGCCGTCCAGCCGCACGGCCTCCTCGCCCCGGTCCGCACCGTTCTGCGCGCGGAGGTTCCGGATGTGTACGACGCGATGCTGAGCCTGGGCGCCCGGGAACGCAACGAACTCGACTGGTTCGACGAGCGCGGACCCGCCCGCCCCGGGGACGAGGATCTGGTGACGATCCAGACCCGGCGCATCGTCCTGGAGGCCGCTCTGCACGACGCGGTGCACCGCGAGCCGCGCGTCGACGTTCGGCTCGGAGAACCCGTCGACGGGCTCCTCGTCGACCGGAGCGGCGATATTCCGCTGGTCACGGGGGTGCGGTCCGGGTCTCGGACGCACGATGCGGATCTGGTGCTCGACGCCGGGGGACGCCGGTCCCCGGTACTCCGCTGGCTCGCCTCGGCGGGCTGCCGGGACGTGGCCGTGGAGAACCACCACGTCGGGATCGCGTACTTCTGCCGCTGGTACCGGCTGCGCGCCGACGGGCCGCGCGATCCCGGACGCGTCAAGGCGGGCTCGTCCTCGGCCTTCGCCGTCGGCGGGGTGTTCCCGTCGGACAACGGCATCTTCGCGGCGTCCCTGACGGTGTCCACCTCCGACCCCACCCGGGCGGCGCTGCGCGACCCCGCGGTGTTCGAGAGGGTCGGACGGACGTTTCCCGCCATCGCCGCCTGGCTGGGGCTGGAGCCCGAGGCGGTCTCCGGAGTGCTTGCGATGGGAGGCCTGCACAATCGCTGGAGCGCCCTGGCCGACGCCGACGGGCCCGTGGTCACCGGCCTCGTGGGCGTCGGGGACTCGGTCGCGTACACCAACCCCACGATGGGACAGGGAGTGGCCATGGCCCTGGAGGCGGCGCAGTGGGTCGCCCGGCACGCGGCGGCCGCCGCGGAGCCCGCGGCGTTCACCGGTCAGTACCACCGATGGCTGGCACGGACCCTGCGTCCGCGGTTCGACGACCAGGTCGCCGCCGACCGGGCCGACGCGGCTCAACTGGGCGGTCCCACAAGGATGTCGACGGAGTCCCCCACCACCCCCGGCCGCGAGCGGGCCGCCCTGGCCGCCTGCGCCTTCGACGACCCGCTGGTCATGCGCGCACGCGCCAGGGTCCGCCACCTCCTCCTCACCGCCGACCAGGCCTACGGCACCGAGGAGGTACGCGCCCGGCTCGCCCACTGGCTGGACCAACACCCGGATTTCGCACCGCGGTTCGAGGGCCCCAGCCGTGCGGAATGGGAGTCGGCCGCGGGGTACGCGGAACCCGCGGTCGCCACGCCGCACACCGCCCCTCCCGTTCGGTGACGGGCTTCGCGGGCACGCCGGCTTCGCGGGCGCACCGGGAACCCAGAAACAGACCGAGACCCTTTCGTACCATTTTTGCACTGTTGTAGCCCGTACAGGTGGTGTATCACTGGGTGTGGCCATATTGTCGTTTTCAGGACGACGGCTGAAAGAAGGGCGCCACGACCGGCGACCGCACCGATCGGCGCGCCCGACATGAGGCAGCCGAGGAGCCGACATGCACACACGCAAATTCAGGACAGCGATCATGCTGTGCGCCGCCACGGCAGCCGCGGCGGCGATCCCCGTCCCGGCATCCGCTTCCGCGTCAGCGATCGCAACCACGGAGTCCCGCTCACCGGCCCGCGTCGTGGCCGTCGACTGCTTCTCGAACGCACAGGTGCGCCCCGGCGACTTCCTGCTCGCCTGCGGGGACGGCAACAATCGCCTCATCGACATCCACTGGTCCCACTGGGGTCCGACATCCGCCGTGGGCAGGGCACTTGACGCGGTGAACGACTGCGATCCCTACTGCGCGGCCGGCAAGTTCCACACCTACCCGGTCATCGTCCGGCTGGACCGTCCGGAAACCTGGAAGTCCGATACCGGTCTGCGGCACTTCACCCGGATGCAACTCGTCTACACCGACGGCAGGCCGGCGTACACCGAGCGGGTCGCGACGCACGAGCTCTGGGACTGACCCTCCCGGACACGGCCGCGCCGGAGCACCGGCCACGAGGTGATGTGCGTGAGTGCTCGCGAATGCACACGGAACGCCGACGGCACCTGGCGGCCGGGTTACGTGGCCGCCGCCCTGGTATTCGCCATCGGGATGGCCGGGACCACCCTCCCCACCCCGCTGTACGGTCTCTACCAGGAGCAGCTCGGGTTCTCCGAGCTGATGGTGACGGTCGTCTTCGCCGTCTACGCCGTCGCCGTCATCACGGTGCTGCTGGTGGCGGGGAACTACTCCGACGAGACCGGCCGAAGACCCGTGCTCCTGTGCGCCCTGGGGCTTTCTGCGGCGAGTGCCGGGTGTTTCCTGCTGGAGGGCGGTCTGCCGCTGCTCTTCGCGGGGCGGCTGCTGTCCGGCTGCGCCGCCGGTCTGCTCAGCGGCGCGGCGACGGCGGCCGTGATCGAACTGGCGGCGCCCGGGCAGAGGGCGCGTGCGGGGTTCGCCGCCACGGCGGCGAACATGGGCGGTCTGGGCTGCGGCCCGCTGCTCTCGGGGACCCTCGCGCAGTACACGCCCTGGCCGCTGACCCTGCCGTTCTGGGTCCATCTGGGTCTGGTGGCCCTGGCCTGCGGGATCACCTGGTTCCTGCCGGAGACCGTCGCCGAGCCGAAGCGCCTGCCCCGCCCGAGGCCGCAGGGCCTGTCCGTGCCCGCCGAGGTGAAGGGGGTCTTCCTGCCCGCCTCGCTGGCGGCCTTCGCCGGTTTCGCGCTCCTCGGCCTGTTCACCGCGGTCGCACCGAGCTTCGCCTCGCGCACGCTGGGTGTGCACAACCTGGCGGTCTCGGGCGCCGTGGTCTTCTCCGTGTTCCTCGCCTCGACCGCGGGACAGGCCCTGTCCCGGCGGATCGGCGCCCGCCTCGCGCTCCCGGTCGGCTGCGGCATCCTCGTCGTCGGCCTCCTGCTGGTGGCTTCGTCACTGATCGCCGAATCCCTGCCGCTGCTCGTCCTCGGCGCCCTGTGCGGCGGGACCGGTCAGGGGCTGGCCTTCCGCGCGGCGCTCACTCTGATCAGCGACGCGGCCCCGGCACAGCATCGCGGCGGCACCATCTCGGCGTTCTTCGTCGTCGCCTACGGCGGGATCTCCCTGCCGGTGGTCGGCGTCGGCGCCCTGGCGACCTGGCTCGGGCTGCGCCAGGCGGGACTGATCTTCACGGGCTGCGTGATGCTGCTGGCGGCGGGCGCGGGCACCTACGCGGCCCGCAGACTGCCCCGTGAGCCGGATCTGCAACCGGGCCCGCCACCCACGACGTCCTCCCGGTCCTGAGCACCTCACCGGAACGGGCACCGACGGCCCGGACTTGTATAAGGTGCCGTTTCGATATCGACGTTCTGCGTGGGAGACGTTAGTGATGAGTGGTCAGCAGCCGGACCCGGGAATGGCCTCCCAGGTCTTCCAACCGCTTGAGGGAGACGACCCGACCACCATCGCCGGATACCGGCTCGCCGCCAAACTCGGCGCGGGCGGCATGGGCAAGGTGTACCTGTCGTACACACCCGGCGGGCGGCCGGTCGCCATCAAGGTGATCCGGCCCGAGTTCGGCGAGGACGCCGAATTCCGCCGCCGGTTCGCCCAGGAGGTCAAGTCGGCGCAACGCGTGCAGGGCCTGTTCACCGCGCCGGTGATCGACGCCGCCACCGACACCGCCCACCCGTGGCTGGCCACCGCGTACGTGCCGGGTCCCTCGCTCGCCGACGCGGTCGTCGCGCACGGGGCGCTGCCGGTCGAGACGGTGGTGCTGCTGATCGCGGGCATGGCCGAGGCACTGCACGTCATCCACGGCGCCGGCATCGTCCACCGCGACCTCAAGCCGTCCAACGTGCTGCTCGCCGCCGACGGCCCCCGCGTCATCGACTTCGGCATCGCCCACGCGGCCGACGCGACCTCGCTCACCGGCAGTGGTGTCACCATCGGTACGCCCTCGTTCATGGCACCGGAACAGGCGGCCGGGCGCAGGGTGACCCCGGCCACCGACGTCTTCGCGCTGGGCCAGGTGGCGGCGTACGCGGCGACCGGGTCCCCGGCGTTCGGTGAGGGGACCTCGCACGGCGTCCTGTACCGGATCGTCCACGAGGAGCCCGACCTCAGCGGCGTCCCGGAACGGCTGATGGAGCTGGTCAGCCGGTGCCTCGCCAAGGACCCGGCCGCCAGGCCGTCGATCGCCGAGGTCATCACGCTCTGCCAGTCCGCGAACGCGGAGACGGTGCTGCGCCGCCCCGAGGACTGGCTGCCCGCCCCGGTCTCCGCCGACATCACGGTGCGCACGGCGGCCCCCGCCCCGGTCCAGACCCCGCCGCCCCCGGCAGCCGCCCCGCCCGCGGCCTACGCTCCGACCGCTCCCGCGGGCTACACCCCCACCGCCCCGGTGGCCCCGGCCACCCCGCCGCCGGGCTTCGGTCCGCCGGTGGCACAGCAGCCCACCCAGCCGGCGCAGCCCTCGCCCGTCCCGCCCCAGCAGCAGCCCACGTACCAGGTACCCCATCCGTCCCAGGGATACGGGCCGGCCCAGGCGAACCCCCACGCGTATGCCCCGACCCAGATGCCGACGCAGTCACCGTCGCAGACGTACCCCGGCAGCCCGGTGCCTCAGGCGCCCCGGCGCCCGGAGGGTTCCGGCAAGCGGCGTGCGGTCACCGCCATCGCCGCCGCGCTGGTCCTCGGTGTCGTGGCCGGCGGCACGCTGTACTTCCTGCTCAGGAACAACGGCAAGGAGGAACAGGCCGGCGGCTCCACGGGCGGCAGGCGGACGAGCGACACGACCGGGAACCACAGCGGTGACAAGGAGGCCGACTCCAAGCCGAGCACCAAGCCCGAGGCCAAGCCCGTCGAATACAAGGGCATCAACCTGACCGCCGGCTACCACCTGACGCTCGGGGACGACGATGTCCGGCCCCAGCAGGGCGAGGACGGCGGGTACGAACTCTCCTACGACACCGGCGGATATCTCGACGCGGAGACCACGGGCGGCAGCCTGGTGCTGCTCGATCCCGGGCAGGAGGGCTCCCTGGAGGCCTGCCGCGCGGACACCCGGTTCACCGAGACCATCTACCTCAACACGGTCTCCAAGGGCAGGCAGATCTGTGTCACGACGGGTACCGGGCACATGGGCCTGGTGACGATCCAGGGACTCTCGGGCGAGGAGTCGCCGAGCAAGTACCTGACGCTGGACCTCACCGTGTGGCGCAACGCCGCCGGCTCCGGTTCTGCTTCCGGCGGCTGAGCTCTTCCGCCGTCCGGCACATCGCCGTCGCCCCCTCCGGGTTCCTCCCGGTGGCAGGGCCGGCCGCCCCCGGGTCAGCATGGACCCATGTCGCTCGATCAGGGAGACCCCATGCAGGAAGGCCTCATGCCGACAGCAGTGCTCGGCGCGACCGGTGGTCAGGGTGGCGCGGTGGTCGCCGCCCTGCTGGAGGCGGGCCGCGCCGTACGGGCCGTGGTGCGTGATCCCGGCAGCGGGCGGGCCCGCTCGCTGGCGGCGGCCGGAGCGGAGGTCGTGCCGGGCGATCTGTTCGACGCGGCCTCGCTCGCCCAGGCCTTCCGGGGCGCGGCGGCCGCTTTCGCCGTCACCACCCCGTTCCAGGACGGTCTGGACGCCGAGGTGGCCCAGGGGGCGGCCATCGTCCGGGCGGCCGCCGATGTCGCGCTCCCCCATCTGGTGCTGGCCTCGGTCGCCAGTGCGGACCGGGACACCGGTGTCCCGCACTTCGAGACCAAGGCCAGGACCGAGGAGTTGCTCACCCGCTCGGGACTGCCCGCGACGGTGGTGGCACCGACGTACTTCTACGACAACGCCCTGGGCTCCCGCCAGGAGGTGGCCGCCGGGCTCCTCACCATGCCGATGCCCGGCGACGCTCCCCTCCAGCAGGTGGCGCGGCAGGACCTGGGACGGGTCGTGGCCGCGGTGGTCGCCGATCCGGACCGCTGGACGGGGCAGCGGGTCGAGGTGGCGGGCGACGATCCCACACCGGCCCGGATGGCCGAGGAGATCGGGCGGGCCGCAGGTGGCACGGTAGCGTTCCGCCAGTCCTCGCTGGAGGACCTGCGCACCGCCAACCCCGACATGTTCGCCATGTACAGCTTCTTTGTGAACGGCGGCTATCAGGTGGACATGGCAGCGCTGCGGACGCAGTTCCCCACTGTCCCCTGGACCTCCTACGCCACATGGGCGCAGGCCCAGGACTGGCCGCGGCCCCGCGGCTGACCCCCGTAGCGCCGGCGGGCGCCGCTACCAGGTGACGGCGATCCGCCGCGGGCTGCGGGAGGTGGTGCCCAGGTGCCATTCGACCTCTTCGGCGGACTGGGCCAGGCGCAGGCCGGGAAGGCGTGCGGCGAGCCGGTGCAGGGCCAGCTGGAGTTCCAGCCTCGCCAGCCAGGCGCCCAGGCAGTAGTGTGCGCCCGCCCCGAACGCCAGGGTGGGTGCCGCCAGGGGTGCGAAGAGATCGTCCAACGGCCGGGGCGGAAACACCTCGGGATCACGGTTGGCCGCACCGGAGTCGGCGAGAACCACCGAGCCGGCCGGGATCGTCACCCCGCCGACCTCCGTGTCGGTGACGGCGTAACGTGCGGTCCCCCGGTCGTCGCCGAGCGGGATCAGGTGCAACAGGCGGTCCGCCAGTGCGCCGGCGGCAGCTTCGTCCGCCCCGAGACGGGGCCAGACCTCCGGGCGCTCGCCCAGCAGGTAGAGCAGTGAATTGCCGAGCATCGTCATCGTGCTGTCATGGCCGCCCACGATCAACCCGCAGACGAAGTCGACGAGTTGACCCTCGGGAATGCCGCCCTCCTCGTCGGCCGTCCGGACCAGCGCGCTGGGCAGATCGTCGCCCGGCTCCCGGCGCCGCTCGGCCAGCAGCTCGGCTCCGAAGGCGGCGAACTCCGTCAGCGCGGACGCCATTTCCTCCTCGGGGTGGGAGCCGTCGGAGAAGGCGTACTGGCTCCAGTGACGCAGCCGCTCCTGGGCTTCGGAGTCCAGGCCCATCAGTCTGCTGATCACGGCGACCGGGAGCGGGAGGGTGAAGTCGGCCACCAGGTCCGCCGGACGTGCGCGGTCCGCGAGTTCGTCCAGGCACTGGTCGACGATCTTGGCGATCCAGGGCCGCCAGCGGGCGACGGCCCTGGGCGTGAACGCGCGCCGCATGGTGCGGCGCAGACGCAGATGGTCCTCGCCGTCCTGGTTGAAGATCAGGTCGAGGCTGCTGACCAGGCCGGATTCGCCCGACAGGGACGGGGAATCCGGCGCGTGGAGCCCGGCGCGTCCGAACCGGCTGTCGGTCAGAACCATGCGTACTTCGGCGTAACGGCTCACGAGCCAGGCCGCGGTCCCGTCGGGTAAGGCGACGGGCCTGGGCGGGCCGGGTGGCTCGAACTCCAGCCGGTGCAGCGGGGGCATGGGCGGCCCCGGGCGGACGTGGGCGTCGGCAGGGCAGGTCACGGGGCCTCCAGGCTTGCGCGGGTGCGGCGAACTGCTGGGCTGGGGAGGGTGGTCACGGGTGTGGTGCCGGGCCGGTGGTCAGAGTTCGACCAGTACCTTGCCGCGGTTGGCCCCGGGATCCCGGTAGAGGGTCCGGTAGGCGTCCGGGATGTTCTCGAAGCCCTGGTGGAGCGTGTGTCCGCAGCGCACCTCGCCCCGTCGGACCAGGCCGCCGAGCTCGTCGTGGAGCGCGCGCCAGTTCTGTTCGGTGAACCATTCCAGCGAGAAGATGCCCCGGATGTGGGCACGCGGGAACATGATGTACGGCAGCAGTCGCGGTCCCGTGTAGTCGCGGCCCACCTGGGTGGCCCACTGCCAGCACACGGCCACCTGGCTCCCGATGTTGAGCATGGAGAACACGGCGTCGGTGACGGGACCGCCCAGATTGTCGAAGTACTTGTCGACGCCGTCCGGCGCGGCCCACAGCAGCGCGTCCCGCACGGCGTCGCTGTTGTCGCCGTGACGGTAGACGACTACCGCGTCGAATCCCAGGTCGTCGAGGTAGTCCGCCTTCTCCGGCGACGAGGTGGTACCCACCACGCGGGCGCCCGCGAGCTTGGCCAACTGACCGACCAGTGAGCCGACGGAGCCGGAGGCGCCGCTGATCACGACGGTGTCCCCGGGGCGGATCGACATGAACTTGGTCAGGGTCCCCCAGGCAGTCATGCCGGGGCCGCCCATGACGCCGAGTGCGGTGGGGAGCGGCAGCGCTTCGTCGTACCAGTCGGGATCCAGGCGGCGGAACGCCGGGAAGACCATCGGGAACGTGCCGGTCTGCCAGGGGGTGGCCGCGCCGTTGCTGACGAGGTGGGTGCGCCAGCCGCCGAACCCCTGCACCAGGTCACCGGGGCGGTGGGCGGCGAGCGGCCCCGCCTCCAGCACCTCCATGATCGAGTCGGCGCCCATGTGCCCACCGAGCGGGGTGTCCAGCGCGATGCCCTGGAGGTAGGGGTCCACCGATACGTAGCGCGTCCTCAGCAGCATCTCGTCCGGGGCGAGTTCGGTGTCGATCTCCTCCTCGACCTGACCGTAGACCCGCTCGACATCGGGGACACCCTCGATGTGCTCGCGTACCACCCATTTGCTGGCCCTCATCGCGCTGCCTCACTCTCGACGGGGGCCTGGCGGCCCTCCGGAACGGGCCGCGGCACCGGCCGGGGCCCTACCTCGATGACCCGGTGGGTCGGTGACGGGCCGCTCTCGTCGATGGACGCGGTGAACGCGCGGCCGTCGTCGCGGCAGATGAACTGCATGACGTGCCGGCCTGCCGCCGCCGCGCGGATCAGGCCGCCGGTGGTGGCCCACACGCCGGACTGGTAGAAGTTCCGCAGCCCCGGAACGCCCGGGCCGTGCCGTTTGATGAGCTTTTCCAGCGTCTCCCCGCTCTCCACGAACGGCTGCCACCCGAGCACGGTCCCGTCGTAGTTGCCCGTGTAGCGGACCTGGGTGAGCGGGCTGGACACGTCTCGGACGGCGATCGCGTCGGAGATGCCGGGGTGCTGCCGTTCCAGGAACGCGACGAGCGTCTCGCGGGCCCGGCGCTTGGCCGCGTAGTACCCGCGTCCGTGGCGTACCGGAAGCGTGTGCAGCTCCTGCCCGCCCCGGCTGCGGGTGGCCTGTTCCGGGCCTTCGTCCAGGGCACGCCAGGGAGCGATGTCGCAGAAGTAGGTCACGTACGCGACGCTCGTCCCGGGCGGGGAGAGTTCGGGGTAGTGCCGGCTGCGGAACTGGACGTTGACGCTGGGATGGCGGATGCCGGTCAGCGCGGCCGCTTCCGTCTCGTCGAGCAGATAGGTGGTGCAGGGGTCGGCGTCGGGGAAGTCGCGGCGCAGGCCCAGAAAGAGCGTGAAGTAGCCGGGGAACACCATGCCGGGTTCCCGGATGGTGCGGGTGTAGAGGCGCCGGTACGCCTCATTGAGGTAGCGGCCCTTCAGCAGCTCCATCATGGTGGTGCGTCCGTCGCAGGCCGAGACGACGATGTCGGAGCGCAGTTCGCGTCCGTCGCTGAGCCGCACCCCGACCGCGCGGTCGTCCTCGACGAGCACTTCCTCGACCTTGGCGTTGTAGGTCACTTCGCCGCCGAGCCCGCGGTAGCGCCGCTCGATCGACTCGGCCAGCCCGAGCGAGCCTCCCTCGGGGACGCCCGCGGAGAGGTTGGCGTGCGAGGCGAGCTGGAAGTGGAACGGCAGTACGGGGAAGGCCGGATGCTTCTCGTACAGGATGAAGTTGAACGCCTCACGCAGCAGCGGGTCCTTGAACTTCGCCGAGTAGTCGGTCATCAGTACGCCGATGGATTTGCGCACGACGTTGAAGTACGGGACGAAGGAGGCCAGCATGCGCCAGCGTTCCGTCACCGGCATCAGTCCGACCGGTCTGAGGAAGGGATAGACGGCGAGGGCTTTGCGGAATCCGCGCAGTTGCTTGCAGAAGTCCTTGATCAGGGCCGCGTCGGCGGGCGAGAGCTCCGTCAGATGGGCCTGGAGCCGGTCGGGGTCGGAGTAGAAGTACACCGCCCGGCCGCACCGGCCGCGTACGACGTTGAACACGTCGAAGTGCCGGATCTCCTTGCCCTGCAGGGCACCGAGCTCCAGCCAGATCTGGTGCATCTCGTTGCCCGGCCCGCTGCCCAGGAGCCAGCTGACGCAGGGGTCCAGCCTGAAGTCGCCGCGGTCCCAGGCCGTGCAGCAGCCGCCGGGCAGTTCATGCATCTCCAGGACATGGGTCCGGTAGCCGTTCATCCGGGCGTAGCACCCGGTGGACAGACCGCCCAGCCCTGCGCCGATGATGATCATCGACTTTCGTTCGGAACGCGGCATGAACCTGTTCTCCTCGGTGCTCATGTGCGGGTGTCACCACGCATGGACCAGTTGTCGAGCTGGGGCAGCCGGCCCAGCTTTCCCGGGTGCCAGGGTTCGGTGCCCCGGCTCTCGGACGCCGTGAACCCGCGTCCGAGCTCGTCGCAGAGGTACTGGACGACGAAGCGTCCGGTGGACGCCGCGCGGATCAGGCCGCCCATGCCGACCCACTGACCGGCCATCGAGAATCCACGCAGGCCCGGCAGGCGCATGCGGTCCTTGCCGACCAGCTTGGCCGCGATGTCGTCGGCCTCGGAGAACGCCTTCCAGGCCAGGATGGATCCGTCGTGGTTGCCTGTGTAGCGCCGGGTCGTCGCCGGGGAGGCGACATCGACCAGCTCGATGCGCCCGCCCAGCTCTGGCAGCCGGCGTTCCAGGAACCCCCGGACGAAGTCGGCCACTTGGCGCTTCTTCTCCCGGTATTCCTTGCGGTCGGCGGCGCGCAGCTCCTTCCAGTACGCGAAGTCGCTGAAGTAGGTGCAGTGGATGACCGATCGTCCGGGCGGGGCGAAACCGTCCGAGTAGTCGGAGCGCATCTGCACCACCACGCTGCTCTGCAGGGCGCCGGGCAGTTGCTCGGCGTCCTGCGGGGAGAGCAGGTAGGTGGTGCTGTGGGCCCGGTCGGCGCCCAGCTCGCCCCGGATGCCGACGAAGGCGGAGACCACCGCGGGGAACAGGGTGCCGGGGCGGTTCAGCAGTTCGTCGTAGAGCTTGTCGATCCGCGGCCCGGTGTACCGGCCCTGCAGCAGTCCGTGGATCGTGGTGTGGCCGTCGCAGGCCGAGACCACGTGGTCGGCGTAGTACCGCTTGCCGTTGCGCAGTTCGATCCCGACGGCACGCCCGTCCTCGACCAGGATCCGTTCGGCCCGGGCCCGGTAGCTGATCTCGCCGCCGAGCCCGGTGTAGCGTTCCTCGATCGAGCGGGCCAGACCGAGCGAACCCCCTTGCGGGAAACCGGCGTTCTGATGATGGGCTCCCGCCATGTTGAACAGGTACGGGAGGAGCGGGAAGCCCTCCGGATCCTGGAAGAAGATGTTGCGGAACGCCTTGCGGAGCAACGGGTCCTGGAACCGGTCGGCGAACTCGTGCATCGGCGTGGCCGCCGTGCGCCAGAACAGCCGGAACGCGGGCAGGACGGTACGCAGCAGCGCCGCTCTCTCCCGTACGGTGCGCAGGGCCGGGGCGGTCAGGAACGGATACAGCTCGATGCCGGTGAACCGGCGCAGATCGCGGCAGAAGGAGCGGATCAGCCGGGCGTCGTCGGGCGAGATACCCAGCAGGTGCTGCTCCAGCCGGTCCGGGTCGTTGTAGAAGGTCACCGATCGGCCGGTCTCGTCGACGACCCGGTTGAACATGTCGAAGTTGGTGATGGTCTTGCCGTCGAGCGCGCCCAGTTCGCGCCACACCTGGTTGGCGTCGTTGCCGGTGGCCGTGCCGATCAGCCATTCGATGCAGTAGTCGAAGATGTAGCCGTCGCGCGACCAGGCCGTGCAGCAGCCGCCGGGCAGCACGTGCTTTTCGAAGATGCGCGAGCGCATCCCGTTCATCTGCGCGTAGCACCCGGTGGACATTCCGGCGACGCCTGCGCCGATCACGATGACCCGGGGGCTGCCGTCCTTCTCCCGGCCGGGGACGCTCCACTCGTCCTCCGCCTCATCGGACATCGGCGCCGCCCTCCTGGAGGATGCCGCGCACCAGCTCGGCGTTGCGGGCCGCGTGCTTGGGGTCGAGCATGTCGGCGTGGATTCCGGAGCCCCGCAGCACGGCATTGTCCGTGGTCGAACTGCCGTGCCAGGTGCCGGACGCACCGGCGGCGTAGAGTGCGGTCTTCTCCTGGTCGGTGATCACGCTGACGGTCGCGGCCACCGTTCCCAGGTTCGGGGTGTGGCCGCAGAAGGCCAGGTACTCGGCGGCGTGGTCGAGGGTCTCGCGGGCCACCGCGTCCGATCCGGTGTGTTTGCGCAGGTGTTCGGCCAGTTCCGTCTCGAAGAACTCGATGTGTTCGGGGCCGGGTTCGTACGCCTCGACGATGCGGTGCGAGTCCAGCACGATCACATGGGCGACGTCCCGGCCCCGGCCCTCCAGCTCCTTGGCCACCTCGAAGGCGAGGTTGCCGCCGAGCGAGTAGCCGAGCAGCAGGCATTTGCCTTCGGGCCGCTGGGATTCGACGAGGTCGGCGTAGCGGATCACCTTGTCGGTGCCCGGGACGTAGTTGAAGGCGATCAGCCGGTACTCGGGCAGTGCGGCGGCGAATCCCCGGTAGACCAGTCCGTGGCCGCCCGCCGGCGGGAAGCAGAACACGGTCTGTTCCCGTTCGCTGTTGAAGCTGAGGCAGGGCAGGTCGTCGGAGACGGATCCGGTGGCCAGACGCTCCAGGGTCGTGGCCATCCCGTGCAGGGTGGTGACCCGGTAGAGCAGGCTGACGGGGATGCCGACGCCGAATTCCTTGCGGAGCCGGTGGATCAGCTCGATCAGTTTGATGGAGCTGCCGCCGGCCTCGAAGAACTCCTGTGTCAGGCCGACCCGTTCCAGTCCGAGTAGTTCCTCCCAGTGCCGGGCCATGCTCAGCTCGAAGGGTGTGCGCGGTGTCTCCTCGGGCTCGTCGTCCGTGTCGAGCCGGGGCGCCGGCAGGGAGGCGGAGTCGACCTTGCCGTTGGCGGTCAGCGGCAGCCTCGGGAGTACGACGAAGTGTGCCGGAACCATGTACGCCGGCAGCCGGTCCCCGAGGTACCGGCGCAGCGCGCGCCGGTCCGGCGCGGCCCCCTGGGCCGGTACGCAGTAGGCGACGAGCACGTCCTCGCCCCGGGCGTCGGGGCGTACGGTGACGACCGTCCGGTCCAGCTCCGGCCGCTGCCCGAGGTGTGCCTCGATCTCGCCGATCTCGATGCGGTGGCCCCGGAGCTTGACCTGGTCGTCGACCCGGCCGAGCAGATGGACCCGGCCGTCGGCGTCCCAGCGTGCCGCGTCGCCGCTGTGGTAGAGGCGTACGGGGGCGGCGCCCGGCCCGCGGCCGAGGGTCCGGGTGACGAACCGCTGGTCGGTCAGCTCGGGGTCGCCCGCGTAGCCGAGTGCGACGCCCTCCCCTCCGATCCACAGCTCGCCGGGCACGCCGGGCGGCACCGGTTCACCGTGCCGGTCGAGCACATGGAGCGTGCTGTTGCCCAGGGGGCGTCCGATCGGCACCGTCCGGCCGGGTTCCAGGTCGTCGACGGGCCCCTCGAAGAAGGCGCTGTCGATGGTCGCCTCGGTGACCCCGTAGGAGTTGATCAGCCGGGTGCCCGGTCCGCACAGCTCGTGCAGCCGACGGTACTCCCCGGCCTTCCAGACGTCGGACCCGACGACCAGCAGGCGCATGAAGTCCAGGCGCCTGCCCTGGCGTTCGCAGTGGTCCATGAGGCCGCGTACGACGGCGGGCACGAACTCCGCGCAGTCGACGCGCTCCTTGCGCATCGTGGTGTACAGGCGTTCGGTGTCGAAGAGCAGGTCGCGGTCTACCAGCACCAGGCTGCCGCCCGAGCACAGCGCCCGCACCACGTCGCCGGTGAAGACGTCGAACGACGGGGCGGCCATCTGGAGGTGCACCCGCACGTCGCGGTCCAGCCGGTATTCCTGGAGCCAGGCCGCGTAGGCCGAGGCGAGGTTGCGGTGGCTGACCCGCACGGCCTTGGGGAGGCCGGTCGAGCCGGAGGTGTGAATGATGTAGGCGGTCGAGCCGGGACCGGGCGGGTCCTCGGTGCCGGGCACGCTCACGTCCCGGCCGTCCGGTCCGGGTGCCGCGTCCGGGTCCGCCTCGTGCAGCTCCCGCAGGGTGAGTGTCGGGACCGGCAGTCCGGCCATCCGTTCCCGGCAGGCGTCGTCCGCCACGACGACGAGCGTGGCGCCGGCGGCTCGCACGGCCTGGGCGGCCCGGTCGGCCGGGTGGTCGGCCGGGACCGGGAGGTAGGCTCCGCCGGCCTTGAGGACGGCGAGCAGCGTGACGACGAGTTCGGGTGACTTGTCCAGGCAGAGCGCCACCACCGACCCGGTGCCGGAACCGAGCCCGCGGAGCCGCCGGGCCAGCTCACCGGATCTGCGGTCCAGTTCCGCGTACGTCAGCCGGTGCGCCGGCCCCTGGAGCGCCGGGACCGTGATGGCCACGGCGTCCGGGCAGCGGGCGGCGGTGTCACTGATCAGCTGATGCACCGGGCGGAAGCCGCCCGCCTCGCTCTCCCCGACCACCGGCGGCAGCGCGGTGCGCGCGGCGCCGCTCCACTCGCCGACCAGCCGCTCGCGCTCCTGGGCGCCCAGCATCTCCAGCCGGGAGGTGGGCCGGTCCGCCGGGACGCGGGTCATGCTGTCGAGCAGTGCGGTGTAGTGCGATGCCATCCGCCGCATGGTCTCCGGCAGGAAGAGGTCGGTGTTGTACTTCAGGACGCAGTGGAAGCGGTGCTCCGCCTCGTCCTCGTAGACCGACAGCGTCACATCGAACTGACCCTCCTCTTCGGGGAGTTCGATGTACTGGAGCCGGTAGCCGTACTTCTCGGTGGCGACCTTGTGGGTGAGCAGGATGAACATGGCCTGGAACACCGCGGAACGGCTGGGGTCGTGCTGGAGGCCCAGTTCGTCGACCAGCAGGACGAACGGGTACTCCTGGTTGTCCAGGCCGCCCAGCACAGTGGTGCGGACCTCTTGCAGCAGCCGGGCCACCGTGGGATCGCCGGACAGGTCCGCGTGCAGCGGTAGCGGGTTGACGAAGTAGCCGTAGACGGACGCGAAATCCTGCTCGGTCCGGCCGGTCACCGGGCTGCCCACGATGACCTGGTCCTGGCCGGAGTAGCGCTGCAGCAGCACGTAGTAGGCGCTCAGCAGCACCATGAACGGGGTCACGTCGTGCTCGCGGGCCAGCGTGTGCACCCGGGCACTCAGCTCGGTGTCCAGGACGAAGAACTCGGAGGCCCCGTTGTGTGTCTGGACTGCGGGGCGGGGCTTGTCGACGGGCAGTTCCAGCGTCGGCACCTCGGCCGGCAGGTGGGAGCGCCAGTAGTCGAGCATGCGCGGCGCCGAGGGTCCGGCCAGGAAGCGGTTCTGCGCGTTGAGGAAGTCCAGGTAACGGGCGGTGACGGGCGGAAGCGAGGGAGCCTGGCCGTGGCGCAGCCCCTCGTACACCGCCAGGAGCTCCTCGATGAAGGTGAACGTCGAGATCGCGTCGGAGACGATGTGGTGCACCGCCTTCATGATCACCCAGCGGTCGGGGGCGCGCTCGAAGAGGCGGAAACGGAAGAGCGGGTCGTTCTCCAGGTCGTACGGCCTGCGGTACTCGGCCACGATCGTGCGGTGGATGTCCTCCCATTCCTGGTCCCGCACGTCGAACAGGGCGACGTCCGCGCTCGCCTCCGGCGACACCTGTTGCAGCGGGACGCCGTCGACCGTACGGAAGTTGGTGCGCAGTGCGGGGTGCCGGGCCACCATGCGGCGGACGGCTTCGAACATGAGCTCGGGGTCGAGCTCGACCCGGACCTCGACGGCGCCGCCGATGTTGTACGCGTAGCCCTCGGGGTTGAGCTGCCGGAGGAACCACAGGGCCTTCTGGTTCTGCGTCAGCGGGTGGCTGAGTTCGTCCTCGTACACCTCCACCTCGGCCGTGGCGGCGTTTTTGGCCTCGTGGGCGACCAGATCGGCGAGGGCGTCGTGGAGCTGTGTGATCAGCTCGGCGACCGGGGTGCCGCTCAGCAGTGCCACCACTGGCGGGGCGACGCCGAGCTCGGAATTGATCCGGGCCCGCAGTTCCATCGCCAGGAGCGAGTCGAGTCCCAGCGCGTTGAGCCCGGCCTGCGGGTCGATCCGGTCGGGTCCGGTCCGCAGTACCGAGGCGGTCAGCTCGATGAACCGCCCGGTCACCAGGCCCAGGCGCTGTGCCGTGTCGGCGGCGCGGAAGGCATCGAGGATGCCCTCGCCCGGCCCGGTGGCCGCCTTGGCGGGGGCGGCCGCCGCCAGTTCGGCGACCAGCCGGGGCGGCGCGGCGTACCAGGCCTGGAACACCGGCCAGTCGACGACCGTGGCGACGAGCAGCTGGGCCCGGTCCTGGCCGATGACGCGTTCCAGTACGGCCATGCCGGCGTCCGGCGCGAGCGAGCTCATCCCGCGGTTGTGGAGGTAGTGGTCGACGAGTCCCAGTTCCTCGATCATGCCGGTGGCCCAGGGGCCCCAGTCCACGCTCAGTCCCGGCAGGCCGAGTGCCCGGCGGTGCTGGGCCAGTGCGTCCAGGAACGCGTTGCCCGCGGCGTAGTTGGTCTGGCCGGCGGTGGTGAGCAGTGAGGCGATCGAGGCGAACAGGACGAAGTGGTCCAGCGGTTCGTCCCGGAGGTGGCGGTGCAGCAGGTGGGCGCCGACGGCCTTGGGGTCGTGGGCCTCGGCGAACGTGCGGTGGTCCATGTCCTCGACGAGGGTGTCGCGGACCTGACCGGCGAGGTGGAACACGCCGCGGACCGGCAGCGGACCGGTGCGCCGGTGAGCGTCCAGCCAGGTGGTGAACGCGGTTTCGTCGGTGATGTCGAGGGGTGCCAGGACGACTCGTGCCCCGAGCGCCTCAAGTTCCTTGACGAAGGCGGTGGCACGGCCGGCGGCGGTGCCGGGGTCCAGCTCCCGCCAGGTGGAGCGCTCCGGCAGCGTGGTGCGTCCGATCAGGATCAGGCTGCGCGCCCCGCGCCGGACGAGGGTCCGGCAGAGCAGTCGGCCGAGCGCTCCGAAGGCGCCGGTGACCAGGTAGTTCGCGTCGGTGCGCAGTTGCAGCGGGAGGGGGTGCGTCAGCTGTTCGGCCCGCCTGATGCGGCTGGTGCGGCGGTCCGCGCCGCGGAACGCGATCTCCTCCTCGTCGTCGGTCAGGAACTCACGCAGCAGCGCGTGGGCCTCGGCCCGGCAGTCCTCGTCGCCGGGCTCGCGGGGGTCCAGGTCGATCAGCTTGCCGGGGTGGGAGGTGAGCTCCTGGTGCCTGAGCACCCGGCCCACTCCCCACGCGGGCGCTCCCAGCGGCTCGACGGTCTCGCCGGGCTCGACGTGCTGGGCGCCACGGGTCACGATGTGCAGCCGGCCGGCCGTCCCGCGGCGGAGCAGTGTCCGGGCGAGCGCGATCAGTGAGTAGGCCCCGGTGCCGCTGTGCCGGGCGATGTCCTGCGGCGAGGTCCCGGCGAGCCGAGGCAGATCGAGGTTCCACAGATGCACGATGGAACCGACGGGCCCCGCGCCGCCTTCGCCGCCGCCGTGTTGGCCGTCCCGGTCCTCGTTCAGGTCGGCGAAGAGCCGTTCCAGGTCGGAGGCGGAGCCCGGGTCCACGGTGAACTCGCTGTCTTCGCCCCCTCTTCTGTATGTGTCGCCGGGACGCACCAGGTGGCAGCGCTCGCCCCTGGCGGTGAGCAGGGCTTTCAGGGCGTCGCCGACGCCCCGGCTGTCGGCGAGGACCAGCCAGTCGCCGCCGGGCGAGGCGGGCTGGCCATCGGCGGCGGTCGCCGTTCCGCGCCCGGCCCCGTCCGTGGCGGGTTCGACGGGGCTGTCGATCCAGACGGTCTCGGCGAGCCAGGAGTCGATCGTGCCGAGCCCGACCGTGGTGGACGCCTTCTCCACGTCGGCGGCGCGGAAGCCGTTGATGCCGCCGAGGGGTTCGCCGCTGTCCGCGTACACGGCCATGTCCCCGACGAGTTCGTCCTCGCCGTCGCGGGTCACCGTTGCGTGCACCCAGATCGGCCGGTCTCCCACCGGGGCGAGCCGCAGTTCCTCGATCGACAGGGGCAGCCGGATCCCGGTGGTCTGCCGCTCCGGACCGCCCGTGGCTGCGTCTTCGGCGCCGAGCAGCTGTGTCGTCAGCAGCGACTGGAAGCAGGCGTCGAGCAGTACGGGATGGATGTGGTGTCCGGCCGCGTCGTCACCGATCACCGTGGGCGGGCCGATCCGGGCGAGCACCTCCCCGGAGCCGATCCACACCTCGTCGATGGCACGGAACGCGGGCCCGTAGTGGTAGCCCAGGGCGGCGAGCTCCGCGTAGCAGTCCTCGCCGTCCAGCCGGCGCCGGGCGCGGGCCCGGAGGGCCTCGGTGTCGGCGGGGGGCCCTGCCGGTCGTGGCTGGCCCGAGCGTACGACTCCGCGGGCGTGCACGGCGCGGGCGCCCTCGTCCTGCCCCTTGGACGCGATCGTGAACGCCGCGTTCTGTGAGGAGAGGGTCAGCCGGACGGCCCGGTCCTCGCCCTCGGGCAGGAACAGTGCCTTGCGGAACTCGATGTCCGTCAGCACGACGTGGGTGCCGCCGGTGAGGGAGCGGACGGCCTGCGTGGCCATCTCCAGGTATCCCGCTGCCGGGAAGACGACGGTGGACTGGATGCGGTGGTCGTCGAGGTAGGGCAGCCGCTCGGTGTCGAGGGCGGCGTCCCAGGTTGGTTCGGTGTCCTCCGTGCGCCGGCCCAGCAGCGGGTGGTCGGCGTGGCCGAGGCGGACCCGGGCCACGGGTGCGGGCTCCGTCCAGTAGCGGTCGCGCCGCCACGGGTAGCGGGGCAGGACCACCGGTGTGCCCGCCGGATGCAGGGTGTCCCAGTCGATGGCGACGCCGAGGTTGTGCAGCTCCGCCAGCGAGGCGGCGAAGCGTTCCGTTTCGTTCTCCTGGCGGCGGATCGACGGCAGGGTCCGCACGGCCGCGCCCCGGTCGCCGAGGCACTCGCGGATGGAGTGGCCGAGCACCGGGTGCGGACCGATCTCCAGGAACAGTCCGTATCCGTCGGCGGCGAGCCGGTCCACGGCCGAGCGGAAGCGGACCCGGTGGCGGACGTTCTTCCACCAGTAGCTCGCGTCCAGCTCGCTGCCGTGCGCCGTGCCTTCCTGCCCGGTCAGGTAGAGCGGGACCGTCGCCGCCCGGGGGGCGAGGTCGTCCAGCGAGGCCAGGAGCTCGTCCTTGATCGCCTCCATGCCCGCGCTGTGGTAGGGAACCTGCACCGCGAGGAACTTGGCGAAAACCTTCTCGGCGTGCAGCTGGTCCGCCAGCTCGGCCAGGGCATCGCGGTCGCCGGCCAGGGTGACCGCCGATGGGCTGTTGACGGCGGCCACGGAGACCCGGTCGCCGAACGCGGCCGCCCGGGCCTGCGCCTCGTCCTCGGGCAGGCTCACGGCGAGCATGGTGCCGGTGCCGGTCAGTTTCTGCTGGAGGCGGCTGCGGTGCATGACCACCTTCACCGCGTCCTCCAGGGAATACACCCCTGCCTCGTAGAAGGCGGCGACCTCTCCGGTGCTGTGACCGACGATCGCGTCGGGCCGCACGCCGTAGTGGCGCCACATGGCCGCGAGTCCCACCTGGACGGCGAAGTTGGCCGGCTGGGCGAGCCAGGTCTCGCCCATGCGCGACCCGGCTTCGTCGGCCTTCATCTCCTCGATCAGGGACCAGCCCGCGATCGCTCGGACGGCCCGGTCGCATCGCGTGACCGTGTCCCGGAACACCTGGTCGGTGTCGAGCAGTTGACGGCCCATGCCCCACCACTGCGGGCCCATGCCGGTGAAGACCCAGACCAGGCCGCGCTGTTCGGCTTCGAGCTGCTTGCCGTGGACGACTCCTGGATGTGGTTCGCCGCGCACGAAGGCGTCGAGTGCCTCGTCCAGCCCGGCCCGTGAGGAGTACACGACGGAGAGCCGCGACTCCAGGTGCTGGCGGCGGTGGGCCAGTGTGTAGCCGAGGTCGGGAAGTGACACCTCGGGCCCGTTCGCCCCTGCCAGCTCGCCGCGGATGCCGGCCGCCACCTCGGGCAGGCCTTCCGGGGCCCGGGCGGTCAACGGGAGGACATTCCAGGTCCGTTCGCCGGGCGTGACCGGCGGGGCGCTCCGGTCCGGTGCCTGCTCCAGCACGACGTGCGCGTTGGTGCCACCGAACCCGAACGAGTTCACCCCGGCCCGTGCCGGCCCCTCGTGTGCGGGCCATCGGGTCGGCTCGGTCGGGATGCGGTACGGGGAGGCCACCTGGTCGATGGCGCTGTTCAGCTGCTCCAGATTGATGTGGGGCGGGATGAGGCGGTGCTTGAGGCAGAGCACGGTCTTGATCAGGCCTGCGATGCCGGCCGCCGCTTCGGTGTGCCCGATGTTCGTCTTGACGGAGCCCACGTAGCAGGGGGCGTCCGGTCGACGTCCCTCGGCCAGGGCCCGGCTCAGGGCGTTGGCCTCGATGGGGTCGCCCACGGGCGTGGAGGTGCCGTGCGCCTCCACGTACTGGAGGTCGCCGGGGGTGATGCCCGCCTCGCCGCAGACACGTCGGATGAGGGAGACCTGGGCGTCCGCGTTGGGCACGGTGATGCCGTTGGTCCGGCCGTCCTGGTTGACCCCCGCGCCGAGAATCACCGCGTGGATGGGGTCTCCGTCACGCAGCGCGTCGTCCAGCCGCTTGAGCGCGACCAGGCCGACGCCCTCGGCCCGTACGTAGCCGTTGGCCGTGGCGTCGAACGCGCGTGAACGGCCGTCGGGCGACAGGAATCCGCCCTTGGTCTCGGCGATCGTGTACTGCGGCGCCATGTGCAGCAGCACACCACCGGCCAGCGCGAGGTCGGTCTCCCGGTTGCTGAGGCTCTGGCAGGCCAGGTGCACCGCCACCAGGGAGGAACTGCACGCGGTGTCGAGCGACAGGCTCGGTCCGCGGAAGTCGAAGCAGTACGAGAGACGGTTCGAGACCATCGTCATCATCGTGCCGGTGGCGGTGTGGGCGGCGAGTGTGGAGAAGCTCAGATCGGAGAATTGCAGGATCTTGTAGTCCAGCGTGAACGCGCCGACGAACACGGCGGTATTGCTCCCGGCGAGTTCCGCGGGCCGCTGTCCGCCGTCCTCCAGTGCCTCCCATGCGACTTCGAGCAGCTTTCGCTGCTGAGGGTCCATCCGGTCGGCCTCGCGCGGGCTGATGCCGAAGAAGGCGGGGTCGAATTCGTCGAAGCCGTCGATATAGCCACCACGGCCGCCGGTCAGACGTCCCGGTTTCTCCTTGTGTCTGCTGCCGAGACTGCCGACGTCATAGCGATCGGCGGGTGTCGGTGTGATGCAGTCCTTGCCCTCCATGAGATTCTGCCAGTAAGCGCGGTGGTCCGACGCGCCGCCGGGCAGTCGGCAACCCATGCCGATGATCGCTACTTTGTCGCTCACAGAGGCACTGTTCACGTCGGGCAAGGTTGTAACTCCTCAGGTCAAGACGCCGCGGACCGGCATGGAAGGGCAGTTCAGGCAGAACCGGTCCCGGGCCCCTTCGCACGGCGCAAGGGGTGGAGAAGGCTGGCGACGATCTCCCCGGTACGGGGGAAGGACGCGGGATCGCCGAGCCCGACCACGACCGGTTCGCGGCCGGGGCGCCAGGTGTAGCTGTCGAAGGCGTGGTCCCAGATCGACAGGTCCGAGCCGTAGTGGCCCGCCTCGGACAGATCGGTGCTGTGGTGCAGCCGGTGCTGCTCGGGGCTGGCGAGCACATGGTTGAGCCGGCCGATGCGCACGTCGATGTTGGCGTGGACGAAATAGCCCTGGGCAGCCACGAAAAGTCCCACGACGAACACCGAATCGCGTGAGAAACCGACCAGCGACAGAGCCAGCTGAACGATTCCCTGCGCGAGAACGATATCGAGAACGTGGTTGACGCCATTATTGGCGACGTTCACCTTTTCCGGCACATGGTGCACACCGTGCAGCCGCCACAATATCGCATTGGTGTGACCGAATCTGTGCACCACATAACTGGCCAGCGATCCGGTCAGCAGGGCGGCTGGTATTTCAGCCCAGAGATTCAGTTCCGATTCACGCGTGGCCACCTCGGAGACGACGGCGGTGACAAGATACTGCGCGAATGCGCTGGCCGCCATCGTCAGCAGGAAATAGATACCGTACCAACGCCATTCACCGGCGTTCGGATGCCAGGACCGACGGTACGGAATCATGCGTTCGAGCACGGTGAGATAGGAAATGACACTGAGCAGAAAGAGCGGGCTCACATGCTCCGGGTCCCAGTCGAGACAGAGTGCCGCGGCACCCACCGAGACCGTGCCCGCCAGCAGGAACGGGTACGCCGCCACACGCAGGACCGCGCGCGGGACGGACGCCGGGGCGCTTCTCCCTCCGGCCCGGCCGGAATCCACCTCCGGATCATCGCCGGGCGGCGGTTCGCAGTTTTCCACTCACAGCACCTTTACGAACGGAACCAGCGCAGCACAGTGCACGGACCGGAACAGATGTGACAATTACTACGCGCGGGCGCACGGGACCGGCGCACCGGTCGTCACCTGCCACACGCGGGAAAATATGTGCTGGAGTGTGAGGGGCCCTTCGTGGACCCCGCGGACCCAGGAACCCTCTCCGGGCCGGCCCGCTCTACTAATTTTTCCTCACCCGGCGACCTCAACCGTCGAATTCAAGCCGCATACGGCTCCCCGGAGACACCCTTGGCAGGAATTAACGACGAGGCCCGGACCACTCACTCTGCCGTGAATATGAATTATTAATAATATTGATTCGAGGAGATTTCATGCGTCTCTCTTCGCCCTCGCGCCGCCGTTCGTCCTGGCGCCGATCGGCGACCGCCGCACTCGCGGTGGCGCTGCTCACCGGAGCGGGCGTCGCGGCCCCGCCCTCCATGGCCGCCGCGCTTCCCCACGAGACGGCCCAGGGGTCTGCGCTGCGCTCCGTCGCCGAGCTCTCCGCCCGGCGCCTCGCCACCGGCGACCTGGTCGCCGCGGCCAAGTGGGGCACCGGCAGCCCGGTCGACGACCCCGCCAGGGAGCGGCAGGTACTGGATTCCGCGGCCGATCGGGCCGGGGAGCTCGGCGCGGACCCATGGCTGACCAGACTGGTCTTCCGCGACCAGATCGAGGCGAACAAGGCGGTTCAGCGCGGGCTGCACCGGCTGTGGCGGGACCACCTGTCCGGGGCACCGGCCGAGCGTCCCCGCCTCGATGACGTTCGCAAGGAGATCGACCGGCTCAACGAGGCGCTCGTCCGGGCGATCGCCGACTCGGCACCGTACCGGCGGGCCGCTCCGCTGTGCCGGGTCGCGCTGGCCGCCTCGGCGGGACGCGTGAGCCGCGAGCGGAGTCTCGACGCGTTGCACGTGACCGCTCTGGCCGGCTCCTTGAAGTCCGTCTGCGGGAGTCGCCGGCAGCACGCCGAATAATAATCGGCTTGAAGTACACGGCGCATGAACGTTGAACGCGCCCCCCACTTCCAGGACCGCCGGCCCACACGGCTGATGCGCCCATCGGGTACGCGGCCGGGCGATCAAGCCACCAGGGGCCGGTCCTGCGGTGCGATCGGCGCCGGGAGCACTGTGGAGCCGCTCAGATAGCGGTCCGTCGCGGCGGCGGCGGACCGTCCTTCCGCGATGGCCCACACCACGAGGGACTGACCGCGCCCCGCGTCACCGGCGATGAAGATGCCGTCCGTCCGGTGTCGGGCCGCCCTCCCCGACGGGTCCGTCGTCTCGGCCCCGAAGCCGGCGTTCCGGGCGAAGTTCCCCCGGCCGTCCAGGGTGAGTCCGAGCTGCCGCATCAGCCCCGTGTCGTGTTCGGGCCCGTAGAAGCCGAGCGCCAGCAGCACCAGATCCGCCGGGATCCCTCGTTCGGTGCCCGGGAGCGGCCTTCTGGCCTCCGGCTCCACTTGCGCGAGACGCAACTCGTGCACCCGGCCGGTCCGGTCGCCCTCGAAGCGGAGGGTGGCCGAGGCGAAGACCCGCGGGTCCGTGCCCTTCCGGCCCCTGGCCTCCTCATGGGCATGGGATATCCGGTAGATCTTCGGATGGACGGGCCAGGGTTCACTGTCGGGCCGCTCGTCGCCCGGCTCGGGATTGATGTCCAGCTGCACCACCGAGGCGGCCCCCTGACGCAGCACGGTGCCCATGCAGTCCGAGCCGGTGTCCCCTCCTCCGATGATCACCACGCGCTTGCCCTCGGCGGTGACGGCCGGGGCTTCGCAGTCGCCCTGGGTGACCCGGTTGGCCAGGGTCAGATAGTCCATGGCCTGGTGGATGCCGTGCAGCTCACGGCCCGGCACCGGCAGCTCCCGTCTGCCGCGCGCGCCCACGGCGATGACGACCGCGTCGTGCCGCTCGATGAGTTCGGCGGCGTCGAGGTCACTGCCGATCTCCACTCCCGTGCGGAATCGGGTGCCCTCCGCCCGCATCTGCTCGATGCGGCGGTCCAGGTGCCGTTTCTCCATCTTGAACTCGGGGATGCCGTAGCGCAGCAGTCCGCCGATGCGGTCGTCGCGTTCGTAGACGGCGACGGTGTGGCCGATCCTGGTGAGCTGTTGTGCCGCGGCCAGACCCGCCGGACCGGAGCCGACGACTGCGACGGTCTTCCCGCTGAGCCGCTCGGGCGGCCGCGGTTCCGCGTATCCGCGTTCCCAGATCTGGTCGGCGATGGCCTGCTCGACGTTCTTTATGGTCACGGGGTCGGCGTTGATGGCCAGCACACAGGCGTCCTCGCACGGCGCCGGGCACAGGCGCCCGGTGAATTCGGGGAAGTTGTTCGTCGCGTGCAGCCGCTCGGCAGCGGCCCGCCAGTCCTCTCGTCCGGCGTACGTGTTCCACTCGGGGATGAGGTTTCCCAGTGGGCAGCCGCTGTGGCAGAACGGGATGCCGCAGTCCATGCAGCGCCCGGCCTGCTCCGACACCAGGGGGAGCAGCGCCTGTCCCGCGTAGACCTCGTTCCAGTCGCTCAGCCGTTCCTGGACGGGGCGTGCCGGAACGGGCCGGCGGGGGAATTTGAGGAAGCCGTGTGGATCGTTCATGGGCCGCCTCCATCGCTGGCTCGCGGTGCACAGGCGCTTTTGTCAGCCTACGCCTGCTTTGTCCCTCGACACAGCGTGACGGCCGGGCCCGTCCGGCCCGGCCGGGGCCGTCACCGGCCGGCCACCCTGCGGCTCACCAATGGTATGGACATGACCAATCGCCCTGACTAGTCTCGAAGTTGGTCTAGACCTAGTGGGGTGGAGCGCGCCCTCCCCACTCGTCACGCAGCGCCCCCACACCTCCCTCAGGAGCGAAGCATGCGCAGAAGGATCACCTCGTTCGTCCTCGGCCTCGGGATCGCCGGGGCCTCCCTCCTCGTCACCACCGGCAGTGCCCAGAGCCATGGCTACACCGACGCTCCCGTCAGCCGTCAGCAGCTCTGCGGCAACGGCACCGTGCGCAACTGCGGCCAGATCCAGTGGGAGCCGCCGAGCGTCGAGGGTCCGAAGGGCTTCCCCGCCCGCGGCCCGGTCGACGGCACCATCTGCGCCGGTGGCATCGGCCGGTTCTCCGAGCTCGACGACCCGCGTGGCGGTTCCTGGCCCGCCACGAAGGTCACCGGCGGTCAGAGCTACACCTTCCGCTGGCGCATCGAGGCCCGGCACGCCACGACCGACTTCCGCTACTACATCACCAAGGACGGCTACGACCCCACCAAGCCCCTCACCAGAGCCGACCTGGACCCGCAGCCGTTCCTGACGGTGCCCTTCGGCGGCCGTCTGCCGGGTTCGACGGTGAGCCATGCCGGAGTCCTGCCGCAGAAGTCGGGCAAGCACCTGATCCTCGGCGTCTGGACGATCGCCGACACCGGCAACGCGTTCTACGCCTGCTCGGACGTCACCTTCTGACGCAGGGCCGCCGCCACGAGCCGGCGGGGGTCCGTTCCGCACGGCGGGTGCCGGGTATCGCAGTGCGCCCGGCACCCGCCCGCCGAACCGTTCTCCGGTCCGCAGCCGCTACGGCGTCGCCGCTCCGACTCCGGTGACAGGACCCTCGACGAACACCGGGGACGGGCCGGCCGCCAAAGTGATGCGGCCGTCCGTCGGTTGCCTCACGGAGCGTCGGCCCCAGGAGTCGACCAGGGTGACCGGGCCGGTCGCCGAGACCGTGAGGTCGCGGGCGGTGGTCGCCCACACCACGCGGGTCGTGCCGCCGCCGGTGAAACGTACCGAGTGGGCCGGTGCGGCCACCGCGTCGTCACCGGCGTACGTCTTGCCGCCGAGCATCCGGGCCACCACCGCCTGGGCGACCGCGGCCGGTTTCGGAGCGTTGGCGGTGACCGAGACCGGGTTCGCGGTGGTGGGGGTCACGGGCTGCCGGAGCATCCCGAAGTTCTGTTCCGACGAGGTGGGGTCGCTGCCGTCGTTGACCAGGTCGTACCAGTAGACCCGGGTCACACCGTTGGCCAGGCCGGTGGCGTACAGCCGGATCAGGTTGTCGGCCTGCTGGCGTTCGGTGGTGCCGTGGCCGGTGTCGGTGGGCCAGCCCATCTCGCTGAGGATGATCGGCTTGTCCTGGCCGCCGTTGGCGGCGCGGATCCGCTGCCGCAGTCCGGCGATGGTGTCGCCGGTGCCGCCCAGCCATTCCGGTCCGCCCGGGAAGTGGTAGGGGTGGACGCTGTAGGCCTCCATCGCCTTCAGCCCGCCGCGGTCGATCAGGTCCGGCGCGAAGCACTTGCTGCCGTCCGCGGGGGTGCAGTTGCCGATGCCGATGGTGGCCGGGCCGACGACCGCGGCGCCCGGGTCCGCGGCCTTCACGGCCTGGTGGACCCCTTTGAGCACCTCCAGGTAGCAGGCGGCGGTGCGTCCGCAGGCGCTGTTGTTGAAGGTGCCCGCGTTGTACTCGTTCAGCACCTCGACGTTGCTCAGGTCGTAGTGCTTGAGCACCGCGGCCGCGAATTTCCCGAAGGCGGCGATGCCCTCGGGGCTGCTCGGCGTCCGGCCTTTGTCGTAGAGGGAGTTGGCGCCGTTCGCGATGATCATCGGAGTGATGCCCAGTTCACGGGCGTGGGCCATCGTGCTGGAGAAGGCGGCCGGGAAGGTGTAGCTGCCCTTCGTGGTCTCGAACCGGTTCCACCAGGCGTCCTCGCGGATGTGCGCGATGCCCGTCTTCCGTGCCTCGTCGAGCACGTTCAGGCCCCAGCCGGCCCGTCCGATGTGCACGGCGGCGCCGAACGGTGAGGACGGGCCGACCGCACTGTCCGGCACGGGTTCGATGACGGCGAACGAGGTGCGCAGGTCGGTCGGTTCGGGGGCGGCGCCCGCGTGCAGGGCGAGTTCGAAGTAGCCGGGGGCGAGGTCGGCGACGGGGATGGCGGCCTTCCCGCCGGAGAGCCAGCTGGTGCCACCGCGCACCCGTACGCCCTGTTCGTCGGTGATCGCCCAGGAGACCGAGGCCGCGGACGATCCGAACTCCACTGTGCCGGATCCCCGTTGGAAGATCAGGCTCGGGGAGGTGACGGACAGGGTGTGTGCCGCGGCCGGGGCGGACGGAGGGATCGCCACGATCAGGGTCAGTGCCAGGGCCGGCGCGAGAGCGAGGGCCGGCACGCGGGCGAAGAGGGAGCGACGTCGGAGGCCCGGCCGGCTTCGACGCGGGCGCCGGGGGCCGGCCGGATCACCGGGGACGGTCTGAGTCATGGTGGTTCGCCTCTCGCTGCTGGGGGGGTCGGTGTGATGCTCGTCAGGGACGTCGGGCCGGTGGGTGCCGGGTCTCGCGGCACCCACCGGCCCGGCGGCGGATCAGCGCGTACGAGGGTCAGCGGGTCAGCCGCACCTGCTGGTAGCGCACCAGCTTCCAGTTGTTGAGCCCGTCGCCCCAGGTCTGCCATCCGTCGAGACCGAGCGAGCGGTAGTTGTCCCGCTGCACACCGTCCTTCTTGTTGACCGTCAGGGTCAGCGAGAACGCGGGGTCATCGGGCGACAGCGGGGCGATCCGCTTCCACGGCACGGCGACCAGGTAGGTCGTGGTGCCGGCCTCCTCGTCGCGGGACACCCGGACATCGGCGCCCGCAACCGGCCCCACCGGGTAGTCCTTCGGCAGGGACTCGACGAAGACCCCCGGCCCCTCGGTCACGGTGTCACCGGCGTAGAGCATGTACCAGTCGGCGCCCCAACTCCCCAGCCCCTCCCCCGGTCGGCCCGGCTGCACCCCGATGCCGATGCTGTCACCGGCGGGCAGCCAGGCCACCTTCTGTGCCGTCCGGTGGTCCTTCTCCCGGACGACCGCCGATACGTAGAGGTTCTTGTCGTCCCAGGTCGCCCACATGTCGCCATCGGCCACTCCGGGTTCGATACCGCTGTACGAGCCGACCTCGGAGAGGTCCACCTTCGGGACGCCGCCCAGGCCGGTGAGTCTGCCGTCCACCAGGTGCGGGGTGGCCCTGGCGATCGGGCTGAAGCCGAAGGAGTCGCTGTCCCGCACGGTGCGTCCGTCCGCGAGTCTGGCGGTCACCCCGACGGGCTTGACGGCGTAGGCGGCCGCCCCGTCGATGGAAGTGCGGAAGGTGCGGGTGGCGAGCGGCGGAACCGTGCCGCCATCGCCGATGCCCCGGCCCGCGATCGTCCCGGTGAGGTCTCCGAAGGACCAGTCGATGCCGGTCACCCTGGCCGGCGCGTCCGGTGAGTGGTTGGTGACGGACACCGCGAGCCGGTCGGTGCGGGTGGCGCCCTTCACCGACATCTCCGGGGACACATCGACCGTCACCGGTTCCGCCGTCACCCGGGTGCCGGTCGCTACCGCACCGGCCCGCTTCCCGTCGAGAGTGACCGCCGCGGCCAGACCACGGTTGCCCGGGGTGCCACCGGCCGGGACTCTCAGCACGGCACTCGCCCGCCGGCCGGGGGCCGCGGAGACGGTGACCCGCTCGCCCTCGACGTCGAAGACCGCGGTGCGTCGGTGTGCGGACGTCCCGTGGCCGGTGGCCCGGTTGTCGAGTGTGGCGGTCACCGGAATCTCCGCGCCGGCCGCGATGTCCCGTGGCGCGGACAGCGACAGCAGCGGTGATTCCTCGACCTTGTCCACCGCGGCTCGCAGATAGACCGGGGCGCCGGTCGCCGTGAGGTGCACCCAGCCGTCCACCGGCTCCAGGACCCGCTCCCCGCCGAGCATGTCCACCACGGTGACCGGCTTCTGGGTCCGTACCCGGACCGGCTTGCCGGTGCGGTCGCTGCTCCACAGGGCCGTGGTCACGGCGCCGCCGCCGGGCGAGCCGGCCGCGGACCTGAAGGTGTAGGCGTGCAGGCCGGGATCACCGGTGCGGAGCCGACCGGTGAACCGTGCCTCGGTGAGTTCACGGGCGGTGGTGGAGTAGGCGAGGTAGGCGGGCTTGGGGTTGAGGCCGTTGGCCTCCGGGCCCGTCTTGCGCAGCAGCCCGAAGTTGTGTTCCCCGTTGCTCGGGCCGTTGCCGTCGTTGATCAGGTCGTACCAGTAGTAGCGGGCGACACCCGCGGCCTTGGCCGCGAGCAGGGCGCGCGCGGTGGCCTGTGCCTGGGTCTGCTCGTCGACGCCGATGCCGTCCCGGTCGGCGGAGGTCCAGCCCTGCTCGGTGATCCAGATGGGCAGTTCCCTGCCCCCGTTGTACTGACGCATCAGCTTCTTGAGGCCCGCGATGTCGAGTTCGACGCCCTCGGGATCGCCCGGGGCGCGGTAGGGGTGGATGGAGATCGCGTCCATGTGCTTGAGTCCGCCGAGCTTGAACAGCTCCTCGAACCAGTCCAGTGGCACCTTGAACGACGAGGCACCGACCACGGTGATCTTCGGGTCGGCGGCCTTGACCCCCGAGTACGCGGCGGCCAGCATCCTGGCGTAGCACTTCGCACTCTGCGAGCACTCTCCGTTGGAGAAACCTCCGTAGTACTCGTTCCAGACCTCCAGCGATTCGATCCGGCCGCCCGCCTTCGCCGCGACCTGTCCGGAGTACTTCCCGAACGCCTGGTACGCCTCGTCGGTGCTCGGGATGTTGCCGTAGTCCAGGTTGCCGAAGCCCAGCAGCATCAGGCCGTTCTGGCCGCGCGCCCCGAAGTCCGCGGTGACGCGTTCACTGGCCTCGGGCCACTGGTACTCGCCCTTGGGGTGTTCGATGCTGCTCCAGTAGACGGAGTCGACGCGCAGTGCGTCGGCCCCGGCGCGGGCGGCGAGCTTCGTGCTGTCGTCCCAGGCTTCGCCGGGGGCGGAGCGGTGGTGGTGGTTGACGCCGAAGAAGGAGTCGGTGGTGCGCTTCGGGTCGGGGCCGGGGTGCTGCACCGCGAAACCGGCGGCGCGGGCGACCGGGGCCCCGTCCGCTGCGGTTCCGCGAAGCGTCAACGTGTAGTAGCCCAGCGGTAGTTCACCCGCGTCCACGGCGCCTTCGCGGGTGACCGGGTCGATGACGGCGGCGCCCTGTCGCACGGTGCGGCCCCGGTAGTCGCGGACGCTCCAGGGCACGGAGCGGTCGCGGGCGGACAGGACCCCGAAGGTGGCCCGCTCGCCCGGGTCGAAGAGGTTGCCGGGGGTCGTCACATCGACCTGTACGTCGTCGGTGTCGACCGGGGACGGCTCGAAGGCGTACCGGGCGAAGCAGACCGGCTTCTCGCTGGTCCCCATGTCCTGCGCCCAGGTGGCGATGCGCATGTCCCGCCCGTACTGCCCGCCGGCGAACGCCCCGTCCGGGATGTAGAAGTGCGCGGTCTTCCAGGTGTTGGTGCCGGTCGTCCGCACGATCCGCGAGGTGCGCCACGGATTGGCGCCCGCGTCGTAGACCAGCGCGAACTTGGTCCCTGGCGCGTCGAAGTAGTCGATGTCGACGGCCGCGTGGTTCGCCCCCTCGTGCTTGAGGCGGGCGTCCAGAGTGACGTACAGGTACTGGCTGGGGCGGCCGGGGCCGATCTCCCAGCAGTCCCGGCCGCCGTACGTGTTGGCGTTGGCGCTCGCCTCGTCGCTGCCGGGGGACGCGTCGATGGTGACGTTCCTGGCCTCAAGTGTCTTTCCGAGCACGGCGGTTGCGACGCCGTCGCGGTCCGCGGCGGCGGATCCGGATTGCTCCGCGGAGGCGGCGGCCGGGCCGAAGGCCAGCAGGCCGAGCAGCGTGGAGAAGGCCACCGCCGCTCGGGACAGGCGTCTGCGTGGTCGATGTCGCATGGCGTGAAACTCCCTGATCATCGGGCGCGGGGGTGCTGCGCGGAGTACTGCGCGCGGGTCACCGCGAAGAGCCTTTCCGGACCGGCCCCGGGGCGCCTCCGGGCCGTTGCGCAACCGCTTGCTCAAGCGCGGCACAGACTGGTCCCACGAACAAAGCCTGTCAAGGGTTCACACAGGAACCACCGGAATTGCACAAGCAGTTGCGCACCATGGCTAGGCTGAGGCCATGACGGAACGGGGCAGGGTCACACTGAGCGATGTCGCGGCGGTCGCCGGGGTTTCGCTCTCCACGGCGTCAAGGGCGTTGAACGGCGGCGGCCGGGTCTCGACGGCGACCAGATCGCGCATCGCGGAGGCCGCGCGCAGACTCGACTTCCGCCCCAACGCCCTGGCCCAGTCCTTCGCGTCGGGGCGGAGCCGGACGATCGGCATCCTCGCCCAGAACGCCCGGGGAGCGTTCACCGAGCCGGTGCTGGTCGGGGCGGTCACCCACCTGGGCGGCCGGGAGCAGGCATGTCTGCTCTACGACACCGGTTTCGACCCGGACACGATGGCCGAGAGTGTCCGCAGGCTGCTGGCCCGGCGCGTGGACGGGCTGCTGGTCCTCGGCGACGGCCTCCGGGCCGAAATCCGCTCCGTCACAGCCGAGTTCTCCGTCCCGGTCGCCTACGCCTACGGGCTCACCGACCGGGAGGACGACTCCTGCCACGTCCCCGACAGCCTGATGGCCGGGAGGCTGGCGGGCGAGCATCTGCTGTCGCTGGGCAGGCGCCGCATCGCGCACATCACCGGCGACGCCGCCGACACCGCCACGTCGGGGCGTGAGCAGGGGCTGCTGGCCACGCTCGCCGATGCCGGTCTGCCGCCCGCGGCCGACACACTCCGGGGTGACTGGAGCCGGGCCTGGGGGGTCGCCGCCTGTCGCCGCCTGATCGGGTCCGGCGCCCGGTTCGACGCCGTGTTCTGCGGCAACGACCAGATAGCGCTGGGCGCGGAGTCCGTCCTGCGGCAGTCGGGAAGGCGGGTGCCGGACGATGTCGCGCTGGTCGGTGTGGACAACTGGGAGTACGTGATCAGCGGCCAGCGCACCCGCCATCTGACCACGGTGGACACCGGGTTGGCCGCGCTGGGCGCCGCCGCCGCCGCTCAGGTGGCCGACGGGCGCGAGGCTCCCGGGACGCACGCCCACCCGTGCACGCTGGTGGTCGGCGCGACGACGGCCGGGCCGCGGCCGGAGGGCTGAGCCGGTCCGCCCGGCGGTGCTCCCGCGCTCACTCGGCGGCGGCGAGCCGGGCGGCCGGCTGGACGGTGACCAGGGCGATGCCCCCGCAGCACACGGCGAGAAGCAGCAGTTCCGCCGTGGAGGGGGCGGGCGCGGTGCCGAGCGCCCAGTCGCCCAGTCGCACGGTGAAGGGAACGGCCAGTTGCACGGCGGCCGTGAAGACCGGTCCGCGCAGCAGGATGAGCCGGTGCTGCACGAGGTAGGCGGGCGCGTACACGGCTGCGCCGAGCACGACCGTTCCGCCGATCGCGGCAGGGCTCGGGGGGCGGGAGATCAGCGCGGGCAGCGCCATCGGGAGCAGCAGACAGGTGGCGGCCGCGAGCAGTACGGGCAGCACGGCGAGGGGCGGCAGCCCCGACAGCCGTTGCCGGTACAGGAAGCCGTATCCGGCGAAGGCCACGGTCGCCGCCGCCACGAGGAGCAGCCCCACCCCGTCGGCGTCGCCCGCGTCCGCGCCGAGTGCCGCGTATCCGACGGCCGCGGCGCAGGCGAGCACCGCCCCGGCCACCTTGCGCGGGCCGGACCGTTCGCCGAAGAACAACGCGCCCACGGCCACCGAGGCGCAGGGCATCAGCGCGACGACGAGATTGGTGAGCGAGGTCCCGATGCGCGGGATGGCGAGGAGGGTTCCCGCCGCGTACCCGGCGAAGCCGAGCAGCCCCAGCAGCCATACGGTGCCCGGCCGGGCGGCGGCCCGGCGCAGGTCGGCCCGGCCCTCCGCGGTGGCGGCGGCGACGGCGGTGAGGACCAGGCAGCACACGGCGGTGCGGCCCACTGCGACGATCAGCGGATCGGTCCCGGTGACCAGGGCGCCGGAGAGCAGCCAGGTTCCGGCGAGCAGCAGTACGAGGACGGCCGGCATCGCACGCCCTTTCCGTGGACGGTGGAGGAACGGGCAGCGGGCGCGGAGCCGTTCGGCCGCCGGGCCGTCCGCGTGACCGGGGTGTCTCCGGGGTCGCGGGAGCGGACCGTGGCGCACCGGGCGTCCCTGCACAGTCACTTTCCTGTACGTGCCAACTATAACGACGGGGGCCTGCTCCACCAGGGCTTGGGCCGGGGCACCGCGGGGTCGGGCGCGCTCCTCCTCGCCGCCGCGGGCGGGCGCCGGAATCTCATTCCGGCCAGGCGGAGTCCAGGATGGTGTCCACGAAGTCGCCCCGCTCGAACCCGGGCACGTAACGCTCCAGGACGTCGGCCTTCACATTGCCGAAGGTGGTGGCCGGCTTGGGTTCGATGCCTTCGGTGAAGGCCTTGAGGATGCGGCGCTTGAAGTCGGGGCGGGGGTGGAGGGCGACGACCGCCTCCCGGTCCGCGTCGCTGATGTCCTCGTACCCGATGCCCAGTACGTCGTACTCCACGCCGGCCGTCACGAGTGCGACCTCGGGCTCCATGAACGACGGGATGCCCGGCGTCGTGTGGAGCGCGATCGCCGTCCAGACCCGGCGGATGCTGTCCTCGGGTACGCCGCGGCTCTGCAGGAAGCGCCTTGCCTCGTCGGCGCCGTCCACCTCGAACCGGCGGCCGCTGGCCCGGAACTCCTCGTTGAGGCCGAGATCGTGGAACATGGCCGCGACGTAGAGCAGTTCCGGGTCGAAGCTCAGTCCGCCGTTGCGTCCCTGGAGGCCGCCGAAGTAGTAGACGCGGCGGGAGTGGTGGTAGATCAGGTCGTCGGTGGTGTCCCGCACCAACTGGGTCGCGGCCGAAGCCAGTTCGGTGTCGGGGACCGTCACCGTGGTGAACGCGGGGTGATCGGGGCTGCCGGGCATGGGAGTTCCTTCGTCGGGGGCTTCGGCGTGGGGAGTTCGGTCCTGCGGCCCGGGTTCACGGGCGGGATCCGGGTGCCCCCCGGATCCCGCCCGGTGGGGCGTCTTCGGCCTCGTCCCGGTCCGCCGGGGTGAGGTGGAGGTGGGCCAGGTCGTGCGGGACCGGTCCGTCGGGGCGGAAGAGGGGTGCGCTCGCCCCGTCGGCCGCCGTGGCGGGGGCGTCGGTGAGGCGGAGGCGGGTGCGCAGCCGTCCGTAGAAGTCGTGCGGGCCGAGCCTGATGACCCGGAGGCGGTGCGGTGCCGCGTACACCCCGACCCAGTCCCCGGCGTCGAGCACGCCGCGCAGCTGGCCGTCGATGGTCACCGCGCCCTGGCCCGAGTGCGGCAGGACCCGTACGGCGATCGGTTCGTCGGCCGCGGCGATCACGGTGCGGTCGAAGGTCATGTGTGCCGCCACGGGGGTGAACAGGACGGCGTCCATGCGTGGCGAGACCACCGGTCCGCCCGCGGCGAAGCTGTAGGCGGTCGAGCCCGTGGGGGTGGCCATGATGACCGCGTCGGCCGAGTACGAGGCGAGGAGCCGCCCGCCGATGTACACGCCGAGGCTCACCTGCCGGTCGCGGGCGAGCTTCTCCACGACGACGTCGTTGAGCGCGGTGATGTCCAGTGCCACGCCCCAGTCCTCCGCCGCGGCCTCCGCGTCGGGGTCGACGTGCGGGGGCGGCAGCATCGGGCGCCGTCCGTAGCCCATCAGAGCGTCGATGTCCTTGGGCACTTCGAGCACGCGGGAGGCGCGCATGGTCAGGGTCATGCGTTCCTCGACCGCCGCACGGCCCCGATGGACGGCGTCGAGCGCCCGGACCACGTCCTTCGCCGGGACCTCGGTGAGGAAGCCGACGCGGCCCAGGTCGATCCCGAGAACGGCGCCGTCGTTCTTGGCGGCGATCCGGGCGCCGCGCAGGAACGTCCCGTCGCCGCCGAGGGTCACGATGAGATCGGGGTTGCCCGCGACATCGGCCTCCTCGCGCCCGCCGCGCCTGCGTGCGTCGTCGCGCCACACGTCGATGTCGGTGCACGGAATGCCTTCGCGGGCACACCAGTCGCGTACGACGCCCGCCGCGACGAGGGCCTCGGGACGGCCCTGGTGCACGACGACTCCGACCCGTTCCACACTCATCCCGCTCCGACTCCCCGTGTTCCGACGACGGACTGCCCTCACTCCACTGTGCGGGAGCCGGGGGCGGGTCCGCCCGTCGTCGGGCCGGTACGGCGGCCGGTCGGGCGACCGGGCGCGGAACGGCAGGTGCCCGGCCCGCCCGCGGAGGGTCACCGCCGACGGGCCGGGCACGGCACGGAACACGTCCGGGTCAGGACTGCGCGTCCTCCGGGATGCTGACCAGCCAGCGGGTCTCCTTGCGGGGCCGCAGGTAGAACGCCCAGTAGAGCGTGGCGACCGCGGTGATCCCGCCGGTCCACAGCAGGTACTCGGTCTCCTGCTGGGTGAGGATGTACGCCAGCACGGCGATCAGCAGCACCGGGATCGCGGGCCACAGCGGCATGCGCCAGGCCGGCGCCTCGCGGTGGGCGCCGCGGCGGCAGAGCAGCGCGGCGACGGCGACCAGCAGGTACATCGCGGTGACGGAGACGCCGGTGACGCCGTACAGGGTGTCGAGGTTGACGAAGCAGAGCGCGGCGCCGGGGACGCCGACGACCAGGGTCGCGACCCACGGGGAGCCGAAGCGGCCGAGTCGGGACAGGGCGTTGTTGACCGGTCCGGGCCAGGCCTTGTCACGGGCGGAGGCGAACAGTACCCGCGAGTTCTGGATGACCATCACGATGCCGGCGTTGATGATCGCGAGGGCGACGCAGAGGCTGACGAAGGTGCCGACCGCCGAGTTGGACCAGGCGGCGACCATGGTGTTGAGGTCGCCCGAGGTCAGGGCCGCCAGGTCGGGGGCGCCGAGTGTGATGGCGATGACCGGGACGAGGATGACCGCGGTGGAGATGGCGAGGGTGGCGAGCACGGTACGGGCCACGTTGCGCCGCGGGTTCTCCAGCTCCTCCGAGAGGTAGACGGCGGTGGAGAAGCCCTGGGTGATGAAGAGCGCGATGGCGAGCCCGGAGACCACCATCATCGCGGTGACGGTCGAGCTCCCGCCGCCCGGCGAGGCGACCGTGCCGTGCACCAGGGCCGAGGCGCCGCGCTCGGAGTGGGCGAAGCCGAGCACGGCGACGACGGCGGCCGCGATCACTTCGAGGACGAGGAAGATGCCGGTGATCCACGCGTTGGCGCGCAGGTCCAGCAGACCGGCCAGGGTGGCGAGCACCATCACGCCGGCGCCCGCGACGGAGGCCGGAATGTGCACGATGGGGGCGAGGTAGTCGGCCGTTCCCATGGCGATGACCGGGGGCACGATCATCACGACCAGCAGTGAGAGCACGAAGACGAGCCACCCGGCGAGCCGCCCCGCCATCGTCGACACCATGGCGTACTCACCGCCGGCACTCGGAATGAGCGTGCCCAGCTCCGAGTAGCAGAAGGCGACCGCGATGCAGAGCAGCGAGCCGATGGCGATGGTGAGGGCGGTGTACGTGCCGAGGCTGGAGAACAGGTCCGGTACGACCACGAAGAGGGTCGAGGCGGGCGTCACGCAGGACAGCGTGAGCAGTGTTCCGCCCACGACGCCGATGGAACGCTTGAGCTTCTGTGGAGTGGGGCCGGTCGCTGGTGCGAGCGCCTGGGGAGCGCTGAGCGTTTCGGTCATCGTGCGGTTCCGATCAACAGGTGCGGTGTCCGAGCACGGGAGCGGTATCGCCTCCAGACGAGGACGTGGTGAGTGGTTTCGGCGCTCCCAGCGCGACATGCAATCCCGACGCGTTCCGCAGGTCAAGAGGTGTTCACCTTCGGAATTCGTTGTCCAGGCGGGGAAATTCGACGATTTTCCGCTAACAGCGCGTCAATGTCCGGGGATCGGGTGGTGCGGGAACCGCAGCCCGGCCGGTGGGAAAGTTTCCCCCATTTCCAGCATCCGGAAGGGTGGAGCGACTCCCTGGGCGGGCGGAGCGGCCGGGGTGCGGTCCGGGCACCGGACCCGCGGGTCGCGGATCCGCGGTCTTGGTGCCAGCCTGGAGTCATGGCTTGGGCGTCGTGGACGACTTGCGGGGTGTTCTCGGGGCGCGGTGGCGTGCTCACGGACGAGGTCGGTGTGCTTTCCGGGGACCTGACCGTTCACACGACCTGGGCGGACGACACGGCCCAGGTCACTGTGCAGTACACGGGTGCGATCGACTGGTTCACCATGTCGGGCAGCCCGGTGCCGTGCCGTTCGGAGGAGGAGAGCCGCCGACTGCACGACGCGGTGGTGCGGTCGGTCCGGGACGGGGCTGCGGCGACCGTGCCCGTACTGCCCCGCTCCGAGCCGGACCACGCGGCGGAACCCGCCCCGGAGTGACGCCGGCCCGGATCACCCGGCGGCTTCCCCACCGGGGTCGCGGAGCGCCGCGGCGACCAGACCCGCGATCTCCTCCCTGAGTACGGCTCCCCCGCCGCCCACCAGCCGGTCGAAGACGAGTCCGTCCACGCAGGCCAGCAGTGTGAGCGTGCGGCCCTCGGCGTCGGCGACGCCCTGTGCGTGCAGGAACGCCCGCACCGCCGCACGGGCCGCGTTCTGCCGCGGTACGAGAATCTCGCGCAGTTCCGGGTGGCGCACGCTCTCGACCGCGCAGGCGTAGCGGGCGAGCGACCGTTGCCGCCCCTCGCCGGTCAGCCGCCGTTCGACGAACCCGGCCAGCCCGTCCGTCAGTTCGGCGGCGGCGCGCGGCACCCGCGCCTGCTCGCCGGCCGCCTGCAATTCCGCCTGGTCCTGTGCCACGAGCCGTCGGACGAGCGCGGTGAGCAGCGCCTGACGGGTGCGGAAGTACGCCGAGGTGGTGCCGGGCGGCAGGGCCGCCGCCCGGTCCACGGCCCGGTGGGTCAGGCCCCGCATCCCCTCCTCGGCCAGCACATGGATGGCGGCATCGGCGAGGACGGTCCGTCGGTCTGTGGTCACCACCCCTTTCTACACCTGTAGAGAAGGGGTAGTACGCTCCTTCTACAGCTGTAGAAGGTTGTGACGGGGCATGGGAGGGGACCGGGCATGGGCAACAACGCGGTGGTCGTCGGCGGTGGCATCGGCGGACTGGCCGCCGCGATCGGGCTGCGGCTCGTCGGCTGGGAGGTGACGGTCGTCGAACGCGCCCGCACTCCCGACGACGCGGGCGCGGGCATCTCCCTGCACGCGAACGGCTTGCGCGCGCTGGACGTCCTCGGTGTCGGCGCGGCGGTGCGCGCGGCCGCCCGGCCCCAGTACACCGGCGGCACCCGCACCCCGGACGGCCGTCTGCTGGCCCGCATGGACGGAGCCGCGCTGGAACGCGAGCTGGGGACGCCGATCGTGGGCATCCCCCGGTCCGGGCTGCACCGGCTGCTGCGCGCGGCCCTGCCGCCCGAATCCCTGCTCATCGGGGCCGAAGTGACGTCCGTCGACCGGTCCGACGCCTCGCGGGTGCGCCTGACCGCGGGCGACACCGCGCTGGAGGCGGATCTGGTGGTGGCCGCCGACGGAATCGGCAGCAGGCTGCGCACCCAGCTCTTCCCGGGGCACCCCGGTCCCGCCTACAGCGGCTCGACGGTGCTGCGCGCCATCACCAAGACGCCCGTCGATCTGCGTACCGACTTCGAGCTGACCTGGGGACGGGGGGCCGAGTTCGGCCACATCGCGTTCGCCGACGGCCGGGCCGAGTGGCACGCGGTACTCAACGCGCCCGCCGGGGTCCGGCACCCTGATCCGCTGGGTGAGGTGCGCCGCCGGTTCGGCGGCTGGCACGACCCCATTCCCGCCCTGCTGGCAGCGACCCGGACCGATGCCGTACTGCATCACGACATCAACGAGCTGGTGACTCCGCTCCCTTCGTACGCGGTCGGCCGGATCGCGCTGCTCGGCGACGCCGCGCACGCCATGACCCCGAATCTCGGCCAGGGGGCCTGTCAGGCACTGGAGGACGCGGCGACACTGGCCGCCGCGCTCTCCGGCGGGGCCGGCGTCGAGTCGGCGCTCGTCCGCTACGACGCCGAGCGCCGGCCCCGCAGCCAGTCGGTCGCGCGGGCCGCCCGGCAGGCCGGCCGGATGGGGCAGCAGCTGTCCCGTCCGGTGGCCGTCGCCCTGCGCAATACGGCGCTGCGGCTCGCGCCGTCCCGGGTCACCGTCCGCGCGGTCCTGCGCCATGCCGACTGGACACCGCCGCGGCTGGGCCGACCTCGGGACGGGCCCGGCCGGGCGGTGGTCCGGTCGCCTCAGTAGGCCCCGAAGACGTTGTCGATGGAACCGTACTTGGCGGCCGCGTAGTTGCACGCGGCCGTGATGTTGGCGACCGGGTCGTAGCTGTCCATCGCGGTCCCGGGCACGTGGTAGGCCCGGAACGTCGGCTCGATGACCTGGAGGAGGCCCTTGGACGGCGTCCCGGCGGCGGCGTTCGAGTCCCAGTTGTTGATCGCCCGGGGGTTTCCGGAGGACTCGCGCATGACGTTGCGGTGGATGCCCTCGTAGCTGCCGGGAATGCCGTGCTCGGCCATCACGGCCAGCGACTCCTTGATCCAGCCGTCCAGATCGTTCGTGTACGTCGCGGACGACGCGGCGGGAGCGGTGACGGCGGCGGGCCGCGCCGGGGCCGCCGAGGCGGTGTGGGCGCCGAGCAGGGGGAGGAGCAGGGCGGCCGCGCCCGTGCCCACGGCGATGAAACCGCGGGTCAGCGTGGTGGACCTGCGACGACGGTACGTACCCGTTGCGGGCATGGTGGATTCCTCTCCGTCGCCTGCGAGGTGAGCTGTCGGGTTCAGGCTGGAGATGCCTGGCCGCGCATCTGCGTGGCTTCACCCCGAGCCGTTCCGGATTCCGGACCGGCGGCTTACCTGGGTTCCCCGCTCCTGCCGTACACGAGTGGTCGGATTGCCGGACAGCGGCAGGATTCGGCGTTCCGTCCGGATTGACGGTGACCGTAAGCGAGAAGAACCGAAGCGGACAAGACCCCAATTTCCGAATGCAATTCACCCACAAGATCGAGTAACGGGAATTTCGGTAATCCACCTCACACCGCGCGAACCACTCCCCTTGTGCGGAAAGGGAACCGAACCGCGCGGGGCGGTATCCGGTGGGCCGGACGTGACTCGCGCCACGAATTCACAAATGCGGGCATTTCGCCCGCACCTTCCGGCGCCCGCTCCGGGACCCAATGACATTGCCCTTCCGTCACCCCGTCGTTTACAGTTCTGAGGTCCTGTTGTCTCCGATTGAGGTGGACGTTGCGCATCTGAGGTTCGCGAACATCGCGCCGTACGGCTTTGCCCGTACGCCCGTCACGCCGTAGCAGTGCTTCGCGCTGCCCGTGACCCCGCGTGGATGCGACCTCGGTGCCTGAGCCGTCCCCCGATCTTCAGGACCGCCGCACCTCTTCCCATGGCCCGGTCGCTGCGTGGTGCTCGCATACGAAGCCCCCTTCACCGCGCTTGCGAATGCGAGGAACACCATGGCGACTCCCACCACCCCTCATGCCTCTCTCACCTGCTCCGCCCTGACCTTCCGGTGGCCGGACGGCACCACCGTCCTCGACGGGCTCTCGCTCAGCATCGGCCGGGGACGCGTCGGCCTCGTCGGCAACAACGGCGCGGGCAAGTCCACACTCCTGCGACTGTTCGCCGGCCAACTGCACCCGTCCCAGGGGTCGGTGACCGTCGGTGGCAGCCTCGCCCACCTTCCGCAGAACATCACCCTCGACACGACACTGCGGGTGGACCGGGCCCTGGGCATCGCCGAGCGGCGCGAGGCGCTGCGCGCCGTCGAGGCCGGGGACGTCGACGAGAAGCACTTCGAGACGATCGGCGACGACTGGGACGTCGAGGAACGGGCCCTGGCGACACTGGGCTCGCTCGGCCTCGGCGGCATCGAACTCGACCGCACCGTGGGCCAGTTGTCCGGCGGGGAGACCGTCCTGCTGAGACTGGCCGCGCTGCTGCTGGAGCGCCCCGACGTCCTGCTCCTGGACGAGCCCACCAACAACCTCGATGTGCTCGCCCGCCGCAGGCTCTACGAGGCCGTCGACTCCTGGCGCTCGGGGGTACTGGTCGTGGTCAGCCATGACCGCGAACTGCTGGAGCGTGTGGACCGCATCGCCGAACTGCGCACCGGCTCGGTGAACTGGTACGGCGGTGGCTGGTCTGCGTACGAGGAGGCCGTGGCCGCCGGGCAGGAGGCCGCCGGGCGGATGCTGCGGGCCGCCGAGGCCGATGTGCGCCGCCAGAAGCGCGAACTGGAGGAGACCCACCTGAAACTGGCCCGGCGTCAGAAGAACGGCCGCAAGGCGGAGACCGAGGGCGGCCTGCCCAAGATCCTGGCCGGCCGCCGGAAGCGGTCGGCGCAGGAGTCGGCGGGCAGGCTCCGCGGCGTCCACGAGGAACGGCTCGGTGAGGCACGCGAACGCCGGGAGGAGGCCGCCGCCGCGGTCCGCGACGACGCCGAGATCCGCGTGAGCCTCCCGCACACGGCGGTGCCCACCGGACGCACCGTGCTGAGCCTGCACGGCCTGCGTCCCCGCTTCGGCAGGCTGCGCGAGGGCAGCCTCCAGGTGAACGGGCCCGAGCGGATCGCGCTCGTCGGTCGGAACGGCGCCGGGAAGACGACTCTGCTGCGCACCCTCACCGGTGAGCTGGCCCCGCTGTCCGGCGAGGCCAGGACCTTCGTACCGGTGCGGTTCCTTCCGCAGCGGCTCGATGTGCTGGACGAGGAACTGAGCGTCGCGGCGAACGTGGCCCGGACGGCGCCCGGGGTCACCGACAACCACATCCGCGCCCAGCTCGCCCGTTTCCTGTTCCAGGGCAAACGCGCGGAGCAGCCTGCGGGCACCCTGTCGGGCGGGGAGCGCTTCCGGGCCGCCCTCGCGGCGACGATGCTCGCCGCACCGGCCCCGCAGCTGCTGATGATGGACGAGCCGACCAACAACCTGGACATCGCCAGTGTGCGTCAGCTGACCGGTGCGCTCGACTCCTACGAGGGCGCGCTGCTGATCGCCAGTCACGATCTGGCCTTCCTCGGATCGGCCGGCATCACCAGGTGGCTGCTGGTCGACGAGGAGTTGCGGGAGACGAGCGCGGAGGAGGTGGCCGAGCTGCTCACGGCGCCGGAGGCCGCCGTCTGACGGTCGGCGGCGAGGCGCTTCCCGTACCGGCCGGACCACGTGGAGGTGGGTGGGCCGGGAGAAGGGGGTGCGGGCCGCCGGACGGCCGGGGCCCGCACCCCTGCCGGGATCAGAGCCTGTCGATGATCTTGTTCATCTGCTCGATCTCGGCGGTCTGGGCCGTGACGACGGCACCGGCGAGCTTCTTCGCATCGGCGTTGCCGCCGTTCTTCTGCTCGTCCTCGGCCATGGTGACGGCGCCCTGGTGGTGCCCGATCATGAGCTGGGCGAACTTCTTGTCGAAGTCCCCGCCCTTGGCGGCGGCCAGATCGTCCATGTCCTTGCCGGACATCATTCCGGGCATCCCCGAACCGTCCGAGCCGTGGTCCATCCCGGGCATGTCACCCATCGAGGACGAGGGCAGCGGCTTGCCCCACGACGTCAGCCAGCCCTTCATCGTGTTGATCTCGGGGTCCTGGGCCTTCTCGATCGCGGTGGCCAGCTTCTTGATCTCGGGGTCGGCGGCGCGGCCGTCGGCCAGCTTCGCCATCTCGATGGCCTGCTGGTGGTGCGGGATCATCTGCTGTGCGAACTTCACGTCGGCGTCATTGAACTTGCCGCCGGGGGTGGCCGGTGCGGAGGCACCCGCCGAGCCGTGGTCCATGTCGGGCATGGACGATCCGTCGGACTTCGAGCCGTCGGAGGAGCCGCAGGCGGTCAGTGCCAGCGCGAGGACGGCGACGGTGCCGGCGGCCGCGAGGGTGCGGCGACGGGCGGCGGAGAAACGGGAAGCGGACATCACAGGTTCTTTCCAGGTGGCTGCGCCACGTCCGTGGCGCGCGAAACGGGCAGGTTCGCGACCGGTCCGGCCCCGGAGGGCCGTGGACCGGCGGAGGCCTGTCACGTCCGCGCGACGCACACCTGGAGCAGCAGCTCTCTTCCGGCGAACGGTGGTCCCCGCCGGGCCGGACCGCGTACGGCGGCACGGCGCCCGGTCAGCGCCCGGACGGCGAGGAGCACCAGGCCCAGCGCCATCAGGAGCGGCAGCACCCGGTCACGGGCATGGGTGAATACGCACGACTCGCCGTTCATCACGGGCATCGTGTCCGCCGCCCGGGCGGGACCGTGCTCGCCCCGCACGGCGATGTGTCCCGCGCCCACCTGCGCGGCTCCCGGTGCGGGCGCCGTCACGGCCATCGTGTCGTGGCAGCCGTCCGCGGCGCTCGCGGGTGCCCCGTGCATGAGGAACAGCCCGAGCAGGACGGCACAGAGCACCAGCGGCCGGGACGTTCCCGGTGTGCGTGTCCGTCCGCGATCCACGGCTGCCTCGAATTGCTCGGTCGTACGGGTCGTCGGGTCCTGCGGTGCGCGTCCGACGATACCCCCACCGGGTTTCCCGTCCGTCGACGCCCCGCCCCTGCCGCTCGCCCTGCCGGTCACCGCGCCCCGGAACGTGCGCCCGGGGCCGACGAAGACCATGCGGGCATCGGCGGCGGGCGGGCCGAGCGGCCGCGGCGATGCCCGCACCCGGCTCAGTGACGGCTCTCGGCGCGCGTCCAGGCGGCGTCGCGGAGCAGGCGCAGACCATTGAGGCCGACGATGACGGTGGAGCCCTCGTGCCCGGCGACGCCCAGCGGGAGCGGCAGTGTGCCGACCAGGTCCCAGACGACGAGTCCGGTGATGAAGACCGCCGCGATCACCAGGTTCTGCACGACCAGGCGGTGGCACCGCCGCGAGAGCGCCACGGCGGTGGGGACGGTGGCGAGTTCGTCGCGGACCACGACGGCGTCGGCGGTCTCCAGGGCGAGGTCGGAGCCGGCCCTGCCCATGGCGACGCCGACGTGGGCGGCGGCCAGCGCGGGGGCGTCGTTCACACCGTCGCCGACGACGAGCACCTTGTGCCCGACGCTCTCCATCCCTCTGACCGTGTGCACCTTCTCCCGCGGCAGCAGACCGGCCCGTACGTCCTCGATCCCGACCTCGGCGCCCAGCCGGGCGGCGGCGCGCGGGTTGTCCCCGGTGACCAGTACCGGCGTTCGGCCGGTGAGTCCGGTGAGGCGGGCGACGGTGGCGCGGGCGTCGGTGCGCAGCCGGTCCGCGATGCCCAGGACGCCGACGGGCGTGCCGTCGAGTAGGACGAGTGCGGCGGTACGGCCGTCCGCCTCCAGACCCGCGGCGAGTCCGGCGGCCGGTCCGGCGGTACCGGGACGGACGTCCAGCAGGCGCGCCGGGCTTCCGACGGCGACCGTGCGGCCGTCCACGGTGGCGGTGACGCCGGTGCCCGGGGCGGAGGTGAAGTCCGCCGCCGGGGGCAGGACGAGCCCCCGGGTGCGAGCGGCCTCGGTGACGGCACGGGCGAGGGGGTGTTCGCTGGGGTGCTCGGCCGCAGCCGCCAGGATGAGCAGGGCGTCCTCGGTCAGGCCCGAGGACCGGAGCGGACGGATGTCGGTGACCCGCGGGGTGCCTTCGGTCAGGGTGCCGGTCTTGTCGAGCGCGACGGCGTCGATCCGGCCGAGGCGCTCCATCACCACGGCGGACTTGATGAGGACCCCGTGCCGTCCGGCGTTGGCGATCGCGGACAGCAGCGGCGGCATCGTGGCCAGCACCACGGCGCACGGCGATGCCACGATCATGAAGGTCATCGCCCGGAGCAGCGTCGGCTGCAGTGCCGCGCCGAAGGCCAGGGGCACGGCGAACAGGGCGACAGTGGCGGCCACCATGCCGATCGAGTACCGCTGTTCGACCTTCTCGATGAACAGTTGGGTGGGGGCCTTCGTTCCGGAGGCCTCCTCGACCATGGCCACGATCCGGGCGATCACCGAATCGGACGGGTCGCGCTCCACGGTCACCCGCAGCGCCCCGGTGCCGTTCAGGGTTCCCGCGAAGACCTCGTCGCCGGGCTCCTTGGTCACCGGCAGCGGTTCACCCGTGATGGTCGCCTGGTCGACCTCACTCGCCCCGCCGAGGACCCGGCCGTCGGCCCCGACACGTTCTCCGGGACGCACCAGGATCACGTCCCCGACCCTCAACTCCCCGGTGGACACGGCCTCTTCGGCTCCCCCGGCGCCGAGCCGGGTGGCCCTCGCGGGGGCGAGGTCGAGCAGTCCGCGCACCGAATCCGCCGTCCGCGCGGTGGCGAAGGCCTCCAGGGCTCCCGAGGTGGCGAAGATGACGATCAGCAGCGCGCCGTCCAGTGCCTGGCCGATCGCCGCCGCTCCGAGCGCCGCGACGACCATCAGCAGGTCGACGTCGAGGGTCTTCTCCCTGAGCGCCCTCAGCCCTTCCAGGCCGGGCTCCCAGCCGCCGGCGATGTACGTCAGCGCGTACAGCGGGCCCCAGGCCCACCACGGGGCGCCGAGCAGGTGCAGGGGCAGCGCGGCCAGGAACAGCAGCAGCGCGGTCGCGGCCCAGCGGGCCTCCGGAAGGGCCAGGATCCGGGTGCGCCGCCCGGCGCCCCTCGTTCTGACCGGTCCGGCGGGCGCGGCCGGGCGGGTGAGGGTGGAAGACATGAGCGCGATCCTTCACGCGAGCGGGCGGAGTGGTTCGACCTCCGCACCATACAGGATCACATGAACACCCATTCATGTATGTATCTCCGTAGGATGAGGGCATGGGCCACGGAGTTGACGCGAAGACCGCTGCCACCGCGCGCGAGCGCCTCGACGCGGTGGGGGCCGGCGATGTGGCGTCCACCCTCCAGGCCCTGGCCACCCCGTCCCGGCTCCGCATCCTGGCCCGCCTCCAGGAGGGCCCCTGCCCCGCGACGGAGCTCGCCGACGCGGTCGGGATGGAGCAGTCCGCCTGCTCCCACCAGCTGCGACTGCTGCGCAACCTCGGCCTGGTCACCGGTGAGCGACGGGGCCGCTCGGTGATCTACGCGCTGTACGACAACCACGTGGCCGAACTCCTCGACCAGGCGCTCTTCCACGTCGAGCACCTGCGCCTGGGGCTGCACGACGCCCCGGCGCGGGCCGCCGCGGAGGCGGACGGCGCGGTGGCCGCCGCCGCACGCTGACCCCGGCACCGCCCTACCCGGCGCGCAGGCCCGCCAGGAAGTCGCCGAGAATCCCACCGAAGGCGTCCGGCTGCTCCATGTTGGGGTAGTGGGCGGCGCCCTCGACGATCACCTCCCGCCCGTCGGCGACCGTCCGCACCAGGCGCCGGGCCATGGCGAGATGATCCGCCCCGTCGATGCCGCCGTTGACCGCCAGGACCGGGACCTCGATCCCGGCCGCCCGCGCCCAGGTGCCGGGGACGGGCACCCGCAGGTCGGGCTCGTCCCCGCGGTGCTTGGACAGCGTCAGCGCCACCATCTCCCGGAGCCGTCGCACGACGGTGCCGTCGACGTCGTCGAGGGTGCGGTGCGGGCCCGCCGCGAAGAGCATGAAGGCGTCGGTCCACCCCTCGATGTCGCCCTCGTCCAGCGCGCGGGCCTGTGCGGCCAGGACCCGCCCGCACCAGGGGTCGACGAATTCGGGCTCGCTGGTGCCCGCCCCGCTGACGACCAGCGCACGCACCAGATCCGGATGTTCGAGGGCGGTGTCGACCGCGGTGGCGGCGCCCATCGACAGCCCGGCCAGGACCGCGGGCCCGGTGTCGAGGTGGCGCAGCAGTGCGGCCACGTCGTCGGTGTGGCGGAAGGGCCCGGTCCCGTTGGCCGATCCGCCGTGTCCGCGGGCGTCCGGCACGATCACGCGGTGACGGCGGGCGAGCTCCGGCACCTGGTCGTCCCACATCCGGTGGTCGACGAAGCCACCGTGCAGCAGCACCAGCGGCGGGCCGTCGCCGATGTCCCGGTAGGCGAGGCACCCGTCCCCGGTCTCGATGAAGTTCAGCTCGGAAGCAGCATTCATGACAACCAAGGTGCCATTCCCTGGCCACATTGACAACCTAGGTGTCATCATTGCCGGATGACCGACATCGATCCGCCCCTGGCACCCGAGGAACTGGCCCACCGGCTGACGGAGGTCTTCGCCCTGGTCGGCCCGCTCTACCGGCGGGTGCAACGCAAGGTGGAGCAGGCCGCCCCCATCGAGGGCCTCTCCGTCGGGGTGCGCGCCGTACTGGACCTGCTGCGTGAGAACGGGCCCATGACGGTCCCGCAGATGGGCCGGGCACAGGCGCTGAGCCGGCAGTTCGTGCAGCGCATGGTCAACGACGCCGCCGCGGCGCGACTGGTCGAGATCACCCCGAACCCCGCGCACCAGCGGTCCTCGCTGGTCCGGCTGACCGGGAGCGGGCGGACGGCGATCCTCGCGGCCCTGGCCCGCGAGGAGTCGCTGCTGCGCCAGGTGGACGGGGAGCTCACCGACGCCGATGTGACGGCCTGCGTACGGGTGCTCGGCCGGATGCTGGCGGCCTTCGACCACGTCGACATCGACTGAGTCCGGGCCCGGTTCCTGCCCGGGAAGGGGCGGGAACCGGCGGGTCCGCCACCGCATGCGGATCCAACTGCCCCCGTCTACGCTCGGATGTGGATCTGTGCCGCAGAGGTCGTGAATCGACAGGAAGCGAGATCCCCATGGAGCGGCTCAAGCGGTCGGGACTCGTCGGGGAGCTCTCCGCGGAGTTCCTCGGCACGATGATTCTCATCCTCTTCGGCTGCGGGGTGGTGGCCCAGGTCGCGGCGGGCGGTGCGCTCACCGATCCGCCGGGCGGCCTCGGGAATCACGACAGCATCGCCTGGGCATGGGGCCTCGGAGTCACCCTGGGTGTCTATGTGGCGGGCCGGCTCAGCGGAGCCCATCTCAACCCCGCCGTCACCCTCTCCCTCGCCGCGTTCAAGGATTTTCCCTGGAAGAAGGTGGCACCGTACTCGCTGGCCCAGGTCATGGGGGCGTTCGTCGCGGCGCTGCTGGTGCGGTGGAACTACACCGAGGCGCTGGCGAAGGCGGACCCGGGGCACACCATCAAGACACAGACGGTGTTCTCCACCCTGCCTGCCAACGGCAACCCCGCGCTCCCGGTGCACGAATGGGGTGCGCTGCGGGACCAGGTCATCGGCACCGCGATCCTGGTGCTGCTGATCTTCGCGGTCACCGACCTCCTCAACACCCCGCCGGGTGCCAATCTCGGACCGTTCATCGTGGGTCTCATCGTGGTGGCCATCGGCATGGCGTTCGGCACCAACGCCGGATACGCCATCAACCCGGCCCGTGACCTCGGCCCCCGGCTCGCGAGCTTCCTCACCGGCTACGGCGGGGCGTGGCGGGATCAGTACGGGAACTTCTACTTCTGGGTGCCGATCGTCGGCCCGCTGGTCGGCGGTCCGCTGGGGGCCTTCTTCTACAAGGTCTTCATCAGCCGTTTCCTGCCCTCGGCGGAGGCCGAGCCGGAGGGGAGCATCCCCGTACCGGCGGAGAAGTGACGCCCGGCTCCATCACCGGGCCCGGACTCAGGAGAGGCAGCATGCCATGGCGGACTTCGTCGGCGCAGTGGACCAAGGCACCACCAGCAGCCGCTTCATGATCTTCGATCACGGTGGCAACGAGGTGGCCAGACACCAGTTGGAGCACGAGCAGATCCTGCCCCGTCCCGGCTGGGTGGAGCACGATCCGGTGGAGATCTGGGAGCGCACCAACTCGGTGATGCAGAACGCCCTGCGCACCGGCGGTCTCAGCGGCACGGACCTCGACGCCATCGGGATCACCAACCAGCGCGAGACGACCGTCGTGTGGGACCCCCGCACCGGCCGCCCGTACTGCAACGCGATCGTGTGGCAGGACACCCGTACCGACTCGATCGCCAAGGCCCTGGAGAACGAGGGGCACGGCGACGTGATCCGGCGCAAGTCGGGGCTCCCGCCGGCCACTTACTTCTCCGGCGGGAAGATCAAGTGGATCCTGGAGAACGTCGAGGGGGTGCGCGAGGCCGCCGAGCGGGGACACGCGGTGTTCGGGAACACGGACTGCTGGGTGTTGTGGAATCTCACCGGCGGCCCCGACGGCGGCACCCACGCCACCGATGTGACCAACGCCAGCCGGACGATGCTGATGAATCTGGAGACGCTCGACTGGGACGACGAGCTGCTGGACATCTTCGGCATCCCCCGGGCGATGCTCCCGGCGATCAACCCCTCCTCCGACGCCGGGGCGTACGGCCGCACCCGCACCTCCCGCCCGCTGCGGGCCGCGGTCCCGATCACCGGAGTGCTCGGCGACCAGCAGGCGGCCACCGTGGGGCAGGTGTGCTTCGAGCCGGGCGAGGCGAAGAACACGTACGGCACCGGCAACTTCCTGCTGCTCAACACCGGGACGAAGCTCATCCGGTCCCGGCACGGGCTGCTCACCACGGTCGCCTACCGGTTCGGGGAGAGTCCGGCGGTCTACGCCCTGGAGGGTTCGATCGCGGTCACCGGATCGGCGGTGCAGTGGCTGCGCGACCAGATGAAGATCATCACCGATGCGGCGGAGAGCGAACGGCTGGCCCGGTCCGTCGCGGACAACGGCGGGATGTACTTCGTACCGGCCTTCTCCGGGCTCTTCGCCCCGTACTGGCGCTCGGACGCCCGGGGCGCCATCGTCGGACTGGCGAGATACAACACCAACGGCCATCTGGCACGGGCCACTCTGGAGGCGATCTGCTACCAGAGCCGGGACGTGGTGGAGGCGATGGAGCAGGACTCCGGTGTCCATCTCGATGTGCTCAAGGTCGACGGCGGGGTCACGGCCAACGACCTGTGCATGCAGATCCAGGCCGATGTGCTCGGTGTCCCCGTCAGCCGTCCGGTGGTCGCCGAGACGACCGCGCTCGGTGCCGCCTATGCCGCCGGCCTGGCCACCGGTTTCTGGCGGGACCTGGGCGAACTGCGGGAGCACTGGCAGGAGTCGAAGCGCTGGAAGCCGCAGTGGAGCGAGGAGCAGCGCACCGAGGGGTACGCGAACTGGAAGCGGGCGGTGGAGCGCACCCTCGACTGGGTCAGCGTGGGATGACGGTCCGTGCGGGCGTGCCCTGCCGGGTCCGCCCGCACGGTCCGTGCCGCGCTCAGTGCCCCGATCGCAGTCCGGCCAGGAGCTGGTAGACCGTCTCGGTGCCCTGTCGCAGGGGCTCGACGCCGATGTGTTCGTCGGTGCCGTGCATCCGCTTCAGCATGTCCCGGTTCACGGTGAACGGGTACATGCCGTACACGGGTACGTTCTGTTCCCGGAACGGCACCGCACTGGTGACCGCCTCGAACTGACAGGCGGTGGCCCGTACTCCGGGGTGGGTCCGGCGTACGGCGCTCTGCCAGGCCCGGAACACATCGGTGTCGTAGTCGGAGTCGGGGGTGGCCAGATAGCCGCGCAGCCGGTCCAGCGCCTGCTGCTCGCTCTCACCGGGGTTGCCGACCACACTCAGCGTCGCCCGGTTGCCGATCAGCGAGCGCAGTTCGGCGACGGTGCGTCCGGGGTCCTCGGCGCCCGGCAGGAAGGCGGCCCGGAACTCCGCGGTCGCCGTGCCCGGCACGATGCTCGGGTAGTAACCGGACTGCGCCGCGGTGAAGGCGAGTGTGGTCCGCAGCATCGCGTTGTGCAGCTCGGGGGTCTCGCTGAGCCGCACCACGCTCTCCCCCGCCCGGTCCCGCTGCCGGTCCGTGCGGGCGTCGAGCATCTCCCGCAGCGACCGGGCGAGGTGCCGGTCGGTGGTGGCCTCGGCCAGTTCGGCGAAGTACCGCCGGGAGAGTGCGTTGGGACGGATGTGGGCACGCCACTGGCCGAGCTGTTCGAGCACCTCGCCCAGCCGGATCACCGCCTGGCCGGAGAACGGCTTGGAGGTGTGGGTGGCGTACGAGGCGGTCTCCAGGCGCAGCAGCAGGGACCGCTTGTCGTTGCAGGTCAGCGAGGCGATCATGGGCGTGGAGCCGTCGCGCTGGTTGAGCACCCAGCCGCCCTCGGTGATGACCGCGCCCGCCGCCACCCTGCCGGGGTGTTCGGTGAGGAACCAGCGCACACCGTACGGGCCCTGCTCCTCGTCGCAGTCGGACCAGAAGACGATGTCGCGGTCGAAGGACGCCCCCTCCCGGACATGACGCAGCAGTGCGGCGACGAAGGCGGCGTTGACGCCCTTCATGTCCAGCGAGCCGCGCCCGTACAGTTTGCCGTCCTTGATCTCTCCGGCGAAGGGGTCCGTCTCCCAGCGGTCGCCGATGGCGGGCACCACGTCGGAGTGGCCGAGCAGGACCAGGGGTTTCTTCGTGGCCGGGCCGCGGCCGGGAATCCGGGCGAAGAAGTGGACGTTGCCGTCCTTCGGGGTGGGCACGATCTCGGTGGCGACCCCGGCGGCGCCGAAGATCCCCTGGAGCATCCGGGCGAGCGGCAGGGTGACCGCGCCGTCCCCGGGATTGCTGGTGTTCTGCCGGATCATGGCGACGGCCAGGGCGACGGGGTCGGTGGGGTCCCCGTCGTAGGAGACGGTGGCGGTCGCGGTCGTCCCGGCGGCCCGCGCCGCGGGTGCCGCCGACGCCACCGCGCCCAGGCCCAGCACCGTGGAGGCGACGGCGGTCGCCCCGGCGCCGAGCACGGAGCGGCGGGACGGCCGGGTTCCGGGAAGGCCGTCGAGGCAGGCGGAGACCACCGCGGCCGGGTTCTCCTGATGGGCGAAGTGGCCGCCCTCGACGGACATCAGGGTGCATTCGCCGCGGGTCCACTCGGCCCAGCGGCGCACGGTGACCTCGGGCACGTGCGGGTCGTCACAGGCCCACACCGCGCGCAGATCGACGTGCGGAACAGCTCCGCGGCGGCCGTCGTAGCGGGCGGCCAGTTGCAGATCGGCGATGACGGGAGGCAGCAGCACCTCCTCGAACTCGGGGTCCGCGAGGAGTTCCGGATCGGTCAGCCCGGTCCCGGTGACGAAGGCACGGGCGTCCTCGACGGTCACGTCCACGCCCCGGCCGTCGAAGTCGCCGGGGCACTGTCCGGCCACGGCGCACAGCCTCGTGACGGGCACCCCGGCATCGAGCAGCCGGCGGCAGGTCTCGTACGCCAGCAGGGCGCCGAGGCTGACCCCGACCAGCACCAGCCGTCGTCCGCCCAGCAGTTCGCGTATCCCGGCCGCCACCGCGTCGGCGTAGACGGCCATGTCGGTGACGGGCTCCTCGTCGACCCGGGTGCCGCGGCCCGGTGGTGCGACGAACGCGAGGGTGATGTCCTCGGGCAGCCGGCCGCGCCAGCCCGCGAACGTGGAGCCGTGGGCGCCGGTGGGTGCGAAGCAGACGGCGAGGGTGCCGGTGCCCTGTGGCTGCTCGCTCGGCACGGTCAGCCATGGGTCGTTCATATCTGCTCCTCCTGCTGGATCTCGCGGCACAGTGCGGCGATCGCGGTGACGGTGGGTGCGCCGAGGATGCGGCGCAGCGGGACGCGTCGGCCGGCCGTCGCGGCGAGCCGGCCGGCGAGCCGTACGGCGAGCAGGGAGTGGCCCCCGGCGTCGAAGAAGTTCTGCTCCGCCGACGCGGGCGGTGCGCCGAGCAGCTCGTGCCAGAGTGCGGCGACGGCGGCCTCGGTGGCGTCGGACGGGGTGAATCCGGCGGCCCGTTCCTGTCCGATGCCTGCCACGAGCGTCCGCAGGGCGGTGCGGTCCAGTTTGCCGTTGGTGCTCAGCGGGAGCCGCGGCACCGGCTGGATGCGGGCCGGCAGCATGTAGTCGGGCAGCCGGTCGCGCAGATACGCGCGCAGTGCGGCGGGGGTGGTCTCCTCGTCGGCGGTGACACAGGCGACGATGCGTGTCTCGCCGTCCTCGGTCTCCGCGTAGGCTCCCGCGTCGGTGACGTCCGGTGCCTTGCGCAGGGTGGCCTCGATCTCCTCCAGTTCGACGCGGTAGCCGCGCACCTTGATCTGGTTGTCGGAACGGCCGGTGATCTCCAGCCCGGAGTCCGGGAGCGTGCGGCCGCGGTCGCCGGTGCGGTAGTGCAGGACTCCGGCGTCGTCGGTGGTGAAGCGGTCCTCGCCGTCGCCACCGACGTAGCCGAGGGCCAGTGGCGGTCCGGACACCCACACCTCGCCGGTCGCACCGGGCGGCAGCCGCCGGCCGAGCCGGTCGCGGACCGAGAGCGAGGCGCCCGCCACCGGGCTGCCGACGGGGACGCGTTCGGCGTCGGCGGCCAGTCCGGCGGTGTCGTAGGCGGCGACGTTGGAAGCGGTCTCCGTCATGCCGTACAGGTTGAGCAGGGTGGCGTCGGGCCAGAGCTCGCGGAAGCGCAGGACGGTGTCCACGGGCAGGATGTCGGCGCCGCTGGTGACCAGGACCGGCCGGTGTCCGCCGGGGTGTCCGGCGCTCTCCTCCAGCAGTCCCGCGATCAGCTGCGGGGTCAGGAAGAGGTGGGTGATCCGTTCCTCGCGGACGGTGGCGGCGAAGAGCGCCGGGTCGAGGAGTTCGTCGGTGGCGAGCACGACGGACGGGACGCCCCTGAGCAGTCCGCCCAGCAGTTCCCAGGGCGAGGCGACCAGTGCCAGGGACTTCTGGACGGCGAGGACCGCGTTCTCGGGGAACGGGTGGTCCCGCCACATCCATTCGAGCCGGCCGCGGACCGAACGGTGGCTGATGCGTACGCCTTTGGGGTTTCCGGTCGTACCCGATGTGTAGACGATGTGGAACAGCGCGTCCTCGTCGGGCTCCTGCTCCGGCGCCTGGTGCAGCGGTCCCTCGGTGAGGGGCGCCAGGGTGACGCGGGGTGCGTCCAGGGTGGGGAACTGGTCGAGTCCGGGCTCGGCGAGCACACAGTGCGGCCCGGTCTCCTCCACCATCCGGCGCTGCCGCCGCACGGGGATCGCGGGGTCCAGCCCGAGGTAGGCGGCCCCCGTCTTCAGTACGGCGAGCACCCCGGCGACGGCGGCCGGGCCGCGCTGGGCGGCGAGTGCCACCAGCGAGCCGGGGCCGGTGCCCTTGGCCGTGAGCCGGGCGGCCAGCCGGCCGCTCCATTCGTCGAGTTCGCGGTAGCTGACGCCGGTGCCGGCGTGGCGCAGGGCTGTGGCCCGGGGGTGGGCCGCCACCTGTTCGGCGAAGCGTTCCAGCAGGGTCGGCGTGGTCATCGGTGATCGTCTCCGGGCAGCAGGTCGAGGGAACGAACGGTGGTGTGCTCGGCGCGCTGCGGGTCGGTGAGGGCCCGCAGCGCGATCAGGGTGGACTCCAGGACGTTGCGGGCTGCCGGTGCGTCGAGGAGTTCCTGCTGGTAGGCGTACTGGAGCAGCAGCCGGCCGGGGCCGTGCGGCTGGACGTACAGGGCGCAGTCGTACTTGGTGTAGCCGGTGTCCAGTTCGACGAAGCGGAACCGGACGTCCGATGCGGTGGTGGCGCGCGCCGGGTAGGGCAGCATGTTGAGCATGGTCTGGAAGACCGGGGTCGCCGCCGAGCTGCGTGAGGCGGCCGGGAGCCTTCGCAGCGTCCAGCCGAAGGGATACTCGGCGGCGGCGTACGCGTCGTACACCGTCTCCCGTACCTGTGCGGTGAATTCGGTGAGGGTGGCGGCCGGGTCGATGTCCAGGCGCAGCGGCAGCATGGCGAGGGTGAAGGCGGGCACATCGGCGGTCTCCGGCCGTTCCCGCCCGGCCATCGGGGCGCCGACGACCACTTCGCCGGTGTCGCCGTAGTAGCTCAGGGCCAGTGCGTAGGCGGCCAGCAGTGGTACGAACGCGGTGGCGGACGCGGCCAGTGCGGTGGCGTGCAGTCGCCGGGACAGCTGCTCGTCCAGGACGGCCTCGGAGATCTCGCCCCGGTAGGTGGGGGTGGCGGGGCGCTGCTTCTGGGCGATCCCGAGCGCCGGGAGGTCGCCCGCGAGCCGGCGCAGCCAGTACTCCCCCGCCTCGGCGACCTCCTCGGTGGCCAGCCGCTCGGCCAGGTGGTCGAGATAGCGGTCATAGCGGGTGGCGCGTTCGGGGTCGGGCGCGTCGGGCCGCTGTTCGTAGAGTTCGGCCAGCCGCTGGAACAGCACGGTCGCTCCCCAGCCGTCGAGGAGCAGTTCGTGCATGGTGACCAGGAGCCGGTGCTGTCCGCCGGGCAGCCGGAACAGCGCGGTGCGCAGGGCAGGTTCGCCGAGCAGGTCGAAGGGTCTGGCCGCCTCCTCGGCGGCCACGGTGCGGAACTCCTCGGTGTGGACGTCCCGGGCGCTCGCGGGTAACGGGACCTCCCAGTGCGGGTAGTGGTGCAGCACTTCCCGTCCGTCGGCCTCGTCGGTCTCGGCGAACCGGGCGAGGAGCAGCGGATTCTCCGCGAGCAGCAGCTGCCAGGCCCGGCCCAGCCGTGCCACGTCGAGGGGTCCGTCGAGTTCCAGGGAGCCCTGGTAGCTGTAGTAGGGGCTGAGCGGGTCGAGCCGCCAGTGGAAGTACACCCCTGCCTGCTGCGGGGTGAGCGGCCGGGTGCGCGGCCCGTCGTCGCGTACCGTCACGGTGCGGACGCCGGTCGTGTGCCGCCGGTCCCGGCCGAGCGCGGCGAGTGCGGCGGGGCTGCCGTCGCGCAGTACGTCGCGCAGGCCCGCCGCCGAGCCCGTCTCGCGCAGGGCGGCGACCAGTCGCATGGCGAGCAGTGAGTCCCCGCCCAGTTCGAGGAACCTGTCGTGCCTGCCGACCCGGCCGATGCCGAGGATTCCGGCGACGAGGGCCGCGATCACGCTCTCCGCCCCGCCGCTCGGTGAAACGTAGGGGCGGGTTTCGGGGCGCCTGCGGCGGGGTGGCGCGGGCAGGGCCTGGTAATCCGTCTTGCCGTTGCGGGTGAGCGGGAGCCGGGGCAGTACGACGAAGGTGTGCGGCACCATGGGCGCGGGCAGCCGCTCGCTCAGCCGGGCGCGCAGTGATTCCTCGGCCGGTTCGTCGCCGGAGGCGGTGACGTAGGCGATGAGCCGGGGCGGCTGGGAGGCCGCCGGGCTGTGCGCGCTCTCCCGGGCGACCAGGGCCCCGGTGTCGTCGGGGGTGTGGACGACGACGGCACAGGCGGCGACGCCGGGGTCAGCGCCGAGCACCGCCTCGATCTCGGCGAGTTCCATGCGTACGCCGCCGAGTTTCACCTGCCGGTCCACCCGGCCCAGGTACTCCAGTTGGCCGTCGGGCAGTACCCGGACCGCGTCCCCGGTGCGGTAGAGGCGGCCGCCGTCGGCGGAGAAGGGGTCGGTGAAGAAGGCGAGTGCGGTGCGCCCCGGGTCTCCGAGGTAGCCGCGGCCCACGACGAGCCCTCCGACGAACAGTTCCCCCGTCTCGCCGTGCGCGCAGGCGTGCCACTGCCCGTTCTCCTCACGCAGTACGTACAGGTCGGCGTTGCCGATGGGTGAGCCGATCGGCAGATGGCGCACTCCGGCGGCCGGCGGGCCGAGTTCGGCGTGCGTGACGTCGTCCGAGCACTCGGTGGGGCCGTAGGCGTTGAGCAGCCGGATGCCCGGCATGGTCTCGTGCCACCGCCGGGCCAGGGCGGGTGGCAGCGCCTCGCCGGTGGCGATCATCCAGCGCAGCGTGCCGGGCCGTGCTCCCGCGCCCTGCTGGGCGTCCAGCAGGAAGCGGATCAGGGTGGGCACGGTCTCCAGCACCGTGGTTCCGCGTCCACGCAGCTCCGCCAGCAGCAGGGCGCCGTCCTGTGCCTGCTCGTCGGCGAAGATCTGGACCCGGCCGCCGACGAGCAGCGGGGCGAGCATCTGCCAGACGGAGATGTCGAAGCTCAGGGGCGCGGTCTGGGCCAGCCGGTCGTCGGCACTCAGCCCGAGGTCGTCGACCTTGGCCCAGAGGTGGTTGAGCATCCCCCGGTGCTCGACGATCGCGGCCTTGGGGCGGCCGGTGGAACCCGAGGTGTAGAGGACGTAGCGCACCTCGTCGGGGGCCGGCGGCGCGGTCCGGGGGTACGGACGGTCCGCCGGTCGCGGTGTGGTGGTGGGTACGCCGGCCGCGCGGGCGCCCTTGACCAGCTCCCCGCTGTCCGCCGGTTCGCCGGTGGTCAGCAGCAGTGCGGCGCCGCTGTCGGTGAGCAGGGATTCGACCCGGGCGGCGGGCCAGCCCGCGTCGACCGGCAGATAGACGGCGCCCAGCAGTTCCAGGGCGAGGAACGCCGTGATGACGTCGGCGCCGCGCCGGCCGCCGACCGCGACGATCTGCCCCTGCGAGATCCCGGCGGCCGCCAGCCGTCCGGCGGTGCGGCGCATCAGGTCGGCCAGCCGGCCGTAGCCGATGGATGCCTCGCCGTCCTCGATCGCGGTCCGGTCGGGGTGCGCGGCGGCGAACCGCTCGACGTAGGCGTGGACCCCTTCGTCCAGCGCGTAGGGTTCGCGGCGGGTGAGTGCCGCGGCGACGGCGCGCTCCCGCGCCCCCTCGGCCAGCGGGAGCTGCGGGTAGTGCTCGGGCAGGCCGGTCACCGGACCGCCCGCTTCTCGGCCGTGACCAGCAGGTACTCGACGGGTACGCCCGTGCCGCGTGCGTCCGTGGTGTGGAATCCCTCGGTCATCTCGACCATTTCCGCGCGCAGTTCCTTCCATCGCGAGGGCGGCGAGATGGTGTTCTTCGCCGCGATGCAGGGTCCGAAGCAGTTCTCGAAGAAGGTCACCAGGTCCTCGGCCGCGGTGAACGGGTAGAAGAGTTCCCGGCGTTCGGAGGTGACCGTGAATTCGGGGCCCAGCAGCTCGGCGAGGTAGTCCGGTGATCCCCACAGCATGGGCTGTCCCTGGTGGCCGTTGGGCGAGGGGAAGTAGGCGGAGAGGATCTCCTGGAAGTGCGCGGTCCAGCTGCGTGCCGTCCAGTTGCACATGCCGATCCGGCCGCCCGGCCGCAGCACCCGGGCCATCTCCCCGCCGGAGGCGGCGTGATCGGGCGCGAACTGGATCCCGTAGGTGGAGGTCACGAGGTCGAACGAGGCGTCGGCGAAGGGGAGTTCCTGGGCGTCGCCGCGGCGCAGCTCCACCTTGACGCCGGCCTGTGCGAACCGTTCGCGGGCGTCGGGGAAGAACTCGTCGGTGAGGTCCAGCCCAGTGACGGAGCAGCCGCGCAGCGCGGACAGCAGGGCGACGTTGCCGTTGCCGGTGGCGATGTCGAGATGGACGGTGTCCGGGGCGGGGGCGAGCCGGTCGACCAGTTCGACGGCGCCCGGTCGCAGCAGATCGGCGACGTGCCGGTACTCGCCGTACGACCACATGGTGCGGTTGATCTCCTGGATGTTCTGATCGATCGTCATGCGGATCCCCCTCAGAGCGTGAGCCGGGTGCCGAGTCCGGCGGCTTCGGCGCGGGCGTGGATGCGGTCGGCGACGGCGACGTCGAGGATCGACATCCCGAACGGGTTGCTGATGACGATCTCGTCCTGGTCGCGGCGGCCCGGGTGCCGTCCGGCGATCACGTCGCCGAGCGTGCCGTCGACGGGGCGGGCACCGGGCCGCGCGGTCACTCCCTGGCGCGGGGTGCCGTCGGGGCCGAGCAGGGTGCCCGCCCGGTGCATCCGGCCGAGCAGCCGGCGCGGGTCGTCCCGGACCAGGCTCCAGTCGTCGACGATCACCGTGCCGGCCGCGAGCACGGCGGCCTCGGTGAGGTCGTCCAGCGAGACATGGCAGACCAGCGCGCCCGGCCGCAGCCAGTCCGGTTCGATGTATCCCCGGGTCACCGTGGTGACGGGCACGACGACTTCGGCGTCCCGGACCGCCTCGCGCGGCCCGTCGGCCACGGCCGTCTCGATGTCCGCCGCTGCGGGCAGCGTGGCGATGTGGTGGGCGACGGACTTCGCCCGGTCGGGTGCCACGTCGTACAGCGTGATGCGGCGCAGGGTGGGCACGGTGCGCAGCAGCAGCGCGATGTGTGCCTGCGCGAGGGCGCCGCAGCCGAGGAGTGCCAGTCCGCGCGGTTCCGCCACCGCGAGGTGGCGCACGGCCAGTGCGGTCACCGCCGCGGTGCGCATCGAGCTGATGTAGGCGGCCTCCATCAGGGCGCGGGGGCGGGCGGTCTCCGGGTCGAGGAGCAGGGTGAAGCCCTGGGCTCGGGGAATGCCGCGCGCCGGGTTGCCGATCGAGGCGTTGATGGTCTTCATGCCGATGACCGGCGCCCGCCCCTCCTCGGTGAGCGCACCGGGCATGGCCAGCAGCCTGGCCGCGTCGCCCTGCGGGGTGGTCCAGCCGAGGTAGGCCTCCTCGGGGAGGACGGAGTGGCCGGCGGAGTGCAGCCTGAGCGCCTCGGCCACCGCCGCCACGATGTCCACGTCGCGGGCGGCCTCGATGACGTCCGCGCGGGTCAGGTGGCGGAAGTGGCTGTCGGGGTATTGCTCGAAGTCCATGGCGGGCGGGGCTCCTTGGCGAGGGGGTGGTTGCGGTGAGGCGGAACGGGGCGGGCTCAGCCGCCGGTGGCGGGTGCCGTCCGGAGCATCACGAGGGGGACGAGCGCTCCGAGCAGCAGTACACCGGCGAGGACGATCCAGCCGGCGGTGCCGAGGGCGAGGACGACGCCGGTCATCAGCACCGGGCCGGCGACCCGGTTGGCCACGGTGCGGCTGGTGTTGAACAGCACCAGATAGGCGCTGCGTGCCCCTTCCGGTGCCAGGTCGAAGGAGAGGGTCCACGAGGCTCCGACCTGGAGCAGTTCGGCGAAGGTCAGCAGGACGACGGCCGCGCCCAGCACCAGCAGCGCCCGGTGCGCCCCGAAGCCGGGCGCGGCGGCGAACGCGAGGGCGCCGCCGCTGAGCAGCAGCGCCGCGGCCGCGTAGGAGAACCAGGCCCTGCGGGTGGTGCTGTAGCAGCGGTTGAGCGGGTACTGGAGGGCGATGCACAGCACGGTGTTGACGGCGTACAGCACGCCGACGTAACGCTCCGGTACGTCGGTCTCGGTGACGAGCCAGAGCGGGAAGGCCACGTTGAGGACCGGCATCCACATCGACACCAGTGCGTTGTACGCGGTGAAGCCGAGCAGCCTGCGGTCCTTCAGCAGCTCCGCCACCCGGGTGCCGCCGGCCGCGGTCGTGGCTTCCTCCCGACGCGCGGTGGCGTAGACCGCGGCCACCGCGACGTAGGCGAGCGCGCCGCCGATGAGCAGCGGCCGGAAGGCTCCGGGCGATCCGGAGCCCAGGGCGACTCCGGCGATCAGCCCGCCCAGGCTGATGCCGAGGTTGACGACGGTGCGCTGTACGGCCATGACCTTCGCGCGCAGGCTCTCGGGGGCGCGCGCGCCGACGTACGACTGGACCAGTGGGGGCGAGGACTGTTCGGTGACGGCGATGACGGAGACCACGAGGAGGAAGCTCCACCAGCCGTCGACCCACAGGTAGCCGACGGTGGCCAGGGCGCGCAGCAGCATCACGCCGATCAGCACCGGCTTCGGTCCGTGGCGTGCGGCCAGCCGGGCGATGGGCACGGCGGCGGCGAGGGCCACGGCGCCCCCGATGGTCAGGCCGGTGCCGACGGTCGCGGTGCCGAGGTGGGCGACCTTGACGAAGTAGATGGTCGAGACGGCGAGGAAGAGTCCCGTTCCGGTCCACTCGATCAGCGTGGCGGCCTGCACCAGCGGCAGGAACTGCCGGTGGCCGGGGCGCGTCCGCTGCCGGTCGAGGGTGGTGCTCGTGCCCATGTTCAGTGCTCCTGGTGCTTCCGGTCGAAGAAGAGTCCTTCGCTGCGCAGTTGTTCCACAGCGGAGGTGATCTCCTTGGCGACACCCTGTTCGTTCGCCCAGTTGTCGGAGTAGAGGGTGTCGCGGTACTTGGCGCCGCCGTCCGCGGCCAGGCAGACCGCGAGCCGGTCGTCGGTCCCGGCCGTCTCCTGGTCGGTGAGCATCGCGCGGACCGCGCAGCCGCTGGAGCCGCCGAGCGCGAGCCCGATGTCCTCGGCGATGATCCGGCAGACGGCGATCGCCTCGATGTCGTCGACGTGCACCGCGCGGTCGTAGCTGTGCGGTGTCCTCAGGAAGACGGACGGTCGGCTGGCCCCGATGCCCGGGACCAGGCGCCGTCCGGCACTGCCCGAGACGGCCAGTGAGCCGCGTACGTCCACTGCTATCGCGGTCACGTCGGGCCGGTGCTCGCGCAGGTGGGCGCTGATGCCCGCGAGGGTGCCGCCGGTGGAGACCGGTACGTACACCGAGCCGAGTTCCGGTCCCGCCTGCCCGGTGAGCTCGGGTCCGGTGGTGCGCCGGTGGATGGCGGGCGCGGCCCAGTTGCCGTACTGGTCGGGCCAGCGGTAGCCGGGGTTGTCCGCGCACAGTTCACGCACCCGGCTCAGCCGGCTCAGCAGATAGCCGCCCAGTCCGTCGGGCCGGTCGACGACGATGACCCGCGCTCCGCTGTCGGCGAGACTGCGGCGGGTGGTGTGCGGGGTCTTGAGGTCGACCACGGCGAGGAAGTCACAACCGAGTGCCGGCAGCAGCCCGGCCAGGGCGAGGCCCAGGTTGCCCGAGGTGGATTCCACCACCACCGTGCCGGGGACGAGCGGCTGTTCGTCGTGCAGCGACCGCAACAGGCCGACGGCGCTGCGGTCCTTCACCGATCCGGTGGGGCCGTGGTTCTCCAGTTTCAGCCCCAGCCGCCGGACCCGGCCCTGGTGGGTGACGTCCAGGCGGAGCAGGGGAGTTGGGTGGAGGGCCCGTGCCAGGACGGGATTGACACGCGACACGGCTTCTCCCTGTGCGATGCGTCGTACGACCAAGGCGGTGGAGCGACCGGCCGGCCCGGCGCGCGCTCTCAGACCTTAGGCGGGCGGCCCCCGGTGTCACCACGGCACTGCGGCGCGCGCGTGGCACCGTTGGCCAGAACAGCGCTTGACGCCCCGCCGGTTCCGTCCGCGGGCCGGCGAACGCCGAGGAACGGTCCGGTGCCGCGGCGGGCCCTGGACGCACGCGCGCAGTCGAATTGGCCGGTTCGTCGCCGGGCCACGGCCCCGGGGGACGTGACCGGCACGACCTCCACCGAGGGCCTGTTATCTTTACGTGACTTCGCGACAGAACTCTCGGTCATGCTTTGGCCTTTGATCTGTTGGCGTCGATGTGCCGGCGTGTGGCGGCGGACGTTCAATGACCACTGCACGGGCGCGGTCGCGGTCTGCGACCGGCCCGGCCTGTCAGGGCTGGACGGAATGACACAGCACAACAGATTCAGCAGGGCGGCGCTGACCGCACGAGCGGTGCTGGTCCCGGGGACCGGGCGCCGGAAGCAGGCGAAGAAGCGCCCGCTCGCCCGCAGGCCGCGCAGACCGGACTACCCTCGCGCGGGCCGGCGCGGCTGGCGAAGATGGGTGCCCTCGTGGCGACTGGTCCTGGGCTCGGTGCTGATGTTCACCGCGACACTGGCGACCGTGGTGGGGATCGCCTACGCCCGTACGGACATACCCGAGGACCTCAACGCCTTCGCCACCCAGCAGGACACCGTCTACTACTGGGCCGACGGCACGCCGATGGCCCGGACCGGCTGGGTGAGCCGCCAGGAGATGCCGCTCTCGAAGATCCCCGAGCATGTGCGATGGGCCGTACTGGCCGCGGAGAACGCCGACTTCTACTCCGACCACGGCATATCGACGCAAGGGATCACCCGCGCGCTGTGGCGCACGGTCGGCGACGGGGACACCCAGGGCGGGTCGACCATCACCCAGCAGTACGTGAAGAACGTCTATCTGTCGCAGGACCAGTCCTTCTCACGGAAGTTCACCGAGATGCTGCTGGCGGTCAAGCTGGACCGCCGCCTGAGCAAGGACAAGATCCTCCAGGAATACCTGAACACCAGCTGGTTCGGCCGGGGCACCTACGGTCTCCAGCGCGCCTCGCAGGCCTACTACGGCAAGGAGGTCACCCAACTCAACGCCAGCGAGGGCGCCTTCCTCGCCTCGCTGCTCAAGGGCGCCTCGCTGTACGACCCGGCGGTCAACCCCGCCAACCGTGAACGGGCCGTCGAGCGCTGGCGGTGGACGCTGGACCGCATGGTGACGATCGGCAGGCTGAGCCCGGCCGAACGGGCCACGTACACCACCTTCCCCGAGCCCAGGCCCCCGCACCGGCCCAACAGCGCGGGCGGGCAGGACGGCTATCTCGTACAGCTCGCCGAGTCCTACGCCAAGCGGGCCGGTCACATCTCCGACGCACGCTTCGACCTCGGCGGCTACCAGATCTACACCACGTTCGAGAAGCCGCGGATGACCGCCCTCACCCGGTCCGTCCGCGATGCGCGCAAGGCCCTCGACCCCCGGCGGCGCAAGGCCGACCGCTCCGTCCGCTTCGGCGCGTCGACCGTCGCCCCGGACGGTCGGATCCTCGCGGTGTACGGCGGACCGGACTTCGAGAAGCAGGCCTTCAACGAATCCAACGCGGGCACCGTCCCGGCCGGTTCGGCGTTCACCCCCTTCGTCTACGCCGCCGGCCTCCAGCACGGTGTGACGCACCAACGCAACGGCCCGCGCTCCACCGTCACACCGGCGACCGAGTACGACGGCGACGACGACATACCCGTCATGACACCCGAAGGCCCCTACTGGGACCGCAGCGGGAAGATGGTCAAGGGCGACAACGACGGCGACGAGTCCTTCGGCCGGATCAGCCTGCACGACGCCATGGCGAAGTCGGTGAACTCCCCCTTCCTCCAGCTCGGCATGGACGCGGGGCTGAAGCTGGTCCGCAGCACGGCCGAGGCGTCGGGGCTGCTCCCCTCCAGCTTCGGCCCGCCCGTCCCGGCATTCGCGATGGGCAACTCCACCCCCAGCGCCATCCGGATGGCGGACGCGTACGGCACGTTCGCGGCCCACGGGATGCACACGGATCCGTACTCGGTCGGCAAGGTCACCCGCAACGGCGAACCGGTCCGGCTCGACCTGCCCAAGCCGCGACGCGCCGTCCGGTCCGACGTCGCCGACGAGATCACCGGATCGCTCACCCGGCCCTCCACGCGTGGAGTCGCGCCCGCCGGCCCGGTCGCCGTCAAGACCGGAACCACCGAGGACGACACCGCACGCTGGCACGTCGGGTACAGCCCGACCGCCTCCACCGCCGTCGTCGTCTACCGCATGGACCTGACGAAGAGCCTCGCCCCGCTGCCGCTCAAGGGCCTGGCGGGCGGCCCCGAGGACGACGGGAAGCTCCCGGCCCTGATCTGGAACACATACACGGAAGCCATGACGAAGTGACAGAGACCAGAGTGAAGTCGACCGCACGCCGCATACGGGCCCGCCTCACCCCCCGTATCGTCCTGGGGCTCGCCGTGTGTCTTGTGGTGTCGGGTTCCGCGGCTCTGGTGCCGCTGCTGTCCGACGAGACGTCGAGCACCCGCACCCCGGAGCAGGGCACCAGCACCGTCGCCGCACCGACGCCGACCGCCAGGGAGCACCACGGGAGCGGCGGGGGCACCGAGGAGAAGGAGTGGGACGGAAAGGTCAAGATCCTGGGTGACGGCTCCACGTCGTACACCGGTCCGCAGCCCTCCCAGCTCAAGGCCGAGCGGCTCAAGCCGGGCGAGCGGCCGCCGCAGTTCGTGGTGTTCTCGTGGGACGGCGCGCTGGAGGGCGACGACCACATGTTCTCGCGCTTCCGCCGGGCGGCGAAGGAGAGCAACGCGCACATGACGTTCTTCCTCACCGGCATCTATCTCCTCCCGAAGGAGAAGCGGGACCTCTACCACCCGCCGCAGCACAAGGCCGGCTCCGCCGCCATCTCGTACCCCACGCGCGAGCACATCCGGATGACGCTGGAGCAGCTCGGCGACGCCTGGCGGGAGGGCAACGAGATCGGGTCGCACTTCAACGGCCACTTCTGCGAGAAGAAGGGCGGTGGGGACTGGAGCAAGGACGAGTGGATCAGCGAGATCGGGCAGTTCTACTCCTTCGTGCAGAACTGGAAGACGAACACCGGCTACAAGGACCTCGACCCGCTCCCCTTCGACCCCACCCGTGAGGTCGTCGGCGGGCGGGCCCCCTGTCTGGAGGGCCAGAAGACCCTGCTCCCGGCGTCCAAGCCGTTCGGCTGGCGCTACGACGCGAGCTCCCCGGGCGACTTCCAGGTCTGGCCGTCCAAGAAGAACGGCATCTGGGACCTGCCGCTGCAGATGCTGCCGTTCCCCGGCAAGGACTTCCAGGTGCTGTCCATGGACTTCAACTTCCTCTACAACCAGTCCGAGGGCAGCACCGAGGGCGACCCCGCGAAGTACGAGACGTGGCGCAAGGAGGCACGGGACGCGTACGTCGCGGGCTTCGACCGGGTGTTCCACGGCAGCCGCGCACCGCTGTTCATCGGGAACCACTTCGAGGACTGGAACGGCGGGATATACATGGACGCCGCCGAGGACACGATGCGGGAGGTCTGCCCGCGCAAGGAGGTCCGCTGTGTGTCCTTCCGCGAACTGACCGACTGGCTCGACGCGCAGGATCCCGAGGTCCTCGCGCAGTGGCGGACCCTCGACCCCGCCCAGCCGCCCAGCTGGAAGCAGTAGGCGGCCCGCCCGGGCTGCGGGAGCCGCGCAGCCCGGGCGCCGTGGAGTCCGCGGTCAGTTCGCCTTCTCGACGAACTCCGTGGTGTACGTCTTGGCGAGGTCCACCTCGGCGTTCTTCAGGTTCGGGTTGAAGGCCTTCAGGACCCGCTCGACGGTGGCGGGTCCGTCGGGGGGCATGACACCGTCCTCGGTGAACATGGGCAGTGTGCTCTTGATCGCCTGCGCGTAGAGGGCCTTGCCACCGCCCTGGGCGTAGTCGGCGGGCATCTTCGCGGCGATCTCGTCGGCGCTGTGCGTGGACATCCACTTCAGCGTTCTGACGAAGGCGTTGGCCAGCTTCTGGACGGTCTCCTTGTGGCTGTCGACCCACTCGGTCTGCATGTAGAGGCTGGACGACGGGTAGAGCCCGCCGAGCGCCTGCTTGGAGCCCTCGGGGGTCCGCATGTCGATGAGGATCCTGCCGAGCTTCTTGTCCAGGATGGTGGCGACCGTGGGATCGGTGGTCATGCCGCCCTCGATGGAGCCCTGCTGGAGGGCGGAGATGAACGTCTGCCCCGCCCCCACGGCCACAGGGGTGAATTCACTCGTCTTCACGCCGTTGCTCACGGCCAGGTACTTCGTGAGGAAGTCGGTCGAGGAGCCGATGCCCGTGACGCCGAGCTTCTTGCCCTTGAAGTCCTCGGCCGAACGGACCTCCCCCGCCGCCTTGTCGGAGACGATCTCGACCTCGCCGGGGGCCTGGGAGAACTGGACGACCGACTCGACCTGCTTGCCCTTCACCTGGAGGTCGAGGGTGTGGTCGTAGAAGCCGACCGTGCCCTGGACGTCGCCGGAGACCAGCGCCGTCTCGGCCTGCACGCCCGCGGGTTCGGTGAGCAGCTGGACCGACACTCCTTCTTCCTCGAAGTAGCCGAGCCGCTCGGTCAGCATCGCCGGCAGGTAGATCACCTTGTCGAGGCCACCGACCATGATCTTGACCTTGTCGCCCTTGCCGCCGGAGGCCGGGTCGCCGCCACCGCAGGCGGTCAGGCTGGTCAGGGCGAGTACGCCGGCGACGGCGACGGCCGGGATCCGGGTGGATGCACGCATCTGGTTCACGTCCTTGTGAAGAAAGAATCTGGGCAGGGATGGTGAGGGGAGGTCAGCGGTCGGCACCGGCGTCGGCCGGTTTCCAGCGGAAGAGCCGCTTCTCCAGGAAGGTCAGCAGACCTTCGGCCAGCAGCGCGACGATCGCGAGAATGACCATCGCGGCGTAGACACCGGCGGCGTTGAACGTGCCCTGGGACGCGGCGACCAGCAGGCCGAGCCCCTTGGTGGCCCCGATGTACTCGCCGACGATCGCGCCGATGAGCGCGAAGCCGAAACTCACATGGAGACTGGTGAAGATCCACGAGGTGGCGGAGGGGATGACCACCTGGAGGGTGACCTGACGGTTACTGGCGCCCAGGATGCGGGAGTTGGCGACGAGATCGCGGTCGACCTCCCGTGCGCCCTGGAAGGCGTTGAAGAAGACGGGGAAGAAGACGAGGACGACCGCGGAGGCGACCTTCGACGCCGGGCCGAGTCCGAACCAGATGAGGAAGATCGGGGCGAGCACGATCCTGGGCAGCGCGTTGAGCACCTTGATGTACGGGCCCAGCACATCGGCGGCGAACCGGACACGGCCCAGCGCGATCCCGAGCAGTACACCGGCGAACACCCCGATGACCCAGCCGAGCAGCGCTTCGTAGAGCGTGTACCAGATCTGCTCCCAGAGGGAACCCTGGGCGGTGCCGTCCACGACCCAGGTGCGGATCTGGTCCCAGATCCGGGACGGCATGGAGAAGTTGAACGGGTCGATGACCGCGGTACGGGCCAGCCATTCCCACAGCCCGACGACCGCGAGGAGCACCGCGATCCGGCTCGCGGCCACCAGGTATCCGCGGTTCCTGGCGGCCCTGGCGCGGGCCCGGGTCCGCTCGGTCTTCGTCACGGCGGCGCTCACGGTGATGGTGTCAGGCGACATCGAGGGCACCTCTCTCGCGGGTGATGCGGACCTCTTCGCCGAGCGAGGACCAGATCTCCCGGTAGATCTCCACGAACCGGGGCTCCAGCCGTACCTGCTCGACCTTGCGGGGGCGGGGCAGGCCGATCTCGAAGACCTCCTTGACCGTGGCCGGTCCCGCGGTCATGACCACCACCTTGTCGGCCAGCGCGATGGACTCCTCCAGGTCGTGGGTGACGAAGACGACGGAGGCGCCGGTGCCGGCCCACAGCTCCAGCAGCTCGTCCGACATCAGGGCCCTGGTCTGCACGTCGAGCGCGGAGAACGGCTCGTCCATGAGCAGGATCTCGGGGTCGTTGACGAAGGTGGCCGCGAGCGCGACGCGCTTGCGTTGGCCGCCCGACAGCTGATGGGGGTAGCGGTCCTCGAAGGAGGAGAGACCGACCCTGGCGAGCCAATCCCGGGCCCGCTCCCTCGCCTCGGGCTTGGGCACACCGCGGAAGCGGGGGCCCGCCATCACATTGGACAGCACGGTCCGCCAGGGGAAGACGGCGTCCTGCTGGAAGACGAAGCCGACCTTGTCGCCGATGCCGCGCACCGGCTCGCCGGCCACCAGCACCTCGCCCTCGGTGGGCTCCTCCAGTCCGCTGACCAGGGTCAGCGTGGTCGACTTGCCGCATCCGGTGGGGCCCACCACGGCGACGAACTCGCCGCGCCCGATGGTGAGGTCCAGGTCCCGTACGGCGGTGTGGAGCGCCCCCGACGGAGTCCGGAACGCTTTGCTCGCCCCCCGCAGTTCGATGGCGGGGCTCGTTTCGCTTTTCATGGAGCGGGACGCTAGAGGCGCCCCGAGGACGCGGGCACCCTTGCGCCCACAACTCGGGGTTCTGCCCATATCCCGGGGTTCTGCTCGTTCTGCTCACGGCCCCGGCAACGAATGGGCCACGAGGACTGGTCATCGGCGAGCGCGACGTTTACGTTGCGTTCACACGAGGACGAAACGGAGCATCATGTTCCTGGCCGGCGGAAGGCAGAGGGCGAGTACATGCGCATTCACTGGCCGCGCCGTGTCTTCGCCCAGGTCCTCCTCACCCAGGTGGTCATCACCACCGGGGTGATCATGCTCGTGACCGGGCTCTTCCTCGCCCCGCTCAGCCATCAGCTCGACAACCAGGCGATGCACCAGGCCCTGTCCATCGCCCAGACCACCGCCGCCGAACCCGGTCTGGTCCGGGATCTGAGGAGCACCGACCCCAGCCCCGGCGGACCGGTGCAGGCCGAGGCGGAGCGGATCCGGCGGGCCACCGGGGCGTTGTACATCGTGGTGATGGACACCCGCGGGGTGCGCTGGTCGCACACCGACATCACGCAGATCGGCAGGCACGTCTCGACCGACCCCAGCACGGCGCTGGGCGGCCGGGAGATCATGCAGATCGACGACGGAACCCTGGGCCGGTCGGCGCGGGCGAAGGTCCCGCTCCGCGACCGGCGGCAGGACGTCGTGGGCGCCGTGTCGGTGGGTATCGCCTACGACAGCGTCCACGACCGGCTGCTGGGCGCGATCCCCGGTCTGCTGCTGTACTCCGGAGCGGCGCTCGCCGTCGGGGTGCTGGCCACCCTGGCCGTGTCGCGACGGCTCCAGCGCGGCACGCACGGGCTCGCCTTCGCCGACATCTCCGCGTTGCTGGACGAGCGCGAGGCCATGCTGCACAGCATCCGCGAGGCGGTGCTCGCACTGGACGCACGGGGCCGGATCCGGCTGCTCAACGACGAGGCGCAGCGGCTGCTCGATCTGGACCAGGACGCGGTCGGACGCGCGCTGGGCGAGGTGCTGCCGCCGGGCCGTACGGCACAGGTGCTGACGGGACGGGTCGACGGCGCGAACCTGATCACCGTCTGCCGGGGCCGGGTATTGATCGCCAACCGCATGCCCACCGGCGACGGCGGGGCGGTGGTCACCCTGCGCGACCGTACCGAGCTGGAGCTGCTCGGCCGTGAACTGGACTCCACGCACGGGCTGTTGGACGCGCTGCGCGCCCAGGACCACGAGCACGCCAACCGGCTGCACACCCTGCTGGGGCTGCTGGAGCTGGGCAGACACGATGCCGCGGTGGAGTTCGTCGAAGAGGTGACCAGCGGTCACCGGGCCTCGGCGGAACAGGTCGCGGAGCGCGTCAACGACCCCCTGCTGTCCGCCCTGCTGGTGGGCAAGTCTGCCATCGCGGCGGAGCGGGGCGCGTCCCTGCGTGTCTCGCCGGACACCCGGCTGCCGGACGTGGTGGTGGACCCGCGCGATCTGGTGACCGTACTGGGCAATCTGATCGACAACGCGCTGGACGTCGCCACACTCGTCGAGGTCGAACTGCTGGCCGAGGGCAGTACGGCGGTGCTGCGGGTCAGCGACAACGGTCCGGGGGTGCCTCCCGGAACGCGCGAGCAGATCTTCACCGAGGGCTGGTCCACCAAGGAGCCCACCGCCCACCGCGGACGCGGGCTGGGCCTGGCGCTGGTGCGCCGGCTGGCCGAGCGCTACGGTGGCGCGGCCCGCGTCACGGCCCGGGCCGGCGGCGGCGCGGTCTTCACCGTGGTCCTGCCCGAGGCGCTCACCGTCCGGCCGCTGACAGAAGTGGGAGAGTCGCGATGATCGATGTCCTGGTGGTGGACGACGATTTCCGGGTCGCCGAGATCAATGCCGCGTACGTGGCCAGGGTCCCCGGCTTCCGGGTCATCTCCCGTGCGCACACCGCCGCGCAGGCGCTGTCGTTCCTGGAGCGGGACCATGTCGATCTGGTGCTGCTCGACCACTATCTGCCGGACGAGACGGGGCTGACGCTGGTGCGGCGGCTGCGCCAGCTCGGCCACCCGGCCGATGTGATCATGGTGACCGCGGCCCGTGACGTCGCGACCGTGCGCACCGCCATGCGGTACGGCGCGCTCCAGTACCTGGTCAAGCCGTTCAGCTTCAGCGGTCTGCGGTCCAAGCTGGAGAGTTACGCGGCCCTGCGCCGGACCCTCGAAGGGGTGGGCGGCGGCCGGGGCGAGGCCGGGCAGGAACAGGTCGACCAGATCTTCGGCGCCCTGCGCACCACGGAGTCCGGCTCCGCGGCCGGGCTGCCCAAGGGGCACTCGGCGCCCACCGCGGATGTCATCCGCCATGTGCTGTCGGCCGCCGAGGGGCCGCTGTCCGCGCACGAGGTCGCCGCCCGGGCCGGTCTCAGCCGCTCCACCGCCCAGCGCTACCTCAAGTACCTGGAGGGCGCCGGCCGCATCAGCCTGAGCCTCAAGTACGGCGACACGGGCCGTCCCGAGCACCGCTACGCGTGGGCGAGGGCGAGCTGAGAGGTGTTCCGGCCGGAGGCCGGGCGCCGACCGCGGCGCGGCTCAGCCGACGGCGAGCGTCCGTTCCGCGAGCGTGTCCAGGGCCGACTTGATCTCCTCGACGCCGCGGCCCCGTCCTCGCTGGTACGCGAAGAGTTCGGGCTCCAGCGGGGCCAGCAGGATGTCGCTGAGGGCGTCCGGGCCCGGGACGCCCGCCTCCTTGACGAGCATGCGGACATGCGCGCGCCAGAAGCCGTACGCCCCGGTGGCGAACCGCGCGGAGCCGGACTCGGCGCCCAGGGTGAGGTGGATGTGCTGCTCCAGCAGGTCCGTCATCGCGGCGTAGAAGGCGGCCAGCCGTCGCGCGGGCGGCGCGCCGGGCCCCAGCGGCGGCTCCCCGCCGAGCAATTTCTCCTGGAGCGCGCGTTCGTGTTCGTCGAGGAGCGCCGTGGCGATGGACGGGATGTCGGGGTACCGGCGGTAGAGCGTGCCCCGTCCCACGCCGGCCTCGCGGGCGACGGCCTCCATCGTCACGCTGCGCGGATCCCCCGCGGTGAAGAGCCGGTTCGCCGCGGCGAGCACCTTGGCCCGGTTCCTTGCCGCGTCCGCGCGTTCCATGGATCCCACCGTACAGGAATAAGCGGACACCACGTCCGGTTACCCTGTCGAGCTAAGCGGACACGATGTCCACTTAACGACTCCAGGGGGTACCCATGTCCGTACTGCTGCACATCGCCGCGAGCGCGCGGCGCGACTCCTTCAGCCGGGAACTGGGCGACGCCTTCGCCACCGCCTGGCGGAGCGCGAATCCGTCCGGCACGTATGCGCTCCGCGATCTGCGCACCGACCCGGTGCCGCAGATCGACGAGGCCTGGACCGAGCTCTGCGACCACGTCCTGCGGCACGGCATCACCGACATCGCCCGGTACGAGGAGGCGGTGCGCACCCCGGACCAGGCGGGGGCCTGGGAGGTGCTGCGGCCGCTGCTGAGCGAACTGGTCGCCGCCGATGTCGTGTTGATCACGACACCGATGTACAACTTCACCGTCCCCGCCTCCCTGAAGGCGTGGATCGACCAGGTGACGTTCCCCAGGATGTCGCTGGCGGGGCGCCGCTTCGTGATCGCGTCCGCCCGGGGCGGGGCCTACGGCCCCGGCACCCCGCGCGAGCCGTACGACCACCAGGAGCGCTACCTGCGGGACTTCCTCGCGGGTCACTTCGCGATCGACGACCCGGTCTTCCTCTCGACCGAACTCGTGAACTCCCGGACGGATCCCTCGCTCGTCGCCCGCCGCGCGCAGCACGACGAGTCGCGGGCGGCCGCCCTGACGGCCGCGCGGGAACTGGGCGGAGGCATCCGATGAGCTGGCTGCTGCTGATCGGCGCCGGGCTGGTCGAGATCGCCTGGTCCCAGAGCATCGAGCCGACGCGGGGTTTCACCCGGCCGCTGCCGACAGTGGTGTGCGCCGTGCTCATGATCGGCGCGGTGTATCTGCTCGCCCGGGCCATGGAGGGGCTGCCGGTGGGCACGGCGTACGCGGTCTTCACCGGCATCGGCGCGATCGGGGCCATCGCCCTGGGCGTCCTCGTCCATCATGATCCGGTGAGTCCGGGGCGGCTGGCCGCGCTCGCCCTGATCGTCGGCGGTGTGGCGCTGGCGCGGATGACGACACCGGCCGCGTGACCGGCGGCCGCCCGCCTTCCCCGACGGCATCGGGGAAGGCGGGCACCGGGCTCGGCAGGTCCCGGTCGGGTCCGTGACCCTCCGGCGCCGACCACCGTCCACCAGGACTCCGCCGGGGCGGGGAGCCGCTGCGCGGAGGGTGTCCCGCGGCAGGTCCGCCGGAGCGGGAGGGAGCGCGGCACCACGCTCGTGGCCACGCGGCTCGTGGTGCGGCGGAGTACGGCCGCGCCGCCGGTCCGGTGGCCGGAGCGGCGGCGCGTCACACGGTGTGCGGTGGCTTCAGGGCTTGAGGCCGCTGACGACGTCGGCCGTGGCCGCCAGGCCGTCCTGGATGGTCGGCGCCATGCTCGTACCCGCGAGGAAGAACCCGAGCATGGCGCAGACCAGCGCATGCGAGATCTTCAGTCCCCCGTTGCGGAGAAAGATCACCGCGAGGATCAGCAGAAGCAGCACCAGTGAGATCGAAATGGCCATGGCCAACCTCCTCCGCCGCGCCGGAATGCGGCATTCGGCCGCCAGTGTGGCGCAGCGGAGGAGCCATCCGGACGACCGGCGTGTCCGCCATCCGGGTGTTGACTGGCTGTCACGCTCGGGGCGTCACGTGCGGCCTGCGGCAGGTCGGGCGGTCCCGGTCCGGCCCTACCGGTCGTGGGTGCGCAGGAAGCGCTCAAGTCCCGCCAGATCGTCGGTGTTGAGGTGGTCGACCCCGGCGGCCAGCAGCTCCGTCCAGAGCGCTTCCCGCTCCGGTCCCGGCGTGTCGGGGGTGGCCCAGAAGCGGATCCGCCGGCCGCCTTGGTGGGCCGCGGCGACGAGCGCGCGCAGTTTGTCCCGCTCGGCGGCGGGGAAGGGGCCCGTGCCGAGCCAGTCGAATTCGTCGGTCCAGCTGCTGCTGATGAGCGGGGCGAACGAGGCGCCGGCCGCGGCGCCGAGGTCTTCGGGCCGGCCGTCGTAGAAGGCGTAGCGGGTGCTCTGCGCCTCCATCGGGGCGCGGGCCGCACGGTCGCCGGAGATCACCGGGGTGATCGCGCCGGGCCGTACCCGGCCGTGGTGGTACGACGTCAGCATCCGCCGGTAGTGCCGGAGTTGGCGGTCGAGTTCGAGGTAGGCGGCGGCCCCGTCCGTCTTGATGTCGATCAGCAGTTGCACCGGGTCGCGGTAGCCGGGGTGGACCGTGCCGTGGTTGGCCCGGACCCTGGCGAGCAACGGGTCGAGGTAAAGCGACGCGAGAGTGCGGGAGGGGTCGAGGTCGGTGGCCTCGTGGGCGACGAGCAGTTCCCCGTCCACCAGGAAGATGTCGGCCTCGACGCTGGTGAAGCCGTGCGCGAGCGCGTCGTGCAGGGGGCGCGGGTGCAGGTAGTCGTTGTGCGCGTGGGCCCTGCGCAGGGCCCGGGTGCGCCGGCGCCGCGCGGCCGGGGACACGGCTGCGGTGTCGGAGGCGGCGGCGGTCCGGGAGGTCAGGAACGCACCTGCGGACACGGTGGCGAGTGCGGTGGTGACGACGGTTCGGCGGGTCGGGAACGCCATGGATTCTCCTGGGAGAGGGTGGTGGACCGGACGGGCGGACGCGACCGAGTATGCGACGGTGATCACCTCTACGGGCAGGGCCCGCACGAGAGTTGCCCCGGCCGTCGTCCGCCCGTCGGCTGCCGTTTCCCCGATCAGGCCGGGAGCGTCCAGCGCTGGTTGGCGGCACCGGTGCAGGTGTAGATGCCGAGCGGGGTGCCGTTGGCGCTGCCGCCGCCGTAGGCGTCGAGGCACTTGCCGGTGGCGGGGTTGACCAGGGCCGCTCCGTCGGTCCGCCACTGCTGGGCGGCCGAGCCGTCGCAGGCCGCGGTCCGTACGGTGGTCCCGCTCACGGTCATGCACCGGAACTGCGCGCGCAGGGTGCCGTCGGCGGCCCGTACCCAGTTCTGGTTGTTGCCGCCGGTGCAGCTCCAGAGGTTCAGCTGCGTGTCCGTGGCGCCGCCGGGGATGTCGACGCAGGTGCCCGCGACTCCGACGACGGATCCGGACGAGGAGTTGCCGATGCCGTCCTCGTGCACACTGCCGCCGCTCCGGCCCTCGACCGCTGCGCCGTCGGAACACGTGCCGCTCACACTGGTGGCGCCGAGGGTCGCGGTGACGGCGGCACCGCCCGCCGTGCCGTCGGGCAGGTCGAAGAGGGCCTTGGAGTACGGCGAGTCGGCGCAGGTGGCGGCGTTGTCGTTCCAGTCGAAGTACTCGACCCAGTCGACCATTCCGCCGGTGGCGACCTTCGCGCCGGTGCCGATTTCCAGGCTGCCGAGGAGGAAGGACGTGCCTGTTGTGGCATCGGTGATCGTGGCCCGGTACCAGCCTGCCGCGGTGTCGGGAGCGATGCGGAAGCGGTAGTGGTGCCCGGCCGTGAAGCGCTCGGCGAGCCGGCAGGTGTAGCCGGTGCCGCCCTCGGCGAAGGTCTGGCAGTACGTGCCCGGGTCGCCCGCCCGGCCCCCGGTGGAGTCCCAGAGCGAGAAGAGGAACAGGCCGCCGCCGGAGCGGTTGCGCTGCATGCCGATGTAGCCGCCGACTCCGTTGGTGAAGCCGAACTGGTGGGACCAGAAGACGTTCGCCCGGCCCGGGTCGGATTGGACGGTGGTGCCGAAGGTGACCTCGTCGAGCGTGGCCGTCCCGGACGGGAAGGTGTAGTTGCCGTACGAACCCGGGGTCTTGCCGGTCGCACCGGCCGGACCGGCCAGGCCGAGGCAGACGGCGACCGCGAGAATCACCACCACGACGGTGGCGCGTGCTCGTTGCATGTCCCTGCTCCTTCACCGGACGAGTGGACCACTTCTTTGTCATGGACTCGACCATAAGGGTGACGGTGGGTCAGGTCCCGGGGCATGGACTTACGGGGTCGGACTCATGGACTCCTGCGCCGTGCCGTCCGCCCCGCACACCGCCGGCCAGCCGGCCGTGCGGTCGCACCAGCGTTCCAGGAGCACCCGGTCGTGTCCGACGGCCAGCAGTCCGGCCCCGGACTCCCGCCGGTAGGTCTCCACCACCTCGACCAGCGCGGCGGTCGTCGAGGCGTCGAGCATCGCGGTCATCTCGTCGCAGATCAGCCACCGCGGCCGCAGGACCAGCGCTCTCGCCAGACAGGCGCGCTGCAACTGGCCGTCGCTGACCTCGTGCGGGCGCCGGCCGAGCAGTTCGGCCGTGAGCCCGACGGCGGGTGCCAGTGCGGCCACCCGGTCCGGCACCTCCGCGCGGCGGCCCGTGGACCGCAGCGGCTGGGCGATGAGTTCGCGCAGGGTGAGCCGGGGGTCGGCGGCGAGCCGCGGCTGCTGGAAGACGACGCCGACGGCGGTGCGCTGCGCCCGCGGGGCGGCGTGCCGCCAGCCGCGCACCGGTTCGCCGTCGAGCACGACCGCGCCGGCGTAGGGACGGTGCAGCAGCGCGGCGACCCTGGCCAGGGTGGACTTGCCGCAGCCGCTGGGGCCCAGCAGTCCGACCGACTCCCCCGGCGCGATGCTCAGCGAAGCCTCGCGCACGGCGGGATCGCGGGGGTCGTATCCGGCGGTGACGCGGATGAGTTCAAGCACGGACCGGCTCCTCCCCGTCCGCCCGCACCTCGTGGTGGCAGGCGAGACGGCCGTCGAACGGGGGCAGTACGGCACACCGGTCGTCGGCGCGGCCGCAGCGGGCCGCGAACGCGCAGCCCTCGGGGAGCGCCCCGAGCTCCGGCGGCATGCCGGGGATCGGGACGAATGCGCGCTCCGGCAGGGCGTCCAGGAGGCCGTGCGCGTACGGATGGCGCGGTCCAGGCCGTCCGAAGAACCGCTCGGCGTCGGCGAGTTCGACGATCCGGCCCGCGTACATCACGGCGACCCGGTCGGCGATCCGCTCGGCCGCCGCGAGGTCGTGGGTGATGAGCAGGAGCGCCCGGTCCCCGTCGGTGTGGCGGCGCAGTTCGTCGACGGTCCGCTCGACGAGGTCGCGGTCGAGTCCGGTGGTGGGCTCGTCGGCCAGGAGCAGGGGCGCGTCGCCGATCAGGGCGAGCGCGGTCGCGGCCCGCTGGGCGAGGCCGCCGGAGAGTTCGTGCGGATACCGGTCGAGGTGCCCGGCCGGGAACGAGGCGCGTGCGGCGGCCCGTTCGGCTGCCGGGCGCACGGCGGACCCTCGGGCGCCGGTCAGTTCGCGCAGGGTCTCCTCCAGCTGGGCACGGACGGTGCGGACCGGGGTGAGGTGCGCGGCGGGGCTCTGCGGTACGAGGCCGATGCGGCGGCCCCGTACCGTGCGGGCGAGGGTCCGTTCACCGGCGGTGAGCAGTTCGGTGCCGTCGCCGAGGAACGCCGAGCCGGAGGTCCGCGCATTGCCGGGGAGCAGCCCCAGCAGCGCCGAGGCCAGTACGGATTTGCCGCAGCCGCTCTCGCCGACCAGGGCCAGGCACTCCCCCGCGGCGAGGTCGAAATGCGCGTCGCTGACAGCGGCGATGTCGCGCCCGCCGCGCATCCGGAATCGCACGGAGAGTCCGCGTACGGAGAGCACCGGAGACTTCCGGCCGGCGCCGGAACCCACCGGAGACCCGGGGCCGGTGCCGGAACCCACCGGAGACTCGGGGCCGGCGCCGAAACCCACCGCAGACTCGGGGCCGGCGCCGAAACCCACCGCAGACTCGGGGCCGGCGCCGAAACCCACCGCAGACTCGGGGCCGGAAGCGGTACTCACCGGCGGCTTCGGGCCGGGGGCGGTACTCACAGCATCAGCTCCGATCGGCGGCGCGGGTTGATCCGTTCCCGCCAGGCTCCGGCGAGGCCGGCCAGTGCGAGGGTCGGGACGATCAGGAACAGGCCCGGGAAGAGCGTCGGCCACCAGTCGCCCGCGAGCAGCGAGCCCCGGGCCGACTGCACGAGGTTGCCCAGGCTCGCCTGATGGGTGGGGAGTCCGAGCCCGAGGAAGGAGAGCGCGGACTCGTGCCACATGGCGTGCGGCACCATGAGTACCGCGGCGAGGCCGGCCTGCGGGAGCACGGCGGGCAGCAGGTGCCGCACGACGACCCGGCCGCGCGAGGCGCCGCCGGAGACCGCCGCGTCGATGAACGGGCGGGAGCGCAGCGACAGCACCTCGGCGCGGACGATCCTCGCGGTCGACAGCCAGTGGGTGAGGGCGACGGACACGATCACCGGGCCGACACCGGGCCGGAACATCGCGACGATGAAGATGCCGAGCAGCAGATGCGGCACGGACGAGAAGGTGTCCACGAGCCGCATGACGACGCGGTCGGTCCAGCCGCCGGACGCCGCGGCCAGGGCGCCCACCGCGGTCCCGATGACGGTCGCGGTGAGCCCGGCGACGATGCCGACGAGCAGCGAGACGCGGAGCCCGTAGACGCAGCGCAGCAGCAGGTCGCGCCCGACGTCGTCGGTGCCGAACGGGTGCTCCAGGGACGGTGGCCGGAGCTTGGCGGCGAGGTCGACGGCCTGTTGGTCGAGCTGGACCAGGGGCGGCACGAGGAGGACCGCGAGCAGGACCGCGCCGACGATCCCTGCGGAGGCGGCCACCCGGACGCGGCGGGTGGTCCGGCGTGCGGATGACGCGGCGATGTCAGCCATCGAAGCCCACTCTCGGGTCGGCGATCGCGTAGAGCAGATCGGAGAGCAGGTTGCCGAGCACGACGGCCACGGTGGCGAGCACCGTGAGCGCGGCGAGCAGCGGGAAGTCCACGGAGGTGGCGGCCTGCACGGTGGCGGCGGCGATGCCGGGCCAGCTGAAGACCGTCTCGACGAGCAGGGCGCCGGTGATGAGTTCGGGGACACGGGAGCCGATGAGGGTGAGCATGGGCAGCATTCCGGAGCGCAGTGCGTGGCCGAGCAGTACGGTGCGTTCGCGCAGCCCGCGGGCGCGGGCGCCGCGCACCGGGTCCTCGTCGAGCGCGTCCGCGACGCCCTGGCGCACGTAGAGGAAGAACCACGGCAGCTGGGAGATCCCGAGCACGGCCGCGGGGAGCACCAGATGGGTGGCGACCTGGCCGGGGGTGATGGTGTCGCTGGCCGCGTCGGTGAGGCCGCCGGCCGGGAGCACGTCGAGTTCCAGGGCGAAGAGCCAGATGGCGAGCAGTCCGAGCCAGAAGGCCGGGGCGGCTTCGAGGGTGTACGCGGCGGAGCCGACGCACCGGTCGAGCAGGCGGCCGGGCCTGCGTGCCGCGAGCACGCCGAGGCCCGTGCCGAGGACGACGGCGACGGCGAAGGCGGTCGCGGCGAGCAGTACGGACCAGCCCAGGCGTTCGCCGATGACGTCGGCGACCGGCTGGCGCATCACGGCGGAGTCGCCGAGGTCGCCGCGGAGCGCGGCGGTCAGCCAGTTCCACCAGCGGGCGACGAGCGGCTGGTCGACGCCGAGGTTGGCGCGCAGCTGGTCGAGGTTCTCCTGCGAGGCGGTGAGGCCGGCGGTGCCCGCGTACGCCTTGACCGGGTCGAAGGGGGAGGCGGCGGCGACGGCGAAGACACCGAACGTCACGGCGGCCAGGACGGGGACGGCGAGCAGGGCCCGCCGTCCCGCCATCCTGCCCATCGGCCCCCAGGGGAGGCGGTGGTTCACTTCTTCGGCGTCCAGTCCTCGACGTTCCACCACGGGCCGGACGCCAGTCCGTGGTCGTGCGGCTCGACCTGGGTGGTGAGCGGGCCGAAGCGGTCCTTCACGACGTAGAGGTGGTCGATGTGGGTGAGGAAGGTGTACCCGGGGTTCTTCACCAGTTCGCGCTGGACGGTGTCGTAGGCGGCCTTGCGTTCGGCGCTGTCACCGCTTCTGCGGCCCGATTCGAGGGCCCGGTCCACGGCCTTGTTGTCGTACCACGCCATGTTGTTGAAGCCGTCGCCGGCGAGCGAGGACTTGAGCAGGGTGTACTGGTCGAAGTCGGGGTCGGCGGGCGATCCGCCGCCCGCGAGGACCGCGTCCTGCTTCATCCGCGGCTCGATGACCTCCCAGGTCCCGGCCTCGGTGGTGATGTCGATGCCGGCCTTCTTGGCGTCGGAGGCGTAGGCGAGCGCGTGGTCCTGGCGCAGCTTGTCGCCGGTGAGGTACCAGAGCGGGAAGGCGGCGCGCACCCCGTCCCTGGTACGGATGCCGTCCTTGCCCGGCTTCCATCCGGCGTCGTCGAGGATCTTCTTCGCGGCGGCGAGGTCGTGGGGGCGTTCGGTGCCCCTGGCGAACCATGCGCTGTCGGTGGGGACGGGGCCGTAGGCGGGTCTGCCCTCGCCATTGAGCAGGGAGTCGACCATGGCCTTGCGGTCGACGGCGACGTCGAGCGCGCGGCGCACGGCGATGTCACCGGTGACCTTGTTGTGGGTCGGCAGGGTCACGTTGCGGTAGTCGTACGTCGTGGCGGCGTACGTCCGGGTGCCGCTGCCGCGGGCGAAGCCCCCGGCCAGGTTGGGCGGCAGGATCGCGCCGTCGAGTTCGCCGGAGCGCAGCCGGGTGGCGCGCACGTCGTCGTCCTTGATGATCGCCATGGTGAACTTCTTCACCTTCGGCGCGCCGCCCCAGTAGCCGGGGTTGGCCTTGAAGGCGATCTTCTCGCCCTTGGACCACTTGGTGAGCAGATACGGTCCGGTGCCTATGGGGTGGGTGGTGAATTCGCCGGTGTTGACGTCCTGCCCGCCCGCGACGTGTTCGGGGGCGATGGGCAGGACGGTGCGCTGGGCGAAGGGCGCGTAGGGGTACTTGAGCGTGAAGACGACGGTGTCGTCGCCGGCCGCCTCGACGCTCTTCACCGCGTCGAGTTCGGTGCGGGAGGCGTTGTTGGTCTTCTCGTCGAGGATGGTCCGGTAGGTGAAGACCACGTCCTTCACGCCGAACGGCTCGCCGTCGCTGAACTTCACGCCCTTGCGGAGCCGGTAGGTGTACGTCAGTCCGTCGTCGCTCACCTCGGGCAGGGCGGTGGCGAGCGCGGGCCGCAGCTTCATGCCGTCGTCGAGGGCGAGCAGCCCGTCGAAGATCTTGGAGTTGCCGTCCTTGCCGTAGCCGAGCAGCGGGCTGAGGCTGTCGGGCTCATAGGCGATGCCGACCACCGCCGAGTCCGCCGCGCCCGATCCGGAGCCGCCGCCGTCCGGGCCTCCCGGTTGCGAACAGGCCGTCGCGGTCGACAACAGCACGGTCGCCAGCGTCGCGGCGGCCGCTCCCCGTATCGATCGGGCCGTCATACTCTGCACCCCTTGTTGAAGATCGAGTGTTATTGCAAAACGATCGCAATTAAACAGCAGGTAAAGGGGTGCCCGGTACCCCGCCGTACGCGGAGACAGCGGAGCGGAGGCGCGCCTGTGCGCGCCTCCGCTCCAAGTCCCGGATGTCCGCCGGTCGTTACCGTCCCTGCGGTGCCGGGAGTTCCACGAGACCGGCGATGGTCTCGCGGTGGTGGCCGGCCGTGCCGAAGGCAATCGAGTCGGCCTTGGCCCGCTTCAGGTACAGGTGTGCCGGGTGCTCCCAGGTCATGCCGATGCCGCCGTGCAACTGGACGCACTCCTCGGCGGCGTGCACGGCGACCCCGGAGCAGTACGCCTGCGCGACGGCCACCGCCAACGGCGTGTCGGGGCTGCCGGTCGCGAGGGCGTCCGCGGCGTTGCGCGCGGCGGCGCGGGCCGACACGACCTCCAGCCAGAGCTGTGCCATGCGGTGCTTGAGCGCCTGGAACGAGCCGACCGGACGGTTGAACTGGTGCCGTTCCCGGGTGTACCGGACCGTCTCGGTCAGGCACCACTCGGCGAGTCCGAGCTGCTCCGAGGCGAGCAGTCCGGCGCCCGCCAGCAGGCCCCGGCGCACGGCGGCGACGGCGGACGCGCCGTCGGCCAGCCTGGTCCCGGCCGCCCGGCGAAGCGTGACGGTGGCGAGCGGCCGGGTCAGGTCGAGCGGTACGAGGGGCTCGACGGCGACGCCCTCGGCGCCCGCCTCGACCGCGTACAGGCCGTCGGTCGTGGGCACCAGCAGCACATCGGCGGCGGTCGCGTCGGCGACGCCGGTCACCGTGCCCTCCAGCGTGTCGGCCACCACGCCGACCGGCTGCGCGGCGCCGGGTCGAGCGGCGGCGAACGGCACGGCGAGCACCGCGACCCTGCGGCCGGCGGCGAGTTCACCGAGGAGTCCGGCGACCGGCCCCTCCCGCGCCGTCAGTGCGAGCAGGGTCTCCGTGGCGACGACCGCGCCGGTCAGATAGGGCGCGGGAGTGACACCGCGGCCCAGTTCCTCCAGCACCACCGCGGCCTCCCGATGGCCGGCGCCCTGCCCGCCGAGCTCTTCGGGCACCAGCAGCCCGGCGGCGCCGATGTCGGCCGCGAGGGCCTTCCAGAGCCGTGGGTCGTACGGTGTGCCGGACTCGACGCGGGCGAGCACCGCCGGTGCGTCGCTCCGGTCGGCGAGCAGCGAGCGGACCGCTGCCCGCAGATCGTCCTCGGCCTGCGAGTACAGCAGATCGGGGGCGTGGGTCTCTTCGGTCGGTGCGGTCATCGGGCCAGGTCCTTCCAGGGGACGTCCTTGTCGTTGCGCGGCTCGGCGGGCAGGCCGAGAACGCGCTCGGCGACGATGTTGAGCAGCACCTCGCTGGTGCCGCCCTCGATGGAGTTGCCCTTGGAACGGAGGTAGCGGTAGCCGGCGTCCCGGCCGGTGAAGTCGACGAGCTCCGGCCGTCGCATGCTCCAGTCGTCGTACAACAGCCCTTCATCACCGAGAAGTTCGACTTCCAGGCCGCTGATCTCCTGGTTGAGCCGGGCGAAGGCGAGCTTCATTCCGGAGCCCTCGGGGCCGGGCTGACCGGCGACGAGCTGCTGGCGCAGCCGGGTGCCGGTGAGCCTGGCCACCTCGGCCTCGACCCAGAGGGTGAGCAGCCGCTGGTGGAGGTCGTGGGTGCGCAGTTCGGGGCGTTCGCGCCAGGTGCGGGCGACCGGACCGATCATGCCGCCCTCGCGCGGGAGGCGTGCCCCGCCGATGGAGACCCGCTCGTTCATCAGCGTGGTCTGCGCGACCTTCCAGCCCTCGCCGACCGGGCCGAGGCGCCTGCTGTCGGGGATGCGCACGCCGGTCAGGAAGACCTCGTTGAACTCCGCCTCGCCGGTGATCTGGCGCAGCGGCCGGACCTCGACACCGGGGTCGGTCATGTCGCAGATGAAGTAGCTGATGCCACGGTGCTTGGGCAGGTCCGGGTCGGTGCGGGCGATGAGGATCGCCCAGCGGGCCAGATGGGCACTGGAGGTCCAGACCTTCTGGCCGTCGACCACCCAGTCCTCGCCGTCGCGGACGGCGCGGGTGCCGAGGGCCGCGAGGTCGGAGCCGGCACCCGGTTCACTGAAGAGCTGGCACCAGACCTCCTCGCCGACCCACAACGGTCGCAGGAAGCGCTGCTTCTGCTCGTCGGTGCCGTAGCCGAGGACGGTGGGGGCGGCCATGCCGAGGCCGATGCCGATCCGGCGCGGGTCGTTGTCGGGGGCGCCCGCGGCGGCGAGTTCGGCGTCGACGACGGGTTGCAGGGAGCGTGGCGCGTCGAGCCCGCCGAGACCGGCCGGGTAGTGCACCCAGGCCAGTCCGGCGTCGAAGCGGGCCTTGAGGAATTCGGTGCGGCCGGTGGTGGCCGGGGGGTGTGCGGCGAGCAGTTCCTGGGTGCGGCGGCGGAGTCCGGCAGCGTCGGGCGTGGTCATCGGGCGGCTCCTGACGGGAGGACGACGATCCGGCCGGTGCTGGTGCCGTCGGCGACCCGCTGGACGGCGGACGCGGCCCCGGCCAGCCCGACGCGTTCGCTGATCAGCGGCTTGATGACGCCCTGGGTGGCGAGCCGGGTGAGTTCGTCGTGGCAGGCGCGGACGGCGGCCGGGTCCTTGGTGTTGTACAGGCCCCAGTGGAGTCCCGTGATCGAGTAGTTTTTGACGAGTGCGTGGTTCAGCGCCGGAGCGGGGACGACGCCGCTCGCGAAACCGACGACGATCACCCGGCCCTCGAAGGCGATGCACTTCACGGACTTGGCGTAGGCGTCGCCGCCGACCGGGTCGTACACCACGTCGGCGCCGCGTCCGCCGGTGGCTTCCTTGACCGCGGCGACGATGTCCTCGGCATGGCGGTCGATGACCAGGTCGCAGCCGAGTCCGGTGGCGGTCTTCGCCTTCTCGGGGCCGCCGACCACACCGATGACGGTGGCTCCGGCGGCCTTGCCGAGCTGTACGGCCGCGCTGCCGACCCCGCCGGCCGCGGCATGGACCAGGAGGGTCTCGCCCGCCCTGAGGTGCGCCCTGCGGTGCAGGCCGAACCATCCCGTCTGGTAGCCGATGTGCAGGGCGGCGGCCTCGGCGTCGTCCAGGGCGTCCGGGGCGGGCAGCAGTGCCGCCTCGTCCGCGACGACGTACTCGGCGAACCCGCCGTCCGGCAGGGCGGGCGTGGCGAGCACCCGCCGTCCGTCGGCCGTCCGGCCGCAGATCTCCACTCCGGGGGTGAACGGCAGCGGCGGCCGCACCTGGTACCGGCCGCGGCAGAGCAGCGCGTCGGGAAAGTTGATGTTCGCCGCGAGCACCTCGATGAGCACCTGCCCGTCGCCGGGCGTGGGCCGGTCCGTCTCCTCCAGCCGCATCACCTCGCTCGGCTCGCCGTTCCGGTGCACTCGCCATGCCTGCATGAGGGGCCTCCACAACACTGTCGGCATTACCACTGCTCCGGCGCATACTAAGCGGTCGCTTGCCCCTCTGGGAACAACCTGCCTGCGCCGGTTCGCGCCGGACCCGGACATGGGTGCGCCCGGTCCGGACCGAGGAGTCCCGGGCCGGACCGGGCGCGGGGAAGCGGCGGGGGGTCAGCCCTGGCCGGCCACCACGATGTCGGCGATCCGCGGTGCCTGCGACCCGGCGCGCCAGGCGAGCCGCACCGCGTCGGCCGTGCGGCCCGCCGTGTCCACCCGGCTGTACGGTCCGTCGAGCGTGCCGACGGTCCGCCAGGTTCCGTCGGTGCCGCGCAGCTGGACGTCGGCGCGGGCCGCGGATCCGGCCGGCTGGAGGACGGTGACGGCCGGCACGGCGCGCGCCGTGACGAGCCCCACCTCCAGCGTCTCCCCGGCCTCCGGTGCACGGGCCGCCCGGTAGACGGTGCCCGGGTCCCCGTCGGAGGCCGCGCGCAGTGCGGATCCGGCCTCGGCCGGCGGTCCCCCGGTCACCGCGCCCTCCTCGGTCGGGACGCTGAACTCCCGTACGACGAGCCAGCTGTCCTGGCCGGCGGTCGCCCGCGCCCGCACGTAGCGCGCCTTCGTTCCGGCGGGAGCGGTCGCGGTGACGTCCGGCTCGCCGGAGAAGGCGGTGAGCTGCTGCCAGCTCTGCCCGTCGGCCGAGTACTCCAGCACCCCCTGGTGGAGGTAGTCCTCGGTGCTGCCCGGCTTGCCCATGGCGAGGGCGACGGGGCCGATGTCCCGGACCCGGCCGAGGTCCACGGTGATCGCGTCACCCGCGGCGGGCGCGCCGTCGCTCCAGAAGTAGGTGGAGTCGTCGCCGTCCAGCATCCGGGCGACGGAATTGCTCTGGTACGTGCCCAGACCGGTCGAGGCCGTGGGCCGGCCGCTCACGCCGAGGATCCGGTCGTGCTCGGCGTTCGCCGCGTCGATGAACCGGTCGAGGACGCCGTCGCCGACCAGGACCGGCACCTTGCGCCCGTCGAGCCCGGTGTAGGTGAAGGACTTCGCCTCGGTGACCTGCGCGGGCAACTGCTGCCGCAGCTCCCAGGCCTGCGCGCCCTTTCCGGCACGGGCCGCCTCGACCATGCGCAGAGCGGTGCGGGCCGCGGTGGCCCAGGACCCGGTGGCGTCCAGCCAGGGACCCGAGTCGGCGATGAAGCCGCGGTCCGGCAGGCCGTCGCGCAGCCGGCCGGGAGCCGCGCCGAGCTCGCCGAGTGCGGAGGCGAGCCGGGCGGCGTCGCCGGACTTCCAGTAGCGGGCGAACTCCGCCGCCAGTTCGGGGGCCTGGTCCTTGTTGAGCGCCGAGCTGTAGTTCACGTCGGCGAAGGCCCGCAGCGCCTTCCGGGTGCGCGGGTCACCGCCCGCGTACTCCTTCAGGCCCTCGCCCCACGAGGCACGGGGGTCGTACGCGGCGTCGTTCCACGCGTAGTCCGCGACGGTGTACAGCGCGAGCTTCGAGGCGTACGGCTGGATCATCGGGTTCGCCGTGATCCCGGCCAGCTTGCCGGGCAGGCCCTTCTCGCGGCCGCTGAACGGGCCGAGCAGCAGCCGGTTCGTGGCGTAGTCGTTGACCGGGTAGTTGTCCCAGGTCAGGATCGGGTGGTTGAAGACCGTGCGGGCGGCCTCGGCCTGGGCGACGGTCATCGTCGGAGCGACGACGCCGACGCCCGTCCACTCGACCAGGACATCGGGGTCGAGCTGTTCGGAGAGCGCCTTCTTGTACGGCGAGGCGGAGACGTTGTAGTACTCGGTCGGGACCATCTGGAGCGGCTGGGCACCCGGGTGGGTGGCGATGAACTCCTTGTTGACCCGGTTGAGCAGATACGCCTGCGCGGCACCCGCGGCGCCGCCGCCGGTCCCCCACTTCGCCTTGTCCTCGGCGCAGTTCCAGTCGGTGTAGCTGATGTCGTCGAGCGGCACCGCGAAGGTGCGTACGCCGATGTCCCAGATGGTCTGGAACTTCTCCACCAGCGCCTTGGCGTCGGCGTCCGAGCTGTAGCAGACGGAGAGGCCGGGCGAGAGCGCGTAGGTGAACTCCACGTGCCGCTGCGCGGCCCGGTCGGCGAGTTCCTCGATCTGGGCGAGCCGGTCGGCCGGATAGGTGTCGCGCCACTTCGCGCGGAGGTAGTCGTCGTCCTTGGGCGAGTACACGTAGATGTTCATCTTGTGCTCGCCGTAGTAGTCGAGCTGGTCGAGGCGGGCCTCGTGCGACCACGGGGTGCCGTAGAACCCCTCGATGACGCCGCGCAGCGCGGTGCCGGGCCAGTCGCGCACCGCGAGCCCGGCGACACCGGCTCCCGGGTGCCCGGATTCCGGGAGGATCTGGCGCAGCGTCTGCGCGGCGTAGTACGTGCCCGTGGTGTCCTTGCCCGCGAGGACGACGCGACCGGCCCCGATGCCGAGCACATAGCCGTCGGCGGGCAGCGCGTCCGGGCCCTCGATCCGCTGCGCGGCGAGTGCGGCCGAGTCACCGACATGGACGGTGAGACCGCTTCGGGCGGGTCTGTCGGCGCGTACGACCCGCTGTGCGCCGGCCCGGCGCAGCGCGCTCTCCACGACCTGAAGGGCGGACTCGTCGGAGGTGTTGCCCGCCACCAGGGTGACGGTCGGGCTGATGGTGATCCGGTCGGTGCGGGGCTTCACGGACTGCGGGGTCGGCGTGACGGCGGGGGCGGTGCGGCCGGCCGCGGCCTCGGCGGGGGGCGCGGCGGGGGCGTCGCCGGCTGCCTGGGCCGCCGGGACGGCGGTCAGCAGACCACCGACGAGCAGGGTCGCCGCCGCGGCGAGCGCGGTGAGGCGGGGTGGGCGAGGCGTCACAGGTCCTCCATTGATCACTCAAGTCATCAGAGTCGCGCAACGGAACATGACCGAATTCAACATCGTGGCGCTGACATGTCAATGGTCTGGACAACATCGGCACGTGGACCTGCGGGTTTTCCCTCAGAAGCAGTACCCGCGTGTGCGCCGCACCGAACACGGACAACCGTGATTCCGGGTGGACCCCGGACCCGGGTCAGCGGGTGAACAGTTCGAACGTGACGGCCGGGCGGCCGCCGAAGCGCTCCCCCTCGGTGCGCGCCCGACCGGTCAGGAAGGCGCGGCAGTACACCTCGGGGTCCTCGTCCGTCAGCGCCTCGATGTACGTGCGGTGCGCCAGCAGCGACTCCACCGAGCGCTCCAGCCCGGCCGTCGCGTCGACGGCGTGGGTGGGCGCGTCCGACCCGGCGACGGCGACCCATCGCACCCCGTTCCACGGCAGGATCTCCGCCTCCGCGAGTTCCGGAAAGATCCAACGATTGCCCGCGTCGGCGGCGGCGTCCAGGGTGGCGCGGCCGACCGCGCGGTGGTCGGGGGTGTTCCAGACGACGCCGCCCCAGGTGTCCCGGTGATTGAGCGTGATGACCAGCTCGGGGCGGTGCCTGCGGATGGCGGCGGCGATGTCCCGGCGCAACGGGAGGCCGTACTCGATCACACCGTCCCGGTGATCCAGGAACTCCACTCCGAAGACACCGACGACGGCGGCGCTCGCCCGCTGCTCGCGCTCGCGCAGCGGCGCGCACTCCTCCGGTTCCAGTGTGTCGATGCCGGCCTCGCCGCGGGTGGCGAGGAGGTAGACGACCTCGCGGCCCTCGTCGGTCCAGCCCGCGACCGCCGCGGCGCAGCCGTACTCCAGGTCGTCGGGGTGCGCGACCACGGCCAGGGCGCGCCGCCAGTCGGTGGGCATGGGTTCCAGCTGCTCCGTCATGCCGGCAGGCTAGCCGCCGCCGATCGCCCCCGCCGCGCGTTCCGGATGCGCCTCCCCGGCGTCGCGTACGTCTCAACCGACGCCAGAAATACCCCCCGGGGTATTGGTGTTAGCCTGCTGCAGAGATACCCCCCGGGGTAAACCATCACGGAAGGAGCCGTGTCGTGTTCTTCGTCGACACCATCGAGACCGCGGGCCTCGGAAACCGCAGCTATCTGGCCGGCGGGCAGCGGGCCGCCGCGGTCGTGGATCCGCCGCGCGACATCGACCGGGTCATCGCCGCCGCCGCCCGGCGCGGCGTTCGGATCGCCCTGGTGGTGGAGACGCATCTGCACAACGACTACGTGACGGGCGGCCTGGAGCTGGCGCGCGTCACCGGGGCCCGCTATCTGGTGCCCGCCGCGGCGCGGGTCTCCTTCGACCGGGTCGCGGTCGCGGACGGTGACATCGCGCCGGTCGACGACGGCCTCACGCTGCGCGCCCTCGCCACCCCCGGGCACACCCCGCACCACACCTCGTACGTGCTGGCGGAGGACGGCCGCAACGTGGCCGCCTTCACCGGTGGGTCACTGCTGATCGGCGGCGTGGGCCGGCCCGACCTGGTGGAACCCCGGCTCACCGCCGAACTGGCCCGCGCCCAGCACGCCTCCGCGCACCGGCTCGCCCATGAGCTCGCGGACGAGGTGCCCGTGCTGCCCACGCACGGTTTCGGCAGCTTCTGTTCGTCCTCGCAGGCGGAGGGCTCGGCCACGACGATCGGCGACGAGCGCCGCCGGAACGACGCACTGGTCGAGGACGTGGACACCTTCGTCGCCGGGCTGCTCGCCGGACTGGACGACGTCCCCGCGTACTACGCGCACATGGGCCCGGCCAATGCCGCCGGGCCGGCCCCGCTCGACCTGACCCCGCCCCGGCCGGCCGACGCCGGGGAGATAGCCCGGCGGCTGGCCGCGGGCGAGTGGGTGGTGGACCTGCGCAGCCGGGTCGCGTTCGCCGAGGGACATGTCGCCGGATCGTTCAACTTCGAGGGCGACGGCCCGCTCGCGACGTATCTGGCCTGGCTGATCCCGTGGGGCCGGCCGGTCACCCTGCTGGCCGGTACCGCCGCCGACATCGCGCACGCGCAGCGGGAGCTGTCCCGGGTCGGGATGGAACGTCCGGTGGCCGCCGCCACCGGTGGTCCCGAGGACTGGACGGACCCGGCGACGGCGCCGCGGTCGTTGCTCAGGTCCGACTTCGCGGGCCTGGCGGCCGCCCGGGAGCGGGGCGAGGACCCGGTGGTGCTCGATGTGCGCAGGAACACCGAGTACCTCGGTGGTGCGATCGCGGGGGCGGTGCACATTCCGCTGCACGAGCTGCCCCGGCGGCTGGGCGAGGTGCCGCCCGGCGTGGTGTGGGTGCACTGCGCGGGCGGGGCACGGGCGGCGATCGCCGCGTCGATGCTGGATGCGGCGGGACGCGAGGTGGTGGCCGTCGACGACGGATTCGGCGCGGCGGCAGCGGCCGGCCTGAGTGTCGCCGCCACCGCGACCTCGCCCTCCGCGGCGTGACCGCTCTGATCGTGGCGCTGGTCGCCGGCGCGGTGGTCGGCCTGGCGCTCGGCGGGCTCGGGGGCGGCGGGAGCGTGCTCGCCGTCCCCGCGCTGATCTATCCGCTCGGCTTCGCCCCGGCCGCGGCGACCACCGCCGGGCTGCTCATCGTCATCGCGACGTCCCTCACCGGGCTGGTCGCCCATGCCAGGGAGGGCGGGGTCCGCTGGCGTACCGGAGGGCTCTTCGCGGCGGCCGGGATCGTTCCGGCCGCGGTCGCCGGAGCGCTGTCGGTACGCGTCCCGGCCGGGGCGCTGACCGCGGGGTTCGCGGTGCTCGCCGCGGTCGCCGCGGTGCGGATGCTGCGGCCCCGGACCGGTACGGGGCAGGAAACCGGACGCGGTCCGGGGCCGCAGGCCGGACCCGGTACGCAGCCGCAAGCCGGTGCGGGCGGCGCGTCCGCCGGACGGGTCGCCCGGACGGGTGCCGGGCTCGGCGCGGTGACCGGGTTCCTCGGTGTGGGCGGCGGGTTCCTGGTGGTCCCCGCGCTGGTCACCGTGGTCGCCCTCCCGATGACCGCGGCGGTCGGGACCAGCCTGCTGGTCATCACGGTGAACTCCGTGGCCGCGCTGGTCACCCGTCTCGCCACGCCCACCGCGCTGGACTGGTCGGTGATCGCCCCGTTCACCGCGACGGCGGTGCTCGGTGCCTGGGACGGGCGGCGGCTCGCCGCGAAGGTGTCCACGGCCACCCTGCAACGGATCTTCGGCGCGGCGCTGCTGGCCGTGGCCGTGTTCATGCTCATCGACGCCGTGGCATGAGCCACGGCGCCGCCCCCGGCCGGCTCAGGCCAGCGAGAGGAAGAGCTTCTCCAGCCGCGACCGCATCCGGTCCCGGTCCTCCGGCTCGCTGCCACCGTCGGCCATGCAGTGCTGGAGACCCGTCGCGATGATCGCGAAGCCGGCCCGGTCCAGCGCCCGGGACACCGCCGCCATCTGCGTGATCACGTCCTCGCAGTCCCGGCCCTCCTCGATCATCCGGATCACTCCGGCGAGCTGGCCCTGTGCACGGCGAAGGCGGTTGAGGACCGACTTCAGTTCGTCGGCCGCCATGTCGAGTTCCACGCATCCTCCTCCTGATACCCCAAGGGGTATTCTAGCCCGACCGGGGAAGGGCGGACCGCGTTCCTCCCGAACCCCGGTGAACGAAAGGAAACACAGCTCGTGACCAGCCCCCTCTCCCTCTCCCCCGCCCAGGCCGCGGCCCGTATCGCGGAGTTCACCGTCATAGATGTGCGGGCCCCCGGCGAATACGCCTCCGGGCACGTTCCCGGTGCGCTGAACATCCCGCTGGACCGCCTCTCCGAGGCCGTTCCCGCGCTGAAGTCCGCAGCAGCCCGCGGCCCGCTGCTGATGGTGTGCGCGTCCGGGGTCCGCTCCACCCGGGCCTGCGACATTCTCGCCGCCGCCGACGTCGACGCCGCGACGCTTACCGGCGGCACCTCGGCCTGGGCGGGCGAGGGACGCGATCTCGACCACCCCGCCGGCGCCCGTGCGACCTGGCCGATGGAGCGTCAGGTGCGGCTCGCCGCGGGTTCGCTCGTGGTGGCCGGACTGCTCGCCGGGGTGCGGTTCCCCGTGGCGCGCTGGATATCCGCCGGGGTCGGATCCGGCCTGGTGTTCTCCGCCGTGAGCAATACGTGCGGCATGGCGGCGGCCCTGTCGAAGCTGCCGTACAACCGGGCCCCGCGCACGGCCGCCGGTCTGGACGACACGCTGCACGCTCTTCGGGGCTGACGCCTGTGACGCCGGGAGCGGGAGGAGCCGGCCGGCTCCTCCCGCTCCCGAACGGGGCCGGACCGCTCACGAAGAAGGTCAGGCGTCGTCCCGGACCAGGGCGAGCAGCCGGTCCAGCACCCGCGGTCCGCCCGCGCGCAGCCCGTCGTGCTCGTACTCGTTGGTCACCCAGGTGCGCAGGCCCCGGATCGACGCGGCCGTGCGCAGCGCGTGTTCCGTGTCGACGTACATGTCGTCGTGGTACACGGCCGCCGCGACCGGCACCCGATTGGCCGCCAGGCGCTCGGTGTCGTACAGCGGCGCCCAGTCGGTGCGGGCGGCCAGCAGCCCGGCGGTCTCGCGCAGCGGGCGCAGCGCCGGGTCCACCTCGAAGTGCCAGGGGTGGATGCTCTCCCCGGTGAAGAGCACCGGGGAGTCGCACTTGAGCGCCGTGGCCGCGTCGAACTGCGGGAATTCGGCACGGACCCGCTCGGCGGACCAGTCGGTGGGCCGCTCGTCCTGACCGTAGATCGCCTCGTGGAGCAGCGCGTACAGCGGGTGCCCGGCGAACGAGGAGGCCGTGCGCACGGCCTCCTGGAAGGTGTCGGAGAGCTCGGTGCCGTGCGGGGTGCGGACGAAGGCGTTCTCCAGCAGGTAGTGCAGCTGGTGGCTGCCGCTGCCGCCGCCCAGCATGATGCCGAGGGACTGGAAGCCCTCGGCGGTCAGACGGTGTCCCGCGCTGTCGGTGGGGTGTTCGAGGAGATGGGCGGCGATCTCCCGGGCGCGCTCGACGTCCTGCGGGTAGCGGGCGTAGTGCGCGGCGACCTTGCGCTCGACGCGGGGGTAGGCGGCCCGGTACACGTCGTCGGCGTGCGCGTCGAGCGCGGGCAGCCCGCCGGTGATCAGGACGGCCCTGAGCCCTTCGGGCGCGGCCGACAGATAGCGGACCGCGCAGAAGCCGCCGAAGGACTGGCCGAGGACCGTCCACGGTTCGCCGCCGGTCAGCTGCGGGCGGATCAGCTCGCAGTCACGCACGATGCTGTCGGACCGGAAGCGGGTGAGGTAGTTGGCCTGCTCGCGCGGGCCGCCGCGCAGCGGCAGGGTCTGCCGGTTGGCGGGGGTGGAGAGGCCGGTGCCGCGCTGGTCGAGCAGCAGCACCCGGAACTCCTGCACGGCCCGTCCCAGCCAGGCCTCCGTGCCGACGAACCGCCGGGCGCCGAAGCCCGGGCCGCCCTCCAGATAGACCAGCCACGGCAGCTCCTCGCCGGTCCGGCCACTCGCCACGGCCTCCCTGCCGAAGACTTCGATCTGCTCACCGCCCGGATCGCCGTGGTCGAGCGGGACCGTGAAATAGCGGTCGGTGAAGACGATGCCGGGGTGCCGGTAGCTGCTCACAAGGTGCTCCTGAATCAGATGTGCCACGGACAGTTCAGCACACGGCACCGACACGGACGGTCGCGGCCCGTGTGCGGGCCGCCCGGGCACCTCCTACCGTGCAGGCATGATCCGGTTCGAGCAGGTCGGCAAGGTGTATCCGGACGGTACGACCGCGGTCGACGAGCTGTCCTTCGAGGTCGCCGAGGGCGAGCTGGTCACCCTCGTCGGGCCGTCGGGCTGCGGCAAGACGACCACCATGATGATGGTCAACCGGCTGATCGAACCGTCGTCGGGCCGGATCCTCGTCGACGGCGAGGACATTTCCGGGGTCGACCCGGTGAAGCTGCGCCGCCGGATCGGCTACGTCATCCAGCAGGTCGGTCTCTTCCCGCACCGCACGGTCCTCGACAACACCGCGACCGTTCCCGCGCTGGTCGGCTGGAGGCGGGCGAGGGCCCGGGAGCGGGCGGCCGAGCTGCTGGATCTGGTGGGCCTGGACCCGAAGACCTACGGTTCCCGCTACCCCGCGCAGCTCTCCGGCGGTCAGCGCCAACGGGTGGGGGTGGCAAGGGCGTTGGCCGCGGATCCGCCGGTGCTGCTGATGGACGAGCCGTTCGGTGCGGTCGACCCGGTGGTGCGCGAGCGGCTGCAGAACGAGTTCCTGAGCCTCCAGGCCACGGTCCGCAAGACGGTCCTGATGGTCACCCACGACATCGAGGAGGCGGTCCGGATGGGCGACCGGATCGCGGTGTACGGGGCAGGGCGCATCGAGCAGTTCGACACTCCGGGCGCCGTGCTCGGGGCACCCGCGACCCCGTACGTGGCGCGGTTCGTCGGCGCCGACCGGGGCCTGAAGCGGCTCTCGGTCACCACGATCGAGCCGGAGGACCTCCAGGAGCCGCCGGTCGCCCGGCTGGACGAACCGGCCGGTCCGGCGGCGGCCCGGCTGGGCAGGGCGGGTGCCCGCTGGGCGGTGGTGCTGAACGGCGAGGGCGATCTGCACGGCTGGGTGGCGGCGGACGCGCTGCGGATCGCCGGCGGGCACGGCACGGTCGGCGAACTGGCCCGCAGGATGGACGCCTGGGTTCCGGTCGGCGCCCCGCTGAAGCAGGCGTTCAGCGAGATGCTCCAGCACGACGCGGGGTGGGTGGCGGTACTGGACGGCTCCCGGTTCCTCGGCGTGCTGACCCCGGCCAAGCTCCACGAGGCCCTGCGCCGCTCCGTCGACGCGGACGCACGGGGCGTGGCCCGGGACGAGGTGCCCTTCGACTCGGTCGCGGACGCGTAAAGGGCGGGGCCCCGGGCCCCGCCCCCTACGCGGGCGAGAGCCCGGGTGAACGTGTCAGAGGCAGGTGGCGGCGGTCACGCAGAAGCCGCCGAGGGCTACGGCCCACACGTAGGGCAGGGTGCGGATCATCACCTGCTGCGGGGTGACGCCCGCGTACTGCGCGCTCCACACGGTCTGGGTGCTCGTGGGGTCGGCGACGCCGAACACCTGGTTGTACGAGGTGGCCAGGCCCAGCACCGCGGTGGCGGGGTAGATCCCGGCGGCGATCAGGACACCGGCGATGCCCGCGCCGAGACCGAAGACGTTGAGCGGTCCCCGGTAGAGGCAGAGCGGCACCAGGACGGTGAAGACGAGCACGAAGAGGACCGCGTTCTGCGGGCTGACCGCCTTGACCAGGGGTTCCAGCGCGTCGATCGCCCCGGGCAGTTTCACGGCCGCGAGCAGGACGCCGATGGCGATGAACAGGGTGATCGGTGCGGCGGCCACCTCGAAGCCGCCGTACAGGGTGCGCAGCAGCCGCTTGTTCATCTCGCGCGGCCGGGTGGTGGTGACCAGGCAGTACAGCACGCCGGCGAGCAGCGAGGGAATGATGGCCACGTCGAGGCCGAGGGCCAGCACCAGCGGTACGACCGGGGTGAGCAGCGCGTACCAGGGGGCGTCGCCGAGCCGGGCGCGCCGGCCGGAACGCGGCTTCGGGGTGAGGGACTTGGCGGACCAGGTGTGCTCGACGCCCCGTCGGCGGGACTCGACGAGGACGAAGAGGACCGCGGCGGCAAGCGCGAACGGGAACAGTTTGACCATGAAGCCTCGCACGGTGGGGACGGGCAGTTCGAGGGCGGTCGAGAAGAACTGCCAGACGGGGAGTTCGAACGGCATGCCCGCCGCGATGCCCATGAGGATGGTGCCGGCCGCGGTGACCTTGGGGATGCCGACGGCGATCATCGCGGGGATGCCGATGATTCCGGCGAGCATCGCCGCGGGCGCGGACCCCGTCACCGTACCGACGAGGGTGGAGACGGCGAGGACGCCGAGGGCCACCACGACCGGGCGGTCGCCGCCGAATTCGACGATCTTGCGGACGAGGGTGCCCGCGATGCCGGTCTCGTCCAGGAGCTTGCCGAGCCAGGAGCCGAGCAGGATGGCGATCATGGTGGCGGCGAGGGCGGATGCGCCTTCCTGGAGGACGGTGTCCAGGACGCTGTTCCTGCCGGTGAGCGGGGCGCCCGCGACGAGGGCGATGACGACGGCCAGGACGACGAGCGCGAAGGCCGTGGGGAGTTTCCGGGTGAGCATCGCGGCGACACCGGCCGCCATGACGAGGAGGATGACGACGCCCATGGCGTTACTTCTCTCTTCCGTGCGCGTGCGGGGCGGTGGTGTGGTGCGCGGCGAGTGCGGCGGTCAGCAGCAGCGGGCTGCGGCCGAGTCCGCAGGCGGTGCGGGCGTGCGCGTGGGCGGCGATCTCCTCGGCCCCGGCGACATGGCCGTACAGGCGTCGGCGTCCGATCCGCAGCACGACATGGCCGAGTGCCTGTTTCAGTGCCGCTTTCGCCGGGCCGTGATGGAGCTGTTCGTGGACGGCCTCGTGCGCGAGGGCCGCGGCGCGCACCGAGCCCGCCGGGTACCAGTGGCGCCAGCCGTTCTCGTCGACCAGGGCCTCGGCGCGGGCGAGGGTGTCGGTGTACAGCTCGACGGTCGCGGGGCGTGAGGTGTAGCGGGCGAGGAGGCCGTGTTCCAGCCCGCCGTCGCGTTCGACGATCCGGGCGCGGGACGGGGTGGGGGCGAGCCGGGCGCCGAACTCCGTCGCCACGGTGGCCCAGTGGCGCAGCAGCTCGGGGTCGCGCCCTTCGTGCGTGGGGGTGGCCGCCAGGAGCCGCACGCCGAACTCGATGTCGTCGGTGGCGGCGAGGCCGACGGTGGTGGTCATGTTCTCGCCTCCACGACCGCGACCACGGGCTCGTCGGCCGCGCGGGTGCCCAGTTCGCTGCGGGCCAGGGCGAGCAGGGGCTGCGGGTCCAGTACGCCGGAGAGGTCGGCGATGCGGGAGCCGAGGAGCAGCCGCAGGGCGGGGGCGCGGACCCCGCCGTCGCCGTACGAGGTGGCCTCGCCGACGAGCCGGGCGATTGTCCCGGGGGCGGCGGCGACGGTGGTCGTCTCGACCAGGGCGTCGGGGGCGTGCAGCCGGACGACACCGTCGGCGTCGACGACCCGGACGGGGTGCCGGGTGGCGCGGAAGCGGCGCCGGATCTCGGTGCCGTAGACGGTGTGGGCGGGGGTGGTGGCGAGGATGCTCACGTCCGCCGGGTCGGCCTTGAGGCTGGCCGCGGCGGCGCGCAGCCGTTCGTCCCCGTCGGCGCGGTGGGCGCGGTCCTGGGTACGCAGTTCGGTGGCGCCGGTGGCCACCGCCCGTACGGTGCTGGTCTGCGGGTCCACCGTCACCTCCACCTCCACGCCGTCGGCGGCGGCGCCCTGGGCGACGACGGCCGCCTCGGCCTCGGCGCGGACGGCGAGGATCTGTTCCTGGCCGGCGCCCGGGATGATCCGTTCGATCTGCTCGCGGACCAGTGCGAGGGCGACCCCGATGGGGCTGATGACCTCGCTGTGCCGGGCGATCCGGCCCTCCTGGCCGGTGACGGAGGCCAGGTGCGGGGTCACGGACGCGGCGCCCCCGCCGCCTCCGACCAGGACCGCGGTGTCCTTCTCCAGCCGGTAGTCGCGGATCATGGCGTCGGTGACGGCCCTGACCTGTTCGGTGCCGGCGTCGAGGAGCCGGGCCGCCGCGGTGGCGACATCGGTGGACAGCGCGGCGGCCAGCGGGGCGAGGGCGGCGCGGGCCACGTCCTGGTCGCAACGGGCGAAGTCGCCCTCGGGCACCCGGCCCAGTGCGTTGGCCGCGCAGGTCATCGTGATCGCGTACCGCCCGCCGGCCGCGTCGATCACGGCGTAGTCGTCGGGGTCGCCCGCCATCGGCCGGACGGTGGTGATCCGCGCGTCGCGCAGTTCGTCGAGCGTGGCGAAGCAGGCGTACGGCAGTCCGGCGATGTGCGCGCTGCGGGGCCCGACGCCGACGACCTTGCCGCCGTCGATCCGGACCATGGACCCGCCGCCGACGCCGACGGTCCGTACGTCGAGCGCGGAGAGGTAGGACGCCTTGCCGAGGATGGTGGCGTGCCGGACGGCGACCTTGCCCCGGCGCACGACGCTGATGTCGGTGGAGGTGCCGCCGGTCTCCAGGAAGAGGCCCTCGCTGATCCGTTCCTGCATCAGCGCGCCCGCGACCCCCGCGGCGGGGCCGGAGAGCACGGTCAGCAGCGGACGCCGGCGCATCTCGTCGAGCGACATCACTCCGCCGTCGCACCGCATCACCATCAGCGGCGCGTTCACCCCGGCCTTGGTGATGGAGGCGTCCACGAGGTCGGCGGTGGCCAGCATGCGCGGCAGGATCGCGGCGTTGACCACGGCGGTTCGGGTCCGCTTGGCGAGTCCGTACAGCGAGGTGATCTCGTGTGCGGCCGTCATCGGCAGTCCGCGCGGGCGGGCCGCTTCGAGGACCGCCTGTTCGCCCTCCGGCCGGTCGACGCCGAACGGTTCGCTGGCGACGAGGACCTGGGCGCCTTCCCTGGTGACGGCGTCGACGGCGGTGCGCACCTCGTCCGCGTCCTCGGGGTCGGCCACATGGGCGTAGGCGAGCGGAAGCCGCTTGCCCGGGGCGAGTTCGAGTCTGCCGAGCGAGGCGAGCCGGCGGGTGAGCACGGCGCCGGGGCCGGTGCCGATGCCGATCAGCCCGACGGTGGCGACATCGCCCTCCAGCAGGGCGTTGGTAGCCTGTGTCGTGCCGTGGGCCAGGAAAGCGACGTCCTCGGCGGCGTGGCCGGTCTGTTCCAGCAGCCGGTCGAGTGCCTCGACGATGCCGTGGGCGACGCCGTCCTCGTGGTGGTGGCTGGTGGGAACCTTCACCTGCCCCAGCAGTTCGAGGGTCGTGGCGTCTACGGCCACGGCGTCGGTGAAGGTTCCGCCCACGTCGATACCGACGCGGATGCGGTGGGTGGTCATGGCTGGGCACCTCCTTGTGCGGGTGGGTTGATGCGCGGGCGGGGGGGGGGGGGGGGGGGGGGGGGGGGGGCCCCCCCGCGGGGGGGGGGGGGGGGGGGGTGGGGGGGGGGGGGGGCCCCCCCCCCCCCGGGGGGGGGGGGGGGGGGGGGGCCGGTGGGCGGGGTAGCGAT